>CAZYQX010000016.1:0-69414 GCA_964649985.1 uncultured Pseudomonadales bacterium | reverse complement strand
GGTCGGCGGTGTAGCGGTTGATCATCGAATCCATGTTGCCGGCGGTGACGCCGAAGAACAGGTTCGGCTTGCCGAGCGCCATGAAGGCGTCTTTGTTGCGCCAGTCCGGCTGGGCAATGATGCCGACGCGGAAGCCCTGCGCCTCCAGCATGCGGCCGATCACCGCCATGCCGAAGCTGGGGTGGTCCACATAGGCGTCGCCGGTGACGATGATGACGTCACAGCTGTCCCAGCCGAGCAGATCCATCTCCGCCCGGCTCATGGGCAGGAAGGGCGCCGGGCCGAAACACTCGGCCCAGTACTTGGGGTAGTCGAACAGGGGGCGTGCGGCCTGCATGGGAAATGCCTGGGTGCGGGCTGGGGGAATGCTTACAGTTTAACCCATTCGGGATTCCGACTGTTGCGCTCGGGAATTATCCCGTCGCAAAAAGATATTGATAACCATTCTCAATACGGATAGTCTTATTTGAGAACCATTCTTGAATAGGGCGCCAGCCATGACCCCCCGGTCGACCCCCGCCACAAAAATCAAACAGCATGTCGCCGCACTGCTGGACGAGCTGTTGTCCCATGATGGCTATGGCGACTTGCGGGTGGAGGTGCGCATCCTGAAGCGGGATCAGAAAGAGGTGATCCTGCACTGCGGCAAACAGTACCGGTATGTGGTGGGTGTGGCGGCGCAGGCGGGAGACCAGGCATGACATTCCGTTTCGCCCCCACCCTGCTGGCCATCGCCATCGCCCTCGCCTGTGGTCGCGCACATGCCGAGACTCTGGTGGAGCTGCAGGCCATCCAGGTGGAAGAGCAGGCGCTCCCCCAGCCGGCCGGCAGCCAGTCGCGGCTGGAGAGCACTCACATCGAGCGCCGCCAGGCGCGCAATATCAAGGAACTTGTGAAGTTCGAGCCCGGCGTGAACGTGAGCAGCGACCCCCAGCGTTTTGGCCGCTTCGGCTTCAACATTCGCGGCATCGCGGGCAATCGGGTCGAGATGCAGGTGGACGGCGCCCGCCTGCCAGAGGCCTTCTCCTTTGGCTCCTTCGCCAGCGCACGCCGCGACATGGTGGATCTGGACGCGGTCAAGACAGTGGAAATCTTCCGCGGGCCGGCCTCCTCCCAGCACCAGCAGAGCCCGCTGGGCGGCCTGGTGCGCTTCGTCACCAAGGACCCGGCCGACTACCTGGCCGAGACCGACCAGCCCTGGTATCTGGGCGGCAAGCTGGCGCGCGCCTCGGTGGACGACAGCGGCCTGGGCACCCTCACCGCCGCCGGCGCACACGGCGACTGGCAATGGCTGGCACTCGGCACGCGCCAACAGGGCCATGAGACGCAGAACCAGGCCGACAACCACAGCGAAAACGCCCGCCGGACCGCCCCCAACCCGGTGGATTACCGCGGCAGCAACGCACTTGCCAAGCTGGTCTACGCCCCCTCGCCACAGCAGCAGCTGCGCCTCACCCTGGAGGATTACGACTACCAGGCCGACACCGACATGCTGCACGCGCGCGGCGCCAGCTATGCACCGGGGCGCTGGATTTTCGCCCAGACGGCGGACGACCGGCAGCAGCGCCAGCGCTACAGCCTGGATCAAACCCTGCGCTTTGAGGACGGCCTCATCGATCTGCTACAGTGGGCGCTGCACCGGCAACCCTCGCGCACCACGCAGGATACCGATGAGTACCGGCGCGAACTCTTCAACCCGCGCTTGATGGCCTTGCGGGGGTTTGAATACGAAAGCGAGCTGAGCAGCCAGAGCATGCGCGTGGAGAAGTCCATCGCCCCTGCCGGCATCGAGCAGCTGCTGAGCCTGCACATCAATCGCGACCAACGCGACATCAACGAGCAGCGCGATGCGCTGTTCGTCAATCTGGTCAGCGGCAGCGCCAGCCACAGCAGCGGGCTGGAAAGCTACCCGATCAAGGACTTTCCCGACAGCCGGGTGAATGAATACGCCGCCACCCTGCAAGACGAGATCTGGTTGCTGGAGGAGCGGCTGGAACTGGTGGCTGGCGTGCGCTACGACGGCTACACCCTGGACCCCGACCTGCCCGACCCGCTCTACGCCATCGAGGGCGCCGATGAGCTCAGCGAGCACGCCTGGTCGCCCAAGCTGGGGCTGGTCTGGCACTTCAGCCCGAGCTGGTCCGCCTACCTGCAGTATGGCGGCGGCTTTCGCGCCCCCAGCTTCAGCGATGCCAACACCGGCTTCATGAACCTGGTGCAGGGCTATATGACCCTGCCCAACCCAGGCCTCCGCCCGGAGACCAGCCGCGCCAAGGACATCGGCTTGCGCGCCCAGGGCGAGCACGCCCAGCTGGAGCTGACCGCGTTCCGCAACGACTACCGCGATTTCATCGAAACCGAGGTGATCTGCCAGCCCACCCTGGCCGAGCCCGAGTGCCCGCCGCCGCTGACGGAAGACCTGCTCACCTACCAGCAACGCAACCAGGACGACAGCTACATCCAGGGTGCGGAAGCCCGCGCCGGCCTCTCCCTGGCGCTGCTGCACCCGGCGCTGGAAAACTTCAGCCTGCAGGCCAGCGCCGCCTACGCCCGGGGTCGCCACGAAACGGATCAGGGCAAGCGGCCGATCAATTCGGTCAACCCGCCCAAGGCGGTGCTGGGCCTGCTGTGGGATGCGCAGCGCTACGGCGCCGAGCTGAGCCTGACCGCCGTGGATGAAAAGGATGAAGATGACATCGACTTTGAACGCGCCGGCGATGTGTTCGCCACCCAGGGCTACGGCGTGGTGGACCTCACCGTCTTTTACCAGCTGGGCAAGCACGGCGAGCTGACCGCCGGCGTATACAACCTGCTGGATCGCCGCTACATCGAGTGGGAGGACGCCCGCGGGCGCGGCAGCGATCCCCACGCCGGGCTGATGGACGGCGACATCGAAGATCGCTACACCCGCCCCGGCCGCAACGTGGCCATGGGGCTGCGCCTGCACTTCTGAGCTGATCGACACCTGTGGCGGTGAGGGACCGCACAGCACAACGCTAGTAGAAGACGCCACCTGTTCCCGAGGGGGAAAGGCCGTCCACCCCAGGATGCACGACCATGACAGTCTCAACAACCAAATACCTGGCCACCGCCCTGCTGCTGGCTGCGGGCACCACTCACGCCGACATCAGCGCCGGCCCCGACCCCTACGCCAGCGGATTCGGCTTCGACAAGCCGCAGGAGGCCCAATGGGGCGGCTGGATCCGCGGCAGCACCGGCAGCGCCTGGGCCGAGTGGGATGCGTTCAACGACGCCAGCCATGGCAGCGCCAAAGACCGCACGGCGGCCGCCGATGTGGGGCAGTCCGGCCTCAGCAGCGCCTACGCCGGCTGGAGCGCCGGCACCTTCGCCACCGGCGCCGGCAACCTCTACAGCTTCTCGCTGCCGGAGACTTTCGCGGTGCAACTCAGCCCCGCGCCAACGCTGACTAGCAGCGGCAAAACCGTGATCGCGCTGCAGCTGGAGGTGTCGGGCGGTGGCCTGGCCAGCAACAGCGTCAAGCTCAACGGCCTGGCACCGGGCAGCCTGACCCAGACCTACGTCAACCATGCCTTCCCCAGCCCGGTGGGTGACACCAGCCTGGTGCATTGGCTGGCGCTGTGGGAGCTGGATGCCCCGGTCAGCAGTTTCGCCTTCGGCTTCAGCGCCGCCATGCACACCAGCCTGCAGCAGCTGGCCATCGACATCGGCAAGCGCCCGCTGGTCACCCCGCCGAGCGAAGTGCCAGTGCCCGCCGCCGCCTGGCTGTTTGGCAGCGCCCTGTTGGCCACCGCCAGCCTGCGCCGGCGCCAGGCCTGAGCACCCGCCGCCGGCGTGGCCGGCGGCCTTTTTAACACTTTACAAGGACATCCCCCATGAACGACATCGCCATCCACCACAACCTGCAACAACGCTGGCACGCGCTGCAACAGCAAGCGCCGGCGCTGCGCATCCGCGAGGCCGCCCAGCAACTGGCCGTCTCCGAAGCCGAGCTGCTGGCCACCCGCTGCGGTGGCCAGGGCGTGATCCGCCTGGCCGGCCCCTGGAGCGAAGTGTTCCAGGCCCTGCCCACCCTGGGCCGGGTGATGGTGCTGACCCGCAACGAGCACTGCGTACACGAGCGCAAGGGCCTCTACCACAACCTGAGCGTGCAGGGCCCGATGGGCCTGGTGGTGGGCGAGGACATCGACCTGCGCGTGTTCTTCAGCCACTGGGCCTATGGCTTCGCCGTGGAGGAGCAGAGCCCAGCCGGGCTGCGCCGCTCGCTGCAGTTTTTCGACAAAGACGGCACTGCCGTGCACAAGGTCTATCTGCAAGGCGACGACCATGAAGCCCAGTTCCACACCCTGGTAGCGCGCTTCAGCAATGACGATCAATCCCACTCACAGCGCGTGGAAGCGCTGCCCGCGGCCCAGCACCCCGACAGCGACAGCGTGGATTGGGCGGCCTTCCGGCAGGACTGGGCGGCACTGCGCGACACCCACGACTTCTTCCCGATGCTGAAGCGCTATGGCATCAGCCGCCAACAGGCCGTGGCCCACGCCGGTGAGCCCTGGACCCGCCAAGTGAGCAACGACAGCGCCCGCCAGCTGCTGGCGCTGGCCGCGGAGCAGGTGCTGCCGATCATGGTGTTTGTGGGCAGCGCCGGGGTGGTGCAGATCCACACCGGCCCGGTGCAAAACCTCAAAGCCACCGGCCCCTGGTTCAACGTGCTGGACGCCGATTTCAATCTGCATCTGCGCGAAACCGGCATCGCCAGCAGTTGGGTGGTGCGCAAGCCCAGCGACGACGGCATCGTCACCGCGCTGGAAGTGCTGGATGCGCAAGGCGAGCTGATCGTGCAGTTCTTCGGCAAACGCAAGCCCGGCATTCCGGAAGATCCGCACTGGACCGCGCTGGTGGAGCGCCTGGCATGAAGCGCCGCTTGAGCGCCGCCCTGGCGCTTATCATAGTCGGCACCCAGGCCCACGCCGCCCGCCTGGTGGCGGTGGGCGGCGACGTCACCGAGATCGTTTACCAGCTCGGCCATGGCGCCGAGCTGGTGGCGGTGGACAGCACCAGCCAATACCCGGCCGAGGCCACCCGCCTGCCGCAGGTGGGCTACCTGCGCCAGCTCTCCGCCGAGGGCATCGCCGCCCTGGCCCCCGACCGACTGCTGCTCAGCGCAGAGGCCGGCCCACCCGCCAGCGTGGCGCAGCTGCGCCGACTGGGGATCGACGTGCGCACCATTCCCGCCGAAAAATCGCCCCAGGGTCTGGTGGACAAAGTGCGCGCCGTGGCCGCCGCCATCGGCGAGGTCGAGCGCGGCGAGCAGTTGGCCAGCGCCCTGCAACAGCGCCTGGGCGCACCCCCGACGCCCCACGGCAACGCCGTGCTGTTGATGGATCTGGGCGGCAAGGGCCTGCAGGTGGCAGGCAGCGGCACCGCCGGCGACGCCATCCTGACCCTGGCGGGCCTGCGCAACAATGCCACCGCACTGCAGGGCTACCGACCAGTGAGCAGTGAGAGCCTGGCCTTGTGGCAACCGGACTGGCTGGTGACCACCGATCTCAGCGTGCGCCAGCTGGGCGGGGTGCGCGGGCTGCTGGCCCGGGCCGGGCTGCCCCACTTCCCGCCCGAGCGGGTGATCACGGTCGACACCATGCTGTTGCTGGGCTTCGGCCCACGCCTGCCAGAGGCGGTGGAGCAACTGCGCAGCGCCACCCAGGCGAGATCGGCGGGGCGTGAATGAGGCGCTCATCCCCTAGGCCTGCCCGCTGGCACCGCGCTGGCGTTCTGTGGTTGTCGCTGTCGGCCTTGCTGCTCGGCCTGCTGCTGCACGCCGCGCTGGCGGGCGCCATTGCCATCCCGCCGGGACGCCTGCCCGAGCTGCTGGCGGCGGGCCTGGCCGGCGGCCCGGCGCAACCGGAACTGGCCCTGTGGTGGCAGGTGCTGCTGGAATTGCGCCTGCCGCGCGCCCTGCTGGCCTGTGCGGTGGGGGCCGCCCTGGCCTGTTCCGGCGCCGCCATGCAGGGACTGTTTCGCAACCCGCTGGCCGACCCCGGGCTGATCGGCGTCTCCGCCGGCGCGGCACTGGCGGCGGCACTGGCCATCGTCGCCGGCGGCGCATGGGCACTGCCCGCCGCCTGGCAGCCCTGGCTGCTGCCGCTGGCCGCCGCCAGCGGTGGCGCCCTGGCGCTGGCGGCGGTGCTGCGGCTCGCCAGCCACGGCGGCCGCACGGCGGTGGCCACCCTGCTGCTGATGGGGGTGGCGGTCAACGCCATCGCCGGCACCGGCATCGGCTTTCTCACTTATCTGGCCGACGACCGCGCCCTGCGCGAACTGAGCTTCTGGAATCTGGGCAGCCTGGCCGGGGCCAACTGGGCCAACACCCCACTGGTGGCACTGCTGGCGCTGCTGGCCTGCTGGCGGCTCAGCCACTGCGGTGCCCAGCTCAACGCCCTCGCCCTGGGCGAAACCGACGCCGCGCACCTGGGCGTGCCAGTGGAAGCGCTCAAACGCGCGTTGGTGGGCTGGTCGGCGGTGGCGGTGGGCGCCGCCGTCGCCTTCGCCGGCATCATCGGCTTCGTCGGGCTGGTGATCCCCCACCTGCTGCGCCTGCTGTGCGGCCCCGATCAGCGCATGCTGTTGCCCGCCGCCGCCCTCAGCGGCGCCGCCCTGCTGTTGGCCGCCGACACCGCCGCCCGTACCTTGCTGCTGCCGGCGGAGCTGCCGGTGGGGCTGATCACCACCGCCCTGGGCGCCCCGTGTTTTCTGTTCCTGCTCCTGCACCGCAAGAAGGATATCGCCCCATGAGCCTGACCCTGGTCAACGCCGGCGTGCACAAGCGCGGCCGGCACCTGCTGCAAAACCTGTCGGCACAGCTACAGCCCAATCGCCTCACGGTGCTGTTGGGCCCCAACGGCGCCGGCAAGTCCACCCTGCTGCGCCTGCTGTCCGGCGAGATCGCCCCCGACAGCGGGCGGGTGTTTCTTGATGGACGACCGCTGGCAGACTTCAGCCCCGACGCGCTGGCGCGCCACCGCGCGGTGGTCTCCCAGCACAGCGACCTGGCCTTTGCCTACCCGGTGGAGCAGATCGTCGCCCTGGGACGGCTGCCCTGGCGCCACGCCAGCGCCCGGGAAAACCACAGCATCGTCGAGCAGGCGATGGCCGCCGTGGGCCTCAGCCCGCTGCGCCACCGCAGCTACCTGAGCCTCTCCGGCGGCGAAAAGCAGCGCACCCACATCGCGCGCGCCCTGGCCCAACTTTGGCCGGAGCCCGGCCGGGCACAGCCGCGCTATCTGCTGCTGGACGAACCCTCCAGCGCCCTGGACCTGTTCCACCAACACCAGCTGTTGCAGCTGCTGCGGCAGTGGTCTGGCGAGGGATGCAGCGTGCTGGCCATCCTGCACGACATCAACCTCGCCGAGCGCTACGCCGACGATATCTGGATGCTCAAGCAAGGCCGGTTGGTGGGCGCTGGCCCGCGCCAGCAGGTGATGCTCGCCCCTCGCCTGAGCGACTGCTACGGCCTGCCGCTGCGCGCGCTGCAGGCCGAGCACAACCAACTGTGGACACCGGCGTGAACATGACGCTGAAAACAGCCCGGGTGGCAGTTGCCCATTGGACTAGCACGGCTTTGGACCTGAACGCAGGCTTGGTCACGGGCCCGCAGCGGTCTTGAGCGCCCCGCAATACGCCGCTATTGCTCTGACTCAGACCTCTGCCACCCCTTGTTCTGCTAAACAAACAGCTCAAGGCACAATGCGCGCATAGCTGAAGTTGGGGTCGCCACCGAAGATGCGGCGGGAAACCCCCTCCAGCTGTGGCGACTGCACATAGACACCGCCGCGCTCGTACTGGGGCAGGATCACGGCGTCTTCAAAGATCAGCCGTTGCAGCTCGGCGAAGGCGGCCACCCGCACCGCCGGGTCGGTGCTGGCCTGGGCGATGCGCACCTGGCGGTCGTAGGCCTCACTCTTGTAGCGACCGCGGTTGTTCTCGCTCCAGGAGGCAAACAGGTCGGCAAAGGTCATGGCGTCGCTGTAGTCCGGCGACCAGCCGGCGCCCACCAGATCGAAATCGCCGCTGCCCATCTTGGCCAGGCGCTGCTTGAAGGTCTGGGTGTCGATCTTGAGGGTCAGGCCCAGCTGCCGCGACAGGGTGGATTGCAGATACTCCGCCTGCTTCACCGCCTGGGGCCCCTCGCTGATCAGCAAGGACAGCGGCGGGATCTCATCCACCCCCAGCTCGCGCTTGGCCTGCTCCACATAGGCCCGGGCACGCGCCAAATCCAGGCCGGGTTGCTGAGGCGGGTGCTCCTCGCGAAATGGCGCCTGCTCACCGGGCGTCCACTTGGGGAACAAGGTATAGGTGGGCAGGGTGCCGGGCACCGCCACCACCTTGTTGACCAGCTCGTTGGCGTTGTACACCTCCTGGATCGCCTTGCGCAGGGCGCGGTTGGCGGTGGGCCGGCCGGGGCGGTGGTTGAATTCCAGATAGATGATGCCGCCGTCCTGGAACTGGCGGATCGACAGGCGGCGCTTGAGGGCCTCGGGGATGGTGTTGGTGTCCAACCCGGCCAGGGCGATGCGGCCGTCGTAGAACAGGTTGATCACCGCGTTGGGGTCGCTGGTGATGTAGCGCAGATCCAGCGCGTTGAGCTGCACCTCAGCGGCGCGCCAGTAATCCGGATTCTTCTCCAGCCGCAGGCTGGCACCGTGCACCCAACTGGCCAGTTTGAAGGGGCCGTTGAACAGCAGGTCGCCGGCATCCGCCGCGTAGCGCTCGCCCTTGGCCTGGTAGAAATCCTGGCGGATCGGGCGATAGCTGATGAAGGCGGTCAGATCCAGAAAATAGGGGCAGGGCTGCTCCAGCTCCACCTGCAGGGTGTGGTCATCCAGCGCCTTGACGCCCAGCGCCTCCAGCGGCAGCTCGCCCTTGTTGACCTTCTCGGCGTTTTTCACCGGGTACATGATGTAAGCGTATTCGGCGCCGCTCTTGGGGTTCACCAGCTGGCGCCAGGCAAATGCGAAGTCGTGGGCGGTGACCGGTTTGCCGTCAGACCACTTGGCGTCGGGCCGCAGCCAGAAGGTGGCGCTGTTGGCATTGAGCTGCCAGCGCTCGGCCACGCCGCCCACCAGCTTGCCCTGGCCGTCGTAGCGCATCAGGCCTTCGATGATGTGGTCCAGCACCATGAAGCTGATGGAATCGGTGGCCCGCACCGTGTTGAGGCTGGGTGGCTCGGTGGAAAGTGCCAGGGTGACCTCCTTGGCCACCGGGTCCACCGCCTTGTCGCCGGCATTGGCCTGGCTCAGCAGCGCGGCCATCAGCGCCAGGCCGCCCAGGGCCAGTACTAACAATCGGGTGTGCATCGGAGCCATGCGGGCCCTCCCTGCCGGTGGGTTCTGCGATGATCGCCAGCGGCGATCCGTAGGGGGGATAAGCGTAGCGCATCCCCCATCTCCTGGCACTGCCGAAGCAAGCCAATGCGCCCACAAAAAAGCCTCGGGGCTGCCGGGGCTTTGGTCATGCCTGAGCCGCTTAGAACAGGCGGCGGGTGCGCAGGGTGCCGGGCACCTCGTTCAGCTTCTGCTGGGCCAGGTCGCTGTATTCGGCGTCGACGTCGATCACCACGTAGCCGATGGTGTCGTTGGTCTGCAGGAACTGGGCGGAAATGTTGATGTTGTTCTCGGAGAACACCTTGTTGATGGCGCTCATCACACCCGGCTGGTTCTTGTGCACGTGCAGCAGGCGGTGCTTCTCCGGGTGGGAGGGCAGCGCTACCTCGGGGAAGTTCACCGAAGAGGTGGTGGTGCCGGTGTCGGAGTAGCGGATCAGCTTGTCGGCCACTTCGCCACCGATGTTGGCCTGGGCCTCGATGGTGGAACCGCCCACGTGCGGGGTGAGGATGCAGTTGTCGAACTCGCGCAGCGGGGAGACGAACTCTTCGTCGTTGGTCTTCGGCTCCACCGGGAACACGTCGATGGCCGCGCCCCCCAGGTGCTTGGAGCGCAGCGCCTCGACCAGCGCCTCGATCACCACCACGGTGCCACGGGCGGCGTTGAGGAAGATGGCGCCTTTCTTCATCTGGGCGAACTGCTCGGCGCCGATCATCCACTTGGTGGAGGCGTTTTCGGGCACGTGCAGGCTGACCACGTCGGACTGGTTCAGCAGCTCATTCAGGGAGCCCACCTGGCGGGCGTTGCCCAGCGGCAGCTTGGAGACCACGTCGTGGAAGATCACGTTCATGCCCAGGCCTTCGGCGATCACCGACAGCTGGGTGCCGATGCTGCCGTAGCCGATGATACCGAGGGTCTTGCCGCGCGCTTCATAGGAGTTGCTGGCGGACTTCAGCCACACACCGCGGTGGGCCAGGGCGTTCTTCTCGGCCACGCCGCGCAGCAGCAGGATCGCCTCGGCAATGGCCAGCTCGGCCACCGAGCGGGTATTGGAATAGGGCGCGTTGAAGACCGCGATGCCCTTCTCGGTGGCGGCCTTGAGGTCCACCTGGTTGGTGCCGATGCAGAAGCAGCCGACCGAGATCAGCTTCTTGGCGTGGTCGAACACCTCGCGGGTGAGCTGGGTGCGGGAGCGGATGCCGACAAAGTGCGCATCGGCGATCTTTTCCTTCAGCTCGTCGCCGGCCAGGGCGCCGGGCAGGCTCTCCACATTGGTGTAGCCGGCGGCATGCAGCGCCTCCACGGCGGAGGGGTGCACACCTTCCAGCAGCAGGAACTTGATTTTGCTCTTTTCCAGAGAAGTCGTGGTCATGGGCTCACTCACCAACAAGATGCACCGCCTCACAGGCGCGGGTCGCGTATAATATCACGCAACGCGCTAAAATCCCGATGGTGTCACCCACACCGGGGCCAAATTGGCCCGGATTGCGGAATTTACACAGCATGTGAAGGGTTTTCGGAGCCTCTGAGAGCCTGTTCAGCATCTCGATCAAGGGATGCAGCGCAAGGCGAAATTGAGCGAAAAGCGGTGCATACACGGTGTATGTGAGCATTTTGGCTCAATTTCAACGCAGCGGTGCGCCCTTCAGCGAGATGCTGAACCGGCTCTGACGCCCACCCTCGCACCCCCAACAAACGACTGGCCGAGAAACTGATGACCGAGCAGCTGCTGCAGCCCCGCGTGCTGGACGCGATCAAGAGCATTGTTGGCGAACAAAACGTGCGCACTGACGCCGACGCCCTGGCCACCTTCGGCCGCGACTGGACCCGCGCCTGGGAGCCCAAGCCCTCCGCCATCGTATTCCCGCGCAGCATCGAGCAGGTGCAGTCGCTGGTGCGGCTGGCCAACGGCGAGCAGTTCGGCCTGGTGCCCTCCGGCGGCCGCACCGGCCTCTCCGGTGGTGCCTGCGCCACCGCCGGCGAGGTGGTGGTGGCCTTCGATTACATGAACAAGATCAGCGACTTCGACCCCATCGACCGCACCCTGGTGGTGGAGGCCGGCGTGATCACCGAGCAGCTGCAGGACTTTGCCGAGGATAACGGCCTGTTCTACCCGGTGGACTTCGCCTCCGCCGGCTCCTCCCAGATCGGCGGTAATATCTCCACCAACGCCGGCGGCATCAAGGTGATCCGCTACGGCATGACCCGCGACTGGGTGCTGGGCCTGAAAGTGGTCACCGGCAGCGGCGAGATCATCGAGCTGAACAACGGCCTGCTGAAAAACAACGCCGGCTACGACATCCGCCAGCTGTTCATCGGCGCCGAGGGCACCCTGGGCTTCGTGGTGGAAGCCACCATCCGCCTCACCCGCCCGCCGAAGAACCTCACCGCCCTGGTGCTGGGAGTGCCCGACATGGGCGCGGTGATGGACGTGCTGCACACCTTCCAGAGCGAGATGGACCTGACCGCCTTCGAATTCTTCTCCGAGAAGGCGCTGCGCAAGGTGGTGGCCCACACCGGCCTGCCGCGCCCCTTCGAGGGCGAGACGCCGTTCTACGCCCTGCTGGAATTCGAGAACCTCAACGAGCAGGTGGAGGCCACCGCCATGCGCCTGTTCGAGACCTGCGTCGAACAGGGCTGGGCGCTGGATGGCGTGATGAGCCAGTCGCTGGAGCAGCTGAAGAACCTGTGGCGCCTGCGGGAGGACATCTCCGAGACCATCTCCCGCTGGACCCCCTACAAGAACGACATCTCGGTGCGCGTCTCCAAGGTGCCGGCCTTCCTGGCCGAGGTGGATGAGGTGGTGAACCGCAGCTACCCGGACTTCGAGATCATCTGGTTCGGCCACATCGGCGACGGCAACGTGCACCTGAACATCCTCAAGCCGGAGGACTTGTCCAAGGAGGAGTTCTTCGGCAAGTGCCACCACGTCAGCCAGTGGGTGTTCGAGATCGTGCAGAAGTACAAGGGCTCGGTCTCCGCCGAGCACGGCGTGGGCCTGTTGAAGAAGGACTACCTGCACTACAGCCGCTCCCCCGCCGAGCTGCTGTTGTTCCGCCAGCTGAAGCAGATCTTCGACCCCAACAACGTGATCAACCCGGGCAAGATCCTGGATGTGAACGGCGCCAGCTGAGGATCAGCACCAAAGGATGCCTCAGCCCCTGAGGGCTGAGGCACCAATCAGGCCAGCAAGCAGAGCCAGCGCGACTATACTCAGTCGATACATGCTCAAAGGGTAGCTTGCCGCCCAAAAGGAGTTGCGACGATGGTTGGAAATACTCTGCTCCAGGCCAACACCAGCACGCCCCACGCGGTGAAAGCCGACGGTGTCATGATTGGCATTGTTTGGGGTTTGTTCGTCTATGGCCTGTTGTTGGCCACCCTGCACGACACCTGGCTACAGGCGCTGCTGGTGGGCGGCGGCACGGCCCTTGGCATCACCGGCCTGCGCGCCCTGGCCGGCGGCAGCCGGCTGTTTCGCTGCCTGATGGGCGCAGCCTTCATGGTCATGACCGGCCTGCACATCAACCAGGCCCACGGCATGATCGAAATGCACTTCGGCGTGTTCGTGTTGCTGGCGGTGCTGCTCTACTATCGCGATTGGGCACCCGTAGTCACCGCCGCGGCCGTGATCGCGGTGCACCACGTCAGTTTCTTCATGCTGCAGACCTCCGGCGCCAACGTCTGGGTGTTCAACCACGTCGACCACGGCTGGGCCATGGTGTTTGTTCACGCCGGTTATGTGGTGGTGGAAACCCTGGTGCTGGGGGCCATGGCGCTCGACATCGCTCGCGATGCCTCCCAGGCGGAAGCCTTGGAACACGCCGCCCGCCATCTGAGCGACGGCAAACAAGTAGATCTCAGCTACCGCAATAGCCTCGATACACCTGTATTGAAGCAATTTAACCGCGTGCTCGACACGCTGGATCACACGATTGGCGCCATGGTGCGCGGAGCACACACGCTGCGCAACGATAGCTCGACATTGCAGAACAGCACGGCCGAGATGCACCGCGTCGCGCGCCAGCAGCAAGGCGAAGCCGAGCACATGAGCCATGCCATCCAGGAGATGTCCGGGGCCATTCACGAGGTCTCCAACCACGCCGAAACCGCCGCCACCGCCGCCAAGGATGCCGAAGACAACGCGGGCAAGGGCATCAACGCCCTGTACCAGACCCAGCAGGAAATCCAGCAACTGGCCGACACCATCAATGGCGCCGGCACCGCTGTGCAGACCCTGGCCGATGAGTCCGACAACATCGGTTCGGTGCTGGACGTAATTCGCGGCATCGCCGAGCAGACCAACCTGCTGGCACTCAATGCCGCCATCGAGGCCGCCCGGGCCGGGGAGCAGGGCCGCGGCTTCGCCGTGGTGGCTGACGAGGTGCGCTCACTGGCCTCGCGCACCCAGCAGTCCACCGAGGAAATCCGGCAGATGATCGCCAAACTGCAACAGGGCAGCGGCGCCGCCGTGCGCGCCATTCAAGGCAGCCAGCAGGGCGCGGGGCGCTGTGTCAGCCTGACGGAACAGGCTGTATCCATGTTGGAAAACGTCACCCAGGCGGTCAACGCCATCAGCCAGATGAACCACCTGGTGGCCACCGCCGCCCACCAACAGGCCATGGTGACCGAAGAGATCCGCAACAATATCGCCAACATCAAGCAGGCGGCGGATGCCAGCAGCCAGCGCGCGGACCAAACCGTACAGACGGCCCACGCCCTGGCCCACCTGACCGAGGAGTTTGAGCGCCATAGCCAGCAGGTGCGCATCACCGCCCACTGACCGCAAGCGGGGCAAGGAAGCCCCACCTGCCGGCCAAATGACGTTACACTGGCAGCCATAGCGTCAATTTTGGTCTCCGCCAGTGGCTGTACCCTACGCGTTCCAATTGGAAGCCTTCGCGCCTGTACCCCCAGGTTTCGCCCAAGATTTCCTGTGTGACTTAAGCAACCAGCGCGCATTACACCCTTATTTTGAACAATCACGCCTGATCTCCAGCCAGCCAGGCCCCGACGGCCAGCCGATAGAACATCATCAGGTCATTGAGCGACCGCCCTTCGGGCCCTTTCGGCCGCGCCTGCTGATAGACGTCAAACTGCGGCGGCTTCCTGATTTTGTGGCGGAAATGGATGTGAGGGCATCCCTGGCTACGCAGCTGAACATCCGCTATCAATGCATCGCCGAGGGCGCCGGCACGCGCATCCTGGAGCACACCGAGATCCGCGCCCCCTTTTTCACCCTGCCGCTGGTGGCGCGCAAGGGTCACCATGCCCACCGCGAGGCCTTCGCACGGCTGCCCGCCGCACTGGCGGCGGCATATGCGCTGGCGGAGCACCCTGCATGATCAGGCCACTACTCGCCAGCTTGCTCAGTGTTGGGTTGCTGAACGGCTGCAGCCTATTTCCGGTGGAGTTAGCCGGTAGTGACTGGGAACTGGTGCGCTGGGAAGGGCACGACATCCCCCACGGCGATAACGGCGAACCGGTGCGGCTGCACTTTGGCAAGGATCGCCTGCTTGGCTTCTCGGGCTGCAACGCCTTCCACGCCAAATATGAGCAACATGGGCGGCAACTGCTGGTCAGCCGCTGGCGCAGCGACGACGACGCCTGCCCGGGGCCGCGCCGGGCAAGACTGGAAGCCGCCCTGCAGCAGGCCCTGGGCCGCGCCCCGCAGCTAACCTGGGACGGCCCGCACATGATCATGCAGGTGGAAAACCTGCCGCCACTGCTATTCTACCGGCGGGAATTCAAAGGATTGTCTGACTAACCGACGCCACGCCAATGTCCGAGCCCGCCATGCCCCTGGCCCTGCCCTGCCCCTATTACGACGATGCCCGCTGCCGCTCCTGCGAGTGGCTGCAGCTGCCGGCCGACGAGCAACTGCGCCGCCGGGACGCCGCCACCCGCGCCCTGCTGGCACCCGGCGGGCCGGTCGAGTGGCTGCCGCCGGTCAGCGGTGCCCAGGCCGGCTTCCGCCACAAGGCCAAGCTGGCCGTGGGCGGCACCGTCGATCACCCCACCCTCGGCCGCCTGGACACCGCCTTCGAGGGCGTCGATCTCTGCGCATGCCCGCTCTACCCGGCCGACTTTGCGCCGGCCTTTGAACTGTTGAAGCAGTTCATCAAGCGCGCCCGCCTCAGCCCCTACCGGGTGGCGAAGAAGAAGGGCGAGCTGAAGTATCTGCTGCTGAGCCGCAGCTATGCCCACGGCGAGTTCATGCTGCGCTTCGTGCTGCGCAGCGAGCTGCAGCTGCCGCGCCTGCGGGAACACCTGCCCTGGCTGATGGCGCAATTTCCCGCCCTGAAGGTGGTGTCGGTCAACCTGCAGCCGGAGCACAAGGCGATCCTGGAGGGCGCGCAGGAAATCCTGCTCAGTGAGCACGCCGCGCTCCCCGAACGGCTGAATGATGTGCCTCTGCACCTGCGGCCGCGCAGTTTCTTCCAGACCCACCCGGAAGTCGCCGGCCGGCTCTACGCCGCCGCCCAGGCATGGGTGGCCCCGCTCGCGGTGGACAGCCTGTGGGATCTGTATTGCGGTGTGGGCGGCTTCGGCCTGCACCTAGCGCGCGGGCGCCAGCTACACGGCATTGAGCTCGCCGCCGACGCCATCGACAGCGCCCGGCAGTCCTGCCTGGACATGGGCCTCAGCGATGCGCAGTTCAGCGCCGGCGATGCCAGCCAGTTTGCCCAACAGGCCGAGCAGGCGCCCCAGCTGGTGCTGGTCAATCCGCCCCGCCGTGGTATCGGCAGCGCCCTGTGCCAGCGCCTGGAACGGCTCGCGCCGCCCTATATTCTCTACTCCAGCTGCAACCCGGAAAGCCTGCTGCGCGACCTGCAACAGCTGCCTGCTTATAAGCTGCAGCGCGCGCAATGCTTCGACATGTTCCCCCACACCGCCCACTGCGAAGTGCTGGCGCTGCTGCAGCGGGCGGACCTGCCGGGCGCGACGGAGACCCAGCCCGCTACCTCACAGGCCCGTTAGAAAACCCTTGCGGCTCGGCACCTGATCGGGCTCCAGCAGCACGGGCAGCAGCGTCACCACCCGGCCTTCCGCATCGTGCAGCTCTTGCAGATGGGCGGCGGGAGCCTCCGGGTCTTCCACGTTGAGGTGATTCAGGTGCAGTTCGGTATCCACCAGCCACAATTGCTGGCGGGCATCGGCCAGCACATCGGCCAGCAAGCGCAGATTGCTCTTCAATACCGCGTCGTCCGGGCCCAGCGCCGCCAGCTCGGGCTCGATGGCATCCAGCTGGGCCTGCAGGCTTTCGCGATCCTCCCCGTGTTCCTGGCCGCCGAAGCCGCTACCACCGCGCTGCATGATGTCGAGCTTGCACTGCAGCAGGCGCCGCTGTTCGGCCAGCTCGGTGCGCCGGGTGCGCCGGGCGATGATCCGCCGCAGGGCGATGGTCAGCAGATAGTCAAAGGCGCGCCGGCGCAGGTGGCGCAACGCCTCCTCCCGGCTGTCGCAGGGATCGATGAAACGGTGGTTCTCGAAGGTGACGGTGGTGCGGGGCTCGTCCTGCACCAGCATTTCGCCCACCATGGCTGCGCCAAAGCCGCGTTTGCGGTGGCAATCGGCCAACATCAGGGTGTGAATGGGGCGCAGGGCGGAGCCCGTTTCCAGGTACTCCAGCAGGCGATTGCTCTGGCCGAGGATGTCGCGCAGCCGGTCGGGGGAGTAAAACAGCGCGGCCAGGGCCGGCTGCTCGGCCAGCTGCTGCGGCCCGGCCGGCAGCGGCTCGGGCAGCGCTGCCACCAGGGCCACCACATGGTCGATGGCGGTGAGCATGGGCTTGCGCAACGCCTTGGTGTAGCCGGGCAGCAGACGAATGCGCGGATCCGTGCCATCCACCGCCCGCTCGATGGCGGCTTGCACCAGGTGATCCGGGTACTCCCCGCCGCGCTTCTCGGCGTCGCCGAAGATGGATTGCAGCAGTTTGAACATGGCTCCTCCCTGGGCGCGGGTTTGACTTGGCGGGCGCGCTCTCTATGATGTAGCCCGTCTAAGATTCTGTCCACGCGAGGACGTCCGTCGTGAAGATTTTTTCCGCCTTGTACCAGCGCACCCTGTCGTGGTCACGCCACCCCCACGCACCCTGGTATCTGGGCGCCATGAGTTTCGCGGAGTCCTCGTTTTTCCCCATCCCGCCGGATGTGATGCTGGCCCCGATGTGCCTGGCCAGCCCGCGCCGGGCCTGGTGGTTTGCCCTGCTGACCACGCTGACCTCGGTGCTGGGCGGCCTGTTCGGCTATCTGATCGGCTATTTCGCCTTCGACATGCTGGAGCCCTGGCTGCAGACCAGCAGTTACTGGCCGGCCTATCAGACCGCCGTGCAGTGGTTCCACGAGTGGGGCTTCTGGGCGGTGTTCGTGGCGGGTTTTTCGCCCATCCCCTACAAGGTATTCACTATCGCCGCCGGGGCGCTGTCGATGGCCCTGCTGCCCTTCACCCTGGCCTCGGTGATCGGCCGCGGCGGGCGTTTCTTCCTGGTGGCGGCCCTGATGGCCTGGGGCGGCGAGCGCATGGAGGCCGCGCTGCACCGCTATGTGGATCGCCTGGGCTGGGCCCTGGTGGTGCTGGTGGGCATCGGGGTGGTGCTGTACCGGCAGTAAACCCGACGCGGGCCGCGCCCTTCGGCGAGATCGCAAACCTGCGCTCAGTGGCCCTCGATCTCGTCGAACAGTGCGACAAACTCCTGGGTCAGCTTGTGGCTGGGGGCCATGTGCACCAGCGGCCTGGCCTGATGGTGCGACTCGCGCATCTTGATCGAGGATGAAAGATAGCGCTGCAACACCGGCAGCCTGGCGTCGATCAATTCGTTGATCAGGTCGCGCGGCAGTCGCGCCTGGCTGTTGAACTGGTTGATGACGATGCCTTCGATGGCGAGCTGTGGGTTGTGATCCTCCCGCAGCTCGGCGGCATTTTCGAGCAGCTGAAACAGCGCCGCCTTGGAAAAGCTGTCGCAATCGTAGGGAATCAACACGCGATCTGCGGCAATCAATGCGGTTTTGCTATAAAAATTGAAATTGGGTGGCGTGTCGATGAACACCCGGTCGTAGTCGTCCGCCAGCTCGTTCAACGCCTCGCGCAGCTTGTAGATCTTGTAGCGGCTCTCCAGATCCCCCGCCAGTTTGCTCAGCAGCGGGCTGGCCGCCAGCAGGTGCAGCTTGTCGAAGCCGGTCTCGCGCACGAAACTGCGCGCCGGCGCGGGCTCGGAGAACCAGACACCGGCGGAGCGCTTCAGTAGGTGCGCCACCGTGCGCTCATCGCCCTGCTGCTCGGGGCTGTGCGTGTCCACCCCCAGGTAGAGGCTGGCGTTGCCCTGCACGTCCAGATCCACCACCAGCGTGCGCAGACCGCGACTGGCGCTGATGGCCGCCAGGTTGCAGGTGATGCTGGACTTGCCCACCCCGCCTTTCTGATTGAACACCACCCTGCGCATCGCTCGCCCTCACTCGCCGCTGGCCTGGCGGGCTAAACCCCGCCGTCCTTGTGGCAGCGATGATAAGCGATTTGCCACGCCCCCGGTATGGTTGGCCTCAGTCCGCGCGCGGCTTGGGCATCTTGAAAATGCCCGAGGCCTGGATTTTCACCTCGGTATCCGTGAAAGCCTTGGCCTCGGTAAACACGAAGGCGCTGGTCACCCGCAGCACTTCGGCCTCGGCATAGAGAATCTCACCGGCCCGGGTGGCGGCGATGTAATTCAGGTTCATGTTCACCGTGGGGGTGAAATCGAAACTGTTCAGGTGGCTGCAGATGGCGCCGGCCATGGCGAAATCCATCAAGGCCATGTACACCGCCCCGTGGCAGATACCGGCGGGATTGCAGTGCTCGGGCCCCAGGCGCAGGGCGAACACCAGCTTGCCCTGTTCGTTGGCCTTGTAGGCGATGGGGTAGAGGGCGTCGTTGAAGCCGCCCATGCGGTCGACGATGGTGTAGCCCTCGGGCGGGATCGGGGTGACATCAGAACTCATTGTTCTCACCGGTTAGGATTCAAAGAAAGTGCATGTTGCGGCGGCCTGTGCAGCGGTGCAGATGGTTTAGCTCATGGATCAGAACAGCTCGATCTCGCAGGCGACGCCCTGGCGCTGGTTGATCTCGGCCAGCACCAGCTCCTTGAGTTCCAGCAGATTGTCGGTGGGCACGTCTTTGAGGCGCAGTGGCCCGAATACGCGCTTTTGCACCTGATCCTGCTGGGCGCAAAGGGTGTGAGCCACCCCCACCCCCGGCACCGTGATGGGTTGGCCGAAATGGGGTTTGCTGCCGATCAGGGCCTGCTCGCAGAACACACAGCGCATGCTTTACCTATAAACCGCCACACCTCCATGTGGCACAATGGTGCAATGTTTATGCTGTAAAGATAGCGCCATGGTTAAATTTTGTCCACCAATCAGGAATCAAAAAAAATCCTGATAGCGCGTTATTGCATATACCGCCGGATCTGCAGCGTTATCAAGGCAACGCCGGCTGCCGTCGCGCCTCCAGCGCTGCCGCCAGCAGGATCAACCCTGCACCCAGCGCCGCCTGGGGCGCCAGGCGCTCACCGCCCAGCCAGGCCGCACTGCCCACCGCCGTCACCAGCTCGGTGAGGATGATCAGTGCCGCCCGCCTGGCCTCCAGCCGGGTCACGCTCCACTGCCCCAGCATGGAGGCCAGCATCAACCAGCCGATGCCAAAGGCGGCCACCTGCAACAAGGCCCACGGTGTCAGGCTGGGCATCACCTGCGCGCCAGCGATCAGCGCCAGGCTGGCCATGGCGGCACAGCCGCTGAACATGACGCCCACACAACTGGCCAGCGGCAATTGCGGGCTGGCCCGGAACAGCAGGTTGTTGGCGGAGAAGCTCAGGCCGGCCCCCAGCGCCAACAGATCGACCCAGCTGACCGCGCCGCGCAGGGTGTCGGCCCCGCCCAGGGTGAGGAAGGCGCCGGCCAGGGATAAGCCCACACAAGTCCACCCCAGCGCACCCGCCCGCTCCCCCAGCAGGTAGTGGCCGCCCAGGGTGCTCCAGGCCGGCAGCAGGTAGAACAACACCATCACCCGCACCACCTCGCCGTGGGACATGGCGGTGACAAAGGCCAGGTTGGCGAAGCCACCCAGCAGGGCGATACCCAGCATCTGCCGCCAGTAGGGCCACCAGCGCAGGCGCTGTTGACACAACCAGGGCAACAGCAGCAATGCGCCACTACCATAGGCCAGCAGGCTCACCGGCAGGCCGCTGATGCCGGCCGCGCCAAGCGCCTTCAAGGGTAGCCAGCTCAGCCCCCAGCAGATGGAAGACGTGAACAACAGATAGACGGGCAGCATAGACATCATCGCTGGCGGTGGATTATTGAAGTGTAGGCGCTGGCCTGCGAGGGCGTTGCGGCCCCGCCCCAGAATCCCCCGGGCGAGACCAAAGCGACAGCGCCGCGCGCATCATCGGTGGGAAAAACGGCCCTCGCGCAGGAATGCCAGCACCTGCCGGTGCACCTCCGGGGCGTTGGCGATCAGGGTATGGCCCGCGTCCACCACCAGAAAATCCGCCATCCCGGCCAGCCGGGCGCGCGCCACCGACACCTTGCCGTCGTTCTCCCCCGGGAAGCAATGCGAAAACCACGGGTCGCTGCTGCGCCTCCCGGCAATCACACCGATCTCCAGCGGTGGGGTGCCCAGTTGGCCCGGCAGGCCATCGGCGCCGGTACCCAGCTGCTGGCCGGCGGGGCCGGTAAACCACTGGAACCAGCCATGCCGCCCCAGCCGATCCACCACCTCGCTGCCCTGGTTGGGCGGCCCCAACATCACCACCCGCCCCTGGTGGCTGACCGGGTGGTGCTGAAAATAGTGGCGCAGCAGGATGCCACCCAGCGAGTGGGTGACGAAATGCACCTGGCCGGCACCTGCGGCGCGACACTCGGCCAGGGCGCGACCGACCACCGTCGACAACTGTTCGATGGGCTGGCGGGTGGAGGGGTAGCCCAGGTTCAGCACCCTGTAGCCCGCCCGCCGCAGGGTGACGGCCAGATGGGCCATGGACAGGGTGCTGCGGCCCAGGCCGTGCAACAGGACCACGTGTTCGCTGGACATAATATTTTTCGATGATTGCCGGGCGCCCAGTGTAGCCCGCGAGGGTTCAGCGCGGCAGCAGGATATCCAGTGACATGCTGCTCTCCAGCACCTGCCAGGGCTGGCCAGTGGCATCGCACAGCCCCAGGGTTTCGTGCCGATGGAATCCGGCCCGCCAGTGCTGCCCGGTCAGCTCCGGCGCGCTACTGGCGCACACCCGCCAGGGACCCGACTGGCTGCGCAGAAAGCCGAAGCGCACGCGGCACCCAGCGGCGCCATCAGGCTCGGCCAGCATGAAGTAATTGCCGATGCCCACCAGCAGGGTGTCCGGCCCCTCGCCGCCCGCGCGCAGCAGGGCAAAGCGAGGCAGGCGGTGGTCGCACAGGCGCTCCCAGCGCTCGCGAAAGGGCCGCAGCACGCCGTGTTCTTCCAGCACATCACCAGTGCCACTCATGCGGCCAATATCGGGCTGCGCCATGGGCGAAATGCTCCACCAGCGCTGCCGGGTGATGATGTCGCCCTCCACCCGCAGGGTGCCTGCGCAACAGTCCAGCCCTTGTCGCTGCTCGGGCCAGCCGGCGGGCAGGCGGATATCGACAAAATGCTCACGGGTCTGCAGCCAGTAAACCTCGCTGCTGAAGTCGCGCTGTGCCGGGCTCTCCCGTGCACACCGTCGCCAAAGGCCAACCAAGCGATGCGGTGGCTCTTCGTTGCCGGCGGCGGCAATGCCATAGCGTGTAGAGACTGTGGTCATGGGTTCCCTCCCCATTGATGCCCGTGCGATGAGCGAAGGCGCTGCGCGCCTGTAAAACATCAGCCAGGCGTTGCGAGCGGCTGAAAAGATCAACGATGCCCGCGCGGCTTCGCTGACGCTTCCAGAGGCTCCCTTGCCATGGCCTGGGATCTTTTCACCTGCGCCGGGCGAAATGAAATGCCCGACCACAATACACAAGCACCGCCCCCCAGGCTGCGTGACGGGTCACATTCGTGGCCTGAAAACCCATGCTTGCTGTATAGACAGCGAGTATTTTGCGGCATATTTCATACCACAATCCAAATACCCTGCCTGAGAGGCTATTGTCGCGAGGAGCGGGCATGGCATGCGCACCCATTGCGCGCGCGGTGACGCTTCACGGTGCACCCGTCGGGCAGCCGGGCATCTGAACCAGCCCGTCGCCAAACACTGCATCCCGCCCTGGCGGCCCCAGATCCCGCAGCGTGACTTGCGGGTTTAGCGCCATGGCGGCGGTGGCGAAGGGCGCGGCGAACGAGCTGCCGCTGGCGTAGTAGCCCTGGCCGTGTTCATCCACCGTCCAGACATCCTCACCCGGGGCCACCAGGTCCAGCCCGGCACCGCTACTGTTGCGGCGGCTGGGTTGCAGGCGGGCATCGACGCTGCCCACCGCCAGCACCCCGGCATAGGCCGCCGGATAGGCCACCCCAGCCCCGGGCTCATTGCCCGCCGCCGCCACAAAGCGCATCTGCCTGCCGAGCTGGGCGAACACCACCTCAAGTAGTTGGCTGCGATCACCGCCGAAACTGAGGTTGACCACCGCCACCGGCGGGCGCTGCCCGGCCAGCTGATCCAGGGCCGCCAGCAGCCAGTCGCTGCGGGTGTGCAGGCCGGTTTCGTCCTGGCCGAACACCGCCACCGCGTGCAGCTGGGCCTGGGGCAACAGCCCGCCGACGTCGCCTCGCCCCACCAACAGGGCGGCCACGCCGCTGCCGTGGCGGGCGGCCTGCTCGTCCCTGGCGCGAAGTTGCGCGGGCACTACGCTGGACTGGGTCAGTTTGGCCCCCTCGAACACCGGCAGGGCGGCGTTCACCGGGGTATCCAGCATGCCCAGCACGACGGTCTGGCTGCAGCCCGCCAGGCCGGCTTGCCAACCCACCGCCCGCTGCCCCCATTGCCTGGCATCATCCTCTTCGCCCAAGGGCCGGTAGCGCTGGTTCGGCTCCTGCAGCCAGTCTGGATGAGCTTGCTGCAGGGTGCGCATGAGGGGCTCGGCATCCACCCCCGGCGGCAGGCGGAACACACTCAGGACTCGCCCCAGTTGGGTGAGTTGGCGACGGCTGATCACCTTCAGGCCATGGCCCTCCAGCCGCTTGCGCTGTTGTTCCGCCTCGGCCAGGTTGCGGCTGAGCAGCAGCCACTGGCGCAGGGGTGGGCCCTCGCCGCCACTAGGGTGTGAAACTCCTGCGCCAGGACGCGGCGGCAGACCACTGGGCCGCAACGGCGGGAGATTCCGCGCCGCCGGCACGCCTTCGGCCGCTGGACGTGGTGTTTCACCGCGAGCCGTGTCGGGATGCACCGTGCCGCTATCCGCTGCGGGCGAGGCCGGTATCGCCGGGCGGGCGGGTCTGCCTGCGGGGTCTGCCTCAGGCGGGGGCGGCGCACTGCTCTGCGCCCACGCCCCGCTGCAACACAGCAGGAGCAGCGCCAGACAGCTTGCCGCGCGCCCCATCAGCCGGCGCCCATCAAGGCGGCGTGCTGCACTTCGGGTTGCTGCTGCAGCCATTGCAGCAGGGCGCGGCCATCCTGAAAGCGCGCATTGGCCGGCACCTGCACCTGCAGCACGCCCATGGCACTCGGGCCCTCCACCACCTCCGCATTCAGCTGCTGCAGCAGCTCGCGCACCTGTTGCCAGCGGGCGCTGTCGACCAAGCGCAGCTGCACCCGATAGCCGCCTGCCATCGGTTTGCTGTTCATCTGGCCACTCAGCGGCTGCCAGGCGGCCTCCTGTGGGGCTGGGCCGCGCAGCAGCAGGGCGCTCTGCAGGGTGATCACCAGCAGGGCCGCGGCGGCCAAGGCCGGCCGCCAGG
Organism: uncultured Pseudomonadales bacterium; assembly: GCA_964649985.1. GTDB lineage: Bacteria > Pseudomonadota > Gammaproteobacteria > Pseudomonadales > CAZYQX01 > CAZYQX01. The sequence continues at coordinate 45,184 of CAZYQX010000016.1, read as the reverse complement.
GCACCCGGGAGGGGGTGGGCGGGGGCGCGATGTCGCGCTGCAGGCGGGCCCAGCCCATGGCGAGGGGCAGCGGGTTTTCGCGCTGCAGGCGCTGCTCCTCTTCCCGCACCACCTCGGCCAGGGCGCGCAGCTCCTCCAGCCGGGCACGGGCCTCGGGCTGGCGGCTCAGCAGCGCCTCCACCTCGGCGCGTTCATCCGGCGCCAAGCTGCCATTCAGGTACCAGGGCAGCAGTTCATACAGTTCGTTGTCGGGCCGCGTTGCCATGCTTCACTCCATCCGGTGCATTTGCCACTGAGTCGTGACCAGTGGCCAGCCGGTTCATTCGTCAGCCATTGAGCAGGCGTTTCAGGCACTGCAGCAGTTGTTGCTTGGCGTGCATCATGCGCGTCTTCACCGTGCCCACCGGAATCGCCATCACCTCGGCGATCTCGCTGTAGGCCAGTTCCTCGAAGAAGGTCAGGTACACCACCTGCCGGTGGCTGAGCTTGAGTTTTTCCAGGCAGGCGCGCACCTGCGCGCCTTGCTGGCCCAGCGCCACCCCCTCGGCCAGGGCGCACTCGATCGGCGCCGCCTCATCGTCCAGCCCCAGCTCATCCAGCGACTGGGTGGGACGCTTGCGGCGCAGCACATCCACCGAGCGATGGCGGGTGATGCTGAGCAGCCAGGTGCTGACCTTGGCATGGCCCTTGAAACTATCCGCCCGGCGCCACACTTCCAGCATCACCTCGTTGAGCACCTCCGCCGCATCGGCGCCATTGCCGACGGTGCGCAGGGAGAACTGGTACACCAGCCCGCTGAAGCGATCATAAAACTGCCGCAGGGCCTGCTGATCGCCGGTCGCGACCTGCTGCAGCAGGCGAACATCATCCATTTCACTCATCCTGTCAGCCACCCCAGCCGCTTACTGCGCCGGGGTGTAGCGAATGGCCCGGGCCTGGCTGCGCCCGGCCAGCGCGCCATCCTGATCGTGGGCCGTGATGCGCCACAGGTACTGCCTGCCGGGTTTGAGCTTGCTCAGCACCAGCGGGCTGAGCCTGGCCTCGCGGTCGCCGGCGGGCAGCAACATGCCGGCCACCAGGCCGTTGTCGTGGCCCAGCAGTTGTTCGCCATCCACCGCCTGTTCGCTGCCTTGCTCAAACAGCTGCAGCTGGTAGATCACGGCGCCGGCCACCGGCTGCCAGTGGAAGCGGGTAGCGGCTGAGACTTCGCCGCGCTCGGGGCCGGCCTCGATCATTTGCGGTCCTCCCAGGGCATCGTTGCCCGTCACCTGATACACCACTTCGGCACTGAGTTTCTCCACCGGGCAACCGGCATCCAGCACCAGTGCGTCGCTGGGGATGAACGCCTGATTGGTGATACAGAAGCGCAGGCGGTACTTGCCGGCGCGGTTGACCGGCAGCAACGGCGAGTTCAGCGTTGCGCTCTGGCTGCTGCCCAGATGCTGGCGCACCATGCTCAGGGTGCGGTAGAAACTGCGCCCCTCGGTGCTGCCTGGCTCGGCGATCTGCCAGCGCCCTTCCAGCAGGCCACTGCCGCTGTAGGACAGCCGCAACAGCGCGCGCAGCTCCTCGTCCGATCTCACCACCTGCATGCGCTGGCGATCGCTGAAACTGAGATCCAGCCGCTGCAGCGCCAGGCTGTTGCTGGGCGCCTCGCGCTGGGCGCGCAGGCCGCTGCTGGCCAGGGTCAGCACCACCTGGGCGGTGGGCCCGCCGCCCACCATGGCATCGTTGAACTGGCGGCGCAGCAGCAGGCGGCGAATGCCCTGTTGCTGCCAGCCGCGCACGGTCTGCTCGCTCAGCTCGATGGTCTCGCTGAACAGAAAGGGGCCTGAGCCCGGTTTGCTCAGGGTCCCCGCCACCGTTGCCAGGGTGGCGCCGGTGCTGGGGTTGACGATCAGCGCGGCGGGGGAGCTCACGCCGGTGTTGTGGTCCGGGCTGACCGCCACCTGCCAACCTACGCTGAGCACATTGTTCTGGCTGGCCACCAGCTGGCGCTGGGTGGGCATGCTCTTGCCGGCCAGCACCACCGCCTGGGCCTCCGCCAGCCCCAGGCTGAGGGCTGCCGCCAGCAGCCGGGCGATCAGGGCGGGACGGCGCGAAATTCTGGACATGGGCTGTATTTCCTGCCGAAAGAGGGTGGGGAGATCAATCACGGTAAGCCTCCCAGGCGATGTCGAAGCCCAGCAGCACTTGCCAGTCCTGCTGGTGCAATTGATACAGCTCGCTGCGCTGCTCGGCCTGGCTGGCCTTCACGTACAGGTCCAACCCAGGCAGCGCCGCCTTGGGCTGGAAGGCACTCCAGGTGAGCTGCAGGCTGGCGGTTTGCTGGATCACCTCGTCGCCCTGGAACAGCATGTCGCCCAGCTCGCTGCGGTCCTCACCGCGATAGAAGGCCGCGCTCAGTTGCCAGGTGTCTGGCACCAGCTGCCAGCCGATGTCCAGGCCGTAGCCATCGCTGTCGTACTGGTTGTCGAGGTCGGTCTCCTGCTGGCGGTTGATCTGCCAGCTGGCGTTGATGCTGAGCACCTCCAGCGGGGTGAAGCCCAGCTGCAGGCTGGTCATGCGGTTGCGCTGGTCCGAGGGCGGCTCGTAGTAGAGGTAGCCGTTCTCCTGCAGGGCCTGGGAGCGGTCATTGGTATCCTGGTAACTCTGCTGCAACGACCAGTTCCAGTAGTTCTGGTAGAAGCCCAGGCCGAACAGCTTTTCCTCTGTGCGATCGTCCAGATCGTAGCCGGCCAGCGCCGCATCGTCTGCATCCTGATCGCGGCGCGCGGTGTTCCAGCCGGCGTTGAGGGAGGGGGTGCCCAGCACCCGCCAGGGCAGCGCCTCGGCATCCACGCTGGGGTAGTAGTAGAGCGACACCTGCTGGCGGTGGATGGTTTGATCGGGGATGTCGGCCCGCTGATCGAGGTTGTTGCGGTCGCGGCCCAGGCTGGCCTCCAGCTGCAGGCCGCCCAGCGAGGCCTGCAGGCCCAGCTGATCCGCCTGAATGTCGCCCGGCATCGACAGGTTGCCGAGGGTGAAGTAGTCCAGCCCTACTTCGCGCCGCTGCAGGCTCAGGCTCCACTGGTCAAACGGGCCCGCGCCAAACCAGCGGCCGGAATTGAACTGCAGCTGGGCTTGCCGGGCGTGATCGCTGCGGTAGTCCTCGCCGGCGTGCAGGCCGTCGCTGTCAAAGCGCGCGCCGGAGCCCTCCAGGTGCAGCCACACGCTGTTGTCGCCGGGCCGGCCGTCCAGTGCCATATTCCAGCTGTCGCCGCCGTACAGGCTCTGCTCATCCTGGGATACCCAGCCCAGGCCGCTGTCGGTGGTTTCGCCCTCCACATAGCCCAGGCTGAGCTGCAGCAGATCCGGCTGATCGCTGAAGCCGGCCAGGGTGACGGTGCCGCCGCTGCTGCGCTCTTCGGACTGCCCGGGGTAGGCCAGCCGCCGGTTGTAGTCTGACAGCGGCTCGCTCTGCAGCCCGAACAGATCCAGCCGGTAGCGGTCGTTGTCCACCTCGCCCAGGCTGGCCGCCAGGCCCCGGCGCTGGTAACTGCTGAACAGCAGGTCGTCGCGCTCGATGGCGACGCTGCCGACGCGCAGGCCCGCCTTGCCGAGCTGGCTGGGGCGGGCGGCCGACAGGCGGTAGTGCGGCAGCTCGAACTGCTGCTCGCTGGGATTGTTGTCACTCTGGCTGTCGTAGAGGGTGTCCAGCTCGGCGGACCACTCCCAGGCATCCTGCAGCCCACTGGCCTGGTAGCTGAGCCCGCCATTGCCAGTGTGCAGGGGCAGGTCGGCGTAGTCGGCAGCGTCGCGCTGGTCGCTGCGGTAGGCCGCCCCCAGCATGGCGTCCAGCCGATACTGGCTGGCGGATTGGGCCCCCGCCTCAGCGGTCGCCCCGCCGGCGGCGCCTCCACCCTCACCGGTTCCGGCCGCCAGCGACTGCTCGCCCAGGCTGGCGCCCTCGTGCACGCTCACCGCTTGCTCCAGCAGGGTGGCGATGTTGCCGTCGGCATAGAACACCAGCACATTCAGCTGGTGCTCGCCGGCCCCCATCGGCGACTGCAGTTCCAGCACCAGGCCGCCGTCCCGCCGGCTGGCCAGGGCAGTGACGTCGTAGCCATCCAGTTCCACCGCCAGCTGGTCGCCCTCGCCCAGCGCCTCCAGGCCCAGTACGTCGACGTTCAGCTGGGTCTGGCCACTCGCCACCTGCAGCGCGTCCTGGGCCCAGCCGCTGCTGGCCGCCGTGGCCAGCCAGAGGGCCAGGCCGGCGCAGCCGATTTGCCGCCAGGCCACGGGCTGGGGGGCCGTACTTCTGTGACGCTTGTTCATCCTGTTGTTCCTCACTCAAGACCTCCGGCCGCGGGCTCAGGGTGCTACTGGGGTTGGCGTGGGGCGGGGCGGGGGCCCTGCTCGCCACCGCAGCCACGCACCTCGACCGCAATGCGCGCCCGGTTGTTGTTTTCGTCGGACTCCACCAACTGCTGCTTGTCATCCACCGACACGCCCAGCACATGGCTGCCGTTGGCCAGGTAGACGTGGCCGACGATGCGGTGTTTGCCCCCCGCCGCCAAGCCGGGTACCACCGCCTGGTGCAGGGTCTGCTGATCTTCATGCAGGCGGCTCGCGCTCTGGGCGGCCGCCTGCTCAGCGCTGTTCAGCACGTCGTAGGCAAAGCGCAGCTCGCAGCGCTCGCCGCGCATGCGGCCGCCGGCTTCGCTGGCATCCACCACCAGGGTGCCACCCCAGGGGGCCGTCTGTTGTGCGATGGTCAGGGTGGGGCCTGGCTGCAGGTCGACGCTGCCGGGGCGCGGCGCGGCCACATCCCCCGCGCCCTGCAGCCGCGCGCGACAGTTGACACTGTACGGCGCGGGCTGGGATACCCGGGCCTGCTGCCAGTTGTTTTCCCCTTCGGCCAGCACATGCAGTTGCACCATGCCGTTGATGTCGTCATCACTGGCCTTCAGCTGCAGGCCGGGCCCCTTGGGTGCGTGGTCGGCCTTGAGCTGGCCGGGGCCCGCCGCTTTGCCCACATCCTTCAACACGGTGTTCACGCTCTGCCAGCCACTGCTGTTGAGCATCACCGTCTTGACTGGCCCCAGGGCGCCGTTGTGGGCCCAGCGGTACTGCACCTGTTGCATGCCCTTGCTGGCCTTGAGGGTGCCGTTGACCTTCAGATCCACCGGGCACGCACCGCTGTATTTTGCCGGCTCGACCGCCACCTTGGGCGGCTCCAGCACGAACGGGCTGTCGAAGCTGGCGGGGCCCGCCTGCTGGGAGGGCGGCGCATCGAAGGCATCGCACACATAGTCGATCTTGATGTTCTGCCAGGCGTGGCCGGTCATGGTGTTGAGGCCGCTATCCTCATTGCACTGCATGAACACCACCCCCGCCAGCGCCGCCTCGGCCTGCTGCTCGGGGCTGATCACGTGCGCTTTGGCCAGGATCTGGCCGAGGCTCTTGCCCTTGGCCTGCTCGGCCTTCAGATAATCGTTGCAGGCCTTCTTGGCGGCATTGGCCAGCTTGGCGCTGACCGGCGTCTCCAGCTCACCGGCGGCGCTGTACTCGTTGTGCTTTGACTTGCTGGTGATCCAGTCGCGCTTCGCCAGCTGTTTGTGCCAGGCATAGTAGGCATTTGGGTTGGACTGACTGTTGTCGTTCAACCACCAGCGGAATTCGCGAATCTTGCGCGCCCCGCGGCACTCGCCCTTGCTACTGGCCTGCCAGCTGATCTTCTGCCCCGGCAGCACCGCCTCATAGCCCTTGCTGCTGGCCTTGACGTGAATGGCCGGCAACGCGCCGGTCTGTTTGACCTCGATGCGCTTGATGCCGGTGAGCAGATCGTCGGGCACCACATTGTGGGATGCGTAATCCTCGGCCTGCACTGACAGGGCGGGATAGAAGGCGATGGCGGCGGCGATGAGGCGGTGATTCATGTTGGCTGTCCTGGTGTGTGGCGGTGGCACCGAAACGGGTGCTTTCGATGCTTGGTCGAGCGCCGCGACAAACCGGTTCAAATTATTTTTTGTTCAGTCGTCATCAAACAGCCACGCTCCCGTGGCGCGTTAACGCGATGGCCGTCCATGGCCATCGCCGCAGAGCGATCAAGGGGTGAGCTTGAACACGTTGTTGTCTTCGTTCAGCTCTTTCACCTGGTTGTTGGGGTCGACCCGCAGCTCCAGCTCACCCGCCTCGATCGGCTGGGCGAAATTCAGGCTGAACCAGCGCTGCTGCCCCGGTGCCAGCGGGCTGAGCGTAGCGCTAGCCTGCTGCTTGGGCGTGCCCATATACAAGCCGAACACCTGCCCGCCCTTGCTGGCCGCGCTGCCCTTGTTGCGCACCAGCACATCCACCCGCTTGGGGCTGCGATTCTGCTGGGCCTGCACCACCTCGAAGTCGGGCAGCATCTGCTGCGCCTGCAGCTTCAGTTGCGGGCCGGGATCAGGATCGTTCGGCGCCCGCACATTGCCCGGCAGCTGAGGTGCTTGCGGCGGGGCAGCCAGCTGGCCCGGCTGCGCCGCCTGGCCACCCTTCAGGGTGGCGGTGCAATTGACCTCCACCTCCACCGGCGCGGATGCGATGGCGTTCGGCTCCAGCACCTGCAGGCGATAGCGACGCTTCAACGGCGGGATCTTGCCCGGCTGCTGCAGTTTGTCTGGTGAGAAGGCCTTGTCTTCCGGCCGCGGGGCGATGGTGATTTTCTCCATCAGCACCCGCACGTTGGCTTCACCGGGCTGGCCGGGCAGATTGCTGAAGCGCTGTTGCGGCGGCGCCGCATCATCCAGATCATCGATACTGAATTTGACCGGGCCACTCCCCACACCCTGGATCTCGGCCTTCAGCATGGCGGCCGCCGGACACACGGCGGTGATCTGGGCCGGCAGCGCGGTGAGGCTCACGCTGTTGATAGCGAAAGGCGCCAACACACCGCCCGGCCCCTTGGGCGGGGCAATCTTGTCGGCAATGGCGGGGTTGCCCTGGCACTGGATCTGCAACGGCACCGTGGTCTGCAGCTTGGTGACGTAATAATCCCCACTCTTCTGGTGCACGTTGTAGAGCGTGGCCTGGGTCTTGGCCGGCACGCTAAAACCGAAGCGCAGTACCTGGTTGAGGGATTTGCCCTGCTGCAGGCGCTTGGCGCGCTCGGCGGCGCAGATTTCCTCGGCCGAGTCGGGCCCGCCGCTGTTGAGCAACAACGGCAGCGCCACCCGGGCGGTGACGTTGCCGCCTCCCGCCAACACCTGCGCCTGCTCCAGTTGCACGGTTTGCGCCGGGCTGTACGCCACCCCCGCCTCGCCGGGGGTGCTGGCGCCCGCTGGTGCGCCAAACCAGATATTGGATTTGGTCAGCTTGCTCGGCGGCTTGGCCCACTGCAGGCTGTAGGACATGCGCAAGGGCACATCCTCATCGGCCAGCACAGTCCAGTCGCCCTTGCCATCCAGCTTCACCCGCAGGGTGTGGTCGTAGCCCGCCCCCGGCGCCGGCTTCAGGCTGGCCCCGGCCAGGCCGGACTGCTGCGGATTGAAATTGTTTTCGGCCGCGCCCGCCTGGCCCGCAGATACGGCCAGCAGCAGCGACAGCGCCAGCGGCGAGCCCTGGCGAATGGAACGGTAGCGATTCATGCCTAACTCCTTGAGATCTGAAAACGAGCCTGTTCACATGAGTCGCGACAGCTTGATCAGCGGTTCAAAATATTACGATATTTTTCTCCCCGCATGTGCCAGCGTGTTAGATGATAATTTGTAAACAGCTGTGGCAGGAAAGCGCTACCGGCCTGTTGCAACTGCCCCAGGCCACCGAGAGGGCAGATATAGACCAGACCACCCTAGGCAGCAGGATCGATCTGGGTATCTGCACTCGCCGGATGATGCGTCAAGCCAGACAAACAGGTAGGAAAAAAATGCTCATAGGGATTTTTATTTTTCTGTGCATCCTGTTGTGCGCGTTCGCGCTCTGGCAGCTCAGCGGCACGCATAAACGCCGGCTACGCTATCTGCAAAGCTACGCCTTCCCGCAGAAAGTGCGCCTGGAAGTCACCCAGCGCTATCCCCATCTCAACCCCGCGCAGGTCGAGCTGGTGATGGATGGACTGCGGCAGTACTTTGAGGTGTGTGCAGCAGCGGGGCGTCAACAGGTGGCCATGCCCTCGCAGGTGGTGGACGTGGCCTGGCATGCTTTCATCCTGTTTACCCGCCAGTACGCACGCTTCTGTCAGGCAGGTCTAGGCCGCTTTCTGCATCACACCCCGGCCGAGGCCATGCGCCGCCCCCGGCAAGCAGAGGACGGTCTCAAGCGCGCCTGGCGACTGGCGTGCCAGCGGGAGGGCATCAATCCCCAGGCAGCACACAAGCTGCCACTGCTGTTCGCCATCGACGGCCTGCTCGACATTCCAGACGGTTTCCGCTACAGCCTGAACTGTCGGCAACCCGGCGCCGATGGCGGCAGCTATTGCACTACCGACATCGGCTGCAGTGGGGATGGCGGCAGCGACGGCAACGACGGCTGCAGCGGGGGCGGCTGCGGCGGCGATTGACTGCGGCAAATCTTGCCGGTCGGGGTCTGTTCGGCGCCTATCGGTTATCATACGCTGCAACCCCTACCCAGACCGGCCCAGGCATGCGACTCAACAAATACATCAGTGACACCGGCGTGTGCTCCCGCCGTGAGGCCGACGCCTGGATCGCCGCCGGCCGCGTGACCATCAACGGCAAGCTCGCCGAGCTGGGCACACCGGTGAACGACGGCGACGAGGTGCGGGTGGACGGCCGCCGGGTGGGCGCCCGCAAGGCCCCGGTGTACATCGCCCTCAACAAACCGGTGGGCATCACCTGCACCACCGAGCGCCACATCCACGGCAACATCATCGACTTCGTCAACCACCCCGAACGCATCTTCCCCATCGGCCGGCTGGACAAGGACTCGGAAGGGCTGATCCTGCTCACCAACCACGGCGACATCGTCAACGAGATCCTGCGCGAAGAGAACAACCACGAAAAGGAGTACGTGGTAACGGTCAACAAACCCGTGACCGAGGAGTTCATCGCCGGCATGGCGCGCGGGGTAAGAATTCTCGACACCGTCACCAAGCCCTGCAAGGTGAAACGGCTGGATGTGTATGTGTTCCGCATCATCCTTACCCAGGGGCTCAACCGGCAGATTCGCCGCATGTGTGAGGCCTTCGGCTACGAGGTGGAAAAGCTGCGTCGGGTGCGCATCATCAACGTAAAACTGGACGGCCTCAAACCCGGCCACCGGCGCAACCTCACCCAGGCCGAGCTGAAGGGGCTGCTGCCCCGCCGCTTCAGTGGCGACCAAGCGCTGCCTGCACCGACCGACACCCGCCAGGTGGCCGGCCAGGCCCCGCAGCGCTCGCGCAAGCCGCGCCCAGCATCCCAGGCCAGCGGCCCCAGCGAAAATCCCTGGGCCAACAGCCGCCCCAAGCCCATATCAGAGCAGCCCAGGCAACGCGATGGCCAAGCAGCCTCACGCCCCGCCGGGCCGCGCGATGAAGGCGCAAGACCCAGCTCGCCCTGGGGCAACCGCCACGGCAAAAAAGAGCGCGACCGCTAGCGCGAAGAAACGGCAAACGCCGCACAGCCTGTAAGCGCAAAAATTCAGCTGGAGCGAGATTAATACTGGCGTAACAAAAGAGCTTCAGACTCACGGCAACCGCACCCTACACGGATCTGCATGCCATGAAAAAGCTGATGTTGCCCGCCGTTATTGCCCAGTTGCTGAGCGCCCAAGGCGCCCAGGCTTTTTCCTCTTTTGACCTCATTGCCATCGGCAGCCTGCAGGGTCAGCGCGACCTTTCCGGCCTCAGCGGCACGCTTGAGAACGGCATGCCGGCCAACGTGCTGGGCGGCATCGGCTCGGGCCTGGCCCACGCCGGCGGCAACACCTACCTGGCCCTGCCTGATCGCGGCCCCAACGCCACGCCCTACAATAGTGGGGTGGATGACACCGTCTCTTACATCTCGCGCTTCCACACCCTGGAACTGCAATTCGCTAGCAGCAGCGGTGGGCTGCCCTACAGCCTCACCCCCACCCTGAGCAACACCACCCTGATGTACAGCAGCACCCCGCTGAACTACGGCAGTGCTGCGGGCCTGGGCAATGGCGCACCACTGCAAAACAACGCAGACCACTACTATTTCAGCGGCCGCTCCGACAACTTTGCGCCAGGCACTGGCTCAAGCGATGCCAACAACGGCCGCTTCGACCCCGAGGGCATCCGCGTTTCCAACGATGGCAAGAGTGTGTTCGTATCGGATGAGTACGGCCCCTACGTCTACCAGTTCGACCGTGCCACCGGCCAGCGCCTGAAGACCTTCACCCTCCCCAGCAGCCTTGATGCGCCCAATTTGAGCCCCCAGGGTGACCTGGAAATCACCGGCAACAGTACCGGCCGCACCGCCAACAAAGGCATGGAAGGCCTGGCCATCACCCCTGATGGCAGCAAGCTGGTGGGCATCATGCAAGCCAATCTGGCGCAGGATGCCAACAAAAATGTGCGCATCGTCAGCATCGACATCGCTAGTGGCACGACCGAAGAATACGCCTACAAGCTCACCTCAGGGTCCGGGGTGAGTGAAATCCTCGCCATCAATAACCATGAGTTTCTGGTGGGCGAACGCGACGGCAAAGGTCTTGGGGACGGCAGTTCCGCCAAGGTGAAGCAGCTGTTCAAGATTGATCTCGGTAGCGCGCAGAAGCTCGATGCCACTGATAAAGGCGACCTCACCGGAAAGGCCGTCGGCAAGACCCTATTCCTGGACGTAGTGGCCAAGCTCAACGCCGCCGGCATCAGCAGCAACAATATCCCGGCCAAAATGGAAGGCTTGGCCTGGGGTCAGGACATCAGCGAAGCCGGTGTGCTCTATCGCACCCTGCTGCTGAGCAACGACAACGACTTCCTGCCCGGCAGCGCCGGTGGCAACAACATTTATGCCTTCGCCATCAAAGCCACTGATCTACCGGGCTACCAGGGCCAGACCTTCTCCGAAGTGCCCGTACCGGCCGCCGCCTGGCTGTTCGGCTCAGCCCTGCTGGGCCTCTCCTGCCTGAGCCGCCGTCAACCGCAAGCATGAGCAACAGCGCGGTGATGTGACTAGAACAGCATCACCGCCTCTTCGCTATCTTCGGCCAGCTTGAAGTAGCCCACGTCGCTCTCAATGGCCCGGGCAATCTTGTCCAGCTTCTCTGCCGCCTCGGTGAGCGCACTGGCCGAATCGGAGTTCTGTGCGGTATTGTGGGCAATGCGCTGCAGCTCCGCCGCCACCTCACTGGCGTTACTGCGCTGCATGACCAGGGCTTGGGAAATCGAGCCCACTTGCTCGCAGGCGTAGTTGGAATCCAGGCGAATCTGATCGATATTGCTCAGCGCTTGCTGGGATAGCCCGACTCCAGATTGCACCTGCTCCACACTCACCCGGATGGACTCCGAGATGTCGCGGGTGGCCTGGTAAACCCCCACCACCAGCTGCTCGATGCTTTGGGTGGAATCGCTGGTGCGCTGGGCGAGCTGCCGCACCTCATCGGCCACCACCGCGAAGCCCCTGCCACTTTCACCGGCGCGGGCCGCTTCGATGGCCGCATTGAGGGCCAGCAGATTGGTCTGGTCGGCGATGCTCTTGATGGTGGTGACGATGCCGGCAATTTGCTGGGTACGCTGATTCAGCTCCTGCATTTTTTGCTCCGAGGCCAGCACTGCCTGCGCGGCGGATTCGATCTCCGACACCACCCTGCGGATGCTCTCGGTGCTGCGCTCCGCCGCCTGGCCGGTGGCCTGGACCTGGCTGCAGGCCTGGCTGATGTCTGTCGTCAACTGATCAACCGACACCGACAGCATCTCCACGTTCGACGCAATGCGCTGGGTAGCCTGACTCTGGCTTACACAACTCCCCGCCAACTGTTGCGCGTTGGCGCCCAGTTCATCCGAGGCGCTGCGCATCAGCCAGGCGTGCCCGCGCAAACCGGAGGCCACATCGGTCCAGCGGGCGCGCATGGCGGCCAGCTGGGCAATCAGGCTGCTGGTGTCTCCCGGCCGCACCGGGATGGCATGCACCAGATTGCCCTGGGTCAGCCGGGTAGCGGTTTCAGTGCCTATGCTGGGCTCTGCACCCAAAATGCGCATGATCAGGCGATAGAGCATGAAGCCACCCAGCCCCATACTAATCACCAACACCATTGCCAGCAGCAGCCCGATATTGATACTTAGCGAGATGGCACGATCCTGTGAGGCCCGCACGGCTTCCTGCCGCTGGGCGATGGTGCCACGCAGTTGATCGAGCATGGCCACCGTCCTGGCCGCCTGTTGATCAAAACCATCGGTGCCCTTCATGATCAGATTGCCATCGCGCTGACTGCGTTTGTAAGCCTCGAGCATGCGCAGCCCAGTGGCATGAAACGCCTCCACCTGCTCCTTGAGTGCCACCAGTGCATCGGCTTGATCGGGCATCGCCATCCCCACCCCCACCATAGCTTCTATAGCGGCATCCCGGGCACGCGCACCGTCCTCTATACCGTCAGCGGCACCGGTAACGGCGGAATCGGTGAGGAACTGTTGAATCTGCACCACCTGGAAACGTGCTTCAGCAAGGTTTTCCCTGGCGGCATCTGTCACCGAATGCTCGACCTCTGTCTGCTTTTTCACGCCTAACAGCAGCCAGGCGTTTCCTGCGGCAAACAGGCTGCTGATCAAACTGATGCTGACCACGAAAGCCATCATCAAGGGTTTTATGCGGGTGGTGATCATGGGTGGCACCGCACTAGGTCGCATTGAGTCACTGGCGCTTCCAGTATAGACCTTAAGGATAAGCATCCAAGTTAGATGGATGCATTGCAGACCTGGCATCACCCTGGGCAGGCCGCCGCTGGCACTCCCCTGCGGAACCACTCTGCTGAACAGGCGCCCTGGTGATCAAACGAGAATGGGTCATGCCTGAAAAAACACACAAAGCGTTTCAAAAAAACCGACTCTCCATATGTTATTTATCAAGGTGTATTTTTACGTGGCTGATACATTATCCCGCAGCAAAATTCATTATTAATTAAATATAAAATCGATCTATAAAATAGGTATAAAACTTAATATACGGAGAAAATATAACCTTCATTAAATGCACATAAGGATTCCTTTGCTTCTGTTTTTCAAGGATGCGTATCCGCTTCCGTAATATTTGTATACCTTCGTCATGCCCGTGACTGCATCGCCAGACACCCCGTGATAAACAGAGTACAGCGATGATGATTAGCCAAGCACACGGCTCAGCGCTGCACCACTCGCCCTTGCCAGACTCGACCACGCCATTAGCGCTTCAGTAACACCTTCAGAGGCACCCTCGGGGGCTGGCACCATGCGGGCAGTTGGCCTGCCCGCTTGCCGCCCCCTTGTCAGCGTGTTACTTCACCTCAAACTTCATCGGCACCGATTTCACCGTGCCATCGGCCTGGGGCACCTTCACCAGTACACTCAGCACACCCTTGAAATCTGCCGGTGGCTTGCCGGTGAATTGACCTGTTTTGGCATCGAACTTGAGCCAGCCGGGCAAAGGCTTGCCGTCAGCAGTGCGCGCCTCCAGCTGCTTGCCCTGGGGCATGGTGGCGGGCACCACCACGCTGGCCTTGAACTCGGCGCCAGCACCCGTGCCTTGCTGCCGCACCGTGCCGCCTGCGGCGCTGATGCTGGTACTGGTCGGGGTCTTGTCCAGCTCGGGCTGCTTGAGACCTATCTCTAGTTTGCTGCTGGTGGCGCTCTGTTCCTCCACGCCGGCGGCCGCCTGCAGCGTGGCCTGGCCCCCGGCGCTGGCCTGGGTGCCGCTGAAGCGGGTTGCGCCGCCCGAGCTGATCTCCAGCTTGCCGCCCGCTTGCAGCTGGGTGCCGGCCCGCTCGGTGTCGCTGCTCAGCTCCGCCTTGCCGAGCCGGGCGCCGCCGCTGACTTCTTTGCCGAGGCTCAGCCCGCCCTTGAGCTGTGTGCTGTCGGCGGTTTTGAAGTCCACATCGCCGCCCGCCGCGATGCGGGCATCGCTGCCGGCGCTGATCTGGCCGCCTTCGACACTGGCATTGCGACCGGCCTCGATCTCCACCTGCCCGCCTTTGATGGAGGCGCCCTTGCGCTCGCTTTGCTTGTCCCCCTCCAGCGCGAAGTTGGCGCCCCAGCTCGTGCCAGTGGGTTTGACCTGCGGGTCGCCGGTCTTGTCGTCACCGGCTTTGGCGTCAGCACTGGGCTTGGCGCCATCGCCGGCCTTGTCCTGTTGCGCCACCGTCGGCGTGGGCGTGTCTGATGCCGGCTCGGCTTTCTTAGCGGATTGTGGAGCACCGGACTCGGAGGACTTGCCTGACGTGGACTTGTCTTTGTCCTGATCCGGTGATTGGCGGCTGAGCGAGAGCGAGGCGGACACGTCCAGCGACTCAGAGCGATTTTCCGCCGCCTTGACGTTCACATCGCGGCCAGCGCTGATGCCCGCCTTACCTTGCGCCTCGACTTCGCTGCCTTGCAGGGTCACATCGCGGCCCGCTTCGAGCTTGAGGTTGCCGCCGGACTTGAGCGTCGCCACCTGGGAGGTGGTTTCGCTGTTGCGCTTGTAGCCGCCGCCGGCCTTGAGTTCCTGCTCCTCCTTGCCGAGTTTCAACTCGGCGGAGGCGTTCCAGCTGGAACTGCTGGCGCTGCTCTGGGCGGCGTTCATGTTCACATCGCCGCCGGCCTTCACGCTGGCATCGCCGCCCGCCTGGAGCTGGGTACCCTCGAAGCTGGCGTCCTTGCCGGCGCTCACGCTCAGCTTGCCGCCGGAGGTGATGGCGCCCACCACCGCGTCGCTGCGGCTGGATGTGCTGCGCTCGACGCCGCCCTTGGCTTCCAGGCCCATTTCCTTCTCGCCCTCGTTGGACTTAGAGGCGCTCAGCTTGGCCTCGACACTCTGCTTGCTTGAGCTGCTGCTGGAGGTGTTGCGCGCCTCGTCGAAGCTGACATTGCCACCAGCCTCCACCGCTGCATCGCCGCCAGCGGCGATGTTGGTGCCCTCGAAGCGGGCGTCATCGCGGGTTTTGAGCTTCACGTTGCCGCCGGCGGTGATGCCGCCGGTGACGGCTTGGGTCTCGCTGGTTTCGCTCTTGCCTCCTTCGTAGCTGCCCGCCAGGGAGGCGTCCACCGCCTTGCTGGCGCTTGCGCCCACCTTCACCTCACCGCCGGCGCTGGTCTTGTCCGAGCGGGAGGTGTGGCTGTCCTGGGCCGCCTTGTAATCCAGCGCGCCGGCCTCCAGGCTGACATCCTTGCCGGCCTGCAGTTGGGTGCCCTCAAGCGAGGTCTTCTCCTTCGAGCTGCTGCTGATGCTACCGCCGGCCTTGATGCTGGAGGTGACCGCCTTGCTGCTGGTTTCACCGCTGCTGGTCTGGTCGTACTGGTATTTGGCGCGCACGCCGGCGGCGGCATCGGCTTCCGCCTTGGTCTTGGCGCCGCCCTGCACACCCCCGGCGGCCTCGGCGCTGGCATTGGCCTCGGCGTAGACGCCGATGCGCGCATCGTGGGTGGTGCTCTCGCTGGAAGAGAAGGACGTGTTGGCCGCCGCCTTGCTCTCGATCTCCCGGGCGGACTGGCTGACATTGCCGCCGGCCTCGATCTGGGTGCCGACGTCCTCGATCTTGCCCTGGGCGGTGCGGATCAGGTCGCCTCCAGCTTTGAGGGTGCTCACCCGGGCGGTGCTGGAGCCCTCGCTGCTGGACTCATCCTGGCGCTTCACGCCGATGCTGGCACCGGCCTCGGCACCCGCTTCGGCCTTGGCCTTGCCCGCCGCCTTGCCGGTGTTGAGCTCGCCCTTGGCGCTGGCCTCGGCCTTGGCCTTGCCCTCCAACACCAGGCCGGAGGTGGTGGTCTTGGTGCTGGTGCTGGCGAGGTGTTTGTCCTCGGCGGCCTGGAAGGACATGTCCTGGGCCTCCACCGTGGCGTTGCCGGCGGTCTCGATGTCGGAGCCCACCACCGTCAGCTGGCGCTCGGCCTTGATGTCGAGGCTGCCACCGGCCTTGATGCTGGCCGCCTGGTTGCGGGTGTCCTGGGTCAGGCTGTCGGACTGCTTCACCCGCACGCCGATGGTGTTCTCGCTCTTGGCTTCGGCGCTGGCCTCGGCGGAGGCACCGGCCTGGCGCTCGCTGCCACTGGCGCTGGCCTCCGCCTCGGCCTTGGCTTCGGCGCTGTTGTCGGAAAAGATGCCGACGGTGGTGGTGCGGGTGCTGGAGCTGGTGGTGTGCACGTCCTCGGCCGACAGCACTTTCAGGTCGTGGCCCTTGACGCTCACATCGCCCTTGGCCTCGGCGCTTGAGCCTTGCAGGGTGATGTCCTGGCGGGCCTGCAGCGCCATGTCACCGCCGGCTTTCAGCTGGCTGCCGGTGTGAGTGAGGTCGGTCTGGGTGGTGGTGGTGGTTTCCGTCTGGGCGAAGGTCACTGAGGCCTCGCTGCCGGCTTTGGCTTCCGCCTTGGCGCTGGCGCCGGCCTTGTTGCCCGCTGCTGTGGCCTCGGCCTGGGCGTCGGCACTGGCACTGCCCTTGGCACTGGTGCTCATGGGCAGGATGGTGGTGGTCTCGGTGGTGGTGGTGGACGTGTGCAGGTTCTCGGCGGCCTTGACCTTGAGTGCCTCGGCGCTCAGTTGCAGCGTGCCGGCGGTGTCGACCGTGGAGCCTTCCACCGTCAGGGTCTTGCCCGCCTCGGCAGTGGTGCTGCCGCCCACCTTCAGGTTGGAGCCGCTGGCGGTCTTGTCGTAGGTCTGGGTGGTGGTTTTCTCGCTGCCCCACAGCCCACCGCCGACGCCGAAGCCGCTGCGATGGGATTCGCTGGTGGCTTCCCGAGTGTCGTGGGCGGCCTGGATGTTGAGATTTTCACCGGCCTTGAGGCGCGCGTCGCCGGCCACGGTGACATCCGCGCCGGTGAGGGTGACATCCTGGCCGCCCTCTGCCGACAACGAGCCGCCAGCACTCAGCCCGCTGCGGGACTGGGTGCTGGCCTTTTCACTGCTGGACCAGCTCTCGCCGGTGCGGCTGCTTTCGCGGCTGTCGTGGGCGGCTTCCAGGCTGAGGCTCTGACCAGCCAGCAGGCGGGCATCGCCACCGGCCTTGGCCTCGGTGCCGCGCAGGGTGATGTCCTGGCCGGCCTCGGCGCTGAGCTTGCCGCCAGCGGTCAGCCCGGAGCGGATCTGCTCGGTGGTCTTCTCGACCGTGCGCACGTTCTGGCCATCTTCGGTGCGGTTCAGCTCGGTGCCGGTGGTGCGGGCAACGGTGTCGAAGCGGATGTTTTCGCCGGCCTTGAGACGCGCGTCGCCGCCGGCTGACATGTTGGCGCCGAGGTTGGTGATGTCCTTGGCGGCGTTAACATCAAGCACACCACTGGCGCTGATGCCGGCCTGCTTGCCCACGCTGGTGGCGATGCGGGTGCCGGCCTCGCTGGTGCGGGTGACGGTCTGGTTGATCACGCTGCCCTGGCTGGACTGGAGGGCGACATCGCCGCCCTTGATGTTGCCGCTCAGGTTGCTGATATCCCCCTTGGCGCGTACCTCCAGCGTCTTGCCACCGGCGATGGTGCCGCCGACGTTGCTCAGGGTGTTGACGTCCAGCTGGGTGTCGCTGGCGGCGATCACCGCGCCGTGCTCAATGCCCTGGCGGGTGGCTTGGGACAGGTAGACCACCGGGGCCAGCACCTTCTGGCCTTTCACTTCGGTCTCGACCATCCAGACCAGATCCTGCTCAAGCCCCGCCAACTGGGTGGCGCTGAGCGGCTGGCCGAACTGCAGGCCCAGGCGGGAGGATTGGCGCACCGCCGCGTCGAACAGGCCCTGGATCTGCGTTTTTTCGCTGGCATAGCCGCTCAGCAGGCTGGTGCCGATCTGCTGCACCAGCTGCTGCCGCACCAGATAGTTCTCGTAGCCGGCATCGCCCAGGCGGCGCTGGATGTCATCGGGATTGTATCCCAGGCGCTCGACCAGATAGTTGGAGCCCAGGCCCCCGCCCAGGGTGTAGCGCGGATTGGTTTCGATCAGGTAGCGGGCATCCGGTTTCTGGCTGGGTACAAAGTAGCCGTTGGGATTGCCCGGCAGCACCAGATCCAACCCGCCGAAGTGCAGGCCGCTGCTGGCACCGGTGGCGCTGGCGCCAGTTTTGTCGCGGGCATTCACATCTGGCCCGAACGGACTGCCCTGGTTGATCAGCCCCGCGACTGAGGCGTGCAGGGTGCCCGCCCGAATGCTGGAATCGAAAGACTGATAGGTGGCCGTGGTGGAGGTGGGGTCGTAGTAGATCGTCGGCCAGGGGATGAAGCCACTCAGCACGGTGTAGCGTGAGCGTTCGGCGTAGGCGCGTGTGTAGGTGGTTCTCAGCAACGACAGATCGTCGTTGACGAAGGTGGCGCTACCGTCCGCGCCCGTGAGGCGCACCACGTCACCAACAATCAGGCCGGCGCGGTTGTAGCCGTCGTGGAAGCCTTCGATGGTCACCGTGGCTCCGCCGACGATCTGCGGCGTAAGGCTGGGCGGCTCGCCTGCGGTGAAGTATTCGGTCTGGGTGGCGGTATGGTGGTAGTGCTGCACGACGGTGAAACCCGCCGAACTCTGATCCTCTATGGTCTGGCCATCGTACTCGCTCCCGCCGTATGCGGTCTGCGCACCCCATGCCTTGGCGCCGCCGCCGGGGATTTCGTTGTGGAAGTGCAGGGCGCCGATGCCGATATCCTGGGCTGCGTTCACCGTGCTGTTGTTGTAGAAGCTGTCGCCGGCGGTGATGGCGATGCTGCCGCCGGAATCCACCGTGCCGTGCTGGCTCTGACTGAGGTAGCCGTTGGTGAAGGAGGTCGCGCTGCTGGCTGTGAGCAGGTGGCCCGCATAGAGCGCGCCGAGGTTGTGCAGGCTGCCGACGGTGGCGTGCAGATCGAGGTCGTGGGCGGCGGAGATGCCACCGGTGGCAGCGTTGCTGATACTGGGGGCGCTGACACTCAGATCGTAGCCCGAGTGCAGGGCGCCGCTGTTGGACAATCCGCTGCGGATATCCAGGCTGCCACGGCCCGCACCACTGCTGGCCGCCACGATGTAGCTGCCGCTGCTGCTCAGGCCCAGGCTATTGGCCGACAGCTGGAGGTCGCCCCGGCTGGTGATGCCACTGTTGCCGGCGAGGTTAACGCTATCGGCCGCGATGTCGATGCTATCGGCCAGCAGCACGGCGCTGTCCAGCAAGCTGAGGTCGATGGCATCGCCTGCATCCGCGCCACGCGCGCTGAATGCGTTCCCCGCTTGAATCCGTCCACTGTTCTCCAGCGAGGCGTTGCCGCCCGCGCCGAGTACATTCATGTCGCCACTGCTGCGCAGGGTGCCGCTGGCGGTGTTGCTCAGGGTGGTGGCGCTGATGCTCAAATCGCCAGAGGACTGCAGCAGGCCGCTGTTCTGCAGGGTGTCGAGGTTCAGGCTGTCGCTGGCATGCTGGTTGGAGGTGATGAAGCTGCCGCTGTTGTCGAGCCGTGTGGCATTGACGGTGGTGCCGGTGTTGGCCTGCAGCGCGCCGCTGTTGCTGAGGGTGCCCGCCGCGATGTTCAGTGCGCCGTCGGCCAGCGCGCTGCCGCTGTTATCCACATCCACCGCGCGACCACCGGCCCGATCGGCGATGTCCAGGCGGCCGTGGGCGTGCAGGGTGCCGCTGTTGTCGACGCTGCCGTCCACCCGCAGGGTGGTGTTGCCGGCCGCCGCGCTGAGGCTGCCCGCGTGGTTCAGGCCGCCGGCGCTGAGGGCAATGTCGCCGCTGCGGCTTTCGATGCCCTGGCCGGCACCACCGGTGGTGCTGAGCTGGCCGTGGGCATCCAGGCTCAGATCGCCCTCGCTGCTGAGGGTGGCATCGGCCAGGGCCAGATCGCCGCTGCTGCGCAGTGCCAAGGTGCTGCCGGCGTAGAGGGTGGCACCATTAGCGCCCACGCTCAGGCTGCCGAATTCGCCGTCGAGGCCGTGGGCGCTGCCCCAGCGGGTGCCATTCAGGCTGGCCGCGTTGGTGATCGCGAAGTTCAGTTCGCCCGCCGCGTAGCGCTGGTTGTTGTCGTCCATGCCGCTGTTGCTGGCGGCATCGCTCAGGGTGTCGGCGCTGAGGTTGATGTCGTTGCCGGCCACCAGCAGGCCGCCTTGCAGGCTGATGCCGCCGCTGTCGGCCGTCAGGCCCAGGTTGCGTCGCGCGGTGAGCGCGGCATCGCTGGCGTTGATGGCATCGCTTTCGCTGCTGGTGCTGGTGAGCTGGATGTCGCGCTCGGCCGACACCTTGTTCTGCAACTGGATTTTGCCTGCGGCATCGATGCTGAAGTCGTCGGCGCTGGCGGCCGCCTCACCCAGCATGCGCACCCCCACCCCGGCCTCGGTGGCCTTGAGGCGGATGCGGTTGGCGTACATGCCACCCAAGGCGCTGGAGTCGATGGCATATCCCGGCACATCGCCGCTGGCACTGGCCGCGCCGGTCACCGCACGGCTGCTGTAATCCCACTGGTTGGCACCTGCGGCCAGGCTCAGCTCTTGGGCATTGAGCTGGCCATCGATGCGGATGCTGCGCGCCACCAGCGACAGGTAGTCGGGCTTCGAGGCATCCAGTCCGGCGCCGGTGATCAGGATGTCGCCGCCGTTGACCTGAAAGCCACTCAGCAGACCGCCGTTGATCTGCGGCTGGCCGGTGGCGAGGGTCACATTGGGGGTGTTGATGAAACCACAGCCACTGCAGGTGATGCCGTAGGGGTTGGCGATCACCAGGTCGGCACTGCGCCCCAGCACCTCGGCATAGCCTTCCAGGCGACTGCGATTGGGTGCCACCACCTCGTTGAGGATGACGGTAGCCTCCTGCTGCAGGTTGCGGTTGTACATCACCCGGCCAGCCAACTCCGACTGGCGCGCCATCTGGCTGATGTTGCCGTTGTTCAACACCTGGCCACGTTGCTCGACGTTGTAGCTGGTGAACTTGTTGTGGGACAAGCCCTGGGCATTGGTGGTGGCGATATCCACCACTTCCACCCCATTGGGCGCGCGATAGACCTGGGTGGCGCCCGTGGCCGGGGTGCTGTCGGCCCAGCCCGCACCGGGAGCGAAGATCAACGCATCGCTGATAGCCACCACTAAGGCCCGCTTGCAGAATTGCTTGCGGCCACGCGCAGCGCGATGGGTCTTCATGGCTGACTCCTCCCGTTTACGGCCGCCATCAACTTGACGCTTCGGCCGCCTGCCCAAAATTGGGCCCCAACCCTTTGTTGAAAAATCCTTATCTCAACACCCGTACTGAATTTACCGCGTTCACGGCAGCAGTACCTTGCGCTGGGTTAAAGAACCGCCAGTTGCGCGTGGCGTGGCCGATTAACCACACGGCCAGGTTGAGAGCGGCTTAGGAGGTGGACATACGGGCACAAAAAAGCCGCCCCAGGGGGCGGCTTGGTGTTGCGGCAATGGCGTTTACTTCGCCTCGAAGGTCACCGGCACCGATTTCACCGAGCCATCGGCCTGGGGCACCTTGACCACCACATTCACGCTGCCCTTGAAGTCCGCCGGCGGCGTGCCGGTGAAACTGCCGGTCTTGGCATCGAAACTCAACCAGCTGGGGAGGGCCTTGCCGTCGGCAGTCTTGGCCTCCACCTGCTTGCCGGGAGGTAGCTGGGCGGGGATCTCCACGCTGGCCTTGAACTGGCTGCCGCTCTGTACAACGGTGCCGCCCTTGCCGCTGATGCTGGTGGTCTCCACCTTGAGATCGACATCGGCCTTGGTCACGCCGAGTTCGGCGCCACCGCTGACGGCGGTGTTCTGCTCCACGCCGCCCGCCGCCTGCACCGTGGCCTGGCCCTCGGCGCTGGCCTGGGTGGCGGTGAAGGAGGTCTTGCCGCCGGAGCTGATGTCGAGGTTGCCGCCGCTCTGAATGGAGGCACCGGCCTTGTCGACGCCACCGCCGATTTCGGCCTGGTTGATCATGGCGCCGCCTTCGCCCGCCTTGACCCCGATGGCGCCCTCGACGTGGGAGCTGTCGGCGGTCTTGAAGTTCACGTCGCCAACGGCGGCGATGCGGGTGTCGCCCTCGCTGTTGATCTGAGTGCCTTCAAAGTCGGCATTGCGGCCGGCGCTGATGTCCACCTGGCCACCCTTGATGGAGGCGCCGCTGCGCTGGGTGCTGGTGCCGCCCTCGACGGAGACGCCCAGACCGGCGGAGCTGCCACCGGGGGCTTCTTCCTCACCCGCGCCGGCCTGATCCTGACCCGCGCCGCCCGCGTTACGGCTGTTGCTATTGTTGTTACTGTTGCTGTTGGTCTTGTCCTGACCGCCCTGACCAGCGTCCGCCCCCTTGTCGGAACCGCCCCCCTTCTTGTTGCTGAGGGAGAGGGAGGCCTCCACGCCAATGGATTCGGAGGTGTTCTCCGCCGCCTTGACGTTGACGTCGCGACCGGCGTTGATGCCCGCCTTGCCTTGCGCCTCAACCTCGGTGCCTTCCAGGGTCACGTCGCGGCCGGCCTCCACCTTCAGGTTGCCGCCAGACTTGAGGCTGCCGGCCTGGGAGGTGGTCTCCTTGCTACGGCTGTAGCCGCCCTCGGCCTCCAGACCCTGCTCGTCCTGGCCGATGCTGGCGCTGGCGGAGACATTCCAGTCCTCGCTGCTGGAGGTGCTCTTGGCGGCGTTGAAATTGACGTCGCCGCCGGCCTTCACGCTGGCGTCGCCTCCCGCTTCCAGGTTGGTGCCCTCGAAGCTGGCGTCCTTGCCGGCAGACACGCTCAGCTTGCCGCCGGACTTGATGGAGCCGACCACCGCCTCGCTGCTGCTGGCGCTGCTGCTACTGGCACCACCCTCGGCCTCGAAGCCCATGTCCTTCTCGCCGGTGGAGGACTTGGAGGCGCTCAGGCTGGCCGAGGCGTTCTGGCTGCTCTCGGAGCTGCTGGAGGTGTTGCGGGCGGCGTCAAATTTGACGTTGCCGCCGGCATCCACCGCAGCGTCGCCGCCGGCTTCGATGTTGGTGCCCTCAAAGCGCGCGTCGTCCTTGGTCTTGATCTTCACGTTGCCGCCGGCGCTGATGCCGCCGGTGACCGCGGTGCTCTCGCTGCTCTGACTCTGACCACCTTCGTAGCTGCCGGAGAGGGAGCCGGTCACGGCCTTGGTGGCATCCACGCCGACCTTCACCTCACCACCGGCGCTGGTACTGTCGGTGCTGCTGGTGCGGGTGTCGCGCGCCGCCTTGTAGTCCAGCGAGCCGGCCTCGAGATTGACATCCTGGCCGGCCGCGATCTGGGTACCTTCCAGGCTGGTCTTGCCCTTGGAGCTGCTGCTCACGCTGCCACCCGCCTTGATGCTGGAGGTGACGGCCTGGCTGCTGCTTTCGCTGCTGCTGGACTGATCGTAGCTGTACTGGGCGCGCACACCGGCGGAGGCGCCGGCATCCGCACTGGCGCTGGCGTCGGTGCTGCCGGTGGGGCCACCCAGGCCGACACCGCCCTCGGCGGAGGCGTTGGCCTCGGCGCTGGCGCTGGCTTCGGCGTAGAGGCCGACCTTGGCCTTGTGGGTGGTGCTGCTGCTGGAGGAGAAGGAGGTGTTGGCCGCCGCCTTGCTCTCGATCTCGTCGGCGGACTGGCTGAAGTCGCCACCGGCTTCGATTTGCGTGCCCACGTCGGTGATCTTGCCTTCGGCGGTGCGGGTCATGTTGCCACCGGACTTGATGGTGCTGACCCGGGCGGTGGTGGAGCCCTCCACTTCCGTTTCATCCTGGTGTTTCACGCCCACGCCCACGCCCACTTCGGCGCCCGCCTCGGCCTTGGCGTTGGCGCCGGCCTCCAGCTTCTTGGCATCCGCACCCACTTCCGCACTGGCCTCGGCCTTGGCCTTGCCGTCCACCACCAGGCCGGCGGTGGTGGTCTTGGTGGTGGTGCTGGACAGGTGCTTGTCATCCGCCGCCAGGAAGGCCATGTCCTTGGCCTCGATGTTGGCGTCGCCACCGGCTTCGATGTCGGAACCCTTCACCGTCAGCTGGTTGTCGGCCTTGATGTTCATGTTGCCGCCGGACTTGATACTGGACGCGTTGTTCTGGGTGTCCAGGGTGTAGCTGTCCTGCTGCTGCACGCGCGCGCCGATGGTGGTCTCGTTCTCGGCTTCGGCGGAGGCCGACGCGGAGGCCGAGGCATTCGCATCACTGCCGCTGGCGCCGGCCTGGGCCCCCGCCTCAGCACTGGCGCTGCTATCGGAGAAGATGCCGACGGTGGTGGTGGTGCGGTTGGTGGTGGTGGTGTGGACGTCCTCGGAGGTCAGCACCTTGATGTCCTTGGCCTTGAGATCCACGTCGCCACCCGCCTCGGCGCTGGAGCCCTGCAGGGTGATGTCCTTGTTGGCGTTGATCGACATGTTGCCACCGGACTTCAGGCTGGAGCCGGTGTGGGTGATGTCGGTCTGGCGCGTGGTGGTGGTTTCGCTCTTGGCGAAAGTCACCGATGAGCTGTTCTCGGCGCTGGCTTGGGCGCTGGCCTCAGCCGAAGCCTCCACGCCGCCCGCCTGGGCGCTGGCACCCGCGCTGGCACCACTGCTGCCTTCGCTGCTGGTGCTCATGGGCAGGATGGTGGTGGTCTCGGTGGTGGTGGTGGAACGGTGCTCGTTCTGCGCCGCCAGCACCTTCACGTCGTCGGCTTTGATGTCCAGGTTGCCGCCGGTGTCGACGCTGGAGCCCTCCACCGTCATGGTCTTGCCGGCCTCCACCGAGGTGTTGCCGCCCACCTTGAGGCTGGAGCCTGAGGCGGTCTTGTCGTAGCCCTCGGTGGTGGTCTTCTCGGTGCCGAAGACACCGCCACCCACGCCCAGACCACTGCGCTGGGATTGGCTGGTGGTCTCCTTGGTGTCGTAGGCGGCCACGATGTTGACGTTTTCGCCGGCCTTCAGCGCCGCGTCGCCGCCCACGGTGGCATCGGTGCCGCGCAGGGTGATGTCCTTGCCGGCATCGGCGTTGAGGTTGCCGCCCACGGTCAGTCCTGAGCGGATCTGCTGGGCGGTCTTCTCGGTGGTGGTGACGAAGGTGCCATCCGCTTCGGTGTGCTGGCCGGCGTGGGCATTGGTGTTGGCCACCGTATCGAAGGTGATGTTGTTGCCGGCCTTCAGGCTGGCGTCGCCGCCGGCGGCCATGTTGGCGCCCTGGTTGCGGATGTCCTGGGAGGCATCCAGGTTCAGGTTACCGGTGGCGCTGATGCCAGCGGTCTTGCCGACGGTGGTGGAGATTTCGTTACCCGTGCCACTGGTGCTGGCGAAGGTCTTGTTGACGATGCTGCCCTCGGTGGACTTGAGGCTCAGGTCACCGCCCTTGATGTTGCCGCTGGTATTGGTGATGTCGCCCTTGGAGGTCACATCCAGGGTGTTCTTGCCGGCGATGGTGCCGCCGGTGTTATCCAGCGAGCTGACGTTGAGTTTCACGTCATTGGCCGCGATCACGGCGCCGGTCTCGATGCTATCGCGGGTGGCTTGGGACAGGTAAACCACCGGCGCCAGCACCTTCTTGCCGTTCACCACGGTCTCGACCATCCAGACCATATCTTGCCCCAGGCTGGCCTGCTGTTCGGCCGTCAGCGGCTTGCCAAACTGCAGACCCAGTTTGCCAGACTGACTGGCGGCGGCGTCGAACAGCGACTGCATCTGCTGCTTCTCGCTGGCGTAGCCGTTGATCAGGTTCGTGCCGGTTTGTTGGATCAGCTGCTGGCGCACCAGCGTGGTTTCGTAGGCGGCATCGCCCAGGCGACGCTGTATGTCGTCTGGGTTGTAGCCCAGGCGCTCGGCCAGGTAATTGGAGCCAACAAAATCCGAGCCCACTGCAAAACGCGGGTTGGTCTCGACCAGATACTTGGCATCCGGGTCCTGGCTCAGCACGAAGTAACCATTGGGGTTGCTCGGCAGGCTGATGGTGATGCCACCGAAGCTGATGCCGCCGCTGCCACTGGTGCTGCTGGTGGCTGAGCTGAGGCCGGTGCTGCCGGCACCGCTCTTGCTGGTGCTGTCCACATCCGGCGCGAAGGTACTGCCAATGTTGCTCAGGCCGAAGTTGTCACCCTGCAGGCTGTTGGCATAAATGCCCGCACCGATGTTGGAGAGTTCGGTGGTGCGGTCCAGTACGGTGCCAGAGCTGTTGTAGTGGGGGTCATCGACGTACGTCAACGGGCCAGCTGCGATGTATTCGATGTAATGCTGATACGTTTCGTAATAGTACTCCCGGTGCAGGGCCAGCGCGTTGTTGTAAAAGTGGGCACTGCCGTTGCTGCCGACCAGGCGCACCACATTGGCGGAGATCACGCCCCCGGTGTTGTAGGCATTGTCGAAGCCGTCGATGGTCAGGGTGCCGCCGCTGATGATCTGCGGCTTGTAGCCGGGGGTGCCGCCGGCGTAGTACTGGTCGCGGGACCAGGTGTCCTTGTAGTACCACCGCTGGGTTTGGTCCACGCAGCCGCAGCCGTTGTAGCCCTTGCTCATGTGGCCGGTTTCTTCGGTGGAGCGGGCGGTGTAGTCGCCCCAGGCGCGCGTGTCGCCGCCCAGCACCTCGTTGCGGAAGGTGGTGGCGGTGATGTCGATATTGCCGAAGGTGTTGATGGCGCTGTTGTTGATAAAGGTGCTGGCGGTGAGGTCCATGCGGCCGGCGTCGAGGGTGCCCAGGGCGCCAGACAGCGTACCGACGTTGCTGAAGGTGCCGGTGCTGGAGGCTGTCAGCAGATCGCCGGCGTAAAGCGCGCCGGAGTTGGAGAAGTCGCCAGCCGTGGCGCGCACGGTGAGATCATCCAACGCCGAGAAGCCGCCGGTGCCCGTGTTGTTGATGCTGGTGGCGCTGAAGTCGAGCGAGCCACCGGAGTGAACCGCGCCGTTGTTGGTAAATCCGCTGCCTACCGTGATGGTGCCGGTGCCCGCGCCACCATTGGCGGCGACGATGTAGCTGCCGCTGCCGGCGAGGCTCAGGGCGTTTGCATTCAGGGTCATGTTGCCCTGGCTGGTGAGGCCACTGTTGTTCGCCAAGCTGACGTTGTTGGCGTTGATGTCCACCGTGTTGCCACGATAGACGGCATTCGCCGCTGTTGTGCTCACGTTCACGCCGCTGCCGGCGCCGAAGCCCTTGATGTCCAGCAGCCCACCGGCCTGCACGCGCGCGGCGTTGCTGAAGTTGAAGGTGCCGGCACTGCGACCGCGCACAGTCATGTTGCCACCGCTCAGCAACTGGCCACTGCTGTTGTTGGTGAGGCCGTTGCTGGTGAGGGAGAGGTTGCCCTGGGACTGCAGCGTGCCGCTGTTGTTGATGCTGGCGGCGGTGACGCTGCCATTGCCGCTGCTGGTGCCCAGCAGCAGCTTGGCGCCGCTGGCATTGGTGAGGGAGCCGGCCAGCGTGACGGTGCCGCCGGTAGTGCCCTGCACCGTGCCGCTGTTGCTGAGGTTGTTGAGGTTGAAGTTCAGACTGTTGCCGAGCAGCGTGCCTTCTTGGGTGGAGATGTTCAGGTTGCTGCCACCGGACGTGCCGGCGATGTCCAACAGGCCGCCGGCCTGAATAAACGCACCGCTCTGGTTGCTGAGGGCCAGGGTGGTGCCGCTGTTCAGGGCGCGAACGGTGAGATCCTCGCCGGCCAGCAGTTTGCCGCTGTTGCCCAGGGTGTTGCGCACGCTCAAGTTGAGGTCGCCGCCAGATTGCAGCGTGCCGCTGTTGTTGAGGCTGTCCAGGTTGAAGCTGGCGCTGTCGCCGCTTCCGGCGGCGCCGATGAGCACGCCGCTGTTGGTCAGGCTACCGGCGGTCACGCTGCTGCCGTGAGTGCCCTGGATGTCGCCCGTGTTGGTGATGCTGCTGGCGCCCAGGGTGAGCTGCTCTGCCGCCAGCAGGGTGCCGCTGTTGCTGAAGCTCTGGCTGCGGTTGCCGTCCCGGTCGGCGATGTCGATGTCACTGCCGGCGTAGAGCGTGCCACTGTTGCTGTTGCTGCCACTGGCGCGCACCGTCAGGTTGCCATCGCTGGCACTCACGGTGCCCGCGTTGTCGAGGCCGCTACCGGCGCGCAGGGTGATGTCGCCACTGTCGCTGGCGATGCCCTGGCTGGCGCCATCGGTGGTACTGAGCTGGCCGTCCGCATCGAGGCTCAGGTTGCCGCGGCTGCGAATCGCGGCGTCGCCAAGTGACAGGTTGCCATCGGTGGTGGTCAGGCTGAGGGTGTCGTCGCTGTAGAGGGTGGCGCCGTCGGCGCCGATCTGCAGGCTGCCGAAGCTGCCGATGAAGGCGTCCGCGCTGCCCCAGCTGGTGCCGTTCAGGCTGGCCGCGCTGGTGATCGCGAAGTTCAGTTCGCCCGCCGCGTAGCGCTGGTTGTTGTCGTCCATGCCGCTGTTGCTGGCGGCATCGCTCAGGGTGTCGGCGCTGAGGTTGATGTCGTTGCCGGCCACCAGCAGGCCGCCTTGCAGGCTGATGCCGCCGCTGTCGGCCGTCAGGCCCAGGTTGCGTCGCGCGGTGAGCGCGGCATCGCTGGCGTTGATGGCATCGCTTTCGCTGCTGGTGCTGGTGAGCTGGATGTCGCGCTCGGCCGACACCTTGTTCTGCAACTGGATTTTGCCTGCGGCATCGATGCTGAAGTCGTCGGCGCTGGCGGCCGCCTCACCCAGCATGCGCACCCCCACCCCGGCCTCGGTGGCCTTGAGGCGGATGCGGTTGGCGTACATGCCACCCAAGGCGCTGGAGTCGATGGCATATCCCGGCACATCGCCGCTGGCACTGGCCGCGCCGGTCACCGCACGGCTGCTGTAATCCCACTGGTTGGCACCTGCGGCCAGGCTCAGCTCTTGGGCATTGAGCTGGCCATCGATGCGGATGCTGCGCGCCACCAGCGACAGGTAGTCGGGCTTCGAGGCATCCAGTCCGGCGCCGGTGATCAGGATGTCGCCGCCGTTGACCTGAAAGCCACTCAGCAGACCGCCGTTGATCTGCGGCTGGCCGGTGGCGAGGGTCACATTGGGGGTGTTGATGAAACCACAGCCACTGCAGGTGATGCCGTAGGGGTTGGCGATCACCAGGTCGGCACTGCCCCCGAGGATTTCAATATAGCCATTCAGGCTACTGCGATTGGGCGCCACCACCTCGTTGAGGATGACGGCAGCCTCCTGCTGCAGGTTGCGGTTGTACAGCACCTGGCCAGCCAACTCCGACTGGCGCGCCATCTGGCTAA
The DNA here is from genome assembly GCA_964649985.1 of uncultured Pseudomonadales bacterium. Taxonomy (GTDB): domain Bacteria; phylum Pseudomonadota; class Gammaproteobacteria; order Pseudomonadales; family CAZYQX01; genus CAZYQX01. The sequence goes on along the minus strand of CAZYQX010000016.1, from coordinate 16,038 downwards.
TGTTGCCGTTGTTCAACACCTGGCCACGTTGCTCGACGTTGTAGGTGGTGAACTTGTTGTGGGACAAGCCCTGGGCATTGGTGGTGGCAATATCCACCACTTCCACCCCGTTGGGCGCGCGATAGACCTGGGTGGCGCCCGTGGCCGGCGTGCTGTCGGCCCAGCTGGCCCCCGGGGCGAAGATCAGCGCGTCACTGATGGCAATCACCAGGGCGCGCTTGGCAAATAGGTTGAGGCCGCGTGCGGAGCTGGCGGAGGATGGAGTCCTGGTCATGGCAAGTCCCTGTTCAGCGCGTCATCAAAAGGAGTAAGAGAGGCGGGCAAAGGCGGTACTGCCTTCCTCAGGCAGGTAATCGCGATCGCGCAGCGGATGGCCAATAAAGGTATCGAACAGCAGGCTGCCGGTGGTGACGGTAAAGCCCACCGCTCCGCCCACCAAGGTGCCCTCAGGCGTGTCGGGCGCAATGCTCTGCACCTTGCCGCCATCCAGGGCGATATACGGTTTGAAGGTGGCTGACCGGCCAAATACCTGGCCCAGCGGCTGCATCAGCGACAGCTCATTGCGCAGGTAGTAGCCATCGTCACCCGCCAGGCTGCCGTCGTAAAAACCGCGCACACTGTAGATGCCGCCGATGCTGATCTGCTCGGAGCCGTAGAGCGCATCCAGGGCGTGCTGCCCCACCAGCTGACTGGAAAACAAGCCGTTGCGGCCCGCCAGCACGAAGGGATGGGAATAGCCCAGCCCGTAGGTGTATTTTTCAAACTGGGCATGCGGTGCATAGCCTGGCAGATCATCGGCATCCACCAGCGCATCAAAATCGTTCAGGCCGCGCGAATAGCCCAGATCCAGGTTGGCGTAGCCACCCAACAACTCGGTGCTGAAACTGAGGCCCAGGTCCGCTACCGCCAGCTTGCGCGAGGCCACCTCCAACCACTGCCCGGCAAAGAAGTTGTTGAACTCCTTGCGCGTGAGCATGGCAGAGAGGTTGAGGCGGCTGTCCTGATTGCGCCAGGCCACGTGGTCCAGGCGCAGGAAGTCGGTGCGGCTGTCGCCGGCACTCTGCTCTTCCAGCCCTGACGGCAATTGCACGGTGCTCTCGTAGCGCGTGTCGGAATGGCCATACGACAGCAGGCTGTAGCCGTAGGGCAGGTTGAAACTGTAGTTCTCCGAGCTGGAACCCTGGCCATCGCGGTCGGGCACCGCCTGTCGGCGGGTGATGCTGATGTATTCGTTCAGGCCCAACAAATCGTCGACACTGCCGGTCAGGGCCGCCTGTTCACGGCCGGTGGACTCGGTGCCCTGGTTGTCGGCGCCGAAGTTGCCGTGCCAGCGTTGCGTCGGGCTGTTCTGGATCGCCACCACGCTCTCGCCTGGCGCCGCACCTGGGCGTATGTCCATGGTGGCGTTGTTGGAGGACAAGCGATTGATCTGGTCGAGGCCCTGCTCGAAGTCGCGCAAGTTCAGCGGCTTGCCGATCACGCCGGGAAACAGGTTGCCCAGGCGCATCTCCGGCGCCGGCCCGCTTTCACCTGGCGCCGGCGCCAGCAGCAAACCACTGACCTGCCCTTCCACCACCAGAATCTGCAGTTGCCCCTTGGTGAGATCCTGGGCCGGTACATAAGCGCGGCTGGCGATCATGCCCTTGTTGATGTAGACCCGGGTGATCTCCGATAACAGCGACTCGATTTCCTTCACCCCCATGCAGGACGCCTGAAAGGGCTTGAGCAACGCGCGCTGCTGGCGCGGGCCAAGGCTATCGGCGCCCGCCAGCGTGATGGTGTCGATCTGGCGACATACGGCGCTCTTACCGGCCTCTACCGCCTGGGGCGCCTCGACTTCGATGCGGGTGGGGGCCCGCTTGCTCTTGCGGTTCTGTTCAAACTGCTTCTGCTGCCGCAGCTGCTCCTCGCGCTGGATGCGGTCAGTGTAGGCCCGCGCGGCAGCCTCCTGCTCAGGCGTCAGCGCCAGGGCGGCAGGCGACAGGCCCGCGGCCATGGCCAGAAGTGAAAGCGCGAGGGGGGCAAAACGGTTTGAGCGTACCTGCATCACGGAACGACATCCATCTGAGCACGAGGTGCATGAGTTACAAGGGTCAGCGCCCAATCGCGCCACCCTCCTTCAGACTAAATCAGCAAATATAAGTCGTTATTATCTACTTCTTTATTCCTAAATAGAATCAGTCAAAAGTAGGAGACGCCACTGGTGTAAACTGGTTGACTAATCCAGCCAGGGTATTACCGTGACCGCCACCGCCTTCAACCAGCTCGCCCTGGATGCCGCCATGCTCGCCAACCTGGCCCAGATCGGCTACAGCGAGATGACGCCGATCCAGGCCCAAAGCCTGCCGCACCTGCTGGCCGGCCGCGACGTGATCGCCCAGGCCAAGACTGGCAGCGGCAAGACCGCCGCCTTCGGCATCGGCCTGCTCAGCCGCCTCAACCCGCGCTACTTCGGCACCCAGGCGCTGGTGCTGTGCCCCACCCGGGAGCTGGCCGAGCAAGTCACCGGCGAGCTGCGCCGGCTGGCCCGCTTCGCCCCCAACATCAAGGTGCTCACCCTGGGCGGCGGCGTCGCCATGGGCCCCCAGCTGGCCTCGCTGGAGCACGGCGCCCACGTGGTGGTGGGCACCCCCGGCCGCATCATGAAGCACCTGGCCAAGGGCTCCCTGCAGCTGAAGGGGCTGAACACCCTGGTGCTGGACGAAGCCGACCGCATGCTCGACATGGGCTTCCACCCCGATATGGTGGAGATCATCCGCCACACCCCGGCCAGCCGGCAGACCCTGCTGTTTTCCGCCACCTACCCGCCGGAGATCGAAGCCCTCAGCGGCGACTTCCAGTGCCAGCCGGTGCGGGTGGAAGTGGAATCCCTGCACGCCGAAAACCACATCGAGCAACGCTTCTACGAAGTGGAGCCCGACGGCGTGGAAGACGCCATCGCCGCCCTGTTGGCCCAACACCAACCCGCCTCCGCCGTGCTGTTCTGCAACACCCGCCAGCGCTGCGACGAGATCAGCCGCGACCTGCGCCAGCGCGGCCACCGCGCCCTGCCGCTGCACGGCGACCTAGAGCAGTGGGAGCGCGAGCAGGTGTTCGTGCAATTCCGCAACGGCAGCAGCCCGCTGCTGGTGGCCACCGACGTCGCCGCCCGGGGGCTGGACATCAAGGAGCTGGCCGCCGTCATCAACGTGGAGCTGGCCTTCGATCCCGAAGTGCACGTGCACCGCATCGGCCGCACCGGCCGCGCCGGCGCCCAGGGCCTGGCCCTCAGCCTGTGCACCCCGGCCGAGGCGGTGCGCGCCGCCGCCATCGAGGACTACACCGGCCAGCCGCTGCGCTGGAAACCGCTGCCCGCCCCCGGCGACGGCAGCGCCCCGGCCCTGCCCGCCGTGGTCACCCTGGAAATCAGCGGCGGCCGCAAAGACAAACTGCGCCCCGGCGACATTCTCGGCGCCCTCACCGGCGACGGCGGCCTGCAAGGCAACCAGATCGGCAAGATCGACGTGCTCGACACCCGCGCCTTCGTCGCCGTGGCCCGGGAGGCAGCCCCCCTGGCGCTGGACCAACTGCAGGACGGCAAGATCAAGGGCCGGCGCTTCAAGGCCCGCCGGCTGGGTAAATAAGCGCCCCACCGACCGATGAGTGACTGGCACGTCTACATCCTGCGCTGCGCAGACGACACGCTCTACACCGGCATCACCACCGATCTGGCGCGCCGCCTGCGCCAGCACAACCAGAGCCCGGCAGGCGCCCGCTACACCCGCGCCCGCCGGCCGGTTGAACTGGTGTACAGTGAGACCCTGGCCAGCAAGGGCGACGCCCTGCGCCGGGAGCACGCCATCAAGCAGCTCGACCGCGCCGCCAAACTACAACTGCTGGAGAGCACCGCTCCCCTACCGGAAGACACCGACATGACATTCTCCTCCCTGGGCCTGATCCAGCCGCTGCAACACGCCCTGGACCAACTGGGCCACCACACGCCCACCCCGGTGCAGGCCCAAGCCATCCCCATCGCCCTGGCCGGCCACGATTTGATTGCCGCCGCCCAGACCGGCACCGGCAAGACCGGCAGCTTCTCCCTGCCCATGCTGCAGAAGCTCAGCACCGTCACCCCGGCCAGCGCCAACCACGTGCGCGCCCTGGTGCTCACCCCCACCCGGGAGCTGGCCCAGCAGGTGGCCGACAACCTGCAGGACTACGGCCGCTACCTGCCCCTGCGGGTGGTGGTGGCCTATGGCGGCGTCAGCCTCAACCCGCAGATGATGGCCCTGCGCAAGGGCGCCGACATCCTGGTCGCCACCCCCGGCCGCCTGCTCGACCTGCACAGCAAGAACGCCCTCAAGCTGGGTCAGCTGCAGATCCTGGTGCTGGATGAAGCCGACCGCATGCTGGATCTCGGCTTCAGCCGCGAGCTGAACCAGATCCTCGAGCTGCTGCCCAAGCGCCGCCAGACCATGCTGTTCTCCGCCACCTTCTCCGACCCAATCCGGGAGCTGGCCGGCAAGCTGCTGCAAAACCCCAAACAGGTCGACGCCAGCCCGCGCAACACCACCGTGGCGGCAGTCAAACAGTGGATCATCCCGGTGGACAAACAGCGCAAGCTGGAACTGTTCTGCCACCTGCTGCGCAAACACCGCTGGCCCCAGGTGCTGGTGTTCGCCAAGACCCGCAAGCGGGTGGACGAGCTGGTCACCAGCCTGGGCTTCCAGCAGGTGAGCTGCGATGCCATCCACGGCGACATCACCCAGTCCGCCCGCCTGGCCGCCCTCAAGCGCTTCAATGCCGGCGAAGTGCGCATCCTGGTGGCCACCGACGTCGCCGCCCGCGGCCTCGATATCGAAAGCCTGCCACTGGTGGTGAACCTGGACCTGCCCATCGGCGCCGAGGGCTATGTGCACCGCATCGGCCGCACCGGCCGCGCCGGCCAGACCGGCGAGGCCATCTCCCTGGTCTGCGCCGACGAGGCCAACCAGCTGGCCGCCATCGAAAACCTGATCGGCAAGGTGCTGTCGCGCCGGGAGATCCAGGGCTTCGAACCCAACCATCGGGTACCCGCCACCGGCCCCGGCAAGCGCCCCCCCTCCGCCAAGGATGTGAAAGACGCCAAAGGCAAGAGCAGCGCCAAGAAGAAGAAAAAGAAAACCCCCGGCAAGCGCAAGGCCGAAGCCGCCGCCAAACCCCGCCAGGCCGCACCCGCCCCCGCAGCGGCGAGTTCAGCTCCGGCCGGCAAAACCCGCAAACCGCGCCCCGGCAAACCCGCCAGCTCGCGCGGCAAGGGCGACGCCGCCCCCCGGGATGCCGGCGATCGGCCACCGCGCAAGAAGCCCAGCGGCCCGCTCAAGCCGCGCACCCGGCAGGGTTCAAAGCCCGGCTGAGCGGCGCCTCGCGGGGCAGTAGCGCCCCACCCGGCCAATCCGCAGCCTTGCCTAAGCTGATAGGCAAGGCTGCGGGGTAGCCTCGTCGAGTCTCAACCTACGCGCAAGAAGAGTGCCCCACCGGCTGGTTAAAATCCACACACCGCGTATACTTGCCACGACGTAATCCATGGAGTAGGTGCTGTGCGTTATCTGCACCATCGCTGTGACCTCTCAGCGCAGTCGATGTCATGATTGGCGAGACATTCACTCGCATAGTGAACTTCTTTGCGCCTGAAGAGTTGTACGGCACAGCTCAGGCCCACTATCGCGCCCGCATGGCCGTGGTTTTCCAGCTGTTCGTGCTGGCCACCCTGATGGTTTTTGCCGCCTTTCACCTAGGCTCCAAGCCCTGGATATCGCGCTCCACACTGATGATGTTCGCCATCAACGTGCCAATGGGGCTGACCATTCTCGCCATGCTCTACAAAGGCCGCCGCCGCCCCAGGGCCGTGCAGTGCGCCCACCAGCTGCTGGCATTCGGCTGGCTCTGCACGCTTGGCACCATCCACATGACCGGGGGTGTTTTCACCTCAGCCGCTATCTACGTATTGCTCATTTTGCCAATTGTGGGCGCACTGGTTGGCGGCCGCCGAGGTGGCGCGCGCTGGGGGCAGGTAGCATTGGCCTCCCTGATTGCCCTTGGAGTGGTAGAACATCTCTGGTGGCCAGCCTTTCCCCTCAGCCCGGAGATGTCAGCGGGGGAACAGATGGTCGGCATCTGGTGCTATGTGTTCAGCGTAGCCGTGGGCTCGGCGGTCATCAGCCAGAACATGAGCGCCCAGCTGCAGCACGCACTGGAACGTGAACGTGAGCGCTTGCAGCAGTTGGCCCTGCACGACCCCCTCACCGGGCTCGCCAACCGGCTGCTGTTTACCGAGTCACTGGAGCAGGCACTGGCCCGCAGCCGGCGCAGTCATCAGCAAGTGCTGCTGGCCTACATCGATCTCAACGAGTTCAAGCCCATTAACGATCAATACGGTCACCACGCCGGCGACCTGGTGTTGCAGGAGTTTGGTCAACGCTTGCGGCGCAGTGTGCGCAGTGGCGATGTGGCAGCCCGTCTGGGCGGGGATGAATTCGCCGTCATCATGGAGGGCGTGCCTGAAAGCGACCTGCCGCCGTTACTGGCGTTGTTGCAGGAACGCTTGAACCAGTCGGTTTATCTGGCTGATATCGAGCTACCACTCTCGGCCAGTATAGGCATCAGCGCCTTCCATGGTGAGGAGTGGGGTATCGAGGAGCTGATGCGGCGAGCCGATCAGGCCATGTACCGCGCCAAGCAGTCGCGACGTCCCTTGGAATGGTTCAGCCCTCTGAAGGGCACCAGCTACGCCTGACCCTACAGCCCACTCACCGCCGTGCGCAGGCGCCCCAGGGGGCCAGCCAAGTGCAGCCCCAGCTGCGCCTGCAAGCGTCTGCTGCGCGCCTGCAGTTCGCGCTTGTTAGGTAGCTCGATGCCTTTGAAGCCGAAGGCAATCAGGTTGTCGCCATCATCGGCCAGCGCCACCCGCAGCGCCCCATCGAAAGCGCGCCCCAACCGCGCCGCATAGCGCTCCACCGGCACCCGCTCATCCCACAGGTTGGCCACCAGCAAGCCGCGCGGCATCAGCGCGGCGAAACACTGATCGTAGAAAGCCTGGGAGCACAGCGGCTCGGGAATGCCGGCGGGGTCGAAGCCATCCAGCATGATCAGGTCGGCGCTTTCACACTGCTCGGCCAGGTAGTCCACCGCATCGGCGTGGATCACCTGGAAGCGCGCATCGTCATCGGGAATGTGGAAATCCCGCCGCAGGGCGATGATGGCGCGATCAATCTCCACCGTGCGAATGCGCGCGCGGGGCAAATGGCGGTAACAGAACTTGGACAACGAGCCGCCACCCAGGCCGACGATCAGGATTTCGCGCGGGTCGGGCAGAAACGCCAGCCCCGCCATCATGGCCCGGGTGTAGTCCAGCGCCAACGCCCAGGGGTCATCCTCGCGCATGGCGCTCTGCACACCACGCGGATCGAAATAGAGCTTGAGCAGGCCGTCTTCGCGCTTGCAGTAATTGAACAGGCAATCGGTGACCGGCCCGTCGGTATCGAAGGGCGAGCTCATGTACGCAACAGGGGGCGCAGCATGCCCTCCAGCCCGTTCAGCTTGATCTCGTACATCAGCGCCAACTGTTCACCCAGCTTGCCGGGGGGAAAGCCCTGCTGGTGAAACCACACCAGGTACGGCTCGGGCAGGTCCAACAGGCGACGCCCAGCGTACTTGCCGAAGGGCATGGTCTGGTGGATGGCGGCCAGAAGCTCGGCCTGGGCCTGATCCTGTGGGGTGTGGCGGTGGGTCATGGCGCTAGTCGCAAGGTGTCGATTTCAGTCGGGCTGAGCGGGCGGAACTGCCCCGGCGCCAGTGCCGGGTCCAGCACGATGTCACCGATGCGCTCCCGGTGCAAGTCCACCACCTGATTGCCCATGTAGCCGAACATGCGCCGGATCTGCCGGTAGCGCCCTTCACGCAGCGTGAGGCGGGCACTGCGCTCCCCCAGCCGCTCCAGTTGCACCGGCTGGGTGGTGATGCCCTCCCGGGCGAAATACATGCCCCGGGCAAACACCGCTTCGGTGTCGGCGGCAATAGGCTCCAGGGTCTGCACCCGGTACACCTTGGCCACCTTCAGCTCCGGGCGCATCAGCCGCTGGCTCCAGCGACCATCGTTGGTCAGCAACAGCAGGCCGGTGGTATTGATGTCCAGCCGCCCCACCAGATGCAGCTCGTCCCGGTAGGGAGCGTCGATCAAGGCCATCACCGTGGGGTGTTGCGGGTCGCTGGTGGCACTCAGATAGCCCGGCGGCTTGTGCAGCATCAGGTAGTACGCCTGGCGGCCGTGGATCGGCGCCCCATCCAGCGCCACATGGGTGAACTCGTCCACCGCCAGGCTGGCATCCGCACACGGGCGCCCCGCTACGCTCACGCGCCCCGCCACCAGCAACGCGCGGGCGCGTTGCCGGCTCTGGCGGGTGTGGCGGGCGAGCAGCACATCGAGTCTCACGGGCGGGCTCCAAGGGAATCGGCCGCCAGCATAGCACTGATCCCACGCCGGGTGATGTCAGGGATTGCGGCGACTGGCGGGCCACACCTCAGCCTCGGCCTCGCTGACGGCGTGCATCGCCTTTCTCACCTCGCTGAGATCCTGGGGCGGCGCGAAACCATCCACATCGGCCATGATAGTGGCGGCATCGACAGGCTTCAGGGCCAGCAACGCACGCTGGGCGCGCGCTTGCGCCTCGGCGGAAAAGTCCTTGCGCACCAGCAGCATCCACTCCGGGTAAAGCGGCGTGGTGTGCCGGTCGGCGAGCGTGTCCTGCCGTTCATCCAGTACCTGTACCTGGCCTGGCTTGATCATGCCCCGGGCCTCCATGGCCTCAAGCAGACCACTTCGCACCATGCCCGCATCTATCGTGCCTGCCGCCACCGCCCGCACGATGTCCTCCTGGTTCTGTGCCTCCCGGAAAGACCTCAGGTCGCGCCTCGGTACGATGCCTTGCTGCAGCAGGTAGTAGTAGGGAAACACGAAGCCGCCCCCGGAAGTCCCCTGGCGGTAGGCCAGCACGTCGCGCTGGCGAATGTCCTGCACCGTGCGCAGGCCACTGCCCGGATGCGTGATCAGTACACCGGCAAAATACGAAGCGCCCCTGCGCTTCAGTGTGCAGAGCGCCACGTAGCGACCGGAGTCAACCGCTGTAACAGCCGCTACCGGGTTGGCCAGCGCGATGTTGGGAATGCCTTGTTCCAGCAGTTGGGACACGGCCGACGGGGAGCGCCCCTGCAACTGCAACGGCTGCCCCAGCGAGTGGGCGAGATAATCTGCCAAGCCCTGCCAGCGTTTTGCTTCATCGCTGCCACGCGGCGCGTTGACCACGAATAACAGCTCAGCGGAGGCACCGCAGGCTATCCACAGCCACAGCGTGAACACGCCCATCAGCCTCATCGCACTCGATCGCCCCGATGGACATGCCATGCCAGTATCTACCCCACAAGAATCCCTGTCGCAAGACTTATGGCAGCGCCGAAAACACCTGCGCACCTGTGCGAAGTTTAGACAGCGTTGTCGATGCTCGCGAGCAGCGCAGCGCGGATATCCGCCATCGAGCGCATCTTCTTCACCTGCTGGAACAGCTCAGCCGCCTCCCTATAACCACGGCTCAGCAGCCCCAGCCACTGCTTATAACGCCCCGTATTACCGGCCTCAGTGAAGGGTAGGCTGTCGATGAATGCAAGCTGCGCCGGCACCATGCGCGCCCAATTCAGATCGCTACTGCCGCCCCGCACACAATCCACCAGATCCGGCCGGCTCACTGCACCGCGCCCCAACATCAGGTGCACACAGCCCGAGCGCTGACGACAGCGCAGGGCATCTTCCCGCCGCCATATCTCACCGTTGGCCAGCAAAGGCAAATGCACGCGCTGGCCAATTTCCGCGATCGCCTCCCAATGGGCGGGGGGCTTGTAACCATCGACTTTGGTCCGCGCGTGCACCGTGAGCCAGCTGGCCCCCGCCGCTTCAATGGCCAGCGCATTATCCAGCATATATGAGCGGTCATTGAAACCCAGGCGCATCTTGGCACTCACCGGCACCCCGGGCGGCACCGCACGGCGCACCGCCGACACGATCGCATGCACCTGCTCCGGCGTGTCTAGCAATGCCGCCCCCCCGCCATGCCGATTGACGATCTTGGCCGGGCAACCAAAATTCAGGTCGATGGCAGGCGCGCCCAGTGCCGCTGCACGGGCCGCGTTTTCGGCCATGACCTGCGGATCACTGCCCAACAACTGCAGATGCACCGGAGTGCCCGCAGGGGTACGGGCCCCGTGATGCAGCTCGGGGCAAACCGCATAAAAAGAGCGCACCGGCAACAACCGATCCACCACCCGCAAAAATTCCGTCACACACCAGTCGTAATGACCCAGTCGCGTCAGCACCGCCCGCATCGACGCGTCGGTCAAACCCTCCATGGGCGCCAGCACCAGCAGGGGGGATTCAAAGCCGGACAGGGAAACGCGCACGCCGGACGACATATCAACTCCAGATCTGGCAGAGGGATACACCTATGCCACAACAGACCAAGCACACAAAGCGCCTCAATAACCGCAGGCAGAAAAACCAACCGAAAGCGCCATAAGCCACCGCACCACCAGCGGTTGCCGCCCCTATACGCTCGCCGCCAACCCACAGGCCCCATCGAATGTAACGCACGCCACGCGTGTGCGTAATAAAACCGTGCAAGCATACGCCATCACACCATCACAGAAATCCATCCAGATACGCGGTTCAGCACACATTCAGCACCCCCCAACCCAGAACAACGTCACACCAAGGTTGAAATCAAGAGGTGCAAATGTTACACAACCCGTCATCCATGGCCCTATAGCTACCGAGTGCGCCATCCACTGTTAGGTGCTGCACCCCGCTTTCAAGCTGAACCGTTGCAAACGTTGGCGGGCCAATATGCCCGCTTAAAGGAACTACGCGATGACCGCAAAAGAACTCACCCCGGTTGACAGCAAATTTCTATCGTATTTGAGATCTGTATCAATCCTCATCATCGTATTCGGTCATGTAGGCGGGTTTTGGGCCTTCAAGCCATACACTGAGTTTCTCCACGTATTTGTGCCGGTGTTCTTTTTTCTTTCTGGTGCTGTGTCATTTTTTAGCTACAACAGGAGTAAGGCACTTTCCGATTACTATAAATCCAGGCTCATAAGCCTGCTGGCCCCGTATTATTTGCTGTGCATACTATCGATATTCGTTTTCATCGCAATGCAAGGAAAAATCCCATCCTTCGATCTTTCCAACCTGCTTTTGTGGCTTCAGATAAGACCTGCAGCAGAGACAACGCCATTCAACGTAGGCCAGGTCTGGTTCCTGCACACGCTTTTTTTCATCACCCTGGCATCTCCAGTTTTCTTCTATTATGTAAATAATAATAAAGCCATCGTCGCGCTGATTATATTCCTGACCATATCTGCCAGCACCATTCAGATGTTTGCCGACATCGATGGTTTATTTAGCTTGTTTGGCAACAATATTTTCAAACCCGTTGTTCACAGTTGTTTTTTTATTTTAGGTGCGGTTTGCTTTAGTACTTCCCTGTCTACAAGGCGAAGCCTGCTTTTTGCTCTGATGGTTAGCTCTCTGGCGGTATGTGTTGGCTTGGCGAATTCGCTCGATATCAATATCGATTTCTCACATCACACCTATGCACCAGATCTCTATTATGTTTCCGGAAGCCTGGCCGCAATATTTGCCGCCGTTATTCTCAAGGAGCACATTGTCCGCGTTGTGCAGGCAAGTGCCATCCTTGAAAAAATATTATATTTTTTCCACAAGCACACATTTTCTGTTTATTTGTTGCATTCGCTCGCCATTTTTCTCGCGGAAAGCCTATTCGGGCTGGTTAGCCCAACCGAAAAGACCATCTCTTACGGCCTGATTAAGTTTGCCGTCGTATTGGCCATGACGTGCATCATGGCAATACCCTTCACAAAGCTATCCGAAATGGCGGTCACCCTCACCAAAAATGCACTCACGGCTCGCCACGCCTGACATGCTCAAAACGCTACGTGCATGTGATATAGGCGCATGCCGTAGCGCGCGCCGAGCCGGATGCGCATGTTTTCGGCGAAGCACTTGAACAATGGCGCGGAACAATGCGCCGCTGTTCAAATCGCTCAAGCGACCGCACCCAGCTTGGCGGCTGAGCGCTCCGGGCATCTATCTCACTTGGGGGGCAGGAGCGCGTAACGCACTGTCACCGATCGGGACAGCTCAAGCGCCATGGCTCACAGACTGACACCTCGACAACGCATACAAGAACCGCTGAGGAGGTTGAACTACAAGCCATGCATCAGATGGCGCGCCCTAGAGGATTCGAACCTCTGACCTTTGCCTCCGGAGGGCAAAGTACACACATTTCACGATCTTTCACACCACACCACAAGATTCATATAAACACATAATTTACAATAGCTTACAAATCACATCCTTTCAAAGCCAACCTAGACATTTCACATCCGTTCGGCTATTTTGCGTACCAGCTGCGTACCAGGATTCCACGAACGCACCATGAAGAAGACCTCACTGCAGAAGAAGGTAACCAACGCCAAAGCGGGCGACCGCATCAACCTGGGCGAAAACTTGGAGCTTCGAGCCCTGGGTAGTGGCAAGTACTTCTATACGCGCTATCGCAGCCCAGTCGATGGTCAAAACCGCGCCTTCAAACACCCCCAAGCCTGGCGAGATGTTCCAGGTTTCATCGATGATCTGCTTGTGGAGCACCGTGCGTTGCGGCGAAGTGTCGAAAACGGGGAAGACCCGGTGCTCGCACAGAGATCGACGCGCGCCAGCAACATTGCCGCGCTCAACATGGACGAACTCTTCAGGCGTTGGTATGAGCAAGTGGGCATCACTCGGGCACCGAGGACGCATGCCGAACATGTCTACCGCTGGGATCGTTACCTGAAGCCTCAGCTTGGCGCCATCAAGGCTCAGCAGCTTACCAAACAACACGTCGCTGCGGCGCTCGACAAGTTGCGAAGTAGAGGTATCGCTGAACAGGCGCGCAAGTCTCTGGGCACCTTGCAGGCAGTCACAGCCTGGGCTTGTCGAGTGGGCCATATGGAGCTTGATCCCGCCTCCTCCTTTGAGCGCGGCGACGTAGCGCCGGCCTCGCGAGAGAGGGATCGCGTGGTCTCTCTGGCGGACATGCGAAAAATCTGGTCGGCGCTGGAATCTGAAAGCCGCTTGGCGCCAGAGACCGGCAAGCGCATAGAAAACCGCATCCACCCCGCAACGGCCGCCATCCTGAAGTTGCTGTTACTAACAGCGTGCCGGCGCGACGAGGTGGTCGGCATGCAACAAGCAGAGCTGAACGAAGTGACGTGCCTGTGGGAAATCCCTGCCGCACGCTACAAAACGGGTATCACGCATCTGGTGCCGCTCACGCCCTTGATGGAGCAAGCCATCCAGCAGGCCCTGCCTTTCACCAATGGCCCCCACGTTTTTTCCGGCAATAGCCCTGACAAGCCCGTATCGGGGGATACCATCACCCGAGCGTTTGCCCGGCTCTGCAAGCGGCTGGAGATCCCTCATTACTCGCCGCACGATCTGCGCCGCACCTTCACCACCTGGCATCACGAATACCTGGGTACACAACCTCACATTGTCACAGCATTGCGCGGAGGCATCCCGGGGGGCACCGAGAAGCACTACAACAAGGCGCAATACCTGGCAGAACGGCGAAAAGCATTGGAGCGATGGGATTACTGGTTACAGCGGCACATCATCGAGCAACAGGAGATCGAAGGTGAAGTCGTACAGTTCAGGGAGCGAAAAGGAAGTCGGGATACTGCCACAGGGAAGAGATAAGGAGCCAGCCTTTGTCTTCAAGACCAGCGGCCACCGAATAAGGAGGGCGAGCCGGAGCCTTGTGTGACGTGTTGGGGAAATTTACCTCGACGCAATTCTGCTGAAGCAAACCGCGCTTCGAGTAGGAAGGGCGGCCCCACATGCCATAGTCCCAAGCCGAACCAATGCCAGCAGAGGGGGTCCAGATGGGGCCACCCTGGCATCAGTCTAGCAGGCGTTTGAAATGCCATGCGCAAAATCGTGACTAGATAGACACGGTAATACACAACTCATGGAACAACATACAAGCATGTTCGTTAAAACATAAGCATGGTATCACCCGGCAGGATACGGCCGTTGTGCCCGCTAAAAAGCGGCGAGGCCGGCATTTCTGATGGAAATAACGAACACTGGGCACAGGTGAAGCCCCAACCTCGACCTTCAAGACCAGGGCCCCCATGGGCTGGGCGAGCGTACTGGAGTCAAGATTGGGGCCTCAATGTGAGTTTGGCCCACATCGCTCGGCTGTCAAACCGAGCGCGGAAACTACACCCACTCCTCACACAAGGTCTCGGCCTGCTGCAGCACTAGCTGCGTCGCTTCTTCCTGCTGGTCCGGGGGATATTTGTATTTGCGCAGGATGCGCTTCACCATCAGCCTCAGCTTGGCGCGCACGCTCTCGCGGTTGTTCCAGTCCACCGTTACGTTCTGGCGCAGGTTTTCGGTGAGTTCGTGGGCGATTTTGGCCAGGGTTTCATCGCTGAGCTCACGCACGGCAGATTCGTTGTGGGCCAAGGCATCGTAGAAGGCCAGTTCGTTTTCGTTCAGGCCCAAGCTTTCGCCACGCTTGCTGGCGGCGGCGAATTTCTTCGCCATGTCGATCAGCTCTTCGATCACCTGGGCGGTTTCGATGGAGCGGTTTTGATAGCGGTTGATCACGCCGGCGAGCATTTCAGAGAACTTCTTCTCCTGCGATAGATTGGTCTTGAAGCGGCTCTTGATTTCGCCTTCCAGCAGGCGCTCCAGTAGTTCCACCGCCAGGTTGCGCTCGGGCAGGTTTTTCACCTCGTTGAGGAATGCGTCGTCCAGCAGGCCGATATTGGGCTTGTCCAGGCCCACCGCCTGGAACACATCCACCACCTCACCCGACACTACCGCATTGCCGATGATCTGGCGCACCGCCAATTCGCGGCTCTCGTCGCTGAGTTGTTTGCCGGTAATGTCGCGCTTGGTGAGCAGCACCTTGATGGCCTGGAAGAAAGCCACCTCTTCGCGCACCGCCTTGGCTTCATCCAGGGTGCAGCAGAGGGTGAAGGCCTTGCTCATGGCCAGGGCGGTATCGGCGAAGCGCTTCTTTCCGTCATCCAGCCCCAGCACGTGGTTGGCGGCCCCGGCCAGCAATTTGTGCTCGGGGTTGAGGTAGCCGCTGTAATCGAAGCCGTGCATCATCGCGCGCAGCACTTCCAGCTTCTCTTCCAGCACGGCATAGGCCTCGTGGGCATCCACCGTCGGCCGGCCGCGCCCCTTGCTGGCGGTGTATTCCTTCAGGGCCTGTTTCAGTTCGTTGGCGATGCCGATGTAGTCCACCACCAAGCCGCCCTGTTTGTCCTTGAACACGCGGTTGACCCGGGCGATGGCCTGCATCAGGTTGTGGCCGCGCATGGGCTTATCCACATATAGCGTGTGCACGCAGGGCGCGTCGAAGCCGGTGAGCCACATGTCGCGCACGATCACCAGCTTGAGCGGGTCGGCGGGGTCCTTGAAGCGCTTTTCCAGCCGCTTTTTCACCTGGGCGCTGTAGATGTGCGGGCGCAACAGCGCCTTGTCGGAGGCGCTGCCGGTCATCACAATCTTGATGGTGCCCTTTTCCGGGTCTTCGTCGTGCCAGTCAGGGCGCAGGGCTACGATCTCGTTGTAGAGGTGCACGCAGATCTCGCGGCTCATGGCCACCACCATGGCCTTGCCGTTTTGGGCCTGGTTGCGCTCCTCAAAGTGAGCCAGCAGATCCGCCGCAACCTGCTTGATGCGCGGCTCGGCGCCCACCACCTTCTCCAGCGCAGCCCAGCGGCTCTTGAGGCGGGATTGCTGGGTCTCTTCTTCATCCTCGGTGAGCTCGTCCACCTGCTCGTCCAGGGTCGGCAGCTCGCTTTCCTTCAACCCCAGCTTGGCCAGGCGCGATTCGTAGTAGATGGCCACCGTGGCGCCATCTTCCTTGGCCTGCTGCATGTCGTAGA
>CAZYQX010000015.1:0-70331 GCA_964649985.1 uncultured Pseudomonadales bacterium | reverse complement strand
CTGGGTGTGGATCAGGTACAGGCGGAATTCGAATTCCAGTTGGTGGTAGTCCGGCTCCATATGGGCGCAGAGCTGGTAAAAGCGCTTGTTGTGCTCGCGCTCCTTCAGGTGGGCCAGCTCATGCACGGCGATCATGCGCAGAAACTCGATCGGCACCTGTTTGAACAGGCTGGAGATGGCGATGTCGTGGCGCGCCTTGGTGTTGCCGCCGTGGGCGCGATGGGTGGAGGTGTGCATGCCCAGCGCGTGCTGCAGGATGTGAAGCTTGCTGTCGTAGGCCACCCGGCTGAGGGGCGGGGTGTTGCGCATGTGCTCGTTTTTCAACTCCGCCAGGTACTGATACAGCGCCTTGTCGGTGCGGATGTCGTGGGCGCGGGGGTATTTGCGCGTCAGAAACTCGCCCAGCTGCTCGCGCTCCACCAGGGATCTGACGCGCTGTTTGACGTCATCGGAGTAACCGGCGATGTATTTGAAGTAGTCCACAATG
Source organism: uncultured Pseudomonadales bacterium (assembly GCA_964649985.1). Taxonomy (GTDB): domain Bacteria; phylum Pseudomonadota; class Gammaproteobacteria; order Pseudomonadales; family CAZYQX01; genus CAZYQX01. Next base: position 69,844 of record CAZYQX010000015.1, on the reverse strand, counting down.
CTGACCGTGCTTGGCTTCAGGTGAGCGGGCGGGCGCGCGCCCGTCTCAGCCGATGCCCAGCTCCTTCCACAGCCCGTCCACCCGCTTCACCACCGCCTGATCCATCACGATCGGGGTGCCCCACTCGCGGGTGGTTTCCCCCGGCCATTTGTTGGTGGCGTCGAAGCCCACCTTGCCGCCCAGGCCGGACACCGGCGAGGCGAAGTCCAGGTAGTCGATCGGCGTGTGGTCGATCAGCAGGGTGTCGCGCACCGGGTCCATGCGGGTGGTCATGGCCCAGATCACGTCCTTCCAGTCCCGTGCGTTCACATCGTCGTCGGTAACGATGACGAACTTGGTGTACATGAACTGGCGCAGGAAGCTCCACACCCCCATCATCACGCGCTTGGCGTGGCCGGGGTACTGCTTCTTGATGGTGACCACGGCGAGGCGGTAGGAGCAACCCTCCGGCGGCAGGTAGAAATCGACGATCTCCGGAAACTGCCGCTTGAGGATCGGCACCAGCACCTCGTTCAGGGCCATGCCGAGGATGGCGGGCTCGTCCGGCGGGCGGCCGGTGTAGGTGCTGTGGTAGATGGGGTTGTCGCGGTGGGTGATGGCGGTCACCGTGAACACCGGGAAGCGATCCACCTCGTTGTAGTAGCCGGTGTGGTCGCCGAAGGGGCCTTCGTCGGCCATCTCGCCGGGCTCGATGTAGCCCTCCAGCACGATCTCGGCGCTGGCCGGCACCTCCAGGTCGTTGCCGATGCACTTCACCAGCTCGGTCTTGGAGCCGCGCAGCAGGCCGGCGAAGGCGTATTCGCTGAGGGTGTCGGGCACCGGGGTGACGGCACCGAGGATGGTGGCGGGGTCCGCCCCCAGGGCGACGGCGACCGGGAAGCGCTCGCCGGGGTGGGCCTGGCACCACTCCTGGAAATCCAGCGCGCCGCCCCGGTGCGACAGCCAGCGCATGATCAGCTTATTTTTGCCGATCACCTGCATGCGGTAGATGCCGAGGTTGTAGCGCTCCTTGTGCGGGCCCTTGGTGATCACCAGTGGCCAGGTCACCAGCGGGCCGGCATCGCCGGGCCAGCAGGTCTGGATCGGCAGCATCGACAGGTCCACCCCATCGCCGGTGATGCGGTTTTCCTGGCAGGGGGCCTTCTTTACCTGGCTGGGCGCCATGTTCAGCACCTGCTTGAAGATCGGCAGTTTGCTCCAGGCGTCGCGCAGCCCCTTGGGCGGATCGGGCTGGCGCAGGAAGGCGAGAATCTCGCCGATCTCGCGCAGCTTCTCCACGCTGTCGGCGCCCATGCCCATCGCCACCCGCTTCTCGGTGCCGAACAGGTTGCCCAGCAGAGGAATGCGCGAGCCCACGGGGTTTTCGAACAGCAGCGCCGGGCCGCCCATTTTCAGGGTGCGGTCGCAGATCTCGGTGATCTCCAGGTGCGGGTCTACCGGCACCTTGATGCGCTTGAGCTCGCCCTGTTTTTCCAGGGATTTGATGAAATCGCGGAGGTCGGAATAGTGCATGGCGCGGCGGCTGTTGGGCTGGGTGTGCCTATGGTGCACGGGCTGGCGACACAATGCCAGCCCGGTGGACATGAGCTTGCGTGCGATCATCAAATTGACACCTCAGCCTGCTTGATTTACTTGTAGTGAAGTCTCAACGGAGCACGCCCCATGCCCAGCCGCAAAGCCCCTGCCGCCCGCCACCTGCGCGCCGTGTCCGCCCCTCCCGCGCCCGCGTCGCCCTGCCCGGAGTTGCAGGAGGATCGCGACGAGCACCGCACGCCGTTTGCGGTGGATCTGGACCGCGCGGCCCATGTGTGGATTGGCCGCCGCACCCAGGGCATGTCGCCACCGGCGCTGATGGGGGCGGTGGCGGACTGGCTGGCGCACCTGGCCATTTCGCCGGGCAAGCAACTGGAACTGAGCGAGAAGGCGGCGCGCAAGCTGGATCGCCTGCTGCGCTACAGCCTGCGCGCCTGGCGCCGCGAGGCCGGCCGCTGCATCGAGCCGCTGCCCCAGGACACCCGCTTCCGCGCCCCCGAGTGGCAGCGCTTCCCGTTCAATCTGGTGCAGCAGGGCTTTCTGCTGCAGCAGCAGTGGTGGCACAACGCCACCACCGGCGTGCGCGGGGTGTCCAAGCACCATGAGGCGGTGGTGAACTTTACTGTGCGGCAGTTGCTGGACATGGTGTCCCCGGCCAATTTTCCCCTCACTAATCCCGAGGTGCTGCACAAAACCTGGCGTGACAACGGCATGAATCTGGTGAGTGGCGCCCGCAACTGGTGGGACGACCTGCAGCGCCTGCTCTCCGGCCAGGGGCCGGCGGGCATCGAGCAGTTCACCGTGGGGGAAAACCTGGCCGCCACCCCAGGCACGGTGGTGATGCGCACCGCACTGGCAGAGCTGATTCAGTACCAGCCGGCCACCGACAAGGTGCGGCCTGAGCCTATCCTGATCGTGCCGGCCTGGATCATGAAGTACTACATCCTGGATCTGTCCCAGACCAACTCGCTGATCCGCTATCTGGTGGCGCGAGGCCATAGCGTGTTCTGCCTGTCCTGGTGCAATCCGCGCGAGCCGGAGCGTGACTTCGGCATGGAGGACTACCTGCGGTTGGGCCTGCGCGCCGCGCTGGATGCGATCACTGCCATCGTGCCCGACCAGAAGGTGCACGCGGTGGGTTATTGCCTGGGGGGGACGCTGCTCTCTATCGGTGCGGCGGCACTGGCGCGGGATGGTGACGAGCGCCTGGCCAGCCTCAGCCTGTTTGCCGCTCAGACCGATTTCAGCGAGCCCGGCGAACTGGGGCTGTTCATCAATGACAGCCAGGTCACCTTTCTGGAAGACATGATGTGGGAGAAGGGCTATCTGGACACGCAGCAGATGGCCGGTGCCTTTCACATCCTGCGCTCCAATGACCTGATCTGGTCGCGGCTGGTGCGCGAATACCTGATGGGAGAGCGGCAGCCGCTCAATGACATGATGGCCTGGAACAGCGATGCCACCCGCATGCCCTATCGCATGCACAGCGAGTACCTGCGCCGCCTGTACCTGGAGGATCAGCTGGCGGAGGGCCACTTCAAGGTGGACGACCGGCCGGTGCTGATGAAGGATCTGCGCCTGCCGGTGTATCTGGTGGGCACCGAGCACGACCACGTCGCCCCCTGGCGCTCGGTGTACAAGCTTCACCAGCTGAATGACAGCGAGATCAGCTTCGTGCTGGCCAGTGGCGGGCACAACTTCGGCATCATCGCCGAGCCAGAGCGGCCGCGCCTGCACTACCGGGTGTGGACGCGACCCGAGGCCGGCCAGTACGTGGGGCCCGACGAGTATCTACAGCGCGCCGAGGCCCATGCCGGCAGCTGGTGGGCGCACTGGGCCGAGTGGTTGGCGGAGCGTTCCGGTGCCCTGGTGCCACCCCCTGCCCAAGGCTGCCCGGCGGCGGGCTACCCACCGTTGTATCCGGCGCCTGGCCACTATGTGCACCAGCACTGAGCTGGGCATCGCCGGCTCAGTCGCGGCCGCTTTCCCGCAGGCTGCGGCGCAGTTGCTGCAGCGCCTGTTTCAGCTGGGCCAGCTCCGTGGCGCCCATTCCGCTGGCGAGCTGTTGCTCCAGCGCCTGGTAAGTGGCCTGGCCTTGCTGTAACAGCGCCAGGCCGCCCTCGGCGAAATACACCTTCTTGGCGCGCTTGTCGTCCGGGTCGGGTTGAAGCCTGAGCAGCCCGCGCCGCTCGGCTTCCTGCACCTGCTTGCTGGCGGCCTGTTTGCTGCAGTTGAGGCGCCGGGCCAGGTCGACGATGCGCGTGCCGTTGAAATCCACCTGGCTGATCAGCTCCAGCGGCACGCTGGCGGCCGCTTCCTGTGAGGCCATCTCCGCCCGCAGTCGCTGGCGCAGATGGCGGCTGGTGTTGAGCAGCAGGTAGACCAGGTTGTCCTGGTAGTGGCGGGAAAGGTCTTTTTCCATATGGTCAACCATGTTGACTAACTAGTGGGCGGCTTCTAGCATTGGTCAATGTTATTGACCAGTTCGGCAAGGAGCGTTGCATTATGAGCGGATTCGACAATTTTTGGACCCAGCTGATCAACCCGCAGCTGGAGGCGCTGGATCTGGAGGCCGGCCTGCTGCGGCTGTGCCATCAGCCGGACGAGCGCACCCTGAATCATAACGGTGATGTGGTGGCGGGGGCGCTGTTCTCGCTGGCCGAGATGGCGGGCATGGGGCTGGCGGTGATGTTGCTGGGGGCGGATGCCGCGCGTTTCCTGGTGGTGGTGAAATCGGCCGAGATCCGCTTCAAGGCGCGTGCCCGTGGCGCCATCGTGGCCGAGGCCAGCCTGCCGGCGGAGCAGATGGCGGCGATGCAGGCCCAGCTGGCCAACGGCCAGACCGCCCGCGCCCAGGTGCCGGTGGTGTTGCGCAACGCGGACGGTGAGTGCGTGGTGGAGGCCCGCATGGAGGCGGTGATCAAACCGCGCTGAGTGCGTCGGTGCTATAGTGCGCGCCTAGCTACACAAGGAGGTGCGCATGTCCCGCCACGAATCGGCCGCTGTTGTTCAACGCGATGGCGCTGCCAGTCACTATGCCCTCGGGGTATTGCTGCTGGCCTACATTCTGTCCTTCATCGACCGCAATGTGATGAGCATCCTGGTGGGGCCGATCCGGGAGAGCTTCGCCATTTCGGATACCCAGTTCGGCTTGTTGCAGGGGCTGGCCTTTTCCCTGTTCTATACCTTTTGCGGGCTGCCGATTGCGGCCATGGCCGATCGCGGCCGGCGCAGCCGCATCATCGCCCTGGGGGTGGTGTTCTGGAGCGCCATGACCTGTGCCTGCGGCTTTGCCAAGAGCTTTGCGGCCTTGTTCCTGGCCCGCATGGGGGTGGGGGTGGGCGAGGCGGCGTTGTCGCCGCCGGCCCATTCCCTGCTGGCGGACTACTTCTCCGAGCAGCGCCTGCCGATGGCGCTGGCGGTGTTCACCCTGGGTATTACCCTGGGTGGTGGCATGGCCTACATGATTGGCGGCTGGGCCTATGGCGCGATGGCAGCATTGCAGCAGTCGCACGCCTGGCTGGCGGATTTCCGCCCCTGGCAGCTGACCTTCATTGTGGTGGGGCTGCCGGGCTTCGCGGTGGCACTGCTGGTGTTGGGGGTGCGGGAGCCGGCGCGGACGGGGGTGGTACACGCCGTCGAGCAGCAGTCGCCGCTGCAGGCGGCTTTTGCCTATGTGTGGCCCCGCCGGCGCTTGTATTTCGCCTTGTTTGGCAGCGTCTCGCTGCTGTCGGTGCTGGGTTATGGCTTCATGTCGTGGTACGTGGAGTTCATGCTGCGCAGCTTCGGCGTGGAGCGCAAGGTTATCGGCTTCCAGTTCGGCTGGTTGTTCATCGTGTTTGGCAGTCTGGGGGCCCTGGCCGGCGGTTGGTTGGCGGGGCGCTTGCGCCGGGGCGGCGTGGCGGATGCCAACATGCGGCTGGTGCTGTTGGTGGCGCTGGCCTGGTGGCCGGCGGCGGTGGCGGCTCCGTTGAGCGGCGATGCGAGGACGGCATTGTGGCTGGCGGCACCGTCGCTGTTCTTCCTCAATGCCTATTTCGGTGTGGCCATCGCCGCGCTGCAGTTGGTGACGCCCAATGGCTTGCGGGCGCAGGTGTCGGCGCTGCTGTTGTTCATGACCAACCTGCTGGGCTTGGGGCTGGGGCCGCTGCTGGTGGGGGGCTTCAACGACCACCTGTTTGGCAGTGATCAGGCGCTGGGGCAGTCGCTGGCGCTGTTGGGTGGGCTGTGTTGCCCGCTGGCGGCGGCCTGGGTGTGGCGCGGCCTGCCCGCCTACCGGGCGGCCCTGGCCGAGCGGGGATCAGGCCTGGAACAGGCCGGCTAGGGCGACCTGGCGCAGCCACTGGCGCAGACTGTCCTCATCCTGCAGGCGCGGGCTGGGCAGCCGCATATAGGAATAGATCAGCCGGTAGAGCCATTCCGCCAGCAGCAGCGGGGTGACCTCCGGGCGCAGGGCGCCGCTAGCCAGCGCGCGCTGGTACTGGGCCTGCATGGCGCGGGCGGCGGGGGCCAGGCCCGCGTCCGACAGGGCCACCGCCATGCCGCTGTCGTAGGCGTTGAGTTGTTGCATCAGCAGGTGGGCGCGCTGGCCGGGGAAGGTCTGCAGGGCGTATACCACGGTCTCTTCCAGCCAGTCCCGCAGCTGCGCGCAGTGGGCAAAGCGCTCGCCTACCGCCGCCCAGTCGCGTTCGATGGTGCGCATCACCACCCCCTGCAGCAGGGCGTCGCGGTCCTTGAAGTAGCGGTATACCGTCTGGCGCGACACGCCGCAGGCGGCGGCCACGTCGGCCAGGGTGGTCTTGTCCATGCCGAAGCGGGCGAAGCAGTGCTCCACCGCATCCAGCATTTGTTCCCGCCGGTCTGTAGACACGCGTACCTCTCCGATGTGACATGTTACAAATGATGTAAAGTGTAACATCCTGTGCTAGGCTGACTCACCTGATTTTTCTGGCGGGGTCTGCGGCGCGGGCCCAGCCGTTGTAAGTAGCCGCAGCCGCTTTGGCGGTCGCCGGCCAAACCCCATTAGCGGAGACAGCATCATGAGCACTTTTCAGGAATTTCCCGCCGGCGTGGCCCTGGTGATTGGCGGTAGCGGTGGCACCGGCGCGGCCATTTGCCGCCGGCTGGCCGAGGCCGGCAGCGATGTGGTGCTGACTTACCACGGCAACCAGAGCCGCGCCGCCGAGGTGGTGGCCTCGGTGCAGGCCCTGGGGCGCCAGGCCGAGGCCCACCAGCTCTCCATCGGCGATGCGGGGCGGGTGGAGGCGGTGATCAAGGCGGTGGGCGCGCGCCATCGCATCCACACCGTGGTAATCGCCGCCGGCTCCGACATCTCCCAGCCGGCCATCCGCGATCTCACCCCCGACGCCTGGCGCAAGGTGATCGACGCCGACCTGAACGGCTTTTTCAATGTGGTGCACCACACCCTGCCGTTGATGAAGGCGAATGGCGGTGGCTCCTATGTGCACATCAGCTCCGCCGGCCTGCACCGCTGGCCCGAGGGCGATGTACTGTCGGTGGCGCCCAAGGCGGCCATCGAGTCGTTGATTCAGGGCATCGCCAAGGAAGAGGGGCGCTTCGGCATCCGCGCCAACAGCGTGGCCATTGGCGTGATTGAGACCGGCATCTTCCTGCGCCTGTGGGCCGATGGCACCTTCGACGAGGCCTGGAAGCAGGCGGTGCAGGCCGGCCTGTGCCTGAAGCGCTGGGGCAAGCCGGAGGAGGTGGCCGACGCGGCGGTGTTCCTGGCCTCCAACCGCGCCCTCTATGTGACCGGCCAGCTGCTGTCGGTGGATGGCGGTTACGGCGTTTGATCGGGCAAATGTAAAGCGGTTGACAGACGGCGGCGCGGCGCTCCGGCACAGTGGCGGCATAACCCATAAGGAGCGCCGCCCATGTCCACCGCCCTCAAGGCCAGCCTGCTGGCCCTGTCTGTTGCCAGCCTCAGCCACGTCGCCCACGCCGGCGGTGGCTGCGCCACACCGCAGTATGCCCCGGCCCAGTCGGTGGCCGCGCCGCTGCATGTCGACGGCAATGCGTTCAAGGACGCCCAGGGCCGCACCGTGCTGTTGCGCGGGGTGAATGCGCCGGGCAACGCCAAGATGCCGCCCTTCGCCACCCTCACCGATGCCAGCATGCTGGACCCGCTGCCGCGCTGGGGCCTCAACACCATCCGCCTGCTGTTCACCTGGGAGGCCTTCGAGCCCAACCGCTGCAGCTACAACGGCAGTTATCTGGATTACTACGAGCAGGTGGTGCGCTGGGCCGAGCAGCGCGGCATCTACGTGATTGTCGACTTCCACCAGGACGCCTACTCCCGCTACTCGGTGTCGGGCTGTGGCGAGGGCTTCCCCAAGTGGGCGGTGGCCTCGTGGATCGCCAAGAAAACCCCGGATAACGGCCCCAACTGCGCCGACTGGGGCACCAAGATGATTGTCGACCTCAGCCACCACATGACCTGGCGCGCCTTCCACCGGGACTACGAGGGCGCCCAGAGCCGTTACCTGGACATGGTGCGGGCGGTGGCTCAGCGCATGTCGCAGCGGCCCAACGTGATCGGCTATGAGCTGATGAACGAGCCCTGGGGCACCGACGGCGAATTGTTGGCCATGTTCAACCGCATTGGCCCGGCCATTCGCGAGCGCCACCCCAACGCCATCCTGTTTGTGCCGCCCCATGCGCTGGTGTCCAGTGGCCTGCTGGATGACAACATCGGCACGCCGAGTTTCGGCAACTACGCCTACTCGCCGCACAACTATGACGGCATGGTGATGATGCTCAAGCAGTGGCTCGGCACCAGCCCCAATGGCCCCCTGGACAAACTGCGCAACAAGGCCAACAGCCGCGGCGTGCCGATGCTGCTGAGCGAGTTCGGCGCCTCGGGCCCGACCCAGAATGCGGCGGGTTATATGGAGGCCATGTACGACTGGTTGGACGCGAACCTGGTGTCCGCCACCCAGTGGACGTATACCCCCGGCTGGACCGATGCCAAGAAGGACGGCTGGAACATGGAGGATTTCAGCATCGTGGATGACAAGGGGCAGCTGCGCACCCAGCTGTTCGTGCCGCGCCCCTACCCGCAGAAAACCGCCGGCACGCCGATTGGCTTCAAGCGCGGTGAGGCGGGCCTCAGCTACCGCTGGCACAACGCGCCGGAGCAGGGCGCCACCGAACTCTATCTGCCGGAGGGCTACCCCCAGCAATTGAGCCTGAGTGTGAATGGCGTGGAGGTGAACGCGTCTATGTGCAGCTTTGCGCTGCGCAGCCTGCGCTGTGAAATCCCTCAGGCCGGTGAAGTGGCGCTGACGGTGGGCGCGCCCTGAGGCGCGGCTTGGCAGGGCCGCCTGCGCGTGCGTAACGGCGGCCCTGTTGCGGAGGGGGCTTAGTCCCCCTCGTCCTCGTCGTCCCCTTCCGCGTTCATGCCCAGCTCCTTGATCTTGCGGGTCAGGGTGTTGCGGCCCCAGCCCAGCAGCAGCGCGGCATCCCGGCGACGGCCGTGGGTGTGCTTGAGGGCGGTTTCGATCATGATGCGCTCGAAGGTGGGCACGGCCACATCCAACAGGTTGCGCTTGCCCAGGGAGAGTTCCTGGTCGGCCCAGCCGCGCAGTTGCTCCTGCCACTGGGTCGCCGTGGGGCCACTGTGCTCCTGCTCCATCAGCTCGGGCGGCAGATCCGCCACATGCACTTCGCGACCGGCGGCCATCACCGTCAGCCAGCGGCAGGTGTTTTCCAGCTGGCGCACGTTACCGGGCCAGCTCAGCCGGCTCAGGTATTCTTCGGTCTCCCGGGTCAGTACCTTCGGCTCCACCCCCAGTTCCAGCGCGGCGCGCTTGAAGAAGTGGCGCATCAGGCGCGGGATGTCTTCCCGGCGCTCCGCCAGCTTGGGCAGGTGGATGCGGATCACGTTCAGGCGGTGGAACAAGTCCTCCCGGAAGCGGTGATCCGCCACCAGGCTTTCCAGGTTCTGGTGGGTGGCGGCGATGATGCGCACATCCACCTTGATCGGCGTGTGGCCGCCCACCCGGTAGAACTCGCCATCGGCCAGCACCCGCAGCAGGCGGGTCTGGGTTTCGGCCGGCATGTCGCCGATCTCGTCCAGGAACAGCGTACCGCCATTGGCCTGTTCGAAGCGGCCCACCCGCTGAGCGGCGGCGCCGGTGAAGGCGCCCTTCTCGTGGCCAAACAGCTCCGATTCCATCAGATCCTTCGGAATCGCCGCCATGTTCAGGGCGATGAACGGCTTTTCACGGCGCGGGCTGTGGCGGTGCAGGGCGCGGGCCACCAGCTCCTTGCCGGTGCCGGATTCACCGTTGATCAGCACCGTGATATTGGAGTGGGACAGGCGGCCGATGGCGCGGAACACCTCCTGCATGGCCGGGGCCTCACCGATGATCTCGGTGTTCTCCTCCTCGGCCTTCACTTCCACCGGCGCGCCGGCGGCCTGCTCGTGGGCGTGGGCCAGGGCGCGCTTGGTGACGGCGACGGCTTCGTCCACATCGAAGGGCTTGGGCAGGTATTCGAAGGCGCCGCCCTGGTAGGAGGCCACCGCGCTTTCCAGGTCGGAGTGGGCGGTGGTGATGATCACCGGCAGGCCCGGGTGGTTCTCGCCCAGCTTGGCCAGCAGGGTCAGGCCATCCATGCCCGGCATGCGGATGTCGGAGATGATGGCATCAGGGGTTTCCCGCTGCAGGCGCTGGTTGAGGGCCTCGGCGCAATCGAAGCTCTGGGCCTGGATGCCGGCCTGGCTGAGGGCCTTCTCCAGCACCCAGCGGATGGAGCGATCGTCATCGACGATCCAGACATTGCTTGTGTTAGTCATGGTTCGGCTCCAAGGGAATGTACAGGGAGAACTTGGTGCGGCCAGGCTCGCTGGTACATTCGATCAGTCCCTGGTGTTGGTTGATGATGGATTGGGAGATGGACAGCCCCAGCCCGGTGCCCTCGGCCCGGCCGCTGACCATCGGGTAGAAGATCGACTCCATCAGCTCGCCAGGAATGCCTGGGCCGTTGTCGATGATGTCCACCCGGCACACCAGTCGGTGGCGCATGCCGCCGATGGTGAACTGGCGCAGGGCGCGGGTGCGCATCTGAATGCTGGGCTGGGCGGTGTTGGCCTCGGTCAGCGCCTGCATGGCGTTGCGCACCACGTTGAGCACGCCCTGGATCAACTGCTGTCTATCGCCGATCAGGTCGGGAATGCTGGGGTCGTAGTCGCGCACGAACTCAATGGCGCCAGCGGTTTCCGCCTCGATCAGGTTGCGCACATACTCCAGCACCTCATGGATGTTGAGTGGCTTGCGCTCCGGTGGTTTGTGCGGGCCCAGCATGCGATCCACCAGATCGCGCAGGCGATCGGCTTCCTCGATGATGATGTTGGTGTAGTCGCACAGGCTCTCGTCGGGCAGCTCCCGGGCCAGCAGCTGGGCCGCGCCGCGCAGGCCGCCGAGGGGGTTCTTGATCTCGTGGGCCAGGCCGCGAATCAGCGCCCGGGTGCGGGCCTGGGAGGAGATGATGGCGTCCTCCCGGGAGATGCGCAGCAGGCGATCCAGCGGGTGCAGTTCGATCAGCACCTGTGGCCCGGATTCATCCTGAAACGGCGTGACCGCGTAATCCACCGTGATGTCGTGGGTGGTGATCAGGAACAGCGCGGCTTGGCGCTTGGTATAGGGGGTGTCACTGCGCACTGCCTCCAGCATCTGTTCCAGCTGGGGGTCGCCGCGATCGCGCAGAATGCTGCCGAGCGGTTCGCCCAACACCCGCACGCCGCTGGCTTCCAGCAGTGCCTCGGCGGCCGGGTTCATGTAGGTGACGCGCAGCTGGGGCGTCGCCAGCACGATGGCGGCGTTGAGGTTGTCCAGTATGCGGGTGTGGAGATTTGCCACGTCGCTTGACCTAATACAGTGCATGGGGAAAGCCAATGCAATCTCTGCACCAATTGCCGCTCAAAATGAGGGCTGGCTTTTTTCAGTCTGCACTCGATTTATTACAGCTTATAAATCAATGAGCTGTGATCTTTGCCGCAAGGCCGTGCCCGGGCGTTGGGCGTTGTCGCGCCTGGCGTTACGCGCCGGGAGATCTCTCGGTGACCGCAAGTGGCACCAATATAGTGCAATAAGGCGCGGAGTGTGACGAGGTTGTGCACTGTTTTATGCGCAGGGGCTGATTTGCGCGGCCCCACACCGACTAGGGGGCGTTTTTTGGTGGGGGCGCGGGCTTGGTCAGATCGCCTGGTTTGGTTGGTTTTGGCGGATAGAGCAGCTCTTCAGACCACTTGATGGGCTTGTCCGGATGCTTGAGGTGTTCCTGCCAGGCGCGCTCTCGCATGCTGTTGAGCCGTGCGCCGGGCATGCTGACACTGGTGCGAAACACGTTGAAACGCACTGGCGCCGAACGTTTGAGAACCTTGCCGGCCTTGTCGAGGACTTCGGCGCTTATCTGGTGCTCGCCGCGATCGAGGTTGCTGAGCGAGAGGCTGGTTTGCCCTGAGGCTTTGCCCTGGGCTTTACCGTCAAGCATGATTCGGAGTTTGTGGCCGGGTTGCAGGTCGGGCTGGATCTGAACGGCAACCTGCACATTGCCGGTGTTGTCATCGAAGCTCTGATCTGCTTGTGGCTGGGTGATTTTCAGCGCGCTATACCCTTTGAATGCGGGGGCGGGTTGATCCTGGGCGGTGCTGGGTGGGGGGCTGGGGGGCGCGTCACTGATGTTGGGGCTTGGCAGTGCCACGGCTGTCGCATCGGGTGAGGGCTGGTCGCTGTAAATGGTGCGGCCGTCAGGGGTGGTGTGCTTGTAGACGGTGGGCGACTGCGCGGAGGCCATGTTGGCGGCGAGCAGCAAGCCGAAGAGTAGCTGGGGCATCATGGGGAAATCTCTCTAGCGGGGGCTGCGCGCGCGGCGGCCAGTTGTTCAGGCTCGGCCACGCGCACTGTAATGGTGCGAGAGCTCTTCCGTATCTCCCCGGAGGGGCCAAGCACTTCGGCGCGCAGTGTATGCTCGCCAGGGCTCAGGTTGGTCAGTTCAAAGCCGAGGATAGGGCCTGAGACTCCCCAAGGGACGCCGTCGACCAGCAGGCGGACGTCGTCATTGACGCCCAAGCCAGGCAGTGCGGCCAAGCTGACCATCAAGGGCTGAGACGCGTTGGCATGCTGATAGCCGTGCAGCGGGGAAACAATGGTCAGTGTCGCATAGCTGAATTCGCCGCTCTGCATCAGCAGGGCGGGGGTGCCTTTTTGGGGGGCGAGGCCCGGGATTATCGTGGTGGGGCGCAGATTAACGCTCTCGCCGCCAGGGGTAGGGGCATTGGTGAACATCACCGAGCCATCGGGCATGGTCACCTTGAAAATGCGAGCATGCGCAAACTGGCACAGCACCAGGCTCAGGCATAATGCGCCAATCGCTGTTTTGATCACAGGGCGTGGTCCTCTTGAGTCAAGCCCATTCCATTGTGTCAGCTTAACGCTGCAACGGCCGACTCGCCAAGTGTAGCGCTGAATTCCGCTACCGGAAGCCAAAAGAGCGTGTCGCTGAGCAGATTGCAGCGATGGGGCTTCGATACGTGATGCTTGCCTGGGTGTCGCTTGGCGGTCAACGGCTTAAGCGCAGGGAGGGGTGAATCGAGGGGGAGCGCGGTGCAGCGCGATGCCACACCGCGCGGGTTGGTCGCGGCCATGATGAATGGCCGCCGCCCATTAGGCGTTGCGTGTGCGTCGCGCCACACCTGCCAAGCCCACCAGTGCGGAGCCCATCAGCCAGGCTGCAGCCGGCACAGGCACTTCTGAGACAGGCTTAGCGTCTTGCAGGCCGTGGATATACACCGCCGTTGCGGCTCCGCCCACCGCCTTCAGCGTAAAGGATTTCAGCGTCAGCGGGGTCGCGAAGGTGAAGTAATCCACCAAGATGCCTTCGCCCTTGTAATCGCTGTGGCGCAGCTCAACGGTTTCGCCGCTGTCGGTGACCAAATCCACTTTGTCTTTCAGGTTTTCCCACTGGCGGAAGCTGATGCCGCCTAGGGTGACTTTCTGGTCGAAGCTGAACACCAGCTGATCGGCGTCTTCGTTGAAGAAGGTGCAGCAGTCATCAAAGGTGCCGAGATCGGTGCCCTTGGAGTAGGCGCCCAGGCCTTCCCAGTAGCCCACCACCTTCTGGCTGTTGCCAGTGGGGGATACCGTCAGGCTTAGGCCGCTGTCAAAAAAGTTGGCTGCGTTGTAGTAACCATCAGCCAGGCGATCCTTGGCGGTGAAGTTGAAGCTGGCGGCAGACGCCAGGCTGGAGAGGCCAAGTGCAGTTAAACCAAGAAAAAGGCTGGCTTTGAATTTCATGTGGAACTCCGCTAGCGGTTGCTGTTTGGCGTTGAAGCGCAGATACAAACAGCAGGGGCAAATCGTTAACAGCCCTCCTGGCGCAGTGTCCTGTAGGTGGTTGCGCTTCGCCGGCATTCTCCACCCTCGGGTAGGCCGGCGAAGCGCGGGGCTAGCTTAAGCTGCGCGGCGACGGCTCAAGCCCAGGCCGGCCAAGCCGGCACCCAGCAGGCCCAGAGTCAGAGGCTCGGGCACTTTGGTGGGCGGGACTACCACGGGGGTGTGGTCAACAGTCAGGCCGGAAATGCGGAAGTCGGTCGAGGGCACCAGGTTCCACCATGCGGTGAAGTCGGCCGCCAGCACGGTGAAGGCCTGGCCTTTACCGTTGCCACCGGTGTTATCCAGCACGAGTTGCTGGCGACCCAGGATGTCGCCGGCCACGCCGCCACCCAGGCTGCCCACTTGATGCCAGCCCGTGCTGTCAACTTCGTACACGACGGCCTTGTCGGTTTTGTCCCAGGCGGTGAAGCGGATGGACTTCAGGAGAACTTCCTTGCTGAAGTCAAACTTGATGTACTCATTGCTGTAATCGCCAACCACGTTGTGGCCGTCGATATCTTTGGTGGTGTCGTAGTCAGCGTCGCCGATCCAGGCGCTGCCGTACACGCCCAGACCTAGCGGGCCGGTGGCTACCTTGCGGGCTTCGGTGGTGCCGTTATCGTTTTTAGCGAAGGCGGTCACGCCCAGGCTCAGATCGCCTTGGGTATAGCTACGGCTGTTGTGGTAGTCGTAGATACCGTCGCCGGTAAAGTCGAAGTTGTACAGGGCTGCATTGGCCTGGGTGGCGCCGGCAGCGATGGTGGCAGCCAGCAAGGCTTTAGCGAACTTTTTCATGTATCCTCCAATAGATCACGTGGGATGCGCTTTGCACGCGTTTGAAGGGCGATAGGCCCTCCCAAACTAAATGCCTTCGTTTTTAGAAGGTTTAACTCTAATAAGCATTGTTCGGGCCATAATATTAAATTCCATTTATATCAATTAGATATGCTATTTGTTGGGCTGTTTGTGTACGAGAGTTCGGTTTTGGTGTTAAAAAAATCGACGCCACGCCGAGGGGAAATATGTTGCACTGCGCAAAAGTGTGAGCTTGGTCACAGTATTGACGGGATCTGCAGTGAAATTCGATGGAGTGTAAAGATTATCGACATCCATAAAAAAACCCGCGGGATCGCCGCGGGTTTTTCTGACTAGGCTGCGATTGCAGCTGTAGTGCATGGCTTCAGGTGCGGCGCGGCTTGCGTGGTGGCAATTCGCAAACGTGGGACAAAATAGGGGACAAATCCTCACCTATACCCTCTAATTTGAGTGCCTGCGGTCGGGCAGGCGATAGATAGTATTAGAACCTCAGATAGGCTTTCACCGCAGCGCAGACGCCATGGAAATCATTCGGCGTTAGAGTTGGGGCGACGTATTCACGCCCTGCGCGGGTTTTCTTATGAAACTTGTCGAGCCGTTCAAAGCTCACCGTGTAGAGCATGTCACCTTTCACCCATACATCCTCAGCTTCGGCCCATCGATTGCCAGTGCCTAATGCGGCAGGTAGTGGGTTTTCGGCCAGGCGGTAATGCCAAGCGGCTAAAGGGGCGGGAGTGCTAGTTGAAAGAGGTACAACAGTACACAACCTGCGGTTGTGGGTTTCCTTATGGGAAAGCACAACAACAGGGCGGTTCTTCACCATTTCGGGGGCAACAAACCCGCGCTCAAAGTCGCACAAAAGGATATGACCGGCCTTGGGGTAAAAGCGGAGCGGCATTTTTCAGAACCTTGAAAAAAGCAAAGCCGCCCGAAGGCGGCTTCAATCAGACACGCGGGCTAGCTTGCTTTCGCCTTCCCGCGCCGCTCCTTCACCTTTCGGGAGGGAGACTCCAGCCGGCAGTGCCGGTAACACTCTCAGTATATGATAAAGCTGCCGTTTACATCCAATGTTTTGTCCATAGAGGCCTGCTAGCATCCATGCCCGACTGAACAAGCTCGGCTCTACCCCCCTTTGGCCTTGCCGTAATCTTGCCGTTGCCGCCATCGCCACCAGCCCGCCGAACTAACAATCGCTAACGTGCGGCAGCCCTTCGCCCCGGAATTGCCCCGCTCACCCTTGATGTAATCTTGATGTTGTTGGTGGGTAACGTGAGGGTGCTAGACCTCAACTTTTCTCAACAAGCGCCAGCAGCCGCAGGCGCTCTAGACTTCAAGTTTTCTCAAGTTTTTTGGCCCCACTATGGTGGGCCTGCCTTTCACCCTCCCCGTAACGTCCCCGTTGTCGGCCTCGCTCACCCTTACCGTAACCTTACCGTTTCCAGTCTTGCCCCCCACTGCTGGCGCTGTGCCTCCAGGGCTTCGGCTGGGCTGGCGCTCACCGGGTCTATACAGGTCAGCTCCCGGCCATCCACTATCACCACCAGTACCAGGGGGCGGCGGGGTTCTGTGTTTTTCTCATTTAAGTGTTTTTTCGGTGGGACCGGTGGGACACGTGGGACAGCCGCGCCGTTACTGGGTTTGCGGTGTCCCACCTCGATTTTTGGCCGGTGGGACAGGTGGGACAATTCTTGGGGGGCATCCTCTACGTGGGCATTTTGTCCCACCGTGTCCCACCGGGTTTTTGGGGTGGTGGGACAGCTCAAAGCCGCGCCGTTACTGGGTGTCCCCCTTGTCCCACCTGTCCCACCGCTTTTTTGGTCAATCTCACTGAGCGCCGAGAAGTTGAGCCTCATTCCTCGGCCTCCCATAGCTTGCCGGTGAACACGTAGCAGCGAGTGGGGCCAATGCCCGGAAGCCGGGGCTTCTGTGCGCTCTTGCCATCCTTGCCGGGTTCTATCCAACCATGTTTCACCAGCGTGGCCGCTGCCGCTTTTGTGTCGAAGCCTTTGCACAGCTCACGCTTGAACGCCTCGGGGAGTACCAGATATTCCCGCACTCCTTGCATGGTGTTTCGGTAGTATCCGGCGCGATTCACCACGCGCTGGCTGTCGTCTGCGTGGATGCTCTCAAAGCGGCTGGCACCATGAGATTCAAAGAAGGCACGCACCTGTTCCAATAGCTGGCGTTCCTCCCTATTACCGCTGCCGCCAAAGCCCGCCAACCAAGCACTGAAGCAAACCGCCACCGCGCTGGCGGCTTCACCTTCAGCCCAGCCAGTAAGTCCCCAGTGGCTCGCCAGCTCGCCGCCAACTGCCACCAGGGCAAAGCGACGGGCCACGCGCTCAATCTGGCCGCTGGCGTGCTCGGGTATGTTCTCTTGGCAAAATTGGCGCAAGCCATCGGCGACAACATCCGGTAGGCGCGCCCTATCGTGAACCACTAGGCGTAGCCACTCCAAACCAACCGAACCATGGCAGCGGGTGGCGTTATCCGTGATGGCTTGGGCGAGGGCGGCGGGGGATGTGTGGTGGTGCAGTGCTTCCAATAGGCCCATCCCGGCACCGGCGTCGGCCTCAATGTCGGCCAATCTGATTTCCTGCCCCGCGTTGGCCCGTTTGCCTTCACGCTGCATCATGGCGGCTAGGGATTCCTCCCCAGAACTCAGGAACAACAGCCGCCAGTGTTCGGCCTGTCGTGCGGTGCCGGTGCGACCGGCGCGGGTCTTGCCTTGCCCATTGGCCAGCATATAGGCGGCGGCCCCGGCCTCCTTGGGATCGCATTGGCTGATTTCATCCAGTATCAACAAGCCATCATTGTGCAACGCGGCCAGCCCTTCCAACCCATTGGAAGTGGCTCGCCACAAGCGCATATAGCGGGCAGGGTTGCCCCACACGGATGCCGCTACCTTCAGGGCGGTGGACTTGCCACAAGAGGACGCACCACGAAAGTGAAAGCCCCCGGAGTCCTCCCCGGCAATGTCGGCCAGGGTGGAGGCAAAGGCGGCGCAGATAGCAAACATCAGCCGGGTATTGCCTCGCGCAAGGGCTGCCACCTGTTCGCGCCATTCTTCAGCGCTGCCGGTTTGTGAAAGCGCGGGCTCCATGGCGTGGGCGTTCTGGAATACCACCAGCTCCCCACCGTCGCCATATACCTGCCCAGGGGTAACGAATACGGCCCCATACCATCCCAGCCGCTGCACACAGCGGGCGCGTGCATCCACTGGCCAGACCTTGATATAGGTGGCCATGAGGTCGCGGGCGGTCTTGCTGATCCCTATGTTGAGCCCTTGTCGCGCCAATTCCCGGCGCATGTCCCCGCCGTCGCCCTCCAGCAGCTCCATGGGCATGGCCCATTGGTGGGTGATACTGTCCGCGTCTCGCCACTCCAGCAACCGCCCCCATTCGCCGCCACGGTCGTCGCGGGTTAAGGCCAGCACGCGCAGGGGATCACATAGCCACTTGGGCGGCTGTTCGTTGCCGTCCTTGTCGCTTCCGACAAAGTAGACGCCGTGCCGGTTGATCTCGAAGTAGCCCCCGCCGTAGTCATGGCGGGCCACATCTTCGGGTGGCTCTGGGGTACTGGTGTCTTGCTGGTGGGGCAGCATGTGCAACGCCTGTACGTCGGCTGCCGTGGCGTCTGGGTGCTGTTCCAGCCAGTCCACCGCATCCCCTTTCGGCGGCAGGGCCAAGGCGCCCACGTCCACCACTTCTACCGCGCAACCAAGGGCCAGCAGTATGGCGGCCACGCTTTCGGCGTAGCGTTGGCCTGCCTCGTCATGGTCGGGCCAGATCACCGCGTGGCGGCCCTCCAGTGCGCGCCAATCGGCCTTGCTGGCGGAATCTGCCGCACCGCTGGTGGTGGCGAGCAGGCCTAGCTTGGCCAGGTTATCGGCACACCATTCGCCCTCAACCACGAACACAGGTTCATCGCGGCGGGCGGCCAGCTCATGCAGGCGGTAAAGCGGTTTACCTTCGCTGAAGTCGGGTTCGCCGTAGGTGTAGCCGCTGCCATCCCATTTCATGGGCCTGATCCACTTGCGCCCATCCGGGTGCTTTAGTCTGATCCTCCAGTACAGCGGTAGCTTTTCGCTGCTGGTGTAGGTGTGCAGCGCTTGGGGTTTGTAGCCCTCAGCCAACGCCTTTACCGCCAGTCGGGCGGCGGCCTGCTTTGGGGTTTCCTTGGCATGTAGAGCGGCTGTCATGCGGCCACCTCCCAGGCTCCCAGCGCCTTGGCGGCTTCGATGAAGGGAAGGCCATAGCGCAGCATGTGAAAGGCCAGAACGTCGCCGCCATGGGCACCGCAGACCATGCAGCGGAAGCCGCCGCTATCCAAACGCAGGCGAAGCGATGGTCGGGAGTCCTTGTGGAAGGGGCAAATGGCGTCTTTCCATTCACCGCCACCGCTCAGGCACAAGCCTTGAGCCTTGAAGTATTCCGCAGGTGCGGGCAGGCGGGCACGAATAAGGCGGCCTCGGCCTATGGGTTGGCGTGGCTTCATTGGCCACCCCCTACCGCTGCACCGCTGCTAGCGCGCTCAGCATCGGCCAGTGCCTGCAGGCGTGCCGCGTTAAAGACTGCCAGCAGTTCATCCAGGCAACATTCAGGTGTGAACACAACTTCAACGGCGGGCAGCCATTGGCCGAAGGCAAGCACGGACGTTCTACCCCAAGCTTGTGGCTTAATCCCATCGTTGCGCTGGATCGTATGGGCTTGGTTCGTTCCTGTGGTGATGGTCATTGGCCACCCCCAGCCAAGGCGCGGGCCTTGTTCATGTGGTGGTTGTAGCGCGCCAGGCGAACCGACAAGGCGGAATCACTGCGCAGGGCAGCAAAGGCCATAGCCTTATGCGCTTTGGCGCGTGCAGATCGTGCGGACGGATTTTGGGCGGGGGTGTGCATGGGGCTAGCTCCTTTGTGTATCGGAGCCGTCGCCACTTGCGGCCAAGCAAGGATTGGAGACGACTGTGCGCAGGTTGGCCGACCGGGCACAAAGGAACCCGGCACACCCGAAGGTGTCCCACGCACAGCCGCCATAAAGCGAGCGGGCGCAAAAAAAGCGCCTGCTTTGCTACGGGGGGCGCTTGTGCGCCTTTGTGAACTCGACCGGCCAAGGTCGGCCACTGATTTTGCAGTGACGGGTGCACTATACCACCAGGCGGCGAGGGTGTGCATGGGGGAGCGCTCGAGGCGCAACTTCCCCCTACCCACTATGGCGGGCATATTCTGGAGTTGCATGGTTAGGTGCTCGAGGTGGTCTGTGGTGAGGTGCTGACCGCTGGTTCGTGTGTCAGCGCATAGTGGCCAAGGTAGTGACCGCCCATCAGGCGGCCCCCCTAGCATCCAGCTTTTCAGCGATCCACTGATCTACCTCCAGTGAATCCCAGCCCACGGCGCGTGCGCCTAGTCGTTTGGCCTGGGGGAACTTGCCCTCTTTCATCAGGTTGTAAATGTGGGAGCGCCCAAAGCCGGTGCGGGTGCACACGGCGGGCAGGCGCATGATGTGGCGGGGTTGGGTGGGGCGGTCTGTGTTGGTCATCGTCGTGCCTCTATGGGGTGCAGTGGATCACTGCGGACGATGGCTATTCAATAGCAGTTAGATTGTTGAGCGAATTCCCCCGGCCTGTTCCTTTCGCTTTTTCTTGTTCATTACCTGCTGTACCCGCCTGGCTGTGCAATTGCAGCGCTTGGCAATGATGCGGGCAATGCCACTTGTGCGCCCCTCCTTGGCCAGACTTTCCGCTTCCGCCTGGATGGCAGACGCCAGGGCTTGGCGTGCCTTGCCGCTGGCTTTCCCGGCTGCCTGTTTGCCGGACTCAAATATGATTGCGCCAATGTTGGCGAGGTATGCCTTTTCCATGGCGGCAATGTGCCGACCTCTGGCAGTTTTGGGCGATCCCATACCGCGTGGACTTTTGCCTGTGACGGTGAAACCGATGAACTTGCTGTCGCCTTTGCGAAGCTTGGCGGCGTCTTGCCCTTTGGGAAAGCTCAGGGCCGGATGGCCACAAAAGAAGCGCGCAGGTGCACGCTGGACCTCGTTTTCTGCATCGTCGGTCATCCTGCCCCCTCGAGCGTCCCTACTTAAGACCGGTCAGCCAGGCGGGTAGGTAGTCCGCTTTTCGCCCTGTCGGGCCAGGCTGGCCGGTACGCTTTAGGCGCTCATGGCACGCCTTTTGGGTATTGCTACGCTGTGCGGCGAAACACTGCCCTAATAACCGTGGTTTCGCTCCCGAGTGCGTCCAGGTGATCGGCCCACGCTTGAAGCATGGCGCGGCGCTGCTCCTTGTACTCGGCATTGTTGTAAACGCCTCGAATCCCGCCTACCGCGTGGGCAAGGGCCGCATTGATAACGTCTGGCGGGTAGCCCATTTCGTGCAGGTGAGTGGATGCGGTGTGGCGGTGGTCGTGCAAGTGATAATCGGCAATGCCACCGCTGGTGCAGATTGAGCGGTGCACACCGCCTAGGTTGTTACCGTGCATGGGCTTGGCCGGGTTGGTTCGCATTGGGAACAGCCACGCACTACCGCCCCCCAGCGCGTGCAGCTCCTTCAGTAGCTCTACGGCTTGTTGGGGCAATAGGACGGTGTGATCGCGCTTGCTTTTCATGCGCCCGTGGGGAATCCGCCATTCGGCGGCGTCTAGGTCAATTTCGCACCAGTTGGCGCCCGCCACCTCGTTCAGCCTTAGCCCCAGCATCAGCAACAAATGCAGCCCCAGCTTATAGCCGCGATAGGTTGACGACTGGTAGACCTGGGCTAGGTAATGCTTCGTTTCGGCGGTGGATAGGTAGCGCTTTCGTTTTGTTCGGCTGCCGATTTGACGCCCATTAACCAGAGCAGCGGGGTTGCTCGTGCCTAATTCGTGCTCAACGGCATGTGCAAAGATGCGCTTAAGCCAGCCATGGGCGTGAATGGCCGCCTGCTCGCCGTTGCGCTCCCTGATTCCATATAGGAAGTTTCGGACATCGCTGGCGGTGATGTCGTCCAGTGGGCGCGCCCCAAAAACGGGCAATAGGTGCAGCTTTATTGGCCCCCATGCTTTTGCGGGGTCTTTCCACTTTCGCTCCAGCCAGTCCGCCCGGTAGCGCTCGGCGGCTTCACCAAATCGTGTACGGCTTTCGTGCTCTTCCTGCTTGGTCCGCTCTTCCTGCTTGGCCTGCTCCAGCTTCTTGAACTCTTCAATGGGGCTAATGCCATGCTTTACCTTTTCCTTGGCAGCCAGGTGTAAGCGCCGGGCTTCAGCCAGTCCAGTGAAGGGGTAATTGCCGAGAGGGAGCTTCTCCTTTTTGCCGTTCACCCGGTATTCATAGCGCCACGCCATCGCCCCCTTGGCGCGCACCACCAGCACAAGCCCGCCGCCGTCCGCCAACTGGTATTCCTTGCCGGTGGGCTTGATGGTTCTTAGCTTGGCGTCTGAAAGTGGCATGTTCGACACTCCTTCCGAAACTGGCAAAGCCATGCGCCGCATGGGGTGCAGGCTGTTTTGTCCCCTATGTCCGGGGCTGCCTGCCCCCGATTTCCGGTAAAGGGGACAGAATCGGGGACATTTTGCGCCAGATGGCGGCGGGCGGTCTAGGACTTCGGTGGACAAAAAAAGGGCCGGAAGCGTTGATTTCTCTAGCTATCCGGCCCTTTCGGTGGACGCCCTAGGACGCCCACGGAGCAGCTACGATATTAGCAGCTGTAGTACATCTCGAACTCGACCGGGTGAGTGGTCATGCGCAGACGCTGTACGTCCTGCATTTTCAGTTCGATGTAGGCGTCGATCATGTCGTCGGTGAACACGCCACCGGCGGTCAGGAACGCGCGGTCGCGGTCCAGGTAGTCCAGCGCCATGTCCAGGCTGTGGCACACGGTCGGGATTTCCGCGGCTTCTTCAGGCGGCAGATCGTAAAGATCCTTGTCCGCGGCGTCGCCGGGGTGGATCTTGTTCTTGATGCCGTCCAGGCCGGCCATCAGCAGCGCGGCGAAGGCCAGGTAGGGGTTGGCGCTCGGGTCGGGGAAGCGGGTCTCGATACGCTTGGCCTTGGGGCTGGAAACGTACGGGATGCGGATCGACGCGGAGCGGTTGCGGGCGGAGTAAGCCAGCATTACCGGGGCTTCGAAACCAGGTACCAGACGCTTGTAGGAGTTGGTGCCTGGGTTGGTGATGGCGTTCAGCGCGCGAGCGTGCTTGATGATACCGCCGATGTAGTACAGCGCCGTCTCGGACAGGCCGGCGTACTGGTCACCCGCGAAGGTGTTTTTGCCGTCTTTGGAGATGGACATGTGTACGTGCATGCCGGAACCGTTGTCACCTACCAGCGGCTTGGGCATGAAGGTGGCGGTTTTGCCGTAGGCGTGAGCGACGTTGTGGATCACGTACTTCAGGATCTGTACTTCGTCGGCTTTCTTCACCAGGGTGTTGAAGGCTACACCGATTTCGCACTGGCCAGCGGTGGCCACTTCGTGGTGGTGTACTTCAACTTTCTGACCCATCTGGATCAGGGTGTTACACATGGCAGCGCGCAGGTCGTGCAGGCTGTCAACGGGAGGTACGGGGAAGTAGCCGCCCTTGACGCGCGGACGGTGACCGGTGTTGCCTTCCTCGAACTCGTGAGCAGACATCCAGGCCGCTTCTTGCGACTTGATCTTGTACATGGAACCGGAGATGTCGGTGTGGTACTTGATGTCGTCGAAGATGAAGAACTCGGGCTCGGGACCGAAGAAAGCGGTGTCACCCAGGCCGGTGGACTTCAGGTACTCTTCCGCGCGCTTGGCAACGGAGCGCGGGCAGCGCTCGTAGCCCTGGCCGGTGGAAGGCTCGACGATGTCGCAGCGCACGATCAGGGTGGCGTCGTCGGAGAACGGATCCATTACAGCGGAGTCGTCGTCCAGCTTCAGGATCATGTCGGATTCGTTGATGCCTTTCCAGCCAGCGATGGAAGAGCCATCGAACATTGTGCCGTTAACGAAGGTTTCTTCGTCGATAGCGTAAGCTGGGTAGGTGACGTGCTGCTCTTTACCGTGCGTGTCGGTGAAGCGCAGGTCCACCCACTTAACGTCGTTGTCTTTGATCAGCTTGAGAGTTTTCTCTGCCATTTTTTCCTCCGGGAAATAACCGATAGCGCTGGCGCCACCGAAATCGTAAAACAGCCTCTGCGAAACCCGACGCCTAGGATGGTCGGTGCAATGTTACAGACCATAGCAAAGAGCGTACCAGGCGCCATAATGCAACAAACCCCCTTTTGATCAAGGATTTGTGCCGCGAAGTGGTGCACGTCGGCAATTACTTGTGCTTCATTGTGGTGCGCTGTGCGCCAATATGGTGCAAAAGTAGTCGGCGAGACCCGGCGAAATCGCCCGCGGTGCCTTGTGGCCGTGGCGTATAATAGCGCGTTTTCGGCCGTGAGTAAGGCGCGCCAGATGAAGTTCATCATAAAGCTGTTCCCCGAGATCACCATCAAGAGCAAGCCGGTGCGCAAGGAGTTCACCCGCAAGCTGCGCGACAACCTGGAGCGCCTGCTGCGCCGGCACGACGAGCGCATCGCGGTGGAGCGCGGCTGGGACAATCTCACCGCCCTGGCGCCGGACGATGTGGAGGGGCTGCGCGAGCAGGTCATCGAGGTGCTGGCGCGCACGCCGGGGGTGGCGCATTTCCTTGAGGTGGCGGAGTACCCGCTGGGCGAGCTGCACGACATCTACGAGAAGACCCAGGCCATCTGGGGGCACCGGCTGGCCGGCAAGCGCTTCGTGGTGCGGGTGAAGCGCTTGGGCAAGCACGCCTTCAACTCCACCGAGGTGGAGCGCTATGTGGGCGGTGGCTTGAACATGCACAACCCCACCGGCGGGGTGGATCTGCACACGCCCGAGCTCACGGTGCGGTTAGAGATTCGCGACGACCGGCTGTTCATCGTCAAGGATCGCTACGAGGGCATTGGCGGCTTCCCGCTGGGGGCGATGGAGCCGGTGCTGAGCTTGATGTCTGGCGGTTTCGACTCGGCGGTGGCCAGCTATCTCACCATCCGCCGGGGCATGGTGGTGCACTACTGTTTCTTCAATCTCGGCGGGCGGGCCCACGAGCTGGGGGTGAAGCAGGTGGCGGCCCATCTGTGGGAGCGCTACGGTGCGTCCCATCGCGTGAAATTTGTTGCCGTGCCCTTCGATGGGGTGGTGGGGGAAATTCTCAAGAACGTGCACAACTCCATGATGGGGGTGGTGCTGAAGCGCATGATGCTGCGCGCCGCCACCCAGGTGGCCCAGCAGCTGGGCTGCGCCGCGCTGGTGACCGGCGAGAGTGTGGCCCAGGTGTCCAGCCAGACGCTGCCCAACCTGGCGGCCATCACCACCGCCACCGATGCGCTGGTGCTGCGCCCGCTGATCACCATGGACAAGGGCGACATCATCGATATCGCCCGCCGTATCGGCACCGAGGAGTTCTCTGCCCACATGCCGGAGTATTGCGGTGTGATCTCGGTGCGGCCCACCACCTCGGCCAAGCCGGAGAAGATTGCCCAGGAAGAGGAGAAGTTCGATTTCGGCGTGCTGGAGCAGGCGGTGGCCGGCGCCAAGACCCGCTGGCTGCACGAGATCATCCTGGAGCCCGAGCAGGGCGAGGATGTGGAGGTGCTGGCGGCGCCGCTGGCCGGCAGCGTGGTGCTGGACATCCGCCATCCGGACGAGCGCGAGCACGCGCCGCTGGAGGTGCCGGGCATCGCGGTGCAGGCGCTGCCCTTCTTCGAGCTGAACAGCCGCTTTGGCGAGCTGGACCAGGGCAGGCAGTACCTGCTCTATTGCGATCGCGGCGTGATGAGCCGGCTGCATGCCGCGCACCTGCTGGCCGAGGGCTTCCGCAATGTGAAGGTGTACCGCCCGCGTTGAGCCGGGCGCGCGGTGCGGGGAGGGCGCCTGAAACGGGCAAATTCCCCAAGCGCAGCGCCTGTCACAATCCCTGTTGTATAATCTGCCGCCATTTGCCGGCCTGCAGCTGCCTTTTGGGCTGTTTGCAGGTCATTCTGGATCGCGCTCCACGCCTGGCGCCGGGGTCCAGCCGCTTCCACCGCCAACGCGCTGACCCGCGCGCCGGAGACCTTTTGTGATCGAGAAACTGCGCAATATCGCCATCATCGCCCACGTTGACCACGGTAAAACCACCCTGGTCGACAAGCTGCTGAAGCAGTCGGGCACCCTGGATCGCCGCACCATGGACGCCGAGCGCGTGATGGACTCCAACGACCAGGAGAAAGAGCGCGGCATTACCATTCTGGCCAAGAACACCGCCATCGAGTGGAACGGCTACCGCATCAACATCGTGGACACCCCCGGACACGCCGACTTCGGCGGTGAGGTGGAGCGCGTGCTGTCGATGGTGGATTGCGTACTGCTGCTGGTGGACGCGATGGACGGCCCGATGCCACAGACCCGCTTCGTGACCAAGAAGGCCTTCGAGCACGGCCTGAAGCCGATCCTGGTGGTGAACAAGGTCGACCGCCCCGGCGCGCGCCCCCACTGGGTGATCGACCAGGTGTTCGAGCTGTTCGACAGCCTGGGCGCCACCGATGAGCAGCTCGACTTCCCGATCATGTACGCCTCCGCCCTCAACGGCGTGGCCGGCCCCGAGCCGGACCAGCTGGCGGACGACATGACCCCGCTGTTCCAGATGATCGTCGATCGCGTCGAGCCGCCCAAGGTCGACCTGGATGGCCCGTTCCAGATGCAGATCTCCGCGCTGGACTACAACTCCTACGTGGGCGTGATCGGCATCGGCCGCATCACCCGCGGCAAGGTCAAACCCGGCCAGCAGCTGAAGATCATCGGCGCCGACGGCAAGGTGCGCAACGGCAAGCTGCTGCAGGTGATGTCGCACATGGGTCTGGAGCGCATCGAAGTGCCCGAGGCCACCGCCGGCGACCTGGTGTGCGTCACCGGCCTGGACCAGCTCTACATCTCCGACACCCTGTGCCACCCGGATTGCGTGGAGGCCCTGCCGCCGCTGAGCGTGGACGAGCCCACCGTGAGCATGACCTTCCAGGTCAACGACTCGCCCTTCGCCGGTAAGGAAGGCAAGTTCGTCACCAGCCGCAACATCAAGGAGCGCCTGGAGCGCGAGCTGCTGCACAACGTGGCGCTGCGCGTGGAAGAGGGCGACAGCCCGGACAAGTTCAAGGTCTCCGGCCGCGGTGAACTGCACCTGTCGGTACTGATCGAAACCATGCGCCGCGAAGGCTTCGAGCTGGGTGTGTCGCGTCCGGAAGTGGTCACCAAGGTGATCGACGGCGTGGTCAACGAGCCCTTCGAAATGGTGGTGATCGACGTTGAAGAGCAGCACCAGGGGCCGGTGATGGAAGAGATGGGCCGCCGCAAGGCCGAGCTCAAGAACATGGAGATCGATGGCAAGGGTCGCTGCCGCCTGGAGTTCCTGGCGCCTTCCCGCGGCCTGATCGGCTTCCGTGGCCAGTTCATGACCCTGACCTCCGGCTCCGGCATCATGACCAGCGTGTTCGACCACTACGGCCCGGCCAAGGCCGGCGACGTGGCCAAGCGCAACAACGGCGTGCTGATCTCCATGACGCCGGGCAAGGTGCTGGGCTACGCGCTGTTCTCCCTGCAGGAGCGCGGCCGTCTGTTCCTGGGCCCCAACGTGGAAGTCTACGAAGGCCAGATCATCGGCCTGCACAGCCGCGACAACGATCTGGTGGTGAACCCCACCAAGGCCAAGCAGCTGACCAACGTGCGCGCCTCCGGTGCGGATGAAAACATCCTGCTGACGCCGCCGATCCGCCACACGCTGGAGCAGGCGCTGGAGTTCATCGAAGACGACGAGCTGGTTGAAGTAACCCCCAGCAGCGTGCGTCTGCGCAAGAAACTGCTGACCGAAAATGAGCGCAAGCGCCAGGATCGCAGCAAGGGCTAATCCCCGCGCTGAGCATAAAAAAACCCGCTTCGGCGGGTTTTTTTGTTTTCGCCTATCGGCGATATGCCGAACAGGCACTGAGCTGTGCAGGGCGGTGGCGGTGGGGGCGCATCGGCCTCGCCCCCGCCGCGTTGGCCTCAGTGGGCCTCGTCCCAGTTGCTGCCCACGCCGGTGTCCACCACCAGCGGCACGCTGAGTTCCGCCGCGGCGCTCATCAGCGCCACCACCTGCTGCCGCACCTGCTCCAGCTGTTCTTCCTTCACTTCGAACACCAGTTCGTCGTGCACCTGCATGATCATGCGGGCATCCAGCCCACAGCCCTGCAGCCAGCCGTCCACCGCCAGCATGGCGCGCTTGATGATGTCGGCGGCGGTGCCCTGCATGGGCGCGTTGATGGCGGTGCGCTCGGCGGCCTGGCGCACCGCCTGGTTGCGGGACTTGACGTCCGGCAGGTAGAGGCGGCGGCCGAACAGTGTTTCCACGTAGCCATCGTTGGCGGCCTGCTCGCGGATGCGGCTCATGTAGTCCTGCACGCCGGGGTAGCGGGCGAAGTAGCGCTCCACGTAGCGCTGGGCGTCGCCGCGCGGGATGTCCAGCTGCTTGGCCAGGCCGAAGGCGCTCATGCCGTAGATCAGGCCAAAGTTGATCGCCTTGGCGCTGCGGCGCTGGTCCGCCGTCACCTCCGCCAGCGGCACGCCGAACACCTCGGCGGCGGTGGCGCGGTGCACGTCCTCACCGTGGGCGAAGGCCTCGCACAGGCCGGCATCCCCCGACAGGTGGGCCATGATGCGCAGCTCGATCTGCGAGTAGTCCGCCGCCAGGATGCGATAGCCGGGTTCGGCCACGAAGGCCTGGCGGATGCGCCGGCCCTCGGGAGTGCGCACCGGGATGTTCTGCAGGTTGGGCTCGCTGGAGGACAGCCGCCCGGTGGCGGCCACCGCCTGGTGATAGGAGGTGTGCACCCGGCCGGTGGCGGGGTTGATGCGCCCGGGCAGGGTGTCGGTATAGGTGGACTTGAGCTTGGCCAGCGAGCGGTACTCCAGGATCACCCGGGGCAGCTCGAACTGCTCGGCCAGCTCCGCCAGCACCGGCTCGGCGGTGGAAGGCTGGCCGGTGGGGGTCTTGGCGATCACCGGCAGGTTGAGCTTGTCGAAGAAGATCGCCTGTAGCTGCTTGGGTGAGCCCAGGTTGAACTCCTCCCCCGCCAGCGCGTAGGCCTGCTGCTCCAGTTCCTGCAGGCGCACGCCCAGCTGCTGGCTCTGCTGCGCCAGCAGGGCGCGATCCACCCGGGCGCCGTTGCGCTCGATGCGCGCCAGCACCGGCACCAGCGGCACCTCGATCTGCTCGAACACCGCGCGCGGGCCCGGCCGCTCGGCTAGCTGGGGCCACAGCGTCTGGTGCAGGCGCAGGGTGATGTCGGCGTCCTCGGCGGCGTAGGGGCCGGCCTGGGTCAGGTCGATCTGGTTGAAGGTGAGCTGCTTGGCGCCCTTGCCGGCGATGTCCTCGAAGTGGGTGGTCTTGTAGTCGAGGTACTTCAGCGCCAGGGAGTCCATGTCGTGGCGGGTGGCGGTGGCGTCCAGCAGGTAGGACTCCAGCATGGTGTCGAAGGCGATGCCGCGCAGGCTGATGCCGTGGTTGGCCAGCAGGTGCAGATCGAACTTGAGGTGCTGGCCGACCTTCTTGCGGCTGGCGTCCTCCAGCAGTGGCTTGAGTGCCCCCAGCACCCGCGCCTCGCTCAGTTGCTCCGGCGCGCCCAGGTAGTCGTGACCGAAGGGCACATAGGCCGCCTCGCCCGGCGCCACCGCGAAGGAGACGCCGACGATGCGCGAGGCCATGTAGTCCAGCCCGGTGGTCTCGGTGTCGAAGGCGAACAGCTCGGCGGCCTGCAGCTTGTCCAGCCAGCGCTGGAAATCCGCCTCGGTGAGCACGGTTTCCCAGCGGGTCTCCAGCGGCGTGGGCGCGTTTTCCTGTGAAGGCGCAGGCGCCACACCGCCGGCCAGCAGCTCCTCCAACCAGCCGCGGAACTCCATGCGCTTGTACCACTGGTGCAGGGCGTCCACGTCCGGGGCGCCGGCCTGCAGGGTGTCGAAGTCGAAGTCCAGCGGCACGTCGCACTTGATGGTGGCCAGCAGGTAGGACATGCGCGCCTTGTCCTCATGCTCCGCCAGCTTGGCGCCCAGGGTCTTGGCGCCGCGCACGTTGACCCCGGCCACCGCCTCCAGATCGGCGTAGATGGCGTCGATGCCGCCCAGGGCGGTGATCAGCGCCAGCGCGGTCTTCTCGCCCACCCCGGGCACGCCTGGGATGTTGTCGGCGCTATCCCCCTGCAGGGCCAGAAAGTCGATGATCAGCCGGGGTGGCACGCCGAACTTGGCCTCCACGCCGGCCTCGTCCAGGAAGGTGTTGGTCATGGTGTTGAGCAGCGCGATGTGCGGGTCCACCAGCTGGGCCATGTCCTTGTCGCCGGTGGAGATCAGCGTCTTCTGGCCGGCGGCGCGGGCGTGGGCGGCCAGGGTGCCGATCACGTCGTCCGCCTCCATGCCGTCCACGATCAGCAGCGGCAGGCCCATGGCCCTGATGATGCTGTGCAGCGGCTCGATCTGCTGGCGCAGGTCGTCGGGCATCGGCGGCCGGTGGGATTTGTACTCGGCGAACAGTTCGTCGCGGAAGGTGGGCCCCTTGGGGTCGAATACCACCGCCAGGCGGGCGGCGGGGTAGTCCTTCTGCAGCTTGCGCAGCATGTTCAATACGCCCTTCACCGCGCCGGTGGGCTCGCCCTGGGAGGTGGTGAGGGGTGGCAGCGCGTGGTAGGCGCGGTACAGGTAGGAGGAGCCATCCACCAGGATCAGGTCGGGGGCAAAGGCCATGAGGTGCTCGTTGTGCTGAAGAAGATGAAATGCCGGCAGTCGCCTGGCGTGCTGGGGGAATTCTATCGGGAATAGGGGCGGGAGGGGCAATCCCTCCCGCCATCGGTGCGTCAGCTCAGCTGCGCCCGCTGTCTTGCGGCGCGGTGGTGCTGGTCTGGGCGGTCCAGGCCTGGGTGACGGTCCACAGAATGGCCAGCGCCGTGGCGCCGATGAACATGCCGGTCACGCCCCATGCCACCAGCCCGCCGATCACACCCAGCAGCAATACCAGCAGCGGCAGGCGGCCGCTGCGGGCGATCAGGATGGGCTTCAGCACGTTGTCCACCGCCATCAGCACCACGCCGCCGTAGAGGGCGACGAACACCGCCGGGCCGGTCTGATCCTGGCTGAACAACCACAGCGATACCGGCAACCAGACCAGGATCGGCCCCAGCTGGATCACCACGATGAAGAAGATGATGCCGGCCAGTATTGGCGCCGAGCTTATTCCCACCAGCGCGAAGCCGGCCCAGGCCAGCAGTGCCTCGATCAGGGCGGTGCCCACCACGCCGATGGCCACCCCGCGCACGGCGCGCGTGGCGGCGTCCATCACCATGTGACTGGCGCTGCCGAACAGGCGCGCCGAAACCGCGTTCAGCATCTGCAATGAGGTCTCGCCACTGGAGAGCAGGATGGCGGCGACGACGATGCCGCCGGCCACCTCCAGCACCGACCAGAGAAAGCCCGTGCTGTAGTTGAGTACCCAGCCCTGCACGCCCTGCAAGTGCGGGGCGTACTCTTTCAGCACGCCCACGACATCATCCTGTACAGTGCTCCAGAAACTTTCGATGTTCGGGCCCAGCAAGGGCACTGCGGTGAGCCAGTGGGGCAGTGGCGGAATGCCTTCGGTGTGCAGGCGGGTGAACCAGTATTGAGCCAGCTGGATGATGTCGGCCAGGGTGGAAAACAGATAGGTCAGCGGTGTCGCCACCACCGCGCCGGCCAGCACGATAAACACTGCCGCGGCCCACTTCCTGCGCCCGCCCAGGGTGTCGGCCAGTTGGTTGAACGGGTGCCAGGTGGCAACCGCCAGGATCAGCGCATAGGTGATCACGCCCCAAAATGGGGCCAGCACTTTGATGCTCACGCCGAGTAAAACCGCGACCAGTGTCAGTGCCATCGCACTATCGATCACGCGTTGGCGCAAGGTAGAGCTGGGCAGAGCAGGGTATGGCATGGCGTCATCCGCATTGGCGTGTGCTGAAAAAGCTTATGGCCTGTCGCAATGTACAGCAAAGAGTAGGCCGGCCGCCGCCTGGCGGCGATGAAAATAATGCCAAGGGCAAGCGGTAGAAATTTTCGCTGGTGTTGGCGCTGCTATTCGAGGTGGGAACGCGCTACCATGGGCGGTTGCTTTCAGGATTGCTGTCGCCCATGACCCAGTTGCTCGAGGATCTCGCCCGCGGGGCCCACACTCACGTGCTGTTGCAGGCGCGCGACCTGGTGCTGCGGCCGGGTGCGCTGGAGGATCTCAGCCTGGAGCTGGTGACGCCCGACACCCTCTGTGTGCGCGGCAGCGTGAATCCCCCGCACGGGGTGCGCCACACCGCCAGCATTGAGTGGCACCCCAATGGCCGGCAGCGCTTCCAGCACGGCTTGTGCTTATGCCAGGGCATGCCGGGGCGGCTCTGCCTGCACCAGTCTGCCCTGTTGCTGGCGGTGTCAGAGTGGGTGGACTACAGCATCGCCAAGGGCATCACGGGGGTGGATGAGTGGGCCGTGGCCCACTGGCTGAAACAGGTGGCGGAAGCGGCCGCGCCCGAGGTCAGTGCCGCCGATGCCAGTCGCCAGTTGCTCTACGTCATCGCCCCTGAAGGTGGGCGAATGATGGTGGAGGCCTATACCGGCCGCCCCCGCAAACAAGGTGGTTTCGGCCACGTGCAGCGCCTGGGCAGCTTTGCGGTAGCGCCCTGGGTCGAGGGGCTGGATCGACGCATCCTGGCGTTGCTGGAGACTGTGCGCCGGGAGCATCACCCCGAGCCCAGCGCCAGCCTGGAACTGCGCGGCGAGGCGGGCGGCGACGTGCTGATGCTGCTGCTGCGCACCGGGCGGCTGTTCTGGCGCAGCCCCGATCAAGCCCTGCAGGAAGCGACTGCCCGCACCGGGCAACTCGTCTGGCAGGCGGACGAGCAGGGGGCCCACCCCCGGCTGGAGGACGAACAGGGCCCGCTGCGCCTGCTGCCCACCGAGCCGCCGTACTACATCGATGAGCAGGCCGGGTTGATCGGGCCGCTGGTACTGCACGAGGCGGTGCCGGTGGTGGAGCGGCTGCTGGCCGCCCCGCACTTCTCGCCCATCGCCCAGCGCGCCCGGGTGGCGGATTTTGCCAAGCTGGCCGCCAAGGGCGTGCTGCCCCTGCCGCCGGCGGTGCACACCAAACAACTGCAGGGGGCGCACCCGCGCCCGGTGATGCGGCTGGATTCCCGCCAGATGCTGGTGTGGGGCCGGCGCGGCCAGGAGCGCCGCACCGTGCACGCCGCCAGCCTGTTCTTCGAATACGCCAACGAGCGCGTGCCGGCCCTGCCCGCCGCCGCCAGCGTGGTGCGGGTGGTGGATGGCGAAGTGCTGCAGCTGGCCCGCGACACCGAGGCGGAAAAGACCTACCTGGCCCTGCTGCACGACTTCGTGCCGCTGGCCGCCCAGCGGGTGGTGCAGACACCCCAGCCCGGCCCCCATGTGGTGACCCTGGAAGACAGCGACCGCTGGCTGGATGCGGTGGCCGATCGCCTGCCCGCGCTGGAAGAGCAGGGCTGGAGGCTGGAGTACGCCGCCACCTTCCAGCTGCGCCCGCTGGAAGTGGAGGGCTGGTACGGCGAGGCCGAGGAGGGCGCCGGCGACTGGTTCGAGCTCAACCTGGGCATTCTGCACGAAGGCAGGCGCATCGACCTGCTGCCCCTGCTGGTGAGCACCCTGCGCCGCCTGCCCAGCCTGGATCAGCGCACCCTGCTGGGCTTGCCCGACGACGCCACCCTGCCGGTGATGGCCGCCGGCGGCGTGTTCCAGCTGCCCCTGGCCCGCTTGCGCCCCATCCTGCAGACCCTGGTGGAGCTGTTCGACACCGACAGCGATCCGCTGGAGCGCAGCGGCCACCTGCGGCTGAGCCGGCTGGACGCCGCCCGCCTGGGCGACATCGACCTGCCCTGGGTGGGCGGTGAACGCCTGCTGGCGCTGGGCCGGCAGCTGCGCGATTTCTCCGGCGTGCACCCGGTGGAGCCACCCGCCGGCCTGCATGCCGAGCTGCGCGGCTACCAGCGGGAGGGCCTGAACTGGCTCAACTTCCTGCGCGAATACGGTTTCTCCGGCGTGCTGGCGGACGACATGGGCCTGGGCAAGACGGTGCAGACCCTGGCCCTGCTGGCCCTGGAGCAGGCGCGAGACCCCGGCCGCGGCCCCAGCCTGCTGGTGGCGCCCACCAGCCTGGTGCACAACTGGCGGCGGGAGGCGGCGCGCTTCGCCCCCGGCCTCAAGGTGGTGGTGCTGCACGGCCTGGAGCGCGGCAGCCTGTGGCGGGAGGCCGAAGGGGCCGACCTGGTGATCACCAGCTACTCCCTGCTGCCCCGTGACGCCCAGCGCCTGAGCGCCCGCCAGTGGCACTACCTGGTGTTCGACGAGGCTCAGTACCTGAAAAACCCCCGCGCCAAGGCCACCGAAGTGGCGCGCCAGCTGCCGGCCCGCCACCGCTTGGCCCTCACCGGCACGCCGATGGAAAACCACTTGGGCGAGCTGTGGTCGATCTTCGACGTGATCATGCCCAACTTCCTCGGCACCGAGGCGCGCTTCCGGCGGCTCTACCGCTACCCGGTAGAGCGCCAGGGGGACCAGGAGCGGCGCCAGCAGCTGGCCCGCCGGGTGGCGCCCTTCCTGCTGCGGCGCACCAAGGAGCAAGTGGCGGCTGAGCTGCCACCGAAGACCGAAATCGTGCGCGCAGTGGCCCTGGAGGGCGCCCAGCGTGACCTCTACGAGGCGATCCGCCTG
The DNA here is from genome assembly GCA_964649985.1 of uncultured Pseudomonadales bacterium. Lineage (GTDB taxonomy): Bacteria > Pseudomonadota > Gammaproteobacteria > Pseudomonadales > CAZYQX01 > CAZYQX01. Next base: position 35,330 of record CAZYQX010000015.1, on the reverse strand, counting down.
GCTATGGACGCCAAGGTGCGCGCCGAAGTGGCCGACAAGGGCCTGGCCCGCAGCCAGATCGTGGTGCTGGAGGCGCTGCTCAAGCTGCGCCAGGTGTGCTGCGATCCGCGCCTGGTCAACCTGCAGCAGGCCGGCCGGGTACGCCAGTCCGCCAAGCTCGATTTGTTGATGGACTTGCTGCCGGAGCTGCTGGATGAGGGGCGCAAGGTACTGCTGTTTTCCCAGTTCACCAGCATGCTGGCGCTGATCCGCCAGGCGCTGGACGCCCAGGGCATCCCCTACGTGGTATTGACGGGCGACACCGTGGACCGCGTGACGCCCATCGACCGCTTCCAGTCAGGCGAGGTGCCGCTGTTCCTGATCAGCCTCAAGGCCGGTGGCGTGGGCCTCAACCTCACCGCCGCCGACACCGTGATCCACTACGATCCATGGTGGAACCCCGCCGTGGAGCGCCAGGCCACCGACCGCGCCCACCGCATTGGCCAGGACAAGCCGGTGTTCGTCTACAAGCTGATCACCGAGGGCACGGTGGAAGAGAAGATCCTCGAACTGCAGGGGCGCAAGGCCGCACTGGCGGAGGGCATCTACGGTGACAACAGCGAAGTCAGCAGCAGCCTCAATGCCACCGATCTGGAAGAACTGCTGCGGCCTCTGGGGCGGGAAAGTTGATCATTGTGTTATAACAATGCTGTCCATTAATTGCGGGCTTGACTTTGTGTGGGCGTTAGTGAATGCTAATGGTGCTTTCGTGCCACCTGACTATGGCGAGTGGCAGGGCCAGAGTATCGCAGAGGGCTGGGTATATAGACGCGCGATCATGTCTGGCGGTGGGCATGAGTGACGAACAAAACAATAACGGAGATCTCACATGAACTTTTCTAAAGCCCTGATGGCGAGCGCGCTTACGCTCGGCATGGCCAGTGCAGCCTCTGCGGCGCCTGTCAGCTTCAGCTTTTACGGCAACGGCGTTAAGGCTGATCCCAATATCGGTGAGCGCCAAGCCTCCTACTCCTTCCTGGAAGGCGGTGTTGCACTGACCGTAACGGCAGGTCAGTACCAGGTGTCCAACCGTCAGGATGGTCTGGGTGTTGGTCGTAGCTCAGGCGAAGCCGGCGAGATCAACAGCGACCTGATCAACAACGGTCTGGACAAGCTGTACTTCAACTTCGACAAGCAGGTGAAGCTGACCAACCTGACCATGAAGTTGTGGGAAAATGGTACCTCCCTCGTGCCGCTGGATCAGTTCTCGCTGACCTACAATGGCGTGACCACCAACCACAAGCTCAACAACGGCGTGTTCAACTTCAGCACCCTGGGTTACACCTCAGGCTTCTACATCACCGGTATTGGTGGCGGTACTTCCTTCCGCGTGAGTGGCATGACCGTTGATCCCAAGGCGCCAGAAGTGCCTGTGCCAGCAGCCGCCTGGTTGTTTGGTTCTGCGCTGGTGGGCCTGGCCGGCATGCGCCGCCGCGCCTGATCCCGCAGACCAACAAAAAAGGCCGGGTGATTACCCGGCCTTTTTTTTGTGCCGTGCCCCCCCCCTCCATGCGAAGGTCGGGGCAGCGTGTTCAGTGCAAAGCCTGTTCGCTCCGGCCTGCCGAAGCTCGATCAAGCCCGCGCCGTTTGGGGCAAGCGCTCGTTTAGTGGGGGGCGGCGGCCTCGGGCGATGAACACAGGCGTGCGGCTTGGCGCGCCAGCTGCGGATCGCTACAGAAGCCCTCTATCAGTTTTTTGGCGACCGGCTGCAATGGCTCAACCTGCCGGGCCTCTTCTAGCAGTGTGGCGGGCGAGGGGGGCTGCTGCCAGTCATGCGCCTGCAGGGCCGCCATGTCGAAGCGAACTACCATTACCTCCACCAGGGCGCTGTTGCCGCTGCGGCTCACCAATGGCGCTTGAAGCCTGAATTCCAGCTCGTCGGGGCGTTGATTGGGCAGGTGGAGATAGAGGGTCTGTATCACGTCGCGGATGTCGCCCGCCGCGATGGCCAGAAAGCGCGTGACATCATTGCCTCCAGCGGGGCGCAAGGTGATGCGGGTGAGCGAGCCTCCTTGGGGGCGAGGCTGCGTGTCTACCCCCTTGACCGCTGGGCTGCTCTGCCAGAGTGACGCGGGCGGCTCCTGGCGACTGCAACCGTAGAGAAGCGTGAAGACCAAGGCGGTCAAGCAAAGGCGGCGAGGAGTCAGCATGGTAGGAAATCGTTGCCTGGGGAGGGCATATTGTACGTCGAAAGGTGTTTATAACTATGCTTTTAAATAATAATGTGCTTGACTAAGGGTGTCGCATCAGTTATTTGTGATACTAAAGATGAGCGTTATTTCATCAAAAGTGGCGGCGTGCTGCCCTGTGGGCTGTCGGGGCGTGGGTCGTCTAGGCTGTAAAACATTAATAAAACAGCCGGTTGTGTCTGCAACCGCAGAATTAAAAAAATAAACGGAGAGTGATCATGAAACTCAAAGCCAGCCTGTTGGCAGGTGTAGCGGCAGTCAGTCTGTCCGGCGTCGCTTCTGCTGCCAGTTTCGATTTCACCGGCGAGGATCGCCTTGCCGATGGCAAGTACAATGCCGCCAACTTTTTTGATAACGGTGTAAGCCTGACCGTATCCCCCACCGGCAATACCACCAAGGTGGTTGGCTACTGGGAAGGTCTGGGTGGCTTCTCCAACGGCGTTGACCTGGGCACCTTCGATGATTGCTGTGGTGTGCTTAACCAGGACAAGGATCAGCTGGTGTTCTCCTTTGGTCAAAAGGTGACGCTGGGTGGCATCAGTTTCCGCCAGTGGGAAAACGGTTTTGACAAGGTAGACCTGGTGACCAACACGGGGCAGACAATAAACCTGCGCACCAGTAACTACACCGGTGATGGTGTCTTGATCGATTACTTCACCTTTGCTACGCCGCTGACCCTGCAGTCCTTCACTCTGAAGGCGATAGGTGGCGGTGGCACCACCACCTACATCCACGGTCTGCAGAATGTGAACCTGGTGTCTGAGGTACCAGTACCTGCGGCTGCCTGGTTGATGGGCTCTGCGCTGCTGGGCCTGGCAAGTGTTGCCCGCCGCAAGCAAGTTGATGCCTAAGGGCTATCGGTATGAAAAAGCCGGGGAGATTCCCCGGCTTTTTTTATGTCAAAGCGAAATGCCTCAGCCGCTTGCAGGCCTGAGATGGCCGGCGTGCCCCGCTGCACTGGGGGCGTGGGCCAAGGGCGGTGGGCGATTTACACTGCGGTTTCATGCAGGTGGCTGCGCAGGCGCGCTATCAGTGCGCGGCTATCAAGCGCCGGGCTGAAGTAGAACCCCTGCACTTCGTCGCAGTTCAGAGCCTGCAGGCTGTCCACCTGGTGAGCTTCCTCGGCGCCCTTGGCGACCGTGCGCAGGCCCAAGCTTCTCGCCAGGCTGATGAGTGCCTTGAGCAAGGCCTGGTCGTCAGCGCTTTTGTGCATGTTGCGCACAAAGTGGCGGTCGATGCACAGGGTGTCAATGGGCAGGCGCTGCAGCAGTGGGATGGGCGTGCTGCCTGCCCCGTAGTCGTCCAGTGCCAGGCTTACGCCCAGTTGGCCCAGTGCGTGTAACTGCGACAAGGCGTCATCCCCGACGTTGACGGCTTTTTCTTTGATTTCAAATTGGAGCCGCCCAGGCGCCACCGCACCGCGATGCAACAAGCGCGTGATGGTGGATATGAAGCTAGCGTCCAGCAGTTGTCGCTGGGACAGATTTAAGATCAGTGGTACCGCCGGCAAGCCATGGATGTCCATCTCGCGGGCGTCATCGATCGCTTGCTGTACCAACTGGTAGCCGAGGGGGATGATCAGGCCGCTTTGCTCGGCTTGATGCAGAAACTCCTTGGGCGATAGCAGCCCTTTTTCTGGGTGGCGCCAGCGCACTAATGCTTCGATGGCACAGACTCGGCCTGTTTGTAGCGAGATGCGCGGCTGGTAGTGCAACTCAAACTCATTGCGTCGCACGGCGCGCCGAAGCTCGGACTCGTGCAGGCTTGGTCCACGTGGCCCAGGGGCTTGTTCCGTTTGGTGAATGCGCGAGTGTGAACCGGGTTGAGCCTTAGCGGTACGCAGTGCTTCCTGGGCGCTGTCGAGCAGTTGCGCGGGGTGTTTGCCAGACTCAGGATAGACCGCTACACCCAAGCTGCCCTCGGCCATTAGGGTGTGTTTGCCAAAACTGATCGGTTGCGTAACGGCGGCAATCAGCTTGCGATTGATCAGGGCAAGTTCGCCGGTGCCAATGACATCGGGCACCAGCAGGGCGAAACTATGCGGCCCCACGCGTGACAGCGTGTCGCCCCGGCGAACGCTGAGGCTGAGCCGCCGGGTGATGGCAAGCAGCACGTGCTGTTCGGCGCTGGGGCCAAATGCGGCACCAATGCGGCTAAGACCCTTGAGTTCCAGTAGAAACAAGGCAAGTTGTCGGCATTCGCGTTGGGCGCCGGCTATTGCGTGCTCTGTTGCCGCAGTCAGCCAATGCTCGTTGGGCAGGCCGGTTTGGGCGTCAAAGTGTCTGGGTGAATGAGTTTCCTCGCGCGCGGGGTGCCCTTCCCGGCAAAGTTGCAAGGCGCGTGAAAGTTGTGAAGGTTCAAGACAATCCAGTACCAGGTAGTCGCGCGCGCCCATGCGAACAGCGTCCCGGGCTCCGCGCAGGTGTTGCTCATGAGTCAGCAGCAGTACGGGCGGGGGCGCGGGCTGTGTGAGCAATGCATTTAGCAGTTGCTGTCCGGATTCGGCCGTGCCGGGATAATCCAGAAGTAGGAGGTCGAAATCCTCTAGCGCTTGGTCGGGCGGCGTAATGCTGAGTGGATGTGCTGATTCAAGTGTGAACGAATCCGAGCGCGTGCTTTGCAGCAGTGCTAAGAGTGCGTCCTTGGTATCTGGATTCCCTGAAATTAGCAGCAGACGGATGGCGTCTTCTTGCATACGGGGGCCTCGGCACCCTGCTGACCAATCCTGGTCCCGCATTGGGGCGATAGCTTCGAAAGGGATTCTGCGAAACGTGCCTGGCATATAGCGCTTGGCAGAATCCCCTTAATTCTCTTGGTTATAGCCGCATGGCCGGACATTACTTTACAGCATATAAAGTGTGTTAGCAAAGCCTTCGGTGAGCGTAAACTCACCTTTCAGGGCTTGGAAAACATGGTATTAGCGTGCAGGTGGATCATGCCGGCGGGGTTCAAGAAAGCCGAGCGAGGCCGCGCTAGACGGGTTAAAATCGCCGGCCCCAGGTGAGTGACGTGGCCAATGCTCAGCAATCTCAATCCCCGCCAGCGCGAGGCGGTGCGCTATATCGACGGCCCCCTGCTGGTGCTGGCCGGCGCTGGCTCGGGCAAGACCAGCGTGATCACCCGCAAGATCGCCTACCTGATCCAGGAGTGCGGTATCGACGCCCGCAACATCGCCGCGGTGACCTTCACCAACAAGGCCGCGCGCGAAATGAAGGAGCGGGTGGGCAAGCTGGTGAGCGGCCCGGCCGCGCGCGGCCTCACCGTGAGCACCTTCCACAGCATGGGGCTGGACATCATCCGCCGGGAGCACAAGGCCCTGGGGCTGAAAGCCGGCTTCTCCATCTTCGACCAGCAGGATGCCCTGGCCCTGCTGAAGGACCTCAGTTTCAAGGATGGCGAGGACCAGTCGGCCGCGCTGGAATTCGTGCAGCACCAGATCTCCAACTGGAAGAACGACCTGGTCACGCCGGAGGAGGCCTCCAGCCGCGCCGAGGACGAGCAGATGCAGGCCGCCGCCATGCTCTACGGCCAGTACGACCGCTCCCTGCGCGCCTACAATGCGGTGGATTTCGACGATTTGATCCTGCGCCCGGTGATCCTGTTCCGGGAGCAGCCCGAGATCCTCGGCAAGTGGCAGAACCGCATCCGCTACCTGCTGGTGGATGAATACCAGGACACCAACGCCAGCCAGTACCTGCTGGTGAAGATGCTGGTGGGGCCGCGCGGTGGCCTCACCGTGGTGGGTGACGACGATCAGTCCATCTACTCCTGGCGCGGTGCCCGGCCGGAGAACATGGCTCAGCTGACCCAGGACTACCCCAACCTGCGGCTGGTGAAGCTGGAGCAGAACTACCGCTCCACCAGTCGCATCCTGAAGGCGGCCAACACCCTGATCGCCAACAACCCGCACGTGTTCGAGAAGACGCTGTGGTCCGAATACGGCCTGGGCGATCCGATCCGGGTCATTCGCACCCGCAGCGAGGACGCCGAGGTGGAGCGGGTGGCGGCGGAGATCATCGCCCACCGCATGCGCAGCGGCAGCCATTGGCGCGACTACGCCGTGCTCTACCGGGGCAACCACCAGGCGCGCCTGCTGGAGATGAAGCTGCAGCACCACCAGATCCCCTACCGCATGAGCGGTGGCACCTCGTTCTTCTCCCGCAACGAGATCAAGGACGTGATGGCCTACCTGCGCCTGCTGGTGAACCAGGACGACGACAACGCCTTCCTGCGCATCGTCAACGTCCCCCGCCGCAAGATCGGCGCCAGCACTCTGGAGGTCCTCGGTCAGTACGCCGGCGAGCGCCACATCAGCCTGTACGCCGCCGCCGGCGAGTTCGGCCTTGAGCAGCGCATGCCGGAGGGGGCGCTGGAACATGTGCGGCGCTTCACCCACTGGCTGGACGGGGTGCGGCGCAATCTGGAGGGCGGCGATGCGGTGGCCGCCATCCGCGAGATGCTGGACGACATCGGCTACGAGGCCTGGCTGCAGCAAAATGCCTCCTCCTCGGCGGTGGCCGAGCGCCGCATGCAGAACGTCAACTACCTGGTGGAATCACTGGAGAAGACCATCAACCGCGGCGTGGAGGAGGGCGAGGACCCTGGCACCATGGAGGATGCCATCTCCAGGTTGATCCTGCGCGACCTGATGGAGCGCCAGGAGGAAGACGACGAACACGCCGACAAGGTCAACCTGATGACCCTGCACGCCTCCAAGGGGCTGGAGTTCCCCCACGTCTACCTGATCGGCGTGGAGGAGGAGATCCTGCCCCACCGCAACTCCATCGAGACCGGTGACATCGAGGAGGAGCGCCGCCTGGCCTATGTGGGCATCACCCGTGCCAAGCGCAACCTGACCCTGATGCTGGCCGCCCGCCGCAAGCAGTTCGGCGAGCAGCAGGAGTGCGAACCCAGCCGCTTCCTGGAGGAGCTGCCCAAGGAGGATGTGGAGTTCGAGGGCTTCGGCACGCCAGATGCCGAGCAGGTGCAGCGCAAGGGTAAGGAGGCGCTGGCCGGGTTGAAGAATTTGTTTGATTGAGGGGGGCGGCCCATGACCGCGATTCGTTTTCCGCGGTCGAGTGTGAATGGTTTCATGGTGGGCCTTTGTGCGCTTTTCTTCTCCGTCCAGGCCTCGCGCTGAAGGCTCGTTACACCCACAACACTGTTGTTTGACTGAGCTGCACGGGGGCAGGGGTCGCGCTCATGGAGCGCTCCTACAGGTGGTTGCTGGGTCGCGTGTATGGAATTCGTGAGGCGGTGAGCTGTGCTTGGCTCGTGAGTCCGGGCAATGTGGCAGCCCATAAAGTATTCATGTCTAGGCGCTGTAGGAGCGGTCCATGACCGCGATCCGATAAATCATAAAATCTGAATTTCTAATTAAAAATCTATTTTTTTATCTTCATCGAAGAAATATTTTTTTCAATCCGTGGCTTTTTTGCGTGACCTTGGGTGTTGGATTTCCTGGCGCGATTTTTTCCCGCGATATTCACCAGGCGCAAAAATTTCGGGCATTCGAAGTGGCTGGGCGCGCGGCAGGCTGCCGCGTGGCGCAGGCCGTCGCGCATGGCGCTCAGTTCCCTGATCTTGCGGTCGAGTTCATCCGCCTTCGCCAGTAGCAGTGCCCGGTCGATTTCGGGACCCTCGGGCGTGAACATCGCCGCGATCTCTTCCAGTGAAAAGCCGGCGTTTCGCCCGAGTGAAATCAGTGCCAGTCGCTCCAGCACGCTGGGGCTGAACAGGCGGCGCAGGCCGCTGCGGCCGACTGAGCGGATCAGCCCTTTCTCTTCGTAGTAGCGCAGGGTCGACGCCGGCAGGCCGGATGCCTTGGCGACCTCGACGATATCCATTGCGTGAAACCCTGACATTGCCTCTTGACCTCAAGTCGACTTGAGGTCCTATTCTGACTCAAAGCGGCCCTTTCCACCAGGTCGGGAGGGCCTTCATGTGTGATCAGGAGGTGTGTGATGGATGCGGGTTTTTGGCATGAAAAGTGGGAGAAGGGTGATATCGGCTTTCATGAAGGCAAGGAAAACCCATTGCTTGTGGCGCACTTTCATGAATTGAAACTACCGGTGGGGAGTCGCGTGCTGCTTCCTCTTTGCGGCAAGAGTCTGGATATCGTCTGGCTGCTGGCGAGGGGCTATAGGGTCGTCGGTGTTGAATTGAGCGAGATTGCCATCAAGGCACTTTTCGATGCCATCGGCCTGGAGCCTGTCGTCGCGCAGGTGGGCACATTGCTGCACTATAGCGCCAGGAATATTGATGTTTTCGTGGGTGATATTTTTGATCTAAGTGCGGATTTTATCGGGAAAGTGGATGCGATTTATGATCGCGCTGCCCTGGTGGCCCTGCCGGCAGAAGTCAGGATTGAGTATGCCGCGCACCTCGTGAAATTGACCCATGCCGCACCGCAGTTGCTGATCAGTTATGAATATGATCAATCGCTGCTGGCGGGGCCTCCCTTTTCTGTTGTCGAGGGCGAGATCGCACAGGTCTATGGCCGCGAATACCGCATGCGGTGTGTGGCAAGGCAGCAACTTGTGGGCGGTCTCAAGGGGAAAGTCGCGGCTATTGAAGCCGTCTGGCGGCTGGATCAGTTCGCTGTAGCGCATATTTAAACCGGGGAGGCCGCAGCATCATGATCGGGATGGAATGGTTGGCGCTCTATCTGGCCCTGGGGGCTTTCGCCGGGTTCATGAGTGGCTTGCTGGGTGTTGGTGGGGGAGGCATTCTGGTGCCCTTGCTCGCCTCGGCTTTGGCCTATCAGGGTGTGCCTCCGGGCAGTGTGGTGCATGTCGCGCTGGGCACGGCGCTTACGTGCATGATCATCACCTCGACGGCGAGTTTGCGGGCGCATGCCGCGCGCGCCAATGTGGATTGGAAAATAGTTGGTGGCATGGCGCCCGGCATCATCATCGGCGCGTTTCTGGTCACGCAGTTTGCCGCGCTGATGAATGCCGCCGTGATCAGTGTGTTTTTTTCGATATTCATGCTGCTGGTCGCGGCGAGGATGTATTTCGATTGGCAACCCGCGCCCAGCCTGACCCCCGCGAATCTGCGGGGGCTCCTGGGGGTTGGAGCGGGCATCGGTTCGGTATCCGCGCTGGCTGCGGTGGGGGGCGGCTTTCTGACGGTCGCCTACCTGAACTACAAGAACATTGAAATGAAACGGGCGGTGGGCACATCGGCGGCCATTGGCTTGCCGATCGCGGTGGCGGGCACTGCGGGTTACATGATCGGAGGCTGGTCCGAAACCAGGGCTGCGCAGTACATGCTGGGGTTCATCTACATTCCCGCATTTTTGCTGATATCGCTGGGCAGCGCCATCGCTGCGCCCTATGGCGCGCGGTGCTCACGAGGTTTGCCTGAGATTTATTTGAAACGGATATTCGCCTGTATCTCGCTGGCCTTGAGCCTGTGGATGTTGAGGGTGTTTTTCAGGTAGTGGCCGGGAGCCATTGGCGGTCGGTGCAGGGTCGCGCTCATGGAGCGCTCCTGCACACTGGCCGCTGGGCATGGTACCCGGCGTGCATGCTCTGCGGGCACTGTCGCGCTCATGGAGCGCTCCTACGGACTTGATGCCGGCGGGTTCAGGCCCTCCAGTGCCATCAATACCCGCTCGGCCGTCAGTGGCAGATCAAAGGGCAGTGCCAGCTGTGGCGACCAGGCCCGCAGCGCATCCCGCACCGCGAACCACGCCCCCAGACCCAGGATGAACGGCGGTTCGCCAATGGCCTTGCTGTTGAAGGGGCCGTAGGGATTTTGTCCGCCGTTGATCAGCGATACATCCACGCGTGGCGCTGTGTACAGGTCGGGAATCTTGTAGCGGGCCAGGTCGTCGGTGAGCAGGTGTCCTGCCGCATCCCAGCGGATCTCTTCCAGCGTGGCGTAGCCGATGCCCTGCACGATGCCGCCTTCCACCTGGCCGCGATCCACCGCCGGGTCGAGGGATTCGCCCAGGTCGTAGACGGCGTCAGCCGTATCAATGTGGTAGGTGCCGCGCAGGCAGTCCACGGTGGCTTCGATGAGGGCGGCGCCAAACACGTGATAGGCGAAGGGGTGGCCCTGTTCGAGGCTGCGGTCGTAGCCGATGTGGGGTGTGCGGTAGAAGCCGTGGGCGCTGAGGTCCAGCCGCGCCATGCGGGCGGCGTGGATCAGGGTGGGCCAGTCCAGGATGGCGGTGTCGCCAGCGTAGAGCTGGTCCTCGCGCAGGGCCAGTTGATCGCGGGGGTGGCCAGTGTGCGCGGCGGCGAAGTCCAGCAGGCGCTCGCGCAGTTGTGCGCAGGCGTCCAGCACCGCCAGGCCGTTGAGGTCGGCACCCACGCTGGCGGCGGTGGGGGACATGTTGGCGGCCCGGCCGGTCTGGGTGTGCTCCACCCGCACCCGGGCGAGGCTTATGCCCAGGGCGCGGGCGGCGACCTGCTGCAATTTGCTGTACACCCCCTGGCCCATCTCGACCGCGCTGGCGCTGAGGTTGAGGCTGCCGTCTTCGTAGATGTGCAGCAGGGCGCCGGCCTGGTTGAGGTGGGTGCTGGTGAAGGAGATGCCGAAGCACACCGGCATCAGGGCCAGGCCCTTGCGCTGCCAGCGCTCGCGGGCGTTGAAGGCGGCGACCTCGGCCCGCCGCTGGGCGAGGTCGCTGCGCGCGATGAGCCGATCCCACACCTGTGCCATGCTGCTGTGCTCCAGGGTCTGGCCGTAGTGGAAGCGGTAGCCGGCGCTCACCAGGTTGCGCCGTTGCAGTTGCTCCACCGGCAGGCCGAGGGCGTCGGCGGCGTGGTGCAGGGCGGCTTCGATGGTGAAGATGCCCTGGGGCGCGCCGAAGCCGCGAAAGGCGGTGTTGGAGGGGTGGGCGGTGCGGCAGCTGGTGGCGCTGATGCGCATGGCCTCGATGGCGTAGGCGTTGCCAGCGTGGAACAGGGTGCGTTCGAGGATGGCGGTGGAGAGGTCGGCCACGGCGCCGCCGTCTTGCAGGAAGTCGGCCTCGAAAGCCAGCAGGGTGCCGTCGGTGGCGACGCCCAGGCGGTAGTCGGCGGCGTAGGGGTGGCGCTTGCCGGTGTAGCGCATGTCCTCCCGGCGATCCAGCTCCAGGTAGACCGGCCGGCGGGTGTGATGGGCGGCCAGGGCGGCCAGCACCGCCCAGGGCTTGGCCTGCTCCTCCTTGCCACCGAAGCCGCCGCCCAGGCGGGGCACTTCCACTTCAATCAGGTGCATGTCGATGCCCAGCACCCGGGCGGCGGACTTCTGCACCGCGCTGGGCGACTGGGTGGCGGACCACAGCTTGAGGCCGCCATCCTCCAGCGGGATGGCCAGGCTGCGCTGGGTCTCCAGGTAGACGTGCTCCTGGGCGCCGGTGTGCACCTGGCCGCTGACGATCAGGTGGCAGCGCTGCCAGGCGGCCTGCAGATCGCCCTTGCGGATCTCCCGGCGCGGGCCGAAGGTGCTGCTCTGGGCAGCGGCCTGGCGGGTGTCGAACACCGGTGCCACCGCTTCGATCTCGGCGCGGATGTGCGCCAGGGCGGCCCGGGCCTGGGCGGCGCTCTCGGCCACCACCAGCGCCAGGGGTTTGCCGACGAAGCGCACTTCGGCGTGGGCCAGCAGGGATTCATCCTCGATGATTTCGCCCAGCTGGTTGTCGCCGGGGATGTCCCGGGCGGTGAGCACGGCCACCACGCCGGGCAGGGCCTGGGCCTCGGCCACATGCAGGGCGCGCAGGTGGCCGGCCGCCACGCTGGAGGTGAACACGGCGGCGTAGAGGGTGTCGGCGGGGCGGGGCAGGTCGCCGACGAACAGCGATTCGCCGCGCACGTGCAGCAGGGTTTCGTGGCGGCTCATGGGCGTTGCTCGCAAGCAGGGGGCGCGCCGGTGGCGAGTGCCGGGGCCAGGGCTTCGAAGTGGGCGATCAGTTGCCGGCGCAGCAGGGCGCGGCGGTAATCGGCGCTGCCGCGCACATCGTCGAGGGGGGCGATGGCGTCGGCGGCCTGTTGCGCCAGTTGTTGCACCAGGGCGGGGCTGAGCGGCAGGCCCTGGGCCGCCTGCTCGATGGCGGTGAGCCGCATCGGCACGGGGCCGGCGCCGCCTACACTGAGCCGCAGGTGCGCGATGCGGTCGCCCTCCAGCGCCAGGCTCATGGCGCTGTTGAGGCTGGCGATGTCGAAGTGCGCGCGGCGGGCGGCCTTCTCGAAGTGGCAGGGTGGCGTGGGCAGCGGCAGGTGGATATGGCGGATCTGCTCGCCGGGGGCCAGGGCGGTGTGCTTGTAGCCCAGATAAAACGCCGACAGGGGCAGCCGGCGACCGCTGTCGCACTCAAGCTCGGCCGCCAGGGCCAGCAGCGCCACGGCGAAGTCGGCGATGGGCGAGGCGTGGGCCAGGTTACCGCCCAGGCTGGCCTGGTGGCGGATCGGCCGGCTGCCGAACAGCTCCGCCACCGCCTTGAGCACGGGGGCGTGCTGCTGAATCAACGGGTGCTGGCGCAGGGCCTCGATGGTCGTGCCGGCGCCGAGGCGCAGGGCGCCGTCCTGCAGCTCGATCTGCGCGGGCAGCCGGGCGGGGGTGTGGGCGGCGTGCCACAGGGCGGGCTGCTCCACGGCGAGATCGGTGGCGCCGGCGATGAGCGGGCCGCCAGGGCCGGCGTCGGGCCGTGGCGGAATGGCCGCCAGCCGGGCCGCGACATCGGCGCAGTCCGCCGGTAGCAGGCCCAGCTGCAGGGCCCGGGCCAGAGGGTCGCTGGCGGCGGGCGTGGTGGCGGCGAGGTGCTCCACGGCGCGGTGAAAGCCGCCGTAGCCGGTGCAGCGGCACAGGTTGCCGGAGAGCCAATCCAGGCCGTTAGCGGCCTGCGGTGAGGGGTCGTCCAGCAGCCAGCCGGTGAGGGCCATCACCACGCCGGGGGTGCAGTAACCGCACTGGATGGCGGCGCCGTCAAGCAGGGCCTGTTGCACCGGGCTCAAGCCGGGCTGGTTGAGGCCCTCCAGGGTGAGCACATGCCGACCGTGCAGCGCGGCCAGCGGCAGCAGGCAGCTGTTGTGGCTGCGGTAGCGCAGCTGCCCCGTGTCATCAGGCTGGCCGATCAGTACCTGGCAGGCGCCGCACTCGCCGCCGTGGCAGGGCTCCTTGGTGGCGGTCAGGTGGCGCACCTGCCGCAGCCAGTCCAGTAGCAATCCCCGGGGTTCCTGCAGCGCGACGGTCTCATGATTGAGGATGAACTCGACCCGCATTCAGTCCGCTCCCGTGCCGACAAAACTGAAACTGCGCCCATCGAACAGGCCCTGGTCGCTCAGCTTTAGCTCGGGGATCACCAGCAGCGCCATGAAGGACAGGGTCATGTAGGGCGCCCGCAGCGGGCTGCCCATGGCCCGGGCGCGGGCGTCCAGCTGTTGGTAGCGGGCGGCGACCTGCTCGCCGGGCTCTGGGCTCATCAGGCCGGCGATGGGCAGGGGCAGGTGCAGCAGCTCGTCGCCATCCACCAGCGCCAGCCCGCCGCGATCCTCGATCACGCGGTTGATGGCGGCGGCGATGGCCTCGCGGCTGCAGCCCACGGCGACGATGTTGTGGGAGTCGTGGGCCACGCTGCCGGCGATGGCGCCGCGCCGCAGGCCGAAGCCGGTGATCAGGGCGACGGCGGGCTTGGCCGGCTGGTAGCGGTTGAGCACCACCAGCAGCAGTTGGTCGCGGCCGGGATCGGGCAGGGCCTGGCCGGCCTCGACCCGAGGCCTTAGCCAGGTCTCGCGGGTGAGCAGCTGGCCGTCCTGGGCCTGGATGGCGCGCATGCGCGGCTGCGCCGGCAGGTCGATGTCCGCCGGGGCGATGGGGCGGGCGTCGAAGCGGTTGGGGCAGTCGGCGGGCGTGAAGGGGAGCAGGACCCGGCCTTGTTCAAGCACTTGTTGGCCGGCCAGCCAGGCGTCCAGGCAGTGCAGGTCTTGCAGGTTGTCGACCCGCTGGGCGTCGAAGCGGTCGCCGACCTGCAGCAGGCCCAGCGGCAGCCGGTAGTGTCGGGTGGGGTTGAGGCTGGCGGCGCGCAGCGCGTCGAACAGGTCGTGGCCGGCGGCCAGGGCCTGGCGCAGGTGGTGGTCGATGTGGCGCTGGGATAAATCGTCCGGGTGCTTGTCGTCGCTGCAGAACATCACCCGCTCGGGATGGCGGCCCAGCAGCGGCAACAGGGCGTCGAGATTGCGCGCGGCGGAGCCCTCGCGGATCAGGATGTACATGCCGGCGGCGATCTTGTCCTCCGCTTCCTCCAGGCTGCTGCACTCGTGATCGGTGCTGATGCCGGCGCCGGCGTAGGCGGCGGCCTGGGTGCCGCACAGCCCCGGGGCGTGGCCGTCCACCGGCAGGCCGTGGCGGCGGGCCGCCTCCAGCTTGGCCATCAGGGCGGGGTCGCGGTCGAGCACGCCGGGGAAATTCATCACCTCGGCCAGGAACTGCGCCTCGCCGGCCTCAAACAGGGCCTCGATATCGCTTGCGTCCAAGCGTGCCCCGGCGGTCTCGAAGGGGGTGGCGGGCACGCAGCTTGGGGCGCCGAAGGCAAACAGAAACGGGCTCTGGGCGGCATTGCGCACCATGTAGCGCACACCCTCCACGCCCAGCACGTTGGCGATCTCGTGGGGGTCGCACACCGCCGCCAGCACGCCGTGGCGGATGGCCATGCGGGCGAATTCCGCCGGCGGCAGCATGGCGCTTTCGATGTGCACGTGGGCATCGACCAAGCCGGGCAGCAGGTAGGGCTGGCCGGGGCGCTCGGGGCCGTGCTCCTCGATGGCGCTGATGCGGCCATCCTCCCAGTGCACGCTGCACCAGGTGATGCGGCGGGCGAGGATATCGACCCGGTTGGCGGTGATCTGGCCGGAGGTGGACGTCATGTCGTTGGGCTCCCCTGTGACTTGATTCAGTTTGCCACAGGGAGAGGGACGGGGGCGTGCGTCAGCTCAAGGGAAGCTCTGAATAAGCCCCTGAAGGTGCGCTGACGTCGTTAAAACCATGCTCAAATGCTCATTTACGGCCAGTAAACTCCGCTTTTCGCATGGTTTTGCCTAGTCATCATCACCTTCAGGGGCTTATTCAGAGCTTCCCATGCTTAGTGCATCTGCCCTGCCCCTCAGCGCCGCCGGGTGCCCAGGGTGAGCAGGAACAGGCCGGCGGCGGAGACCACCACCGCCGGGCCGGCGGGCAGGTCCCACTGCCAGGAGGCGGCCAGCCCGAGCGCGACCGCCAGGGCGCCCAACACGCTGGCGATCCAGGCCATCTGCTCCGGGGTGCGGGCCAGGCGGCCGGCGCTGGCGGCGGGAATCAGGATCAGCGCGGTGATCAGCAACACGCCAACGATCTTGATCGCCACCGCCACCAGCAGGGCCAGCATCAGCATCAGCAGGGCTTTCAGGCGCAGGATGGGGTGGCCCTCCACGGTGGCCAGCTCCTCGTCCACCGCCATGCTCAACAGGGGGCGCCACTGCCAGGCCAGCAGGGCCACCAGCAGGGCGCCGATGGCCCAGATCAGGCCGGCCTCGGCCGGGGTCACTGCCAGCAGATCGCCAAACAGGTAGGCGTTGAGATCCACCCGCACCGAGCCCGCCAGGCTGACCACGATCAGGCCCAGTGCCAAGGCGCTGTGGGAGAGGATGCCGAGGGCGGTGTCCGAGGCCATGCCGGCCCGCTCCAGCAGCAGCAGACCGCCGGCGATGCCGCTGGCCACCAGGGCGATGGCCAGGGTGATGTTCAGCTCGCCGATCAGGGCAATGGCCACCCCGAGCAGGGCGGAGTGGGCCAGGGTGTCGCCGAAGTAGGCCATGCGCCGCCACACCACGAAGCTGCCCAGCGGGCCGGCCACCAGGGCCACGCCGACGCCGGCCAGCAGGGCCCAGAGTAAGAACTCATCCATGCCGGCAGCCCTCGTGATGGTGGTGTTGTACCACGCTGCCGTGCACGTCGTGGTGGTGGTCGTGGTGGTGGGTGTAGAGGGCCAGGCCCGAGGCCACTTCCGGGCCGAACAGCTGCAGGAAGGCGGGGTCGGTGCTGACGTGCTCCGGCTGGCCGTGGCAGCAGACGTGCTGGTTGAGGCACACCACCGTGTCGGTGTTGGCCATCACCACGTGCAGGTCGTGGGAGATCATCAGCACGCCGCAGCCCAGCTCCTGGCGCAGGCGCTGGATCAGCTTGTACAGATCCACCTGGCCGCCCACGTCCACCCCCTGGGCGGGCTCGTCCAGCACCAGCAGTTGCGGCCGGCGCAGCAGGGCACGGGCCAGCAGCACCCGCTGCCACTCACCGCCGGAGAGCTTTTGCACCGGCTGCTTGCGCAGCTCCTCGATGCCGGTGCGGCTGAGGGCGTTGCGCAGGTCGGCACCGCGCGGGGCGGCCAGGGCCAGGAAGCGCTCCACCGTGAGCGGCAGCAGCGGGTTCACCGCCAGCCGCTGCGGCATATAGCCCAGGGTGAGGCCGGCGGCGCGCTCCACCCGGCCGCGGCTGGGTGGGGTGAGGCCGAGCATGGCCCGCACCAGGGTGGTCTTGCCCGCGCCATTGGGGCCGATGACGGTGACGATCTCCCCTTCGTGCACGCGCAGATCCACCGCGGACAGCACCGGGCGTCCGTCGATGTCCACGCCCAGCTGGTGGGCGGCGATGAGTGTTTTGGGCATGGGGCGGGTTCGTGGCTCGAATTGTTATATCATAACACTTTTGCCTGCTGCGGAAGCCTTATGATGAAGCGCCTTGCCCTCCTCGCCCTGTTGCTCAGTCCCGTGGCCCAGGCGGCCGAGCCCCTGCGGGTGCTGGCCAGTATTCAGCCGCTGGGGCAGATCGCCACGTCTGTGGCGGGTGAGCACGCCCGGGTGGAAGTGCTGTTGCCGCCGGGGCAATCCCCCCACGACTACGCCCTCAAACCGTCGGATGTGCGGCGCCTGCAGCAGGCGCAGCAGGTGCTGTGGATGGGGGAGGGGCTGGAGACGCCACTGGAGAAACCCCTCGGCCAGTTGCCCGCCGGGCGGGTGGTGAGCTTTGGGGAACTGCTCGGCATTCACGCCGAGGCCCATCACCACGAAGACGACCATGAAGCGCTGCCTGATGGGGTGGAGGGCGATCTGCACGTGTGGCTGGATCCGCGCCAGGCGGCGCGCCTGGCCGGGCTGCTGGCCGAGTCGCTGGGCCAGCAGGACCCCGCCCACGCCGAGGCCTACAAGCAGAACGCCGCGCGTTTCCAGCAGCAGGTGCAGGCCATGGAGGGTGAACTGTTGCAGCAGTTCCAACCATTGCAGGGGCGCGGTTTCGCCCCCAGCCACGATGGCTTTCGCCACTTCGCCGAGCGCTTTGGCATCCCGCAGCGCTCGGTGCTGATGCGCAACCCCGGCGTGGCGGGCGGCGCGCGCCACATGGCCGAGCTGCGCGAGCTGATTCGGCGCGGCGAGGTGGTGTGCCTGGTGAGCGAGGCGGAATTTCCCCTGCGCGCGCCGCAGCAGTTGGCGCGCGAAACGGGTATTCACTGGGTGGAGCTGGACCCACTGGGCGCGGATCGGGCATTGAGTGCAGACGGCTATATTAGCTTTATGAAGGATTTCAGCCGTCGACTCGCGGGCTGCCTCTCGGGCAGCAAGACTTAAGCGGCGAGGCGTATGCCGCGGCGGTTCAGCTCGCGCAGGGCGGTCTTGTCCAACTGGCCGGCGAAGGAGTTGAGGAAGCCTTGCACGGAGGCATCCTTGGAGCTGCTGGCGGTGCTCAGCAGGCGGACCAGATCGGCCTGGTCGGACAGGCGGAAGCGCTCGCCGGTGGTGGCGTGAACGCGTTGGGCGACTTTCTGCAGGTGGTAGATGCTGCGCAGGGAGAAAACCAGGGACTTCATGGCAAACCTCGTGTTCGCGTGGAGCAGAATGTGTTGTTACAGGCCTAATGCTAGCCAGCCCTGCCAGCTTCGCACGCCGGCTTTACAGTTTTGTGATGCAGTGCAACATGGCGGCGTGTGGTGATTCAAAACCGCGGCAGGGAAGCGTCAATCTATCGTCGAGCCACGGCCTTGAACGCGCCCTGATGTAGGGGAGTGCCAATAAAAATAAGCCTGCCCATCTCACGGGGTATCTGTGTCTGGAGGGGGATGGCCCTTGGCGCTGCGCGATCTCGCCGGCAGCCTTGGCAGGTGGGTGAGCCTGCTACACTGATCAAGCTGATTAAACATTGATCTGGCAGGGAGTGCTCTATGGGGCGTGGCCCAGGGGTGGCTCGGCAACCGCGGTGGTGGGCTCGCACGGCCTGCGCGATCAGCTTTTATTTTTTTTGTGCCTGGGGCCTGGCCGCCCCGGCCTTGCCCGTGCTGGATGTTTCCCGGCTTGATCAGGCGCGCGAACTCAGAGCGCCGGACTGGCATGGCTTGATCAATCCTGGCTTGACCCTGTCGCTGGACGCCATGGCGCGGCAGCCCGCCCAGTTAGCCCGTTTTGCCCCACTGGCGGAGCCGCCTCGCCACGCGGATGCCTGGTTTGCCATGCGCGTGGTCAACCCGTCCTCACTACCGGCGCCACTCGTGCTCGGTTTCAACTACACCTTTGTACAAAAAATTGAACTGGGCTTGGTGGTCGATGGTCGGTTGGTGCAGCACTACCACACCGGCAACAGCTTGCCCTACGCCACGCGCCCGGTGGTGGCGCAAACCTATCTGTTCCCACTGGAGCTTGAGCCCCACAGTGAAGCCCTGCTGTTGGTTTACGTGGGGGATCAAGTGGGGGAGTTTTTGGCCCGCACCACCCTGTGGCCCCAAGCGGCCTTCGTCAAGTCGGCGCCGTGGCGGTATAGCTGGGTGGTCACCATCATGTTGGGCGCCATGGGGCTGATGGCGGTATTCAGCGCGGTGGCGGGCCTGCTGCTGCAGGAGCGCTTGCTGGGCTGGTATGCGCTGTGGGTGCTGAGCATGCTGATGAGTTTTATGGCGAGCCGTGGCTTCGGCTTCATGTGGTTGTGGCCGGATTGGCCCTGGTTCGAGCTGCGCGCGATTCCGTTCTGGTTTGGCACCGCCCTGGTGATGTTCAGCCTGTTCGTCAGTCGGCTGCTGGAATGGCCTTGGCAGCACCCCCGGTTGCATCGCATGAGTCAGTTGGGGATGGCGTTGGGGGGAGTATTTCTGGCCTATTTGATATGGATGCCCGCCCCGGTTCATGAACTGAGTGCTGGCATGGCGTCCTACATCGTGCTGATGGTGCTTTATGTGCTGGCTGCAGTCTGGCAGTGGCGGCGGGGCAATACGCTGGCGGGCTTGTTTGTGCTGTGCTGGGTGCCCTTTCTGGTGGGGGTGTTGGTGGTGACCCTGCTTTTTTTGCAGCGTCCCAGCCTGCATCCGGTGCCCTATGGCGCGGTGGGCATGATGGCCAATATGGTGATGGTGGCCATGTTGCTGGCCTACCGACAGGCGCAGATTCGCCGCAAGGAAGCGCTGGCAAGGGCCGAGAGCCAGGCCAAGAGCGATTTTCTGGCGCGCATGAGCCATGAAATCCGCACGCCAATGAACGGCATCATCGGCATGTCGGAACTCTTGCGTGGCACCGGGCTTAGCCCCTTGCAAGGGCGCTACAACCAAGTGATCAAGGAATCGGGTGAGGCGCTGCTGCAAGTGCTCAACGACATCCTCGACTACTCGAAGCTGGAGGCGGGCAAGATGGCGCTGGAGCAGTTGCCGGTGCCGCTGCATCCCTTTGTTGACAGTGTGATGGCATTGTTTCAGCGCGAGGCCCAGGACAAGGGCGTGCTGATCCGCAGTGAGATCGATCCCGCATTGCCGGAGGCCCTGATGGGCGACCCGGTGCGCTTGCGCCAGATCGCGCTGAACCTGGTGAGTAATGCGCTCAAATTTACCTCCCAGGGGGAGGTCGTGTTGCGCCTGCAGCGCGATGCCGCCTGCTGGCGGCTGGACGTAAGCGATACGGGGGTGGGGCTCACGGCGCAGGAGTGCGCGCGCCTGTTCGAACGCTATAGTCAGGGGGCCGCGGAGGTGGCGCGCCTCCATGGGGGCACCGGCCTGGGCCTGAATATCTGCCGCGAGCTGGTTGAGCTGATGGGCGGGCAGATCGGCGTGCAGTCGGAGAAGGGGGTCGGCAGCATTTTTTGGGTGCGCCTGCCGTTGATGGTCGCGCCGCTGTCGCCGGGTGAGTCTTCCCAGGGCGCGGAGCGTTCTGATGCGAACGCGGCGGCCCGCTCTCTGCGGGTCTTGGTGGCGGAGGACAACCCGGTCAACAGCCTGGTCATCAGCCGCCTTTTAGAGGGGCTTGGGCATCGCTGCGAGGTGGTGGGGGATGGTCTGCAGGCGTTTAAGCGCGTGGAGGCCGAGGGGAACGCCTACGACCTGATCCTGATGGATGTGGACATGCCGGTATTGGATGGCATCGAGGCCACCCGGCGCATTCGCGATTGGCAAGCGTCCCGCGGCCAAGCGCGCCTGCCGATCATCGCGCTGTCGGCCCACGTGTTGCCGGAGTTCAGGCAGCGCGCAGAAGCGAGTGGTATGGACGATTTTCTCGCCAAGCCCATTCATGTGGCCACCCTGCAGGCCTGCCTGGCGCGCTTCTGCGGCCCTTGAATCCGCTCGAATTGCTACAATCGGCGCTTTGATCACAGCGCAGGCGCCACCCCATGTATCAGCACCACTTCAGCGACGGCCGCCCCTGTGACTGGCCGCTGGGCAAGATCGTCTGCGTCGGCCGCAACTACGCCGCCCACGCCCGGGAGCTGGGCAATGCGGTGCCCGCGTCGCCGCTGTTGTTCATCAAGCCCGCCACCGCCGCGGTGCCGGTGGCGCGGCCGTTTGGCGTGCCGGCCGGCACCGTGCACCACGAATTGGAAATTGCCCTGCTGATCGGCCAGCCCCTGAAGAACGCCCGCGAGGCGGACTGCCTGGCTGCCGTGGCGGGCGTCGGCCTGGCGCTGGATCTCACCCGCCGCGACCTGCAGGACCAGCTCAAGGCCGCCGGCCAGCCCTGGGAACTGGCCAAGGCCTTCGACGGCAGCTGCCCGCTGTCGGATTTCATCCCGCGCGAACAACTGGGCGACCTGCAGGACCTGCACTTCGCCCTGGACAAGAACGGTGCACCGGCCCAGCGCGGCCACAGCGCCGACCAGATCCACCCGGCCGGCCCGCTGCTGGCCTACATCAGCCAGCACTTCACGCTGCTGCCCGGCGACGTGGTGCTCACCGGCACCCCGGCCGGGGTGGGGCCGCTGGCGCCGGGTGACCGCCTGCGCTTGTCCATGCAGGCGCAGCTGGTGGTGGAGACCGCCTGTGTCTGAGTTGCCTCAGCTGCCCATCCATGCGGTGATGCCCGCGCTGTTGGCGCGGCTGGCCGAAAGCGACCGGCTGGTGGTGCAGGCGCCCCCCGGCGCCGGCAAGACCACCGCCATCCCGCTGGCCCTGCTGGCGCAGCCCTGGGCCGCCCAGGGGCGCATCGTGCTGATCCAGCCGCGCCGCCTGGCGGTCTACAACGCCGCCCGCCGCATGAGCAGCGTGCTGGGGGAGCCCCCCGGCCAGACCATCGGCTACCGCACCCGCTACGACAGCCGCACCAGCGCCGCCACCCGCATCGAGGTGGTCACCGGCGGCATCTATCTGCGCATGCTGCAGGACGATCCGGCCCTGAGCGGCGTCTGTGCCGTGTTGTTCGACGAATTCCACGAGCGCTCGCTGGAGGCCGACCTGGGGGTGGCCCTGACCCTGGACGCCCAGCGCGGCCTGCGCGACGAGCGCGAGCCGCTGCGGGTGGTGGCGATGTCCGCTACCCTGGACGGCGAGGGCTTGGCCCAGTGGCTGGAGGCGCCGCTGGTGGCCTCCGAGGGGCGTTGCTTCCCGGTGGAGGATCGCTACCTGCCACCCGCCGCCCGGGGCGAGCTGGAGGCCCACACCGCCCAGGTGATCCGCCGCGCAGCCCGGGAGGAACCGGGCAACCTGCTGGTGTTTCTGCCCGGCTTCCGCGAAATCCGCCGGGTGGAGCGCCTGCTGGCGGAGCAGCCGCTGGGCGAGGGTTGGCAGGTGTTGCCCCTGCACGCCTCCCTGGCGCCGGAGCAGCAGGAGGCGGCAATCCGCCCGGCCCCGGCCGGCCAGCGCAAGGTGGTGCTGGCCACCAACGTGGCCGAGACCAGCGTCACCATCGAGGGCATCCGGGTGGTGATCGACGCCGGCCTGGTGCGGGTGGCGCGCTTCGACGAGCGCCGCGGCATGGACGTGCTGGCCACTGAGCGGGTGTCCCAGGCCTCCGCCGAGCAGCGCCGGGGCCGCGCCGGCCGCCTCAGCCCCGGCGTCTGCTACCGGCTGTGGAGCAAGGAGGAGCAGGGCCTGCTGCGGCCCTTTGCCGACCCGGAAATCCTGGTGGCGGACCTGCTGCCCTTCGCCCTGGAGCTGGCGCTGTGGGGCGTGCGCGAGCCCGGCGAGATTCCCCTGCCCACCGCCCCCAACCCCGAACCCTACGGCCGCGCCCGGGCCCTGTTGGCGGAGCTGGACGCCCTGGATGCCCAGGGCCGCGTCAGCGCCAAGGGGCGCGAGATGGCCGGCCTCGGCCTGCACCCCCGGCTGGCCTCGCTGGTGCTGGCCGGGCGGCAGCAGGGCCTGGCCAGTTGCGCCTGTGCCCTGGCCGCCATCCTGTCCGAGGACGACCCCCTGCGCAGCCAGCCCGGCGACCCGCAGAGCGACATCGCCCTGCGCCTGGCCCTGTGGCGGGGCGGCGACAGCCGGCGCGGCCCGCTGGAGCGCCTGAAACAGCTCGCCCGCCAGCTGGCCCAACGGCTGCGCCTCAAATTGGACGACAGCCAGGTGGACCACCCCGAGGCCGGCAGCCTGCTGGCCCACGCTTTCCCGGACCGCGTCGCCCAGCGCCGGCCCGACAGCCGCACCCGCTACCTGCTGGCCAATGGCCGGGGCGTGCAACTCGGTGCGGGGGACAGCCTGGCCGGCCAGGACTACCTGGTGGTGCTGGACGCCACCGGCCAGAGCCAGGAGCCCCGGGCCCGGTTGGCGGCGGCGCTGAGCCTGGAGGACTTGCGCAGTGCCCTGGGCGAGCACATCACCGATGAAGACTACGCCGACTGGAACGAGGCCCGGGGCGCCATCGAAGTGGAGCGCCGCCAGTGCCTGGGCGCCCTGGTGCTGCGCCGGGAGCGCCTGCCCAAGCCCTGGCCCGAGCGGGCCCGGCAGCGTTTCATCGAGCAACTGCGGGAGCGCGGCATCGAGTCGCTGCCTTGGCGCGAGGGCGCCCGCCTGCTGCGGGCGCGGCTGCAGTGGTTGCACGGCCGGGCGCCCGAGCGCTGGCCCGATGTCAGCGACCAGGCCCTGCTGGCCGGGTTGGAGGATTGGCTCGGGCCCTATCTGAATGAGGTCTACAGCCTGGGCGCCCTGGAACAGGTGGACCTGCACGCCGCCCTGAGCAGCCTGCTGGACTGGCCCGCCCAGCAGGCCCTGGAGCGGGAGGCACCGGCCAGCTGGCGCCTACCCACCGGCCACGCCGCCGAGATCGACTACGGCCACCCGGCCGGCCCGCTGATCAGCGCCCGCCTCGGCGAGTTCTACGGCCTGAAGCAGACCCCTACACTGCCCTGCGGCCAGCGCCTGCTGATCGAGCTGCTGTCGCCGGCCCAGCGGCCGATCCAGCTCACCTCTGACCTGGCCCAGTTCTGGGCCGGCAGCTACAAGGACGTGGCCAAGGACATGCGCGGTCGCTACCCCAAGCACTTCTGGCCCGACGACCCGGCCAACGCCCAGGCCACCACCCGCACCAAGAAGTTTATGGATAAGCCCTAGTGTGGTTATGGTTTTTGGGGTGCTGCTAAAAAATAATGATGCATGTTAGAGTGGTGTGGATGGGGCAAATCGACCCGCAAACGGCCCATTTCGCACCCCAACCGGGGTAAACTGGCGGTTTAGTCGTTTTCCTGATCCCCATGAGCCTGAGCCATCCCACCCTGCGCGCCATTGTCGCCCTGACCCGACTGGATCGCCCCATCGGCATCTACCTGCTGCTGTGGCCCACCTGGTGCGCCCAGTGGCTGGCGGCGGGCGGGGTGCCGGATCTCAAGTTGCTGCTGATCTTCAGCGCCGGGGTGCTGCTGATGCGCTCGGCGGGCTGCGCCATCAACGACTTTGCCGACCGCGACTTCGACCCCCACGTGGCGCGCACCCAGCACCGCCCCCTGGCCACCGGTGCCCTCAGCCCCAAGCAGGCGCTGGCGGTGTTCGGCCTGCTGTGTGGCATCGCCTTCGTGCTGGTGCTGTTCACCAACCCGCTCACCATCGCGCTCTCCTTTGGCGCGGTGGCCCTGGCGGCCTGCTACCCCTTCATGAAGCGCCACACCCATCTGCCCCAGGCGGTGCTGGGGGCGGCCTTCTCTTGGGCGGTACCGATGGCCTTCGCCGCCCAGACCAACGTGGTGCCCGCCGCTAGCTGGTTGTTCTACTTCGGCGTGCTGGCTTGGGTGGTGGCCTACGACACCTTCTACGCCATGGTGGACCGCGACGACGATGTACTGATCGGCGTGAAGTCCACCGCCGTGCTGTTCGGTCGCCACGACCGGCTGATCACCGGGCTGCTGCAGTTGCTGGCCATCGCCCTGTGGGCCGCCACCGGCCTGGCCTTCGGCCTCGGCATCGCCTACTGGCTGGCGCTGGCGCTGTGCGCCGGCCTGTTCGCCCACCAGCAGTGGGCCATTCGCCACCGCGGCCGGGAGGCCTGCTTCAAGGCCTTCCTGCACAACAACTGGGTGGGCATGGCGCTGTGGGCCGGCATGGCCCTACACTTCTTTCTGCTGTGAGGTGCGCGTGAAAAAACTGAGTCTTGACCGCATCCTGCAGTCCCAGGGCATCGGCTCCCGCAAATACTGCCGGCAGCTGATCGAGGAGGGCGAGGTCAGCATCGGCGGCGAAGTGGTGGACAACTACAAGGCCAGCTTCGCGCCCGAAGGCCTGCAGTTCACCCTGTTCGACCAGTTGTGGACCTACCGCGCCCAGCTCTATATCGCCCTCAACAAGCCGCCGGGCTACGAGTGCTCCCGCAAGCCCAGCCACCACCCCGGCGTGCTGGAGCTGCTGCCCGAGCCCTGTCTGTGGCGGGAGGTGCAGTCGGTGGGGCGGCTGGATCACGACACCACCGGCCTGCTGCTGCTCTCCGACGATGGCGCTTTCATCCACGCCCAGACCTCCCCGCGCCGCCACGTGCCCAAGCTGTATGAAGCCACCACCGCCGAACCGGTCAGCGATGCGCTGGTGGCGCAGCTGCTGGCCGGGGTGCAACTGGTGGACGAGCCCGCCCCCATCGCCGCCGCTGGCTGCCGCGCCCTGGATGATCACCGGCTGGAGATCGTGCTCACCGAGGGCAAGTACCACCAGGTCAAACGCATGCTGGCGGCGGCGGGCAACCACTGCGCCGCCCTGCGCCGGGTGGCCATCGGCGGCCTGCGGCTGGACGACCTGGGGCTGGCCGAGGGCGAGTTCTGCTATCTCAGCGCCGAGCAGCTGGCATTGCTGGCGCCGGCGTGATGGCCGAGTGCCACAATCGGCGTGATATGCTGCGCCGATGGAGCCACTCAGAGGGAATTGCCATGACTACGCGCCTGTTATTGCTCGCCTGCCTGGCCTGGTCCGGCGCGGTCGGCGCCAGCACGCTGGAGCAATGCCTGGCGGAGCGGCTGAAGACGGCGGGCGACGAGGTCACGGTGGGCCAGCTGCGCCGCCAGTGTCAGTCCCAACTGGCCGCTCCCGCTCTGGAGCAGGCATCAGTGCAGGCCGTGCAGCAGGCGCCCGCGCCCTCCCGCGCCACACAGCGCCTGCAGCAGGAAAAGAGCCTGGACTGGCAGCGCTTCGCCCTCACCGCCCACAAGCAGAACTACATCCTGCCCTACACCTACGCCAAGGAGCAGAACGCGATCTACTCGCGCTCCGGCGACCAGGAGCTGGCCGATCACCAGGAGGCCAAGTTCCAGATCAGCTTCAAGGTGCCGGTGGCGCCACAGAACCTGCTGGCGGAGGGCGACAGCCTGCACTTCGGCCTTACCATGAAGTCCCTCTGGCAGGTCTACAACGACGAGCTTTCCGCCCCCTTCCGGGAGACCAACTACCAGCCCGAGCTGTTCTACAGTCTGCCGCTGAACTGGCACCCAAACGGTGCGGATACCCTGCTGCGACTGGGGGCCGAGCACGAATCCAACGGCCGCACCCAGTTGCTTAGCCGCAGCTGGAACCGGGTCTACCTGCAGGGCTTCTACGCCAAGGACAACTACCTGCTCAGCCTGCGCCCCTGGTATCGCCTGCCGGAGGATGAGAAGGACGCCCCGCTGGACCCGGATGGCGACGACAACCCGGATATCGACGACTACATGGGCTATTTTGAGGCCACCGGGGTGGTGGCCATCGACCAACTGGAATTCTCCGCCATGCTGCGCAACAACCTGCGCGGCGACAACAAGGGAGCCGCCGAGCTGGGCCTGAGCTTTCCGCTGTGGGGGCGGGTCAAGGGCTACGCGCAGTATTTCAATGGCTACGGCGAGAGCCTGATCGACTACGATCACCGCATCGAGCGCATCGGCGTCGGCGTGCTGATCACCGACATGCTGTGATGCCGCCGGGCGGCCTGCGGCAAACACTTTGAACACGGAACCACTGGAGCGAGCAGGATGAATCCTCTACGCAATTTCTCCCCCGAGCTGATGCTGTCGCGCGGGCTGTTGGACACCATGATCCGGGTGGGGGTGATCGGCTTTCTGGCCGTTCAGTGCTACCGGGTACTGGAGCCCTTTCTCAGCCTGTTGCTGTGGTCGCTGATTCTGGCGGTTACCCTCTACCCGCTGCAGCGTCGATTGGTGGCGCTGATGGGCGGGCGCGAGGGGCGCGCGGCCACCGTGCTGACGGTGCTGACCCTGCTGCTGATCATGGGTCCGGTGTTCACCGTGGCGGGATCGGTGGCCGAGTCGGCGGGCGATTTGGTCAAGCGCGTCACCAGCCACGAACTGCAGCTGCCGAAGCCCGCCGATGCGGTGGCGAGCTGGCCGCTGGTGGGGCCCAAATTGTTCGATTTGTGGAATCTGGCCGCCACCGATCTGCCAGCGCTGCTGAAGCAGTTCAAGCCGCAGCTGGAAAATGCCGCCAAATTCGCCCTGGCCGCCGCCGCCGGTATCGGCGGTGCCACCTTGAGCTTTGCCGCCTCCATCGTGGTCGCGGGCATCATCATGGCCTTCGGCGAGAGCGGTAGCCGTGCGGCCGAGGCCATTTTCAGCCGCCTGGCGGGCACCGACATCGGCCCCAAACTGGCCAGCCTGTCCACCAGCACCATTCGCGCCGTGGCCCAGGGCGTGATCGGCATCGCCTTCCTGCAGGCGATTCTGGTCGGTGCCGGGCTGGTGCTGGCTGGCGTGCCTGCCGCCGGCCTGCTGGCGCTAGCGGTGCTGCTGCTGGGCATTGCACAGGTGCCCGGTGCCTTGGTGATCTTCCCGACCATCGGCTACATCTGGACCCAGCACGACCCTGCCCACGCCATCGGCTTCACCATAATGCTGCTGCTGGCGGGCTCCATCGACAACGTGCTCAAGCCGTTGGTGCTGGGGCGCGGGGTGGATGCGCCGATGCCGGTGATCCTGCTCGGTGCGCTGGGCGGCGCCATTGCCGGTGGTATGATCGGCATGTTCGTCGGTGCCGTGATGCTGGCGCTGGGCTACCAGATCCTGATGGTGTGGGTGTACATGGAACTGCCCGAAGGCGACGGCGCCCAGGCCACCTCCGAGCAGGGGGGCTGAGCCCCCCTGCGACTGTGGCCGCCGTGCCGGTGTGAATTATCACGCTTGACCCGCGGCCCGTGTGCAGCCAGTATCGAATACATGAATACTAAAGCCTCCGTCTCTCTGCGAATTCGTCCTCTGCGCGCTGCCTGGAGTGCGGTGGCGCGTGCCTGCATTCGCGGCCCGGGGGATTAGCGCTCACAACGTTTTTCTCAAAAGGCCGCGGCGATCCCGCGGCCTTTTTTGTTTCTGCCAAAAGCACAGAAGGAGCACCACATGAACACGGAACAGAACACCCTGCCCATCATCGCCGCCTTTGTCTTCATGGTGGCGGTGTGGTCCTGCACCCCGCTGGCCATGGCCTGGAGCCAGCACGGTGTAGGCCCGCTGGCGGCACTGTTCTGGCGCTGCCTGTCGGCGGCCTTGCTGTGCTCGCTGGTCATCGTGCTGCTGCGCCTGCGCGTGCCGCTGCATCGCGCGGCCCTGCGCGCCTACCTGTTCGCCGGGGCTGGCATGCTGTTGCCCGGCGCCTGCTCCTATATCGGCATTGTCGGCGTGGGCAGTGGCCTGACCTCGGTGATCTACGGCGCCACGCCGCTGCTCACGGGATTGATTCTGCTCAGCCTGGGCGAGCGCTTGCCGGTGCGGCGCTGGTTGGCCATCCTGCTCGGCTTTGCCGGGCTGGCGACGGTATGCGCCAAGTTGCCGGGGCACCTGGATGCTGGCCTGCTGGCGCTGGTGATGTGCGGCGCGCTGCTGTTCGCCGGCGGCACGGTATTGGTGAGCCGACACAGCCAGGGCATCCACCCGCTGATACTGGCCGCAGCCACGCTGTGGTTCAGCGCCCTCGGCTTGCTGCCACTGATCGGGCTGCGCGGTGAAACCCTGCAGGTGCTGCCCCAGGGCGACGCGCTGGCGGCCATCCTGTTCACCGCCGTATTTGGTTCCTTTGGCGCCTTGCTGTGCAACTACTATCTGCTGCACCGGCTGTCGCCCACCCAGGTGAACCTGAGCACGCTGGTGACGCCGGTGGGCGCGCTGTGGATCGGCCAGAGCTTCAATCACGAAGTGCTGACGCCCAGCATGTGGCTGGGTTCGGCGCTGGTGCTGCTGGCCCTGGCGATCTACTTTCTGCCCATGGTGCGCCAGACGCAACTGGCGCAGGAGCCCGGCTAGTCAGGCGCTCAGGGCTTGGCCAGTGCGGCCTTGAAGGTGGCGGCGGCGTCCTTGGCCCACTGCTCGGCGATGACTTGCAGGTGGTCTTGATCGACGGCCTGCTTGTCGTTATCGACCGGCTTGCCGAAGCCCTTCTTCAGGCTGGCGCCGACGACCTTGCCGGTCTGGGCGTCTTCGGCCAGCACCTCGGTGTAGGCCACCACATTGCGATCCCGTGCGCCGGCGGCGGCTGTAGCGCCCGCCACCACCAGGGCAATCGGGACCACCTCATAGGGTTTCAGGCCTTCGGCCTCGGTGCCCACCGCCGTGATGGCCGGGCGCAGGCGCAGGGTGTTGGGGCCGGGCTTGGTGGTGAGTTTGGTCACGCTGCCAAGCTCGCGTTTGAGGGCGGCATCCACCAGCTTGGCAAAGCGCTGGATCTCCGCCTGGGAGACCTGGCTGTTGCCCTGGGTGGCGGGGTAGAGCACGGTGGGCTCCAGCATCAGCTGCTTGTAGCTGGCGATGGATACGGCGGGGTCCACCCAGCGCTGGGCGGGTTCGCCACTGGCCAGGGTGACCGGCTGCAGGCTGCCGTAGAGATTGCCCAGATAGCCCGAATACTGATCCTGCTTGACCTGGCTGGTGGTGCAGGCGGCGATGCCAAGGGTGAGGGCCATGCAGCCCAGGGTGCGCGCGATGTTCATGCTCTGAAAACTCCCTCTCATAGGCGGCACGGATCAGGCCGCACTAGCGAAAGTTAGCACGAACACCATGAATTGGGCATGACAAATGGCTATCAGGGGGGGCGGGAGCCCCGCAGGGGGCTCCCGGAAGGCATTACTGCGAGGTGTGCTGGATGCCGGCCAGTACCCAACCGCTCTTGCGGCTGGCCGGGCGCACCAGGTTCCACACCTCGTCGAAGGGCTCGGCGGCGGCGTCTTTGCCCTCGCGCATAAAGCCGGTGTAGCGCACGCTGGCGATCTCTTCCTTGGGGGTGATTTCCACGCCCAGCAGCTCCGCCTCCACGCTCACCACGTCGGTGATGTTCTCGCGCTCGCCGCGCTCGTTCAGTTGCAGCTTCAGTTCGGCAAACATGGCCGGGCTGGTGAACTCGCGGATGTCCTCCAGATTGCCGCTGTCCCAGCTGGCCTGCAGGCGCACGAAGTTGACCTTGGAGTAGTGCAGGAAGTTCTCCACGTCCATATCCGCCGGGATGCTCCAGTCAGTCAGCGTCTTGCCCTCGGCCATGGCATTGGCCGCGGCGGTGAGTGAGGGGTTGTAGCTCGGCTGGGCAGCACTTTCGCGCAGCTGTGCCGCCGGTGCCGAGGCCTCAGGCTGTGCCGCCGGGTGCTGGGGCGGGGTGCCCATGCCGGCGTAGGCGGGCTGTGCCGGCTGGCCGCGCAGCCTGCGGAACAGGAACACGCCGACGGCGACCACCGCCAGCACCAACAACAGCGTGCCGATGAACTCGGCGGCGGCACCGGCTAGGCCGAAGTGCGACAGCAGCGCCGCGATGCCCAGCGCGGCGGCGATGCCACCCAGCGCGCCCAGCATGGGGTTGGATTTCTTGGCCGGGGCGGTCGGCTGAGCCGCCGTTTGGGTGCTGCTGGCGTTTTGCTGTGGTGCCGCGCTCTGCTGCTGCGGCGCCGTGCTCTGGGGCTGGGCCGGGGCCTGGCGCTGCTCCACCGGCTGGGACTGCCGGCCGATGGACTTGCCGCCCCCCATGCGTTTGGCATCGGCATCCATGGCCACCAGTGACAGGCTGCTGAAGCCAATCAGCAGGCCCAGCATGAGGTTCTTGCGCATCGCTCTCTCTCCGTGTGGGCGCGGTGTGCGCCCGATGTCATGTTGTGGGTGGCTACGCGGTTTCCCGGGTGCGCGCCAGCAGCGCTTCGGCCAGTGGATGGCCCGCTTCACACGCTTCAGACAACCAGCGTAGCCGATCGTTCAATGCAATGGCGGGGGTGCCGGCAGCCCCGTGGCCAGACGCCAGCGCCGCGCGGGCCAGAAACACCCCGGCGCCGGCATCGCCCAGCTCGGCGGCCCGGCGCAAATACTCGAAGCCCAGCGCCTTGTCGCCCGCCGTTACCCCGCGCAGGGCCAGGATGTGGCCCAGCAGGGCCAGCGCCGCCACATGGTTGGCCTCGGCCGCCCCGCGCAGCAGCGACACCAGCCGTGGGTGATCCGGCCACAGCCGGGTCAGCAGCCGGCTGCGATACCACTGCCGGCCCAGCCAGAAGCTGATCTGTGCCAGCGGCCCGGGCCGCCGGGCGGGGTCAAAGCGGGAGATGCCACAGGCCATGGCGGTGCCTCAGCGAATGTAGTTGCGCCATTGTCCCATGAAATGGGGCAAAGTCAGCAGCCCTTTAACGGCTGTCCGCAGGTGGCCGGGCAATGGGCACAAAAAAAGGCCGTGGAGTTCATCCACGGCCCAAGGCGGACGCCTGGGTGAGCGCGTCCGAACTCGCTGGTTGTTACTCAGGCGGCCGCGTTGAGGATGCGGTCCATGTCCTGCTGGGCGTCGCCGATGGCCACCAGGCCGAACTGATCCTGCAGCACCGCGATCAGGTTCGGGGTCAGGAAGCCTGGCAGGCGCGGGCCGATGTGGATGCCCTTCACGCCCAGCGACAGCAGGGTCAGCAGCACCGCCGCCGCCTTCTGCTCGAACCAGCTCAGCACCAGGGTCAGCGGCAGGTCGTTGATGCCGCACTCGAAGGCGTTGGCCAGGGCCGCCGCGATCTGGATCGCCGAGTAGGTGTCGTTGCACTGGCCGATATCCAGCACGCGCGGGATGCCGCCGATGTCGCCGCCCACCGTCTTGTTGAAGCGGAACTTGCCACAGCCCAGGGTGAGGATGGCGGTGTCCTGGGGCGCCGCGTGGGCGAAGTCGGTGTAGTAGTTGCGGCCGGGGGCCGCGCCGTCACAGCCGCCGATCAGGAAGAAGTGCTTCAGCGCGCCGCTCTTCACCGCGTCCACCACCTTGTCGGCCACGCTCAGCACCGTGTTGCGGCCGAAGCCGGTGGTGATGAACTGCTCGATCTGGTCGTGATCGAAGCCGGGCATGGCCTGGGCCTTGGCGATCACTTCGCTGTAGTCGCGGTTCTGGATGTGCTTCACGCCGGGCCAGCCCACCGGGCCACTGGTGAAGATGCGGTCGGCGTAGTTGCCCACGTTGGGGTCGATGATGCAGTTGGAGGTCATCAGGATCGCGCCGGGGAAGGCCGCGAACTCGGTCTGTTGTTCCTGCCAGGCGCCGCCGTAGTTGCCCACCAGGTGTTTGTATTTCTTCAGGCCGGGATAGCTGTTGGCCGGCAGCAGCTCGCCGTGGGTGTAGACATTGATGCCGGTGCCTTCGGTCTGTTGCAGGATGGCTTCCAGGTCCACCATATCGTGGCCGCTGACCAGAATCGCCTTGCCGCGCACCGGGGTGACGCGCACCTGGCTGATCTCGGGGTGGCCGAAACGTGTGGTGGCGCCCTTGTCCAGCAGTTCCATCACCTGCAGGTTGAGCTGGCCCACATCCATGGCGGCCTTCAGCAGCGCGCTCACATCGGTGGGGTCGGAGGCCAGGAAGTCCAGCAGGCGGTGGAACTCGGCGTACACGCCCTCGCTCTCCTGGCCCAGCACCTGGGCGTGCTCACCGTAGGCGGCGCAGCCCTTCAGGCCGTACAGTACCAGGCAGCGCAGGCCGATGATGTCGGCGCCCACTTTGTCCAGGTCGCGGTTCACCGCAGCGATGTCGGCCTGGGCCACCAGCGCGTCGATATCTGCGGCGGGCTGGAAGCTGGCGGGGCCGCTCAGCTGCTCGGCGGCGACGCCCTGCGCGGCGCAGGCCTTCTCATACAGCGCCTTGGCCCGGTCGCGAATCTGCGCGGCCTGCTGGATCAGCGGCTGGAAGCGCGCGTTGTCGAAGTTCACATTGGTCAGGGTGGTGAAGAAGGCCGGCGGAATGAAGGCGTCCACCTGGTTATCGATGGCGCCCAGGGCGCGGGCGCGGTGGGCGTACTGGCTGATGCCCTGCAGTTGATAGATCAGCAGATCCTGCAGCGCGGCGGTGCTGGCCTCTTTGCCGCACATGCCCTTGCGCAGCTGGCAGCCGGTGTACTTGTCGGTGCGCAGAGTTTGTTCGCATTGAACGCAAAACATGCCCATGGAGTTCTTCCTGTGTGAAACGCTGAAAAAGCGGGCCAGGGCGGCCCGGGTACAGGAGGGCTAGAGCAAGCGCTGTGCCCCAAAACTGGCACGGCCGCGCAAAACCACCTCAACCGCAGGGGGAATTGCGCTCGATCAATTTTCGATACGGGTGGGGGTGTGCCAGTGGCCGCCGGCGTGGCGGCCGGGAAGGCGGTGGCGTGGAGCTTTCAGTGGTGGGTTATCGCGAGGATGTCATTATGACGCGGTATGATGTTGTCATAATGACGTGCGGTGTCATTATGACAGCGCCGGCATGTCCGCCAGGTGTTTGTCCTTCAGCCGCACATAGTTGCCTGCACCGTAGCTGAAGAAGCTGCGCTCGGATTCCGTCAGCGGCCGGGCCTTTTTCGCCGGCGAGCCCACATAGAGGTGGCCTGACTCCAGCGTCTTGCCCGGCGGCACCAGCGCCCCGGCGCCGATCATCACCTCGTCCTCCACCACCACGCCATCCATCACGATGGCACCGATGCCCACCAGCACCCGGTTGCCGATGCTGCAACCGTGCAACACCGCCCGGTGGCCGATGGTCACTTCGTCCCCCACGCTGAGCGGGTAGCCGCCCGGGTTGTAGTCGGATGCGTGGGTGATGTGCAGCACCGCGCCGTCCTGCACGCTGGTGCGGGCACCGATGCGGATACTGTGCATGTCGCCGCGAATCACCGCCGTGGGCCACACCGAGGAGTCGTCGCCGATCACCACATCGCCCAGCACCACCGCAGAGGCATCGATGAATACCCGCTCGCCGAGTTGCGGGGTGTGGCCTTGGTAGGTGCGTACAGGGTGAGGCATGGCGGTGTCTCCGGTGACAGAGCAGGCATTCTATCGAATGCGACGGATCATGACTGCCCCAGCGTCGGCCCAGTGGCATATGCGGCAGGGGTGGCTTACCGCCGCGTCACTTCGACCACTCATTCGACAGCGACTCTGCCTGTTTGAGAACCAACTCGACTGCATCGGCCTGCTGGTCGGGCGGGTACTTCCATTTCTGCAAGCAACGCCGCACCAAGATTCGTAGACGCGCTCGGACACTCTCGCGCACCTGCCAATCCACCGTGGTGCTGGCGCGCAATTTTTCGGTGATCTCGATAGCGATCTTCTTCAGGATGTCATCACCCAGCTCACGGACCGCGCTTTCGTTGTTGGCCAGCGCGTCATAGAAGGCAATCTCGTCCTGACCCAAACCCAGTGCGGCTTCGCGCTCCAGCACGGCCTGGAACTCCTTGGCCATCTGGATCAGTTCTTCAATGACCTGCGCTGTTTCGATGGCACGGTTGTGATACTTGCGCAGGGTTTCCAGCAGACGGTCGCCGTATTTTTTCTCCTGAACCACGTTGTTGCGCGCCCGCGCCTTGATTTCATCGCGCAGCAACTTTTCCAGCAACTCGACAGCCAGGTTGCGGCTCTCCATCTGGCGAACGTCTTCCAGAAACTCATCCGACAGCAGACCGATGTTCGGCTTGTCGAGCCCCGCCAGTGCGAAAATATCGGCTACGCCGTCGGCAACGATGGCGTTGTCCAGGATTTGTTTCAGCGCACTGTTTTTCTCTTCGGTGGATCGTTTCTTGTCCACCGTAGTGAACTTGGTGATGGCCGCCTTGATGGCTGAAAAAAAGGCAATCTCCTTTCGCAGTGCGGCGGCCTCGTCCAGCGTGCCGCACAGTGAATAGGCCTTGGCTACCGCCACCATCGTGTCCAAAAAGCGCTGCTTTCCATCCTTCAAACCCAGCAGATGGTTGGCACAGGGCACCAACAAGGCTGCCGCCTTGGTTTCAAACCCGCTGTAGTCGCAGCCGTGCATCATGCCGCGCACGATGTCCATTTTCTCCAGCAACACGGCCAGCGCTTCAGCGGCGTTGTGTGTGGGGTCGCCTTTGCCTTTGGCTTCGGTGTAGGTCTTGAGGGCGGCCTTCAATTCATTGGCGATGCCGATGTAGTCCACCACGAGGCCGCCCGGCTTGTTCTTGAACACCCGGTTCACCCGAGCAATCGCTTGCATCAGGTTGTGGCCCTTCATGGGCTTGTCCACGTACATGGTGTGGCAGCACG
>CAZYQX010000014.1:0-71392 GCA_964649985.1 uncultured Pseudomonadales bacterium | reverse complement strand
TCTCGAAATGCACCACGGCCGGGGTGTTGTCCTTGGTGTTCTTGCGGGCGCCGGCGGGGTCGGCCAGCACGGAGGCGCGCAGCACGTTGTCCGGCTGCAGGTAGGCGCGGCGCACGCCTTCGTTGATCATGTCGTCCAGGCTCATGGTGGCGCCGTCCCAGCGCACATCCATGCCCACCTTCACGAACACGGTGACGATGCCGGTGTCCTGGCAGATCGGGCGGTGGCCCTGGGCGCACATGCGGGAGTTGATCAGGATCTGGGCGATGGCGTCTTTCGCCGCCTGGTTCTGCTCCTTCAGGTAAGCCTTGTGCATGGCCTGGATGAAGTCCACCGGATGGTAGTAGGAGATGAACTGCAGCGCGTCAGCCACGCTGGCGATCAGGTCTTCTTGGCGAATGACAGTCATGATGTATTCCTCAGGGCCCCAGCCGGGGCGGGACTAACGATAGTGGGGCTGGTCTGCGCCAGCTGTGTTCTGCTCGCCAACCGCCAGGCGGTGGCACTCCCCCCTCAATGGGGGCAAATTCTAACCGTTTGCGCTGCACGGATGAAGCGCAGCGCATTCCGAGCCAGTGTAGTGCTGCACGCTTGATGGCACATTTAAACTGACAGCGTGCATCACTACATTAACGACACAACGACTTGGCGGCGCGCTCCTGATGGGCCTCGAAGGCCAGCGCCACCAGGCGCGACACCAGCGCCGCATAGGGCAGCCCGGAGGCCTCCCACAGCGCCGGGTACATGCTGATGGGGGTGAAGCCCGGCAGGGTGTTGACCTCGTTGACGATGACCCTGCCATCCGGGGTCAGGAAGCTGTCCACCCGGGTCAGGCCACGGCAGTCCAGCACCCGGTAGACATCCAGCGCCAGTTCGCGCAGGCGCTGGTTGAGCGCGTCGTCCTGGGTGGCCGGCACCCGGAAGGTGGCGCCATTGGCGTTCATGTATTTGGCATCGAAGGTGTAAAAGGCATCGTTGGCGTGGAAGGCGCCCGGCACCGAAGCCTCGGCCTGCAGATTGCCCAGCACCGCCACTTCGACTTCGTCGCCGACGATGTTCTCTTCCACCAGGATCTTGCTGTCGTAGCGCAGGGCATCGGCCGCCGCCGCCAGGAAGGCCTCACGGCTGTCGGCTTTGTGCACGCCGACGGATGAGCCCATGTTGGCGGGCTTCACGTACACCGGCATGGAGAAGCGCGCCGACACCTGCTCCCAGGCCTCAGCCAGCGCCACGCCCTTGCGGAATACCAGAAAATCCGACACCGGAATCCCGGCGCTCAGCAACAGGCGCTTGGTGAACTCCTTGTCCATGCCGGCGGCGGACGATGCCACGTCGCAGCCGACGAAGGGCAGGTTGAGCAGGCGCAACATGCCTTGCAGGGCGCCGTCCTCCCCGCCCGGGCCGTGCACGATGGGAAAGGCCACGTCGATGCTCTGCACATCCTGGCGCGTGCCCTGATCGACCACCTTGACCACGCCCGACTCGCGCAGCAGGAACACCGGCCGGCCACTGGCCACTTCCACCGGGGC
This sequence comes from uncultured Pseudomonadales bacterium, assembly GCA_964649985.1. Lineage (GTDB taxonomy): Bacteria > Pseudomonadota > Gammaproteobacteria > Pseudomonadales > CAZYQX01 > CAZYQX01. Next base: position 69,863 of record CAZYQX010000014.1, on the reverse strand, counting down.
GTCGAAAGACGTCTGCTGCAGCAGGCTTTCCTCCACCAGATACCACTGCCCATCCCGCGCGATGCCCAGCAACACCGGGGCGAATTGCTGGCGATCGAGCGCGGCCAGAATGCAGCGGGCCGACACCAGCGAAATGTCGTGCTCGGCGGAAGGGCCACCGAAGATCAGGGCCAGGGTGCGTTGACTCATAAAACCATCCGTCTTGCTAATGGCGGGCGAGCCCACCGTAAAAACTTATTGCGCCTGGCTGCCCCCCTGGGACGCATTCAAGCGGGCATTGACCTGCTTGCGGAAGGCATTGATGGACTGGATGTCCTGCTCCACTTCACCCACGCGGTTTTCTATGCCACCCAACTGTTCCGACACCGCCTCGATCTGGGTGGAGATTTCGTTCACCGAGCCGGTCGACTTTTCCACCGTCGCCAGTTTTTGCCCCTGGCTTTCCAGCTGTTTGCCGGTGGCATCCAGGGATTTGCTCAGCTCGTCCAGCTGCTTCTTCAGGCTCTCCACCGCCGCCAGTTTCTTGCTCAGGCCATCGATCTGACCCTGTACATTACTCAGTTTCTCGTTGGACTTGCGCGCACCCTCCACCTGGGCCTGGATGTCAGACCCCAGTTTCTTCAGGTCGGCGGTGGTGCGGTCGATCAGATCCTTGTTCTTGCGCCAGGCAGACGCCCACAACTTGTCGACCTCGGAAGACACTTCTTTGAGCTTGTCCTCCAGTTGATCGTTGGCCTGGCTGACCATCTGGTCGGTGCTGGAAAGGCGGGCTTCGAGGCTGGCAATGCGCGCATCGGAGGCGGCCAGCTTTTCCTGCAGGCCGATACTGCTCCACTGCAGATAGCCGGCCCACAGGCAGGCCACCACCGCCACCACAGAAGCGAGGATCTGCCCGCCACCGCCCGAGGCCGCCATGGCCGGCCCGGGGCTGTGCACACTGCGGGGCTCCTGGGCGCGATGCTCTGGCGCAGGGCGCTGGCGCGCCCGCAGCTCATCGCGCTCGGGCACAATGCTGAGTTCGGCTAGGTCGTCGTCGCGGCGCGGCATACTGGCAATCCTGAGGGAACATCAAAATGAAGGCCCATTATACCTGCTGCGCTGCCCGCTGGGCGGCCAGGGAGCGGTGCAAATGCCGCAAAGCCAGCAAATACGGCTTTTCCTAGCATTTTGATTGGTCTTTTACTTGGCGAGATTCTTCCGAATCTGCTAGAGTCCACGCCGGTCGTTAAGCTGACAACAACTCCATTTCGAGGTGGATATCATGGCATTTGAACTTCCCGCTCTGCCCTACGAGAAAAACGCGCTGGAGCCGCACATCTCCGCTGAAACCCTCGAGTTTCACCACGGCAAGCACCACAACGCCTACGTGGTGAACCTGAACAACCTGGTACCCGGTACCGAGTTTGAAGGCAAGAGCCTGGAAGAGATCATCAAGACCTCCTCTGGCGGCATTTACAACAACGCTGCCCAGATCTGGAACCACACCTTCTACTGGAACTGCCTGGCCCCCAACGCTGGCGGTGAGCCTACCGGCGCCCTGGCCGACGCCATCAACAAGGCGTTTGGCTCCTTTGCCGATTTCAAAGCCAAGTTCAGCGCCTCTGCGGTAGGCAACTTCGGCTCCGCCTGGACCTGGCTGGTGAAGAATGCCGACGGCTCCGTTGAAATCGTCAACATGGGCGCAGCCGGCTGCCCGCTGACCGAAGGCAAGACCGCCCTGCTGACCTGCGATGTGTGGGAGCACGCCTACTACATCGACTACCGCAACCTGCGTCCCAAGTACGTTGAAGCGTTCTGGAACCTGGTGAACTGGAAGTTCGTGGCCGAGCAGTTCGCCAAGTAATTGCGGCGATTGGCGCGTGAAGAAGGCCTCCCCTGCGGAGGCCTTTTTTTTAGATCTTTCCCGCCGTGCTCACAACATGGCACAGGCCTGTGCCCAGCCAAGCATACTGACTAACACCTGGAGCTTAGCGTGCATTTGGTGCCGTAACCGCTATCATTAACATCGTCAGCAGCCGCTTTCACGGCAAGGCAACGAGCAATCATGCATGAAAATCCTGTTGGTCGAAGATGTGCGCTCCCTCGCGGCCCTGATGGCAGCCCGGTTGCGTGACAGCGGCCACGAGGTGGTGCTGGCCGAGAATGGTCGCATGGCGGTTGAGCTATTCCGCACCACAGCCCCCGATCTTGTTCTGATGGATATCGAAATGCCGGTGATGAGCGGCTTCGAGGCCACCTGCGAGATTCGCGCCATCGAAGCCCAAGAAGCCTGGGCGTGGACGCCGATCATTTTTCTCACCGCCTCCGACACAGTGGAAAACTTCCTGCATGCGATTGAGGCCGGTGCAGATGACTTCATGGCCAAGTCCATCCCAGAGGAAGTGCTACAGGCCAAGATGAAAGCCATGGCCCGCATCGCCGCCCTGCGGCGTCGCTTGGCTGCCGCCAATGAAAAGCTGGCCTCACTGGCCAGTCAGGACGGCCTCACCGGCCTGTGCAATCGCCGCGGCATGGATCGAAGAGTTGACAGTTTATGGGAGGAAGCAAGCGCGCAAGGCCTACCCTTTACGCTGTTGATGATCGACGTGGATCGCTTCAAGCAGTTCAACGACCACTACGGACACCTCGAAGGCGATGACTGCCTGAAGCAGATTGCCCGCACGCTCGAAGACACCATCGCAGCGCATGTTCGCGACATCTGTCCAGGTGCCTTTGCCGCGCGCTATGGCGGCGAAGAGTTCGCCTTGGTCATGCCCGGCATCGGTGAGCAGATGGGCCAAGCAGTGACTGAACAAGTGCTCTGCGCCATCAGGGAGCGGGGCCTGCCACATGACAAAACCCCCCCGTGGGGGATTGCCACCGCCTCAATTGGCGGCGTGCACATTGATCGCGCTGAGGGCCCCGTTAACAGGCTGTTTCGGCGCGCCGACGAATGCCTCTACCAAGCCAAAGCGGAAGGGCGAAATCGCGCGGTCTACACGCAACTTAATCGGACATAGTTCACTGCCGGAGCATATCGCCCAGCTGGTGATTCATGTCCAAGGCTGGCTGCTCACTGCGCGGGCGCCCCACCACGCGCGCCGGCACCCCGGCCACGGTGGTGTGGGCAGGCACATCTTCCAGCACCAGGCTACCGGCACCGATTTTAGCCCCCTCGCCCACCCGCACATTGCCCAGCACCTTGGCCCCTGCCGCAATCAGCACGCCCGCGCCGATCTTGGGGTGGCGATCACCGCCCTTGCCTGAGCCGCCCAGCGTCACGCCATGCAGCATGGACACATTGTCGCCCACCACCGCCGTCTCACCGATCACCACACCAGTGCCGTGGTCAATCAATACCCCCCGGCCGATGGTCGCGGCAGGGTGAATGTCCAGATCCAGTAGGCTGGCCACCCGATGTTGCAGAAACAGCGCCAGCTGGCGGCGCCCCCCCAGCCACAGCCAGTGCGCCACCCGGTAGGTCTGCAACGCCTGAAAGCCTTTAAAAAACAGCACCGGCACCGAAAAACCACCACAGGCTGGATCGCGCGCCTTGACCGCTTCGATATCTGCCCTCATGGCGGCGGAAATAGATGGATCTGCCGCGAAGGCATCCTCAAACACCTCCCGCACCGACATGGCGGCCAGATCGGAGCAGTCCAGCTTGCTGGCCAGATGGAAAGCAATCGCGTCTTCAAGGCTGCGGTGATTGAGAATATTGGCGTGATAAAAGCTAGCCAGCACTGGCTCGTTCAGGGCATTGGCCTGGGCCTCGCCACGTATCGCCTCCCACAGCGCATCCGCTGCAGGCTCGGGCTGAATGGTCATGTCATCACTCCGCAAAACTGCCTACATTGTGGCAGGCGTGCCGGGATTGCTCCAGCCCGGGGCCACGCACACATAGCGCTCGAACAACTGTTCAAGCCGTGGCAACACTTCGTCTTTCAACGCCAGTGGCGCCGCCTCCAATACCTGGCGTAGCAAGTCTGGCTGCAACCGCACCTCATAGGCGGCGGCCGTGGCAGCATGGCTCAGGTGCCAAGGCTCCGCGACCACACCGCCGCGATCCTCGCGGTAACAACGGTAGAAACCATGGCTGCGCCCCTCCGCCATGCGTTGATCCAGCCAGCGGTGAAAGTCACCAAACAAACCCTGCGACTCCTCCGGTGTCAGCTGCACATGGTAGCCCTCTGGCACCGCCGCGCGGTCGTACACATCCACATCCGTGCCCCAGTGGTGGCGGGAGCTACCGGGTAAGGCGGAGAAGCGCAGAATGGCGTGCACGCGCTGTTCGGGGCTGAGGGCCGCCATATCCAGTGGGCGGTCATGGTCATCCACCACCCGGCGGCGCCCTTCGGCCTTCTCATTCCAGATCGCCAGTTGCCGTTCGAAAGAGCGATAACTGCTGGCGATCCAGAGTGAAAAGCCGGCATCCGCAGCATCCCGCTGCAGTGCCAGCAAGGGCTCGCGTATCGCCGGGTGCACCAACGGCGCGTGGGGATTATCCGCGTGCAGCCTGACCAGATGGGCGGCCGTCTGGCCGGTGAGCAGCGCCGGGGTAGGCTCGATAGTCATGGGGCTCCAACCAGGTGGACGCCATGTTCCGCGCGACAGGCGCGGGCAACGCCCCCTACAATTATCATCAATGTAGTAGTGTACCCGGTGACAGCGCCATGATCAGCCTCCAACACCTGCCCGATTTTCTCTGCATTGGCCATCGCGGGGCGATGGGCCACGCCCCGGAGAACACCCTGCGCTCGATAGAACACGCTATCAGCCTGGGCTGCCAGTGGATCGAGCTGGATGTCTATGCGGTGGAAGGGGCGCTGGTGGTGTTTCACGACGACCGGCTGGAGCGCACCACCAACGGTCACGGCCGTATCATGGACGCATCCTTCAGTTATCTGCGCAGTCTGGATGCCGGTGATGGCGAGCGCATTCCGACCCTGGATGAGGTGTTTGCGCTGTGCCGTGGACGAGCGGGCATCAACGTCGAGCTCAAAGGCCCTGGCACCGCGCCTCTGCTGGCGACCTTCCTGAAGCGGCAATACGAGGCGGGCTGGTCGCCGCAGGCGGTGCTGGTGTCGTCCTTCGATCACCGCGCCTTGCAGGCCTTCCGCTCGGCCGCCCCCGACACGCCGCTGGGAGCGCTGTATTACGGCGTGCCCGCCGATGGCGCCGCCAGCGCCCAGGCACTGGGGGCCTTTTCCGTGCATCCCTCACTGGATTTCGTCGATCAGGCGCTGGTGGACGACGCCCACCGGCGCGGGCTCAAGGTGTTTGTCTATACCGTGAATACCCCGGAAGACATCACCTTGATGCGCGCTTTGGGGGTGGACGGGGTGTTCTGCAATTACCCGGAGAGAGTGCTGACCGGCGGCTGATGTTCAAAAAAGCGCTTGCCGCCACACATGATAACAATTATCATTAACAACATCCTGAGTTAACGGCCTCAGGGTGGGAATGCTCGATGTTCTCGGCTAACGACCCTTCAGCGCCAGACTAGCCGGCAGATGTGCCTGCCGTGCTAGCGGCGCATTTTTTTCACCTTCACCGCACCACATTCAGACGCGCAGCCCCCCCTCCGCCGCACGCAACATGTCAGCCAATGGCTCAGGTCGGCTCACGCCATAGCCCTGGGCATAATCCACCGCCAGCTCACGCAGCAAGGCGATGGTGGATTCGTCTTCGGCATACTCGGCAATGGTGCGCTTGCCCAACAGGTGGCCAATGCTGTTGATGTTGCCCACCAGCGCCCGATTGACCGGATCGGAGCAAATGCCGCGCACAAATGAACCATCGATCTTCAGATAGTCCACCGGCAAGTTGCGTAGATAAGAGAACGACGACAGGCCACTGCCAAAATCATCCAACGCGAAACGGCAACCCAACCCCTTGATTTCACGAATAAAGCGCAGCGCAGTCTGATAGTTGGAAATGGCCGCGGTTTCCGTGATTTCAAAACAGAACACTTCGGGCGGCAGCGCGTATTCTTCCAGCTTGCTGCGCACATAGGGCAACAGTTGTTCACTGCCCAGAGAGATGCCGGACAAGTTGATCGCACATTGGGCGATGCCCTTGCCACCGCGCCGGCGCAGGTGTTCCGCGACCATGGCGAAGGATTTGTTGATGATCCAGCGGTCGACAATGGCCATCAGGTCATAGCGCTCGGCCGCAGGCAGAAACACCCCTGGGGCCACCAGGTTGCCGTTTTCGTCCCGCAACCGCACCAACACTTCGAAGTGCAAGCCGGGCTCGGCGCAGATGGGGTTGATACACATCAGGCGCTGGCCCCACAGCTCAAGCCGGTCATCCTCCACCGCCTCATTGACCCGGGCCGCCCAGTCCATCTCACTGCGGTGCTGCTGTAGGTAGGCGTCTTCAGTGGCGTAAATGTGCGTGCGCCCGCGGCCCGAATTCTTGGCCGCATAACAGGCCAGATCAGCCGCGCTCATGAGATCAGAAAGATTGCCCTCCCCGGCCTGAAACTCCAGCGCACCGATGCTCAGCCCGATGCGAAAGACGCGATCATTCCAGGCGAAGCGGAAAGAATCCACCGACTGGTGTAAACGCTCTGCCACCAGCCTGGCCTTGGCAATGCGGCAATCATCGAGAATCAGGCCAAACTCGTCGCCGCCCAAGCGGGCCAGCACATCCCGCTCGCCAACGTGCTGTTGCATTAGGCCACACACTTGCTTCAGCAATTCATCACCCGCCACGTGGCCAGCGATATCGTTGACGACTTTGAACTGATCCAAGTCTATGTAGAGCAAGGTGTGGATCTTGTTGTGCTCGCGATTATCCGCCCCTCGCAACAGGGTTCTCAGCTGATCTTCAAAGGCGGCGCGATTGACTAGCCCGGTGAGGCTGTCATGGGTCGCTTGCCAGGTGATGCGCAAGGCCATCTCCCGCGCCTCAGTCACGTCGTGCAGCACCAGCACCGCCCCCAGTATGGTGCCGTCGCGATCCCGCAGCGGCGCCATGGACTCCTCTACCACCGACTCGCCCCCCCGCAGCGAACGCAGCAGTGCCTGGCCTGGCAAGCCCACGGATCGGCCATCATGCAAGACTCGGTGCAGCGGGTTGTCCAGAGGTTCGTGAGTCATGTCGTCCAACAGACACACCACTTCACCTACAGGCCGCCCCTGGGCTTCCATAGCCTCCCAGCCGGTCAATTGCTCGGCCACCGGGTTCATGTAGCTGATGCGGCCTTCCGTATCGGTGGTGACCACACCATCCACAATGGACGCCAGGGTCACTTGAGCCTTTTCTTTTTCGCGATATAGCGCAAACTCGGCCTGTTTTTGCGGGGTAATATCCTGCAATACACCGTACATGCGCTGCGGCGCACCGTGCTCATCACGCAGTACGTCACCGCGCTGCATCAGCCAGCGCTGTTCACCAGTGGCAAGCTCAAGCCCATATACCGCCGAGAGGGGTTTGCCTTGGCTGAGAGTCGCGTCCATGGCCTGTCTCAGACGCTGGGCATCCACCGGATCGAGAAGCTCAAGGAACTGCCCGAAACTGACCTGGCTATTGGGCGGCAAACCCAACAAGCGATAGGTGGTGGCCGTCAGCACCAAAACGCCGCTGCCGATATCCCACTCCCAGGTGCCAATGCCGGAAAAGGTCTGGCTGAGGGAGAGGCGTCGCTCGCTCTCCTGTAACCGACCCCACTGCAAGCCCAGCGTATCGCTCATCTCGTTAAAAGCACGGGCCAAGCGCCCAACTTCATCCGAGCCAAACAGCGCGCTGCGCACGCCCAAGTCACCGGCGGCCAACTGCTCGGCGGTATGCGCCAATAAATCAAGACGACGAGCCAGCATCACATGTAGGATGAAACCAATCACCACGATGCCTATGATGGCCACTGGAGCAAATTTTGCCGTTGTGATGAGGGTTTTCTCCAGGGCCGTCCAGTACAGCGCCTCCAGATCCCACCCCAATACAATCATGGCCTCCTGCTGGCCACTCAGGCTCTCAGGCGTTCTGCCCATGGTAAGAGGAGCCGCAGCGAGCAGCACACCCTGCTCGGTAAACAGCCAGCTATCTACCGCCTGCTCCCGGCGCAATTCATCCAACAATGGCCACAGCTTGTTCGATACACTCTCTAGCCCGGCCCTTGCCAGGGCATCGCCATTATTGCTACCAACCAAATCGGTGCGGCTGGTAGAGGCAATCACGTGCTGGCGCTCATCCAGGACAGCCGCAATACGCACGCGTAAATCAGCCCCCATATAGGCCATTTCTTCCTGCAGCTGGGCGTTGTCGCCATGATCCACCAGATACTGGAATTGTCGCTGCAAACGCGTTACATCGGATGTAATGGCTTCTCGTGCATCAAAGATCAGGGCATCACGGTGGGCTTGCCACAGGTTGAAGACATACACGAAGAAAAAAACCAGCGCTACCAAGGCCAAGCCAACCGGTAAGCTGAATTTCAGTGGATAGCGATAGAGCCACGTCGCCCCAGATACGCTCATTTGATGCACCCCAACAGCTTTTCGGCATCAGCAACAATCAAACCATTGAGTGAGGGTGATTGATTGATGAGCTTGTCTTCAAGCATGACGGCGGCCATGCGCATGGCCACGCCGTTCAGCGCGGAATGATCACCACCACGTATGTGCTTGCAGTTTTCAGGCTGATCCGGAAAATGCAGCTCTGCGGAGGCCGCCACCCACTGTTCGTCGGTCATGCCTATGCGAGGTGCCATCAGGCGAGCAGCCTCAAGAGGTTGTTTGCGTTGGTCTTGCAGAGCCATGAACCAGCCGTTGATCAAAAGTTGCAAATCTCGGGCGCGGCTATCTGCCACAGAGCCGCGCACTGCCAGAACATCCACAATTTCGCCGGGGATGTCCTCACTGCTAAATAACTGCCGAGCCCCCTGCCCCAAAAGTTGTGACTTCATAGGCTCGTAAGTCACCAAGGCATCCACCTTGTTGTTCGAGAAAGCTGAAGGGTGATCTGGTGCCTCCACCGGCACGACCTGTATATCCGCTGGTTTCAGGCCTGCTTTGTGCAGTGCTCTGCGCAATAGATAGCTGCCCACCGCCCCCGGTTCGACACCAACACGCCGCCCCTTGATCTCTGCCACGCTCTGCAGTAGACCAGGCACAAGCAAGGCATCGGCGCCTTCGGAGTAATCCATCACCAGGAGAACGCGCACGTCATGCGACTCAGCACGCAAGCGGAGCACTTCGTCCAGGGTCAGCGCAGCCAGCTCAACCTCGCCATTTCGAAACGCGCGCAACGACTCTCTGCTGGTGCCAAACTCCACCAGCCGGAACTGTTGGGCATCAATAAAACCGCGCTCACGCGCCAAGAAAAGCGGCTGGTAACCCACCCAAAGATTGGTCGCAATGCGCAGATCGTGCTTGGGCCCCTCGCACCCCGCCAGAATGAACAGCGTGCAGACGAGCACACCCCAAGCGGTGCGGCATGTTCGCACACTGGCGAAACTCAAAGCGCGGGCTATTGGCATAGATCCCCTGTCACCCATTCGGCCACCGTTGATCCCTCGGCAGGCCGGCGGGCGGACACTCTTATGTAACGGTCACTACATTTGTTCTTTGACTGTAGTAGACACATCCCCAGCCGACAAGCAAAGCGGCCATAACACAAGGAGTTAGCGGGTATTCTGCGGCCGCCATCTTGCACTGCTGAGGCTTGAGAGCATCAGCGGAAGGGGCTGCCAGAGGCGTTCCGGCTAGCGATATTGCTTGATCACCAGCAAGCGCTGCTCCGTCATGTCCTCCATGGCGTAGCGCACCCCTTCCCGGCCCTGGCCACTGTCCTTCACGCCGCCGTAGGGCATATTGTCGGCGCGCCAGGCAGGCACGTCGCCGATCACCACACCACCTACTTCCAGCTGATCCCAGGCCTGGTGGGCGCGCTGCACGTCACGGGTGAATACCCCGGCCTGGAGCCCGTAGGCCGAATCATTGACTTCAGCCAGTGCCTGCTCGAACTCGTCGAAAGGCGACAATATACATACCGGGCCAAACACTTCTTCCCGATACAAGCGACAGTGCTTGGGCACATTTTCCAGCACGGTCGCCGGCATCATCACACCCTGTCGGTATCCACCGCACAGCAGCGTGGCCCCCGCCGCCACCGCCTCGTCCACCCACTGTGCCACCCGGGCGGCCTCTGCTTCGCTGATCAGTGGCCCCAGTTGGGTGTGCTCCAGCCGGGGATCGCCCAGGGTCATGGACTGCGCCCGGCTCACCAGCGCGGTGCGGAAGACCTCGTAGCACGAGCGGTGCACCAGAATGCGCTGCACACTGATACAACTCTGGCCGGATTGATAAAAGGCACCGAAAGCACAGCGCTCCACGGCAGGCGCCAGCGGGAAGGTCTCGTCGACGATGGCCGCCGCATTGCCGCCCAGCTCCAGCACCACCTTTTTCTTGCCGGCACGCTGCTTCATCGGCCACCCCACCTGGGGCGAGCCGGTGAAGCTCAGCAGCTTGAAGCGCTCGTCCGCCACCAGCAGCTCCGCCGCCTCCCGGCTGCTGGGCAGAATGGAAAAAGCCCCCTCGGGCAAGCCCGCAGCGGCCAACACCTCCCCCATCACCAGGGCACTCATGGGCGTCAGGCTGGCGGGTTTGAGCACGAAGGGGCAGCCGGTGGCAATGGCCGGCGCCACCTTGTGCGCCGCCAGATTGAGGGGGAAGTTGAACGGCGCGATAAAGGCACACGGCCCCACCGGCACCCGGCGCGACATGCCGCGATAGCCCTCCCCGCGCGGGGAGACATCCAGTGCCATCACCTCGCCGTGCAGGCGTGGCGCTTCCTCGGCCGCCAGCCGGAAGGTGTCGATCAGCCGGCTCACTTCTGCCCGGGCATCGCGCAGGGTCTTGCCGGCCTCCGCGCATAACAGCTCGGCCAACGGCTCCGCGCGCCGCTGGAACTCTGCCACGCAGTGATAGAGCACCTCCTGCCGGCGATACATCGGCATGGCGGCCATGGCCGCTGCCGCCCGCACCGCCGCGCTGGCCGCCTGCTCCAGCACCGCGTGGTTCGCCAGGCTCACCTGGCCGATGAGGGCACCGCTGAATTTGTCATGAACAGGCAGCGCCTGCGCGGTCTGTACCGCGTGCCCTGCCAGAAACAGGGGCTGAACCTCACTCACAACGCCCTCCCGGGGCCAGATAGGCCACTTCTTCAGCCGTCAGTGGGCGCAGCTGGCCCTTGCCCAGCGCCCCCAGCTGCAATTCACCAATGGCGATGCGCACCAACCGCGTCACCTCCAGCCCCAGGGCCTCCAGCAAGCGGCGAATGTGCCGGTTGCGCCCTTCATCCAGCACGATTTCCAGCCAGCAGTTTTTTTCGCCGCGGCGCAGCTCCGCCACCGTCACCACCTTGAGCGGCTCGCCATCCACCACACAGCCCGTCCGCATCGACGCCAGCAACGCCGGCGCGGGATGCCCCCCCACTTGAACGTGATAGGTCTTGGGCAGGTGCGAGGCCGGGTCCAATACCCGGCTGGACCACTCGGTGTCATTGCTGACCAGCAGCAGCCCCTCACTGGCCTTGTCCAGGCGGCCCACCGGCGCCAGCCACTGCCCCTCGGGGATGAAGCGATATACGGTATCCCGACCGTGTTCGTCGCTGGCGGTGGTCACCACCCCGCGCGGTTTGTTGAGCATGTAATAACGCGGCGTGCGGGCCTGCACCCGCTCGCCATCGACCCGCAGCAGATCATGGCTCATGCGGGTGCGGAATTCGGGGTCGGACACGCGCTTGCCGTTGACACTGACGCGCCCCGCCTGCACCAGCGCTTGCGCCTGGCTGCGCGAGCAATACCCCAGCTTTGACAGCGCCCTGGCCACCCCCACCGAGCGCTCGGGGGCCCCACTGGCAACAGGCTTTCGTGGCATGTTTTAATCCGGCCGAAGATTCAAGAGAACATGATAGCGATGAACGCCCCCGTGCGCTGCCCCTGGTGCGGCACCGATCCACTCTACCAGCACTACCACGATCAGGAGTGGGGCGTCCCCCTGCGCGACAGCGATGCGCTGTTCGAATTCCTGATTCTGGAGGGCATGCAGGCCGGCTTGAGCTGGATCACCATTCTGCGCAAGCGCGACAACTTTCGTGCGGCCTTCGCCCAATTTGACGCCTCGCGCATGGCCGGCTTCGACGAGCGCGACGTGGCACGCCTGATGGCTGACCCAGGCATCGTGCGCAATCGGCTGAAAATACAGGCCGCCATCGGCAACGCGCGGGCCTATCTGGCCTTCACCGAGGCCGGCGAGGACTTCAGCCAGTGGCTGTGGCGCTTCGTAGACGGCCAACCGATCGTCAACCACTGGCAAACCCTGGCGGAGCTGCCCGCGAGTACCCCCGCCTCGGATGCCATGAGCAAGGCATTGAAGGCGCGCGGCTTCCGCTTCGTGGGCAGCACCATCTGCTATGCCTTCATGCAGGCTACCGGCATGGTGAACGACCACCTGGTGAGCTGCCACCGCCACGCGGCCTGCAGCGCGCTGGCGCGCCGCTGACGCCGCGGTGGACAACGCAGGCAGGTTGGGACAATACTGCCCGGGTCACCTCATCCAGGGAGGATAGTTTCATGAACAGCCCGTTCGACCTGCTGTCGGCCTTCAATCAGTCCTTGCGCGACTTCAATTACAACCCCGCCACTCGTTGGGATCACTTCTTCAGCCCGCAGATCGTGTTCAACAGCAATCCGCGCGACGTAGAAGTGGAATCGGCGGTATTGAAAGAGGTGGGCAGTTACGGCAAGCAGCTGAGCGTGATTCTGGAGGCGGTGAGCGCCCTCAGCCGACAGCTGCCGGAACCCGGCGACAGCAAGGATCGCCAGGCCCTCCATGCGCTGCGGGAACTGCAGCAAACCGCCAAGGCGGTGGCCCATCGCCACAACGACCGCCTGGAGCGGGATGCCATGGAGGATTTTGTGAAGCAGCTGGCGCACGCCCAGGCCGAAGACCCCGCCCGCTACCGGGAGGTGGTGCGCAAGCTGAAGCAGACCCTCAAGCGCCTTGACGGCGAAGATGAGCCGCGCTGACAGTTGCAGGAGGGCGGGGTTCGCCCTCCTTCAACGCCTCAATAGAACATGCACGCCGCGTTGATGATGCCGGCCGCCACAGACATGATGCCGACGATCAGCCCCTGAGCCACATTGCCATGGGGAATGCCCTGCAGCATGGTGGGCATGGCCAGGCGCAGACCAAAGAACGCCAGCAGCTGCACAAACAGCGCCACCGTGGCCCACAGCGCCATGTCGTAGATATCCAGGCTGTTGGCCACCACGCTGGAGAGCGGCACGATAAAGCCCAGTACCGAGCCCGACAGGCTGGCGGCCGCCGCGGTATTGCCCTCCTTGATCAGATCAAACTCATCGTAGGGCGTCACCCGGATGTAGATGATCAGGAATACCAGGAACAGCGCCACCGCCAGGCCGAAATAGGCCGCGAACATTGGCAGCGTCTGCAGGTATACGTCCAACTTTTCCATTGAGTCTTCCCCAGTTTTCAGTGAACAAAGTAGTGCGGTACAAAACGGCTGGTATTGCGCGTTATGGGTGTGTCATCTTCCCGAATGCCCATGCCGGCGGCGGCATCACCCACCATCCAGACCCCGAGCACAGGGTAATTGCCATCGTGGCAGGGCAGCGGTGCCGCCGCCTGGTAAACAAAGCCCTCGGCGCCATAGGCACCGCTGGTCTGCCAGCAATGGCCCTGAAACAACGCGGTGACATTGGCCCCTTCCCGCGACAGGATCGGCTTGCGCACAAAATCCCCGCGGATGTCTTCGGCACGAAACGACGCCGGCAACAGATTGGGATGGCCCGGGAACATCTGCCACAGCAATGGCAGCAGCGCCTTGTTGGAGAGCAGCATCTTCCAGGCGGGCTCGATAATGCGCGGCCTGGCAGGCGCCAAGTGCTCGCCAAAGCGCTCCTGCATCAACCACTCCCACGGGTAGAGCTTCACCAACCAGTCGAGGCGCTGGCCCTCTGCATCGACAAAACAGCGCTGCCGGCGATCCCAGCCGATATCATCCACAAAAATGTGTCGCGCGTCGACGCCGGCCTGCAGCGCCACGTCGCGCATGTATTCAATGTTGCCGAAATCCTCGGCACTGGTGGGCACACTGGTGAAATAGACCGGCCCAGCCCCCCGCTCGGCGGCCAGGGCCTGCCAGCGCGCCAGCAAGTGTTCGTGAATGCCGTTGAACTGATCGGCATCGGGTTGTACGTCTTGCAGCCAGAACCACTGCACCACGCTGGCTTCCAACAGCGAAGTCGGCGTATCGGCGTTGTACTCCAGCAATTTGGGCTCACCGCGGCCATTCCAGCTGAAGTCGAAGCGGCCGTAGAGCGCCGCTTCACCCGCGCGCCAGGAGGCTTCGATCAGCCCGATGGCCGACTCGGGAATGGCAAAGCGCTCGTAGTGGCCACCCGCCACCACCCGCTCGACCAGTTCCAGGCAGCAGTGGTGCAGATCGTTGGCCGCTGCTTCGAGTTGATCCACCTGCGCGCTGTCGAAGCGGTAACAGGCTGATTCATCCCAGTAGACGCCGCCCACCGAGTGAAACATGAAGCCCTGGGACTCGCAGCGTTGCTGCCAGTCCTGGCGCGGTATCAAGCGCTCGCGAATCACCTCAGCCGCCCGCGACATCCAGCGTTTCGGCCGTCTGGCCAAAGCCGGCCTTTTCCACCGATTCAGTGGCGATGCTCTTGCCAAAGCCCAGTACATAGTCGGGGCGATGCCCCGGCTTGTAAGGGGGGCCATAAAAGACCGTGCGCGCATCACCGCCGATATCGCTCTGCTGCTCTTCGCAGAGTGAGCTATCACCCCACTCCGCCATGCAGTCGGCGTAATCGTTGTAGACGTCGCGGATGAGATCCGCATTATCAGAACAGCCGGAGAGTGCACTGCCAATAAGCGTGAGTGACACGACGGCAGATTTCCGTGTGCGTTGTTTCATATCGTTATCATTCTTGGTGACACCGGCCTTAGAGTAACAAGGGCAGGCAGTACTGAAAAGCTCTTGCATGGTGCACAGTGAGGCCCGAACGGGCCAGAATGACACAATCGTGGTTACAAGACCGTGAGAAGTGGCGATCGAAACGATGAATGGCCGCAATCATGACGATGTGTTGAACATCATCCGCATACCGTCATGGCATGCCCCTGGCGTTCCCTAGTAGAGCCTGCGACGAAAATACCGCGCGGCCAATGCCAAGGTCAGCATGCCAATCAACAGCAGCGGCCACAGGCTGTGCCACAACACCAGCAACGGCGCGTCGCGCAGAAAGACACCATGCACCAGCTGATAGAAATAGCGCAATGGATTGACCATGGTCAGCCACTGCAACCACTCGGGCATGTTTTCCACCGGAGCGATGAAGCCCGACAGTATCACGCAGGGCATGGTGAACAGCATCACCCCCACCAGGGCCTGCTGCTGGGTGCGCGTGAAAATGGAGATGAACACCCCCACCCCCACCACTGACCAGATGAAACAGGCCAGGCCGATGAAGAATACCCACAACGGCCCGATCAACGGCACGCCAAACCAGGTTTGACTGATCAACGTCACCGTCACGCCCTCGATCATGCCCACCAGCACGGCGGGCACCAACTTGCCCAGCATGATCTGCCAGGGTTGCAGGGGGGTGACCAACAGTTGCTCCAGGGTGCCTAGCTCGCGCTCCCGCGCCAACGAGATGGCGCCGATGATCATGGTGATCAACATGGTGAGGATACCCACCAGCGCCGGCACCACAACCCACAGGCTCTCCAGGCGCGGATTGAACCAGTGACGCGTCGTCAAGGACGGGCCAGCCCCCGCCAGCACCATGGGCACCCCGATCTCGGCGCCATAGCGCTGGACGATGGCCTGCAGATAGCCCTGCAGGATCTGGGCAGCATTCGAACGGCGGCCATCCATCAACAACTGCAACCGCGCAGGCTCGCCACGGGCCAGGGCGGCGCTGAAGCGGCTATCGATGGAGAGCGCCACAACGCTGTGCTGCTGATCGATTAAAGCGCGCAACTCGGCTTCACTGCGGGCGTAAATCACGCCCCTGAACAAGGGCGCCCCCGCCACCCGGCTGACCAATTCCCGGGAGGCTTGGCCACCATCGCGATTCAGAATCGCCAGTGTGGCGCTGGTCACGTCGTAGGTCGCCGCATAGGAAAATACAAACAGCTGCATAAACGGTGGCAACAGCAACGCCAGCCGGCTGCGACGATCCCGCCACAGCAGTAGCAGCTCCTTGATAATCAAACTCTCAATCAGTCGCCACATCTGGCTCACTCCAGCCGCCGGCGGGTAAGCGCCATGGTGGCCAGCACCAGACCAGCACTGATGACCCCCATAGCAAACAGATTGCGCCAGATCACCTCGCTCACATCCCCCGCCAGGAACAAGGTCTGCAAGATTCTGATGAAATATTTTGCCGGTATGATCACGCTGAGCCATTGTATCGGCGCCGGGGCGCTATCCAGCTCGAACACGAATCCCGACAGGAAAAAAGCCGGCAGTGTGCTCACCACCAGGGCTATCTGAGAGGCCACGAACTGATCTCGGGCCAACGTGGACACCAGCAAACCCAAGGCCAGGGCCCCCACCAGAAATACCGTGCCGGATAACAGCAACATCCCCAGAGAACCACGGAAAGGCACCCCAAAGACATAGATGGCCATCCAGGTAATCAGCAACATGCCGCCCATGCCGAGCACATAAAAGGGCAACAGTTTCCCCAACATCAGCTCGGTGGTACTGACCGGGGTCGCCATCAATGCTTCCATGGTGCCGCGCTCCCACTCCCTGGCCACCACCAGGGCAGTCATCAGTGTGCCCACCAGGGTCATGATCATGGCCATTAGCCCAGGCACAAGGAAATAGCGGCTTTTGAGGGCGGGGTTGAACCACATGCGCGCCTCAAGCTCAATGCGCTCAACAGGCTCTACCGCCAGCTGTTGCTGTTCCTGTCGGCCCCAGTTGCCCAGCACACCTGCGACATAGCCCTGCAGCAAACGGGCGGTGTTGGCATCGGTGCCATCCGTCAGCAGTTGCAGGGGAGCCCCCTCGCCTTTGCGCAACTTGGCACTAAAGCGCTCATCCACCACGACCAGCGCCTTGAGCTCTCCGGCATGCAACGCCTGCTGAGCCTGCTGCCGACTCTGATAGCGCGTCACGGCGAAGAAACTGGCCTGCTCCAGGCTTGTGACCAAGCTCTCCGCCGCGACATCACGGCTCTGATTGACGACACCAATGCGCACTTCGCGCAGATCCAGCGAGACGCCGAAACCGAACAATATCAACAGGATGGCAGGCAGTACGAAGGCCACCACCAGGCTGGAGGGGTCCCTCAAGATCTGTAAGCTCTCCTTGTGGACCAGTGCCACCAGGCGCCCTACATTGAGGAAGCGCTGAACACCGCGTTGCCGCCACGCCGGCGGTGCTGAACCTGGCTGCAAATGCGCATTTGCCCCCGGCAGATCACGCGCTTGCGCAAGCGTTTGCCTGGGCTTGCGCGAGGTGAAGGCGTTCTTCAGCGATTCCCTAAGCATGACTGCCCCCCTGATCAAAGCGGGCCACCAGCTGCACGAAGGCCTCCTCCAGGGTGGCCGCAGGCTGCGGACAACGCGCTTTTATCTCATCGGGCCTGCCCAGCGCTATCATGCGCCCTCGGTAAATCAAGGCAATGCGATCGCAGTACTCTGCCTCTTCCAGGAAGTGGGTGGTCACCAGCACCGTGACACCCTGCCCCACCATGTCGTTGATACGCTGCCAGAAATCCCGCCGGGTGAGCGGGTCCACCCCGGAGGTAGGCTCATCCAGAAACAGGATCTCCGGGCGGTGCATCACCGCGCAGGCGAGCGCCAGCCGTTGTTTGAAACCCAGCGGCAGCTCGGCGGCCGTCATCGCCCAGTAAGGTGCCAACTCAAGATAATCCGACACCTCGCGGATGGCGCGCTCGCTCTGCCGCTTGTCCAAGCCATATGCGCCGGCGAAGAAGCGCAGATTCTCCAGCGCGCTGAGATCGGCATAGAGAGAGAAACGCTGCGCCATATAACCCAGCCGAGCCCGGGCCTCGGCGGGAGAATCCGCCAGATCGATACCCACCACCTCGGCCCGACCTGCGCTGGGAGGCAACAGGCCACACAGCATTTTGAACACGGTGGACTTGCCTGCGCCATTCGGGCCGATGAGCCCAAACACTTCACCGCGTGCGAGGCTGAAGCTGACATCATCGACGGCGCGAAACGCACCGAAATCCCGACACAGATTCTCAACCCTCACCGGCGGCCCGGCATGATCACGCGCCCGCCCCAGCGGCATGGCGCTTGATTGGACATCGGGACGCACCCCGCGCTGCTCCCTCAAACAAGCGATCACCGCGTCCTCGAATCGCGGCGCGCAGGGCTTCAGTGACGCCTGCCCTCCCCAGGCCGCCACCACAGGTGGCCGCGTGGCTTGACGCGTGACTATGCGCAGGGCATCGCCCTGAATCACCACATCGAGCACCTGTGGGTCGTGCATCGCCCTGCGCGCCAGCTGGCGTTTGTCCTGCGCCGGATCGCACAGGCTGAAGGAGCGTCCAGCGACTTGTGCAGTGAAATCCGCGGGCACACCGTCAAACAGCAATTCGCCCTGGTAAAGCAACAGCACGCGTTCACATAGCTCGGCTTCATCCAGGTAGGCGGTGCTCCACACCACACCGATGCCGTCGGCCACTAGTGCACGCACCATGCGCCACAATTCACACCGGGAAATGGGGTCAACCCCTACGCTGGGTTCATCCAACAGTAACAGACGGGGCTCGCGAATCAGGGCGCAGGCCAGGCCCAACTTCTGCTTCATGCCCCCGGACAGCTTGGCCGCCAGGCGACCAGTAAAATGCTCCAGGCCGGTGAAGCCCAGCAGGCGCTCAAAGGTAGCCGCCCAAAGGGGCTTGGGCAGCGCGCGCAAGCGCGCATAGAGCCTCAGGTTCTCAATCACCGTGAGGTCTTCATACAGGCCGAAGCGTTGCGGCATGTAGCCAATCGAGGCACGGATATCGCGGGTGTCGCGCACGCTGTCCCAACCCAGCACGCTGGCACTACCCGTATCAGGTGCCAGCAGCCCAGCCAGTAGCCGCAAAAGTGTGGTCTTGCCGGCGCCATCGGGCCCCACCAGGCCCGTAATTCCTGGGCCAATGTCGGCTGTCACGCCGCGCAGGGCGTGCACATCGCCTGCGGCAGAGCGGAAAGCTTTGCCCAGCCCTTGCAGGCGGGCCAGCGGCAACTCAGCGGGTGGCGGGCACATGCACTGTCACCGGCATGCCCTGACGAAGCACCTCCTCGCTGCCGGGCGCCATCACCACCCGCAAGCGATAGACCAGATCAGTGCGCAATTCGGGGGTTTCCACCGTTTTCGGCGTGAATTCGGCAGTGGGCGAGATAAAACCTACCTGCCCCTTGAAGCGCGTACCAGGCGCCGAATCGCAGCTCACCTCCACCTGCTGGCCAGCGCGCACGCGGCCCAGCTGAGCCTCGCCGACGAAGGCGCGCACCCAAAGAGGCGATTTGAGGGCCAAGGTATAAACGGTGGCCCCCGGCGCGAGCACCTCGCCCGGCTCGTGCACCCGGCTGAGGAGGGTGCCGTCTGCCGGCGCGAACAACTCGGCATCCCGCAGTCGCCGCTGCATCAGCGACTGCAAGCCACGCTCAGCCTGCAACTGAGCTTCGGCCGCTTTAATCTGCTCGTCCCGCGGGCCCACCTGAGCCAGGTCGAGTTGTTCGCGCACCGACGCCAACGCCGCCTGAGCGCGATCCCGAGCGGCTGTTGCGCTGTCGACCCCGGCCCGGGTACCTGCGACGCCCTGCTTGAACAGCGCCAGCTCCCGGCCGAAATGGCGCTCCGCATCTTGGTAGGCCGCCTCGGCAGATTTCACCGCCGCTCGCGCCTGTTCAATTTCCTGCGGGCGAGAGCCGGTGCGCAACATGGCCAACTGAGCCTCAGCCGCCGCCACCCGTCCATCGGCGATGCTCACGGCATCCTGCAGGTAACCGGTGTCCATGCGGGCAATGGCTTGCCCTTGGCGCACCTGGTCCCCCTCCTCCAACAGCATGCTGGCCAACCGGCCCTCGACATTGAAGCCGAGGTTGACTTGCCTGATCTCGACATTGCCGTAGAGCGCCAGCTCACCGCCGTTCGGGGCGGGGCGCTTGTACCATGCAACCGCCGACACCACCGCCATCAGCAATAAAAGAACCGCCACCACGCGTGCCATCAGGGCTTCCTCATCCACCCGTACTGAGACTCAGTTTAAACACCCATCGGTTGTTTAAACATTGATCTGCACCAGTGATCCCCCAGAGAACGTGTACGGCGGTACAACGCTAGCAGGGGCAGCGCTGTAGCTTGCCTCCGCCATACCGGGCCTCAACCGCCCGGCGAACAAAATCGGCCTCACTCAACGGTGCCAGCTCGGGGTGGTGTTGCGCCATGTGCCGCAGGTAGGCCTGGTAGTCCCCCACCCCCACCATCAAGCGGGCAGTCTGACCGATGCGGGCCAGCACCTGGCGAATGCGCAACTCAGCCATGTGCCGGCTCCTGGCGCCACACCGGCGCGGTTTCAGAGGCCGTGGGCTGCCCCGCCGCCAGGGCCTGGCGACAGGCGCGAATGGCGAACAACAGCATGGCCACGACCACCACCATGAAGATCGCCCCCATGGCGGCATCCACATAGTCGTTGAACACCACCAGTTTCATCTGCGCCATGTCCTTGGCCGGCGCCAGCACCTCGCCCCGATCAATGGCGGCCTGGAATTTTTCCGCATGCGACAGGAAGCCGATTTTCGGATTGTCACTGAACAGCTTCTGCCAGCCTGCCGTCATGGTCACGATCAGCACCCAGGCAGCCGGTAGCGCCGTCACCCAGGCAAAGCGCGCCTTGCCCATGCGTACCAACACCACCGTGGCCAGCATCAGGGCCATGCCCGCCAACATCTGGTTGGCGATGCCAAACAGCGCCCACAAGGTGTTGATGCCGCCGAAAGGGTCCACCACGCCCTGGTAGAGGAACCAACCCCAGCCGCCCACCGCCAGGCCGGTGGCCAGCATGTTGGCGCCCCAGGAGTCGGTGCGGGCCAGCGCCGGGTGAGCGGTGCCCAGCAGGTCCTGGATCAGGAAGCGGCAGACCCGCGTGCCTGCATCGATGGTGGTCAGGATGAACAGCGCTTCAAACAGAATGGCGAAGTGATACCAGAACGCCATCATGGCCTGGCCGCCGATCACATCCGACAGGATCTTGGCCATCCCCACCGCCAGGGTGGGCGCACCGCCGGTGCGGGAGAGAATGCTCTGCTCGCCCACATCACGCGCCATCTGCTCCAGCGCCTCGGGGGTGATCAGGAAGCCCCACTGCGAAATGGCTTGGGCCGCTTCGGCGGTGGTCTTGCCGATCAGGGCCGGGGAGCTGTTCAACGCGAAATACACCCCGGGGTCGAGCACACAGGCGGCCACCATGGCCATCACCGCCACGAAGGATTCCATCAACATCGCACCATAACCGATGGGCCGGATGTGCGACTCCCGCTCCAGCATCTTGGGTGTGGTGCCCGATGAGACCAGCGAGTGGAAACCCGAGACTGCACCGCAGGCAATGGTGATGAACAGGAAGGGAAACAGCGAGCCGGCGAACACCGGGCCGGTACCGTCGATGAACTGGGTCACCGCCGGCATCTGCAGCGGTGGCGCCACCCACAGAATGCCGATTGCCAGGCCCGCGATGGTGCCAATTTTCAGGAAGGTGGACAGATAATCGCGCGGCGCCAACAGCAACCACACCGGCAACACCGAGGCCACGAAACCGTAGCCAATCAGCCACAGCGCCAGCGTCTCGCCCTTGAGGGTAAAGATGGGTGCCAACACCGGGTGCTCGGCCACCCACTGCCCGGCGACGATGGAGCCCATCAGCAGGGCAAAGCCCACCACGGATATTTCCAGCACCCGCCCCGGGCGCAGATAGCGCATGTACAGGCCCATGAACACGGCGATGGGCACGGTGGCCACCAGCGTGAAGGTCCCCCAGGCACTGTGCATCAGCGCCTTCACCACCACCATGCCCAGCACCGCCAGCAGGATGATGACGATGGCGAGAATGCCGATCATGCCCACCACGCCGGCCACCTGGCCCATTTCCTGGCGGATGATCTCGCCCAAGGAGCGGCCATCACGGCGAGCCGAAATAAACAGGATCATGGCATCCTGAACCGCGCCGGCCAGCATCACACCGGCCAGCAACCACAGGGTGCCCGGCAGATAGCCCATCTGCGCCGCCAGCACCGGCCCCACCAGCGGCCCCGCACCGGCAATGGCGGCGAAATGGTGGCCAAACAGCACCCACTTGTGGGTGGGCACATAGTCCAGGCCATCATTCATGCGCTCGGCCGGCGTGAGCCGGCGGTCGTCCAGCTGCATCACCCGCTGGCAGATGAAGCGGCTATAGAAGCGATAGGCGATGGCGTACACACTCAGGGAGGCCACCACCAACCATAGGGCATTGACGCTCTCGCCACGATTCAGGGCCATCACGGCCAGCGCCCCCGCCCCCAGCAGGGAGATGGCTCCCCACACCAGTACCTGCATCATCGTCTTGATTCCTGACACCTGATATTGGGCGCGAAGCATACTGGATTATGGCGAGTGTACGAAGCCCTGAACCCTCACCCCCGGAACGGCGCCACCACCGGCGCCACCCGCCGCACCTCGTCGAGGTGGGCCGTGGCCGGCACCAGGAAGACCTCGTCGGCGCCCGCCTGGCGCATGATCTCCAGCCCATGGGCCACCGCCTCGGGGCTATGGCGGGTCATGGTGTCGGCCATCATGTGGGCGAAGTCGTCGCCCATGGTGCGCAGATAGTCGAACACATACTGCCGCAGGGCCGGCTGGGCGTCCGGTGCCAGTGAGTACCAGAAACCGCCGATCAGATAAGGCGGCTTTTCTCGCCCTGCCGCCTGCCAGGCCTCGCGTGCCATATTGAACATGGCTTCGATTTCCCGGGCCTCGCCATTCATCGAGAAACAGTAAACCCCATCCGCCCACTGGGCGGCCCGGGCCATGCTCTTTGGCCCCATCACCCCCGCATAAATAGGTACATCACCCCGCACCGGGCGCGGCCCTACCTCATCACACCCCTCAAACGGCACCTCGCCGCGCCAGGTGGCGCGCATCTCGGCCACTTGTTGGTCCATGCGTTCGTGGCGCTTGGCGAAGGAGGCCCCCACCGCGCGATAGTCATTCTCGCGCCCGCCCACGCCCACCGTCGCGGCCACGCGACCGCCCGACAACACGTCCAGGGTGGCAATTTCCTTGGCCGTGAGCACGGCAGAATGCATGGGGAGTACATAGAGGGTGGGAATGATGCGCACGCGCTCGGTCACAGCGGCCGCCGCCGAGAGCATCACGCGCATTTCCATGGTGTAGCCGGTGATGCGCTCACCGCAGGAGAGGCTGTCAAATGGGCCGGCATCGACCTCGCGACACCAGTCCAGAACACAGGCCCGGTCGATGCCGGGTTTCATATAGGGCAAACAAAGACCCACTTTCACGGCGCGTACTCCCACAGGATGCTCGAACCGGCAGCTTAGCCGGCCCGAGGCGCCGCTACATCACCCGTTTGGGGCCCGGGTGGAGCCGATGGCGGGAGGCCAAGCCTCCCGCCTATGGGCGCTCGCATCAGCTCCCGGCCCGGTCCTCATCGGGATGCATCAACGGCTTGTGCAGATCCACCGGCTCGAACTTCTTGCGCAGCCGCAGGTTGATCATCTCCACCACCACCGAGAAGGCCATGGCGAAATAGATGTAACCCTTGGGCACGTGGAAATCCAGCGCCTCGGCAATCAGCGCCGTACCCACCAGGATCAGGAAGCTGAGGGCCAGAATCTTCACCGTCGGGTGGCGGTCAACAAAGTCGCCGATGGGGCCCGCGGCAAACAGCATTACGCCCACCGCGATCATGATGGCCGTGACCATCACCGGAATGTTCTGCACCATGCCCACGGCGGTGATTACGGAGTCCAGCGAGAACACGATATCGATGATGGCGATCTGCACCAGGGTGCCGATAAACAGGCTGGAACCCGCCACAGCCGGAGAGCTTTGATCCGGCTCACCCTCCAGCGAGGCATGGATTTCCATGGTGCTCTTGGCCAGCAGGAACAAACCACCACCGCCCAGGATGATGTCGCGCCAGGAAATCTCCTGCCCCATCACAGTGAACAGCGTCTCGGTGAGGCCCATCATCCAGGCCAGCGACAACAATAGCGCAATGCGGCTCAACATCGCCAATCCCAGGCCCAGGGTGCGCGCCCGGGCGCGCTGGTGCTCGGGCAGGCGCCCCACCAGGATCGAGATAAAGATGATGTTGTCGACGCCCAGCACGATCTCCAGTGCCGTAAGTGTCACCAACGCGACCAGCAGCTGGGGATCCAGCAACCACTCAAAGCCCATGTTCTGTTCCACCACAATAATAGGAGGCCGCTATCTTAAGGGATTCCCCACCGGCCACCAAGTACAAGCAGCCCCGCTGCTGACGACTGCTACACTATGTTCATCTGAAACCTACTCGAAGCGGCGTACCGTCCTAAATCCTTGGCGTTCTTCATCCGACAGTGCGCATAACCATAGTTGAGATTCCAGACAGCTCCATGATCAGCAGGCTCATACAACACCTCACTACCAGCCTTCTGCTACTGCTCCTTGCGATGGGCAGCCACGCAGCCGACGACAGCCCAACCATCGTGCAGCCTGACAAACTGGCGACAGGCTTCGACATCAGCAGGCAACTGCGCTTTGTGGAG
The DNA here is from genome assembly GCA_964649985.1 of uncultured Pseudomonadales bacterium. Classification (GTDB taxonomy): domain Bacteria; phylum Pseudomonadota; class Gammaproteobacteria; order Pseudomonadales; family CAZYQX01; genus CAZYQX01. Next base: position 45,051 of record CAZYQX010000014.1, on the reverse strand, counting down.
GATGGCGCCGGGAAGTGGAGCGTAGAGGAAGCCGACCGCCAGGCGCCGGCCTTCCAGGCGTTTAACGGCAAGGCCGGTGGCGGGACGAGCACACGTCAACGGGTATTCTGGTTCCGCTTCTTGTTGAGCAATCCCACCGCAGAAGATATCAACCTGATTCTGGAGATCCCGAATCCAGACATTGAACGGGTTGATATCTACCAGGCGTCCCAACAAGGCTGGGTTAGCCAGCAACTTGGCACGCACAGCACGCAGGCACTTTCATTTGGCAATGCGCTCCCCGTGGCTCGGCTACATCTGCCGGCCAACAGCTCGCAAATTTACTATCTGCGTGCATATGACCTGCGCATCGACACCTTTCCCGTTCAACTAAGAAGTGAGGCCGGCTATCTTCAGTACCAACACTGGCTAAAGCTGGCAAGCGGCTTGGGTATGGGCCTGCTGGCGGGCCTGTGCATCTTTCACCTGCTTAATGGCATGCGCCAAGGCGGATTCAGCAACTGGCTCATGGCCGGGCTCTGCCTGGCAACGGTGGCAGCAACGGGTGCCCGCAACAATGATTTCCACCTGCTGACCGCAGAAAATTCGCTCCTCGCCACGCTGTTCAGAGTGGGCGCCCCACTGCTGGCGATAACGTTTCATGCGCTGGTCAGCCAACAGATTTTCGATACCGCAAGAAGGCATCAGAACACACATCGACTGCTTGGCTTTTACGCCGCATACAGTGCCGCCTGGGCGGTGGGCGTGACGGCAGGCATTCCGGAAGCCCTGATGCTGACACTGATGACACCCATCATTTTCATTGCATCGCTGATCTTCATTCGCCTGGCATGGAACAGGATGCACCAGGGCTATACACCCGCCATTCCCTACCTGGTGGGAACCCTGCTGTTAACCGTGGTGGGCAGCCTCCTGATCGTACTGAGCACAGGCCTCAGTCAGCGTGTTGACCTGCTACAACCCATTGGTTCAGTGCTCATCGGCTTCGCCATCTTGGCCCTCACCATGGCCATCTCTCACCGAGAGCAATACCTCAGGTCGCAAGCTCGGGCAGAAACGCAAAACAACGCCCACGAGAAAGCGGTAGGCAGTATAAAGGCCATGATGAGTACTACCTTGGGGCACGCCGTAAGAGCCCCCATGTCAGACTGCCTCGGGCTAGCGCAAATGATGCGCTCACAACCGATCCCTGCTGGCCTTAACGCCGCCTTGGTTCAGATAGAACAAACTGGCACTGGCCTGCTGACATTACTTGATGATGTGATTGACACCCGCCGTCAACGCGAAGGCAGCAGCCAATTGGAACGCGAGGACACCGAATTGCCAGTGTTCCTCACCGCACTGCTTAACAGCCTTGCCTCAGGCGCCAGCCTCAATAATCAAGAGCTGGCACTGCTGCTGTCACCCGACGTGCCACCTCAATGCAAACTCGATCGACAACGCTTGCAGGAAGTGCTGCTGGAGCTACTCAACCACGCACTGAGCCAGGGTGTGCCGGGGATAACCTTGCGTTGCCAAGTGGAAGAAATCCGCGCCGGCAGCGTGCTCTTGCAATTCCAAGTGGAACTGTTCGGAGCCAATGATGCATCCAGCATGGCGCAGCCAAGTGACCGCTGTGCGCGCCTGCTCGACGAAATGGGTGGGGTTTGGCGCGACCGAAACAAGACGCCCACGCAATACGGCTTCACGCTCCCCTGCCCGGTGGGTTTCCCCCCATCGTCCGGTGATGCCATGGCACTGCAAGGAACCCGCGTGGGCCTGGCTGGAGGTTCCCATTTCATCCGCCATGCCATTGCAGAACAGCTAGCCCTATGGGGCGTGAACACCGTCAGTGAAGATGCGCTGCGCCGAGGTGAACGCGCTCATATGCTGTTCATTGTCGCACCGCCTCTCGATGAAGAGTCGCTCAGCCGCCTCATAGAACATTACCGCGCTGCCCCCCTCGCCCCAAGAAACATCATTTTGATGTGCTCTGACATCAAGTTCAGTGCGCACCAGGCACCAGGGTTCAGGCTCACACCCAAACCGATCGATCTCAGCAGCTTGCAAAGCAGCATTCGGGCAGCACAGCGCATTGAAGTCGTCACAGAAACCGTGTCCAACTCAGCCGCTCCCGAGTCGACACTCAACTTGAGGGTGCTGTTGGCTGAAGATGACCCTACAGCGCAGATCGTCACCCAAGGGCTGCTCCGCCAGCTGGGTGCGAGTGTCAAGACCTGCCCAGACGGCGTCAGCGCCTTGGAAGAACTGGTGGCGCATACGCAGGATTACGATTGCGCCCTGCTGAGTGCCAACATGCCGATCATGGATGGGCTGCGTTGCGCCCGGGAAATCCGTGCCCGGGAGGCCAGCCAAGGTAGCCCACGACTGCCACTGCTGCTGTTGAGTGCCGGCAGTATCGAACACAGCCGCGCCCGGGCGGCCGGTATAGATGCCGTGCTGGAAAAACCCGTCCTGTCAGCAGAACTTGGACGCCAGCTGCAAAAAATCTGCCTTCCCAACGCAAACGCCATCTGAGCCAGTACATGATTACGCTACGCGCCCTGCTATTGACTGCTTTAACCGCCTGGCTGATGACGAGTACCGCTAACAGCATGGCGCAGGAATCCACGCGCTCCGACACGGACAGCGTTGCTGACGCGGTTTATCTGCTCTCCCCACTCGGCCCGCAGGATGCCCAGCAGATTGCTGCGCTCCCGCAGAGCCATTGGCGCAAGCTCAGCGACGGCAAAACCCCAGCGCAGCTCGGCATGCGAGCGGCAAACGTGTGGATCAAACTGCAGTTGCCACGCACCGAAAACGACACACTCTGGATCAGCGTGGCCAATGCTTCACTGGAGCACTTTAGCGCGTTCAGTGCCAGCAACAGTCTGGTCACGCCTCTGGATGTCAGGCCGATATTGAGTGCCCAAGGTTTTCCCTCACTGCCCATCCGCATACTCAACAATACGCCCCAAACCGTGTTGCTCTGCCTGCAAAGCCGCGACCAGCTTTCCCTCTCTCTGCGTGTTCACAGCAGTAACTCACTGTTGGAAACAAATGCCCAAAACAAACTCCTCGAATGGCTCGTGGTCGGTGCGGCACTCGGCGTGACCCTGCTGAGCGCCAGCAGCCAGTGGCGGGCAAAGACAGCGGCCTTTGCCTGGCTGGCGGGCTGGCTATTGGCCAACGTGCTGGCATACAGCGGCAAGCACCAGCTGCTGGGTGCCGGCCTGCTCAACACCTCATTCACATTGCTTGCCCAAAGTGCAACATTGCTCATCGCTGCCGCGCTACTGCGCGAGGTCTATCAGAGTAAAAACCGCCATCCGCGGCTTCATCTTGGTTTCAACCTGTATCTGCTAAGTACCGCCGTGGTGCTTCTGCCCCTCGCCGCAGCAGGCAACATTCCATTGTTCAAATTTCTCTATCTCGCGTGCTTCGGCTTCCTCATCGCCGTGGCCCTTGTGACAGCAAGTGTCAACCGCGAGCGCGACTTCCCGGGCGCCACGGCCTTTGCCATCAGCATTCTCATGGCGGCGACCATCCCGACGGCCTTACAATTTGTCAGCTACCACTGGCTCTGGGCCGCCGAGCAACGCGACTTGCTGTTACTTCTTACGGCATTGCTCAGTGGGGCCATCATGCTCAAGGGGCTCGACACGCAATCGACCAACCTGAGCCCCACGAACAACCCGGTAAGCCTACAGCAAGCAAGACAAGAGGCGCTCGCCAGCACACAGCAGCAGCTTCTGGCACGCATCTCACTCAACTTGCACCCCGCGCTGGAAGGTTTCTTCTCGTTGATAAGCCGGCTGGCCAAGGCACGCATCCCCGTGGAACAGGCACGCACAGCGCTGCACATTGAACGCAGTGCCGCCCGCTTGCAGGTGACGCTGGAAAATCTGGAAGACATGGCCCGCATGCGACGCGACCTCCTGCACACGAACCGTCTCGATTTCTGTCTGGACATCGTGTTGAGCGATGTTCTGCAGACCCTGCTATCGCGCGCGCGTGCCACAGGGCTGACCATTGGCGTGGATATTGCGCCCGAAATCCCCATGCTTCTCAGCGGAGATGAGCCGCGCCTGCGGCGCATGCTGATCGGCCTGTTGGACCATGCCATGCACCGCGCCTACCGTGGCCACTTGCTGCTACGCGTAGAGCGCGTCCCAGCCACTGAAGCAGGGCCGCTGCGCCTATGCTTCACTCTGGACGACAGCAGCATTCACACGCTTGCCCCAGAAACGGCGCAGGAGCTCTCCCCTGCAGAGGGATCTCAGCCCATCTTCTCAGACATCAATCTGGAAGGCTGCCGCGCACTGGCGAGACACCTGGGCGGTGATCTGCAGATCTCCACGCACAAGGGAAGCGGGCGCAGCTACAGCCTGACATTGGCCTTCGAATTCTGCCAGCAGACCCTGCAGGTTGCGCTGCCCGCTGTCCGTCAGCAAACCCTGCTATTGGTGGATACCGATAGTGCTGACCGCATTGCGCTCACGGATGAAGCGCGCGACTGGGGCATGGACGTTCTGTATGCAGCAGACATGAGCCAAGGCATAGAGTTGCTGGATGGACGGACCGCCCCGGACGTAATCGCGTTCAACCCTCGCCTGCCAGAAGCCTCCCAATGGCTTTCTTCTACCTTGCTGGCAGAACTTGACTCCCTGCCCAAAGAGGGCCTGCTCGTTCTATCCGCTAAGGATCTCTCAGCCCTGCGCGCGGGCGAAGAGCTGGCGGGTGCCCTGTATTTTGCCAAACCCGTGCGCAGCATGGTTTTCGGGCAGCTGATCAGTGAGCTTATTGCCCTCAACACGGAACGGGAAAACATCGTGCGTCACCGCCCACTGACGGTAGTGGTGGACGACAATCCCGTAAACGCTCGATTGCTAAAACAACAGCTGGAACGCCTCGGCTTCAGGCCGCACTTCTGTGTTGATGCCCAAGAGGCGCTCGATTATGCCGAACAGCACTGGCAGTCGATTGCAGCGCTGATCATAGACAGCGAGCTACCCCGCCTGGGCGGCACCGAAATGCCACGCGCACTGCGCCTGATGGCCGCACGCCGCGCCGATGCGCCCCTGCCGCTGCTGTCCATGACAAGCCAGCAAGATAGCGACACCATCAGCGCGCTACAAGCGGCCGGGGCCATGGCTGTACTCAGCAAACCCGTCAGCAGCGTAGCGCTGGCGCGCGAGCTGGGGCGGGCATTGTTAAGCGCACAGAACTGATCCAGAATGGCAAAACAAACAACATGGAACAGACCACATGGATAGCCTAGGCATTCTGCTCATCATCCTGGCCCTATGCGTGGGGCTGGTCATATATCTATACAACCGCTTGGTCGCGCTCAAAAACCGCTACCAGAACGCCTTTGCCCAAATCGATGTGCAGCTGCGCCGGCGTTACGATCTCATCCCCAATCTGGTGGAAACCGCCAAGGCCTACCTCACCCACGAGCGGGAGACGCTGGAAGCCGTCATCGCCGCGCGCAATCAGGCCCTGGCCGGGCTAGACCGCATGAAGATCAACCCGGGTGACGACGCGGCCACCTCTGCGCTGGGCTCAGCAGAGGCCGCACTCGGGCGCGCCATGGGGCAATTCAATGTCGTGATGGAGGCCTACCCCGACCTCAAAGCCAACAGCACCATGCAGCAACTCTCCGAAGAGCTCACCTCCAGCGAGAACAAGGTCGCCTTCGCCCGTCAGGCCTTCAACGACGCGGTAACGGAATACAACACCTTCCGACAAAGCTTTCCCGCCGCACTCTTCGCCGCCTCTTTCGGCCACGCTCGGGATGCCGCGCTACTTGACCTCCCCGAACGGGCAAACCTGCAGGCGGCCCCCAAGGTCAGTTTCTGATAGCCCATGCTCAACTTCTTTGAACAACAGGAGAGCGCCCGGCGCTCAACGCGCCTATTGATGCTGTTGTTCTGTCTGGCCATCGTGGCGCTTCTAGTGGCCACCAACCTATTGCTGGTGGTTTTTTTACAGGGGGCAGAATTGCTGCAGGGCGGTATAGCAAGCCCGCACCCCGTCCACCACGCGCTGATGAAAGTCCAGCCCTGGCAATTCCTGCTCACCAGTGCCGTTGTCATCAGTGGCATCGCGAGCATCACACTATACAAGTGGTACCAGCTCCGCCGAGGAGGTCGCGTAGTGGCTGAATCCCTGGGCGGCACCCGCTTGCACCCCGGGCTCGCCTCCCCGCTGGAACGGCGCCTGCTCAACATCGTGGAAGAAATGGCCATTGCCTCCGGCACGCCCGTGCCGGCGGTCTACCTCATGGATGAGCCGGGCATCAACGCCTTTGCCGCAGGTTACACCCTGCACGACGCCGTGATCGGCGTTACGCGAGGCGCCCTTGAGCAGCTTAACCGCGATGAACTTCAGGGCGTGATCGGCCATGAATTTAGCCACATCCACAATGGTGACATGCGGCTGAACACACAACTGTTGTCCCTGCTGCACGGCATTCTCTTCATTTACCTGAGTGGTCGCATTGCATTGCGCATGGCCAACGAAGTGAGTTCCCACGGCAAAGACAGCGCACGGGCGAAATTGTTATTGGCCCTGCTCGGCATCGGCCTAATGGCACTGGGAGCCATTGGCATGCTGGTGGGCCGGCTGATAAAGGCCGCCGTCAGCCGCGAGCGTGAATTCCTGGCCGACGCCTCAGCGGTGCAATTCACCCGCAATCCCACAGGCATCGCCAATGCACTGAAGCGCATCGGCAACGCACACTGCGGCTCCCAGATGCAGCATCGCAACGCAGACTGCTACAGCCATCTGTTTTTCGGCAGCATGTTCGCGCACCCTCAGCGGTTGTTTGCAACACATCCGCCCCTCGATGAACGCATCAGGCGCCTGGAACCCGAGTGGGATGGGCATTTCCCCGACCCCGCCCCCCAAGACACCTTGCGCGATAGCGAGCTGAGCACGCTGACGCCCAACGCCACCTCGCATGACCACGCCGCAGACGCCATCGAACACGCCCGCACTGCGCTGCAACAACTCCCGCCCCAACTCCAGCACGCCGCCACGGCACTGGATGGGGCCATGTCCATTGTGGTGGCGCTGTTATTGTCAGCCGATGCGCGCTTGCGCCAACAACAGCTCGACGCGATACACCACAGTTGGCCTGATCTCAGCCCATGGCTCATGGCCGTGCTGCCGGCACTGGAGGCGTTAACACCAGCACACAGGTTGCCGCTGCTGGAACTCCTCATCCCCACCCTGCACGACGCCAGCCCCACCCAACGCGCAGCGCTGCAGACCCTTGCCCGCCAACTGATCGACGCGGATGGCACAACCGACCTCTCGGAGTGGCTGGTCTACCAACTCACGCTATACCCACTCTGCAACGCAATAAAACGCATCCGCAGCCAACGCTCCCTGCAAAGTTTGGCCCCCGCAATAGGCGTGCTGCTCAGTTTCCTGGCCCATTTTCGCCGCGAAGGCGATGCCGTGCTGGAAGCATTTGAGCGCGCGGAACAACACCTCGGGCAGGATATTCCTCTCCCTCGCCGGGTTATCGACCTGCCCATGTTCAGCGCAGCCCTGGAGCAACTGCGGCAACTCCAGCCACTCCAGCGCCCCTTGCTGCTCAAAGCCTGTCTGTCATGCTTAGCTGACGGCCCAGAAGCACAGGAGCTGATGCGTGCCGTGGCCCTGGCCCTGGATTGCCCGCTCCCCCCCACCGCCCTGTGAACGCCCCAGCCCCGGCTCAAGACAGCGCAAAATTCACGCAAAATCGCATGTAAGCCCGCGCCCCTGTTGCTAAAATACGCGGCCATTCAGCCAGCCTCGCGGGGAGGATCCATCATGGACTTCAGCGACTATTTTGACGCCGACACCTCGGCCCGCATCAAGGCTCTGGCCCACAGCCAGCCCACGCCCTTTCTCGCGGTCAGCCTGGGCAAGATCGAAGAAAACTACCGCCTGATGGAAGACATCTTCCCCGGCGCCGGTATCTACTACGCGGTCAAGGCCAACCCCGCCAACGAAGTGCTCAGCCGCCTGCGCGACCTGGGCAGCAGCTTCGACGTCGCCTCCATCTACGAGCTGGACAAGCTGCTGGAGCTGGGCGTGCCCGCCGACCGAGTGAGCTTTGGCAACACCATCAAGAAGGGTGCCCACGTACGCTACTGCTTCGAGAAAGGCGTGCGCCTGTTTGCCTCGGACTCCGAAATGGACATCCGCAGCCTGGCCGAAAACGCCCCGGGCGCCGATGTGTTCATTCGCATCCTCACCGAGGGCTCCGAAACCGCCGACTGGCCGCTGTCGCGCAAATTTGGCTGCCAGCCCGATATGGCCATCGAACTGATGGTGCTGGCCAAGGAGCTGGGCCTGCGCCCCATGGGCATCTCCTTCCACGTGGGCTCACAGCAGCGTGAAACCTCTGCCTGGGATGCGGCCATTGCCAAGTGCAAGTTCATCGCCGACCGACTCAAGGCCCACGACATCCAGATCGAGCTGCTCAACCTCGGCGGCGGCCTGCCGGCCAACTACGACAACAAGACCCACGACCTGGATCACTACGCCCGCCAGATCATCCGCTATCTGGAAGAAGATTTCGGTGACAAGCAACCGCGCATCGTGCTGGAGCCCGGTCGCTCCCTGGTAGGTGATGCCGGCGTGTTGGTGAGCGAGGTCATCCTGGTCTCCCGCAAATCCCGCGACGCGGTGAACCGCTGGGTATTCGCCGATGTCGGCCTGTTCGGCGGCCTGATCGAAACCCTGGGCGAAGCCATCCGCTACCCGCTGGTAAGCGAGCGCGACGGCGAGTTGGAAGAATGTGTGATCGCCGGCCCCACCTGCGACAGCATGGACATCATGTACGAAGACCAAATGGTGATGTTGCCGCTGTCGCTGGAAGCCGGCGACAAGCTCTACTGGCTGGCCACCGGCGCCTACACCACCAGCTACAGCTCGGTGGAATTCAACGGCTTCCCGCCCCTGGCGGCCCACTTCATCGACTGAAGACCCCGCCCCCGCATCGCCCGATGCGGGGGCATTCCTGCCCCATCCTTGCTATGATGCACGTCCAATAACAAAGCCCGCGCGCAGTTGCCTGGGGCATGTCCTGTTCATGGATGTAGCATGCACATACTGTTTCTCCACCAGAATTTCCCCGGCCAGTTCCGCCACCTCGCCACCTACCTGGCCCAAAACAGTAAAAACGTGGTGGTAGGCATTGGCGAAAAGCAGAACGTACTGCGCCAACAAGCCATGACCCAAGGGGTCAAGCTGGTCGGCTATGAAATGCCGCGCGCCGCCGCCCCACAAACCCATCACTACCTGCGCGGGCTGGAAGAAAACGTGCTGCGCGGCCAGGCGGTGGTGAGGCTGTGCCAGGACCTCAAGAAACAGGGCTTCAAACCCTCGGTGATCTTCGCCCACGCCGGCTGGGGTGAAGCCCTCTACCTGCGCGACATCTTCCCCGAGGCCCGCATCGTCGGCTACTTCGAATACTACTACCACGCCGAGGGCGGAGACGCCGGCTACGACCCCGAGTTCCCGCTGCAGTTCGACGACCGCTTCCGCCTGCGCACCCGCAACGCCACCCACCTACTGAGTTGGACCGGCGTCGATCGCGGCTGGAGCCCGACTCAGTGGCAGCGCAGTCTGTTCCCGGAGGAATATCAGCCGCGCATCCAGGTCATCCACGAAGGCATCGACACCGATGTGGTGGTGCCCGACGCCAACGCCAGCTTCACCACACCCAGTGGCGTGCAACTGACCCGGCAGCACGAGGTGCTCACCCTGGTCAACCGCAACCTGGAGCCCCACCGGGGCTTCCACGTGTTCATGCGCGCCCTGCCCGAAATCCAGCGCCAGCGCCCCGAAGCCCACACCCTGATCATTGGCGGTGAAGACGTCAGCTACGGCCGCAAGCCCAAGGACGCCGAGAACTGGAAAATCGCCCTGCTGAAAGAGGTCGGCGACAAACTAGACCTGAACCGCGTGCACTTCCTCGGCAAGCTGCCCTACGCCGACTACCTGCGCGTACTGCAGGTGTCCCGCGCCCACGCCTATTTCACCTACCCCTTCGTGCTGTCCTGGTCGTTGCTGGAGTCCATGGCCGCCGAATGCACCGTGATCGCCTCCTCCACCCCGCCGGTGCTGGAAGCGATGGAAGACGGCAAGACCGGCCTGCTGTTCGATTTCTTTGATCAGAAGGGCTTCAGCGAACGGGTGGTGAGCGCCCTGGCGGAACCGGAGCGCTACCAGGACATGCGCCAGCGGGCGCGCCAGCACGTGGTGGAAAACTACGATCTGAAGCGCATTTGCTTGCCGAAGCAGATTCAGTTTGCGCGGGAGTTGCTGGGGGGCTGAGCCCCTCGCTCTCTGCAATTCCCTCCCCCCTCAGGGGGAGGGCTAGGGTGGGGGTGGTGTTTCCAGCCGTTTCATCATCTGTTTTGGCTGCGAGGGCTACCGAGTCACTTCGTATTGCTCAACCAGATCTCGATAACATTAGTACGCAGATCACCCTTGCTGTCCTCGGGCCGGACTGGCCCCAGAGGGGCAAGCCCAACTTATTCCAATAGCCTTTAGCGCCAGCCAACCGATAAGTTTGGCGAATTGATTTAAGCCTGCTGTCCTCGGGCCGGACTGGCCCCTTCTGCCGTGAGGGTCGAGGCGTTTGATTGGGCGCGGGTGAAATAGTTTAATCAGGTTAAATGCTGACCGACGAGCGCATCTCTCGATTTAGCCTCGCTGTCCTCGGGCCGGACTGGCCCCAGAAGGGCGCTGCGCGGCGCCCCTCTGGACTCCCCCGCGCCCCCTGGACGTTCGCCCCCGGCTGCTGCGCAGCCGGGGTAACCTGCGGTGCTCAGCCGTTCGCGGGGGCTGCGGAACTCGCTCCGCCTACGGCTACGCTCAAACAGTCCTCGCCCTTTTTCCGCGCCCGGCCTCCGCTCCTCGGCTCACTTTAAGGGGGGAAACAGCACCGCGCTGCAAGTGGCGGCGCGTATTCTTGGTCGCAGTAGTCAGTCTAACCAGCCACTCGGCGCAATGCCCCTTGCTTATTCCCCCACCAAAATCTGGCTATAAAACAAACAACTTGGGTGTCCTTTTGTTCCTCTCTGCTCCTCTCGGTTAACCACGCCGAGAAACTCACCGACCATGCAGCGCAATGCCCTTAGCCTATTGCCCCCCTGCCGCTAGCGCGTCGCGATGATGTAGCCGCGTGCCACACCGTCGTCGCCCTGGGTGTTCATCGCCTGCCACAGGCTGTTCAGCGGCACCCACGTGTAGGGGTATTTGTGTTTGGCCACATCCATGACCAGTACCTTGTCTTCCACCGCGTTGTAGGCGCCAATCGGTGAGATGTGGCCCATGCCCGCCTGGCCCAACACCCCGCGCGCATAGTTCACCACGACAAACGATGTGCCATCGGCGAGGCTCGCTTTTAGCTCCGCTCTGAAGCGCGCCAGCGAGGTCTCGGCGTTCACCGGCGTGCGCTGCACCTGGTAGCCGAGTGCGCTGAACATCTGCGCCAATTCATTCAGATTAATGCCCTGAAAACTCACGGCAAGCGACGATTTAACCTGCCCCGCCGGGGAGGCAAACAGTGTCTGCTGGTCGTAGCTTTCGCCCTGGGGCTTGAGGGCGGCGTTCTGTACCCCCAGCAGCGTTGCCACGCCACAAAACGCCATGCGCGACTGCGCGGGCAACACGGCCTGTAACTGTTCGAAATCCTGCTTTGACTCACTCATGGCCAGCAGCGCCTGCCCGGCCGGGCTATCGAGGGATACCAGAGCCTGCGGCAACGGCAGTGCTTGCGATGCGGGGGCGGTGAAAAAGGTGTTGTAGACCAAGCCACCGCCGGCCATGACCAGCGCCAGGCCAACACCTGCAATCCATTTTGTGCGACTCATGGCGAGATCAACCGTTTGCGATGTGGGGTGGGGATTTTAGCAGCTGGGGCAGATTGCTTGGCGGTGTTGTGCGGGCTGTCTGCTCGATGAGCAGATGCGTCGGGTCGAGACCCGACATTTATGAAACCTGAGCCCAGCTTAACTGGCACGCGGGACGACGCAAGAGAATGCCATAGCAGAAGCCCGCAATTTGCGGCCAGTGCCACCTGGGGATAAATGTCGGGTCTGGACCCCACCTATGCGCGCGCTATAGCACAAGGGAGGCGTCCTTTTTGTTAAGCGCCCATTTGACCCGCAGACCCCATGCGCATACGCTATACGCATCGAAGATAGAGGGCAGCCCAATGCTTGCAATATACGATCTAAACGCCCCAAAGCGTGCGACAAATCTCAGCATAAACAGTGACTTATTAAAGAAGGCGCGCGCACTAGAGATCAATCTATCCGCCGCCCTTGAGCAAGCGCTAGTTGAACAAATTCGCGCGAAACAACGGGAAGATTGGAAACGGCAAAACCAGGAAGCCATCGAGGCATACAACAATCACGTAGACGATCATGGTGTTTTCAGCGATGGCCTGAGAAGTTTTTGATGAAGCAATTTACGGTTTACGCAAACCCCAATGCGCAGAGCAAGAAGCGCTTTCCTTATTTGCTTAATGTACAAACAGACTTACTTGATACGCTCCAAACCTGTGTTGTTGCACCGCTTGCACCTTGCGACAAGAAGGCAATTGCGCAAATAACAGGTTTGACGCCGTTGCTTCGCGTGGAAGGAAGAGACTATTTGATGCTTACACCGCAAATTGCAGGTGTTCATCGGCGCGACCTTGGTAAAGAAGTCGCTGACATCAGTGAGCAGCGCGATGAAATCATCGCTGCGCTAGATTTTCTCATTAGCGGCTTTTAGGTGCTAACAGGCTGTTGAAATACCCGATCAAGGGATGCTGCACAAGGCCGGAATGGGCCGAACAAGCCGAGCATATCGTGCGTATGTGAGCATACTGAGGCCCATTTCAACGCAGCGATGCGCCCTTCAGTGAGATTTTGAATGGGCTCTTAGGTGTTTGATGGCAGATGCGTGAGGTGCTTAGCTGCTGGCCGACTAGCGCATCACTCGATTTAGCTTCGCTGCCCTCTGAGCGTACAGGCCCCAAAGCCATCTGCGGCCTCGATGATGGAATTCGATTGCGGTAGTGGTTTGCGTGAGGTGGTTAAAACTGGTCTAACTGCTGACCTATGAGCGCATCTCTCGATCTAGCCTCGCTGTCCTCGGGCCGGACTGGCCCCAGAAGGGCGCTTCGCGGCGCCCCTCTGGACTCCCCCGCGCCCCCTGACCGTTCGGCCCTGCGCTGCGCTCCGGGCTACCCGATCGAAGCACGTCTGCCACGGGGTCGCGGCCACGCTCATCCCTGATTCGAGGCCGCTCAATTGGCCATCCATGGCCAATTGCCCCCTATCAGCCGCACTTCGCTCGGCTCACTACAAGGGGGACAACTGCACCGTGCGGTAAGTCATGGCACGCTTACTCAGGCCGTGAGCATTGGCTAGTCAATGAGCTTTATGAGTGTCCTTTTGTTTTTTGTTTCTATGAGCCCCACTCAAGCAGTGATAAGCCACATTGCTCATTGGTTATTGCACGCTATACAAGGCCAAAAGGTCATTTTGCCTTTGATACGCTAAGCATATCCTTTAATACAGCTCCCGACTGCGCTGGTGCCGCATAGCTGGGCTCCCCCGGCATGGACACCATGTTAGAACACAGAACATCTCCATTGTGGCCATCAATCAATACAAAGCGCGAAGTGACCGCTGGTTGAGGAACTGCAGTTGAACCTAGCAATGCACCGACGACAATGTTGGCTACCATTTTTCCCGAAGAAATAGTAAAGCCATCGTAATCTACCAATAAGATAGCATCGCTACCTGTGGCTGCGGCCACCGGTGCAGCAGCTGCACCAACATTAAGATCTGTTTTGTAGGCAATTTTTTCATGAATTGCAGGCGTTTTATAGGTCTCTTTCGCAAGAGCTTCGTAACTCTGGGCCAATTCCTTTACTGCGAATGCCAGGTCTGGATTACTGGACAACTCTTCGCCGGTAATGCTGCGACCAACAAAACCATGTTGCGACAAAGCATTAACCAGTCCCTGCTCAGAATATTGGGCCAGAGCTTTCTCTTGCTCTTTCACATGGCCACCATCACCCGTCATATTCACTTCGACCACATTGATCTTGTTCACAGCAACGGCAATGGTTTTAATTTCAGACTTCCGTGCAGGCCAATCCGCATCTTGGCGTACGGTCGTATAACCACAACCAACTATACTCAGGATCACTGGCATGACCATAAAAAAAGCAATTTTTTTCACCTAAAATCTCCTTTTTAACGTTTCATGAAAAATCATTTAATCGACTTAATGAGCGAAGCCACAAATAGTTTGTCCTTCGCAGTCGGTGCTAGCTCCAGATAACGCGACAACTGACTTTTCGCCTCATCCTTAAGTCCTTGCTGTTGTGCAAGAAGCCCCAAACCTCTGTATGCAGGAGCGAACCCAGGATCGAGTGCGATTGCCTCCTGCAGATACTTAGCTGAACGGGCTTCGGTTTCAGGCCGTTCAGCCTCGTATGCTTTCATTTTGGCTGTGACTTTTACTTCGCTCGGCAAGCTGCCAGCTTCTAAATATAGGCTTTCTTCCGCAGCACCTTTGGGATCTCTCGCTTTCAGACGGAGACTCTCACCCATTAGGTAGACATACCGCACTTCATGAGGGCGCTGTATTGCGCGTGCCTGGCTCACATCAAAAGCGCTTTGATAACTTCGACGACGCTGTTTCATTTCGATCACATCCTGGATAACTTGATCAGTGATCACCGCAGTAAAAGCGCCCTCCTCCACCTCGCTGCCAGCGCAATTTGGGTTCGCCAACCCGGCTTGGCCGAGATTCTTCATGCGGTCCTTTAATCCAGGGTGGCTACCCCAAATGGAACCCGTCATTGCATCTGCAGATTTGGCCTCAAGTAACAGCTCAATGGCTTTCACAGACTGGTCAGCTTGATACCCCGCCGTACACATGAGGTCCAATCCCTTTAGGTCGGACTCACTTTCAGCATCTCGACTGTGGTTAGACAGATACAACATGGAAGCCATGATGCTTAAGTTCGGGTCTAGCACCATTCCGGCAGTGTTGAGAAGAACCGATGTTGTTTTCGTTGCCTGCCGTGCCTTTAGTGAATGCTGCTCGGTGACATGCGAAACCTCGTGGCCGAGAACAAAGGCAAGCTGCGCCTCATTCTGGAATCGAACCAGCAAACCTTCGTTTACATAAATATTGCCGTTCGGCATCGCCATTGCATTGATCTGGGGATCGCGCAAAACATAAACACGAATGTGCAATTGTGGTGGTAACGCGTATTGAACAGGCTTCAGCAAGCGAGCTGTGATCCCCTCAACATAGCGGGTCAGGCTGGCTTCTTGGCTGATCATCCCTTGTCTCAGAAGCTCCTGATGTGCTTCATCGCTGCGTACAATTAAATCAATCTGATCATCGGAAAGGCCTGCATATTGGGCACGGTACTCTGGCGGTATTCTTGTTGTCGAGCAGGCAGCCAGCTCAAGAACGGAAACAATGGCTAGAAGTAATTTCCATCTGGCGAGAGACATCTCAAGTCCTTTTAAGACAGTGTGGCAATCAAAAAAAGCTGAGCAACTAAAAACTCACTATTGCTTAATTTTTTAGCGGCTTAAGTTTACTTAGACAAACCAGCCATGTCACTCATTAGAAGATCTAAAGAAGAAGTAAGCGCACACACAACGCCCCCCCCCCCGCAGGCATGCCCCCTGTAAACGGCTGACAACTACGCAGCCCAAAAAACCGATGCGCCTGCAGGAAACACCCCCCTAGCCCTCCCCCGGAGGCGGAGGCGGAGGGGATCAGCGCAGCGCCTGCGGGTGGTGACTTCGATCAACCAGGCCATACGCAAATTTCATTCAGTGCTGGCTGGCGGGTGGGGCCTGAAGACAAACACCAGCCCCGCTCTAAAACCGCGTCCCCGTCGGCAAATAACGCCACTCCCCTACCGCCAAGCCCGACATCGCCACCCGCCCAATCCGCAAGCGCTTGATGCCCAACACCGTCAACCCCGCTCGCTGGCACACCTCCTCCACAAAGCCCGGCGCGGGCCCTTTCAGCGCAAAGCGCAGCCGCTGCTCGCTCTGCTGGCTGATCTTGAGCCCCTGCACCGGCCGCGTCAGCGCCTTGCCGGCCTGGTTCAGGCGCGCCAGCAACTCCGGCGTCAGGGTACTGCCCACCTCGACGATCAGTTCCTGCTCCAGCAGGTCGGCATCTTCGCTGAGTTTGCGCGCCACGCGGCCATCCTGGGTGTAGACCTGCAGGCCGCAGGCTGCGTCGGCCAGCGCCATGCAGGCGGTGAGCCGCTGGAAGTGGCGGCGAATCAGGCGAATCCCTGAGGCATCTTGTGCGGAGCGGTTGGCCGGGGTGAGGCGCTCGCTGGCGGCGGCGGGGCTGCCGGCGGGTTTGTGCAGCAGGATCGTCACCGGCGGCAGCGGCTCCAGGGTGGCCTCGGGATGCAGGCTCACCTGCTGGCCGGCCACCGGGGTGCGCGGGTCGTCCACCACCTCGCCATCCACCAGCACCCAGCCGCCTTCGATGTAGAGTTCCGCCTCGCGGCGGGAGCACGGCAGGGTCTGGGCCAGGTATTTGGAGAGGCGCACGGGGTCTGTCATGGGAGAGTCCGCTGTAGAGAGGCGTGAGGTCACGGGAGGTCATGCCAAGCATAGCCTGGCGGCAAATGAAAAAGGGGCGCGTTGCGCCCCTTTGTAGTCCGGCCGGCGATCAGGCGCGCTGGCTGGAGCAGGAGATCACTTCACCGGTGAGATAGCTGGAGTAATCGGAGGCCAGGAAGATCATCACGTTGGCGACTTCCCAGGTCTCGGCGGCGCGGCCGAAGGCTTCCTTGGCTTCCAACTCAGCCAGCAGGTCGGCCGGGGCGGATTTGCGCAGCATCGGGTGCATGGCGATGGAAGGCGCCACGGCGTTGATGCGGATGCCGTGATCGGCGGCTTCCAGGGCGGCGCAGCGGGTCAGTGCCATGACACCGGCCTTGGCGGCGGCGTAGTGGGCCTGCTCTTTCTGTGCACGCCAGCCGAGCACCGAGGCGTTGTTGACGATCACGCCGGCCTTGCGGGCCATCATGATTTTCATCATGTAGCGGGTCATGCGCATGGTGCCATTGAGGGTGACGTCGATGACCTTGTTCCACTCGGCGTCGTCCATCTCCACCAGCAGCTTGGAGGTGCCCAGGCCGGCGTTGTTGATCAGCACGTCTACGCCGCCCATCACTTGTTCGGCGTAGTCCACCAGGGCTTGCACTTCTTCTTCAACGGTGACGTTGCAGAGCTTGCCGTACACTTCCTGCAGGCCGGTGTCGGCCTTCAGTTTCTCTACGGATTCGGCCAGGCGGCGCTCGTGCACATCGCTCAGCACGATGGCGCGGCAGCCCTCTTCCACCGCGCGGGTGGCGGCGGAGAAGCCGATGCCAGCACCGGCGGAGGCGGTGATCAGCACGGACTTGCCCTTCAGCAGGCCGTGGCCCTGGACGTATTGGGGATTCTTGGTGGCGGTCATGAGCTGTCCTCAAAATTTACCGGGGGCCCGCCGAGCGGGCCCCGCATAGGCGGTTGATCAGCGGCCTTTCGGCTCGCGCGGCATGTCCAGCCCGCGTTCGGCGATGATGTTGCGCTGGATCTGGTTGGTGCCGCCGTAGATGGTGTCGGAGCGCGTGAACAGATACATGGACTGCAGGCGCGTCAGGTTGTACGGGCCGGATTCGCAGATCTCGCTCTCGGCGCCCAGCACGTCCATGGCCAGCTTGCCCAGGTGGCGGTGCCAGGTGGCCCAGTGCAGTTTGTACACCAGGGAGGCCTTCTGGGTGGCGCCACCGGAGCCGTCGCTCAGCATGCGCATGGCGTTGTAGCGCATGATGCGCAGGCCGGCGTGGGCCTCGGCGATGCGGGCGCGGATGTCCGGGTTCTGGGCCTGGCCGTTGTCCTTGGCGGCGCGGATGATCTCGTCCAGCTCGTTCTGGAACAGCATCTGCTGGCCGAGGGTGGACACGCCGCGCTCGAAGCCGAGCAGCGCCATGGCGATCTTCCAGCCTTCACCGGGCTGGCCGAGGATGTCGTCGGCGACGGCATCGTCAAAGAACACCTCGTTGAACTCGCAGGTGCCGGTGAGCTGCTCGATCGGGCGCACGGTGACGCCCGGCTGGTGCATGGACACCAGGAAGAAGCCCAGGCCCTTGTGATCGCTGGTGGTGGGATCGGTGCGCGCCACCACGAAGCACCAGTCGGATTCGTGGGCCAGGGAGGTCCACACCTTCTGGCCGTTGATCACCCACTTGCCCTTGGCTTGGTCGAACACCGCCTTGGTCTTCACCGCCGCCAGGTCGGAACCCGCCGCCGGCTCGGAGTAGCCCTGGCACCACAACTCGGTGCCCTTGACGATGCCGGGCAGGTATTTGGCGCGCTGCTCATCGGTGCCGAAGGCGGCGATGGTGGGGCCCGCCAGGCCTTCACCGATGTGGCCGACGCGGCCGGGGCCACCGGCGCGGGCGTATTCTTCGAAGAAGATCACCTGCTGCTCGATGGAGGCGCCGCGACCGCCGTGCTCCTTGGCCCAGCCAATGCAGGTCCAGCCGCCCTGGGCCAGCTTCTGCTCCCAGTGCTTGCGCTCTTCGGGGAACATGTGCTCGTCGCCCGGGCCACCGCGGAAGCGGATGTGCTCGAACTCGCCCTTGAGGTTGTCTTTCAGCCAGGTGGCAACTTCCTGGCGGAACAGCTCGTCTTCTTTACTGAACGTAAGTTTCATAGTTCTGTCCTCCAGGCCTCAACCAAGCAGCTGCTTCGCGATCTTCTCGCGATGATAGGCACCGTTGCCCAGGAAGGTCTCGGTGCTCTTGGCGCGCTTGAAGAACAAGTGGATGTCGTATTCCCAAGTGAAGCCGACGCCACCGAACAGCTGAATGCCGCAGCCGGCGTTGAAGAAGTAGGCATCGGAGCAGTAGGCCTTGGCCATGCTGGCGGCTTCGGACAGCTCGCTGGCAATGGCGGCGGATTCCTCGCCCTCGCCGAACAGCGCTTCCTGCGCCACGCAGGCGGCGTAGTAGATGGCCGAGCGGCATACTTCGGTCTTCGCCATCATGTCGGCGCAGCGGTGCTTGATCGCCTGGTAGCTGGCGATGGCGCGGCCGAACTGCTTGCGCTCCTTGACGTAGTCGACGGTGATGTCCAGCGCCTGCTGAGCGCCGCCCACCTGATCGGCGGCGATGCTGATGGCGGCCAGGTCCAACACCTTCTCCAGCGCGGCGGCGGTGCCGTCCATCTTGGCGGCGGCCGGCAGGCGCAGGCCGGTCAGCACGATCTGCGCCTGCTTGCGGGTCTGGTCCATGGTCGGCAGCCACTCGCGGGCCACGCCGGCGCTGTCGGCGGGCACGGTGAACAAGGCCACGCCCTGCTCGCCCTGGGAGCCAGGCTGGCGGGCGGCGATGATCAGCAGGCCAGCGGTGTGGCCATCGGGCACGTAGCGCAGGGTGCCGTTCAGCACGTAGTCGTCGCCTTCCTGCATCCAGGTGGCGCCGATGCCGTCCAGATCCCAGCGGCCGGACACGCCGGTGTAGGCCAGGGTGGCGGTGAGTTCACCGGCGGCGATCTGCGGCAGGTATTCCTGCTTCTGCGCCTCGGAACCGGCCACCAGCAGCGCGTTGGCGCCCAGGCAGACGGTGGAGAAAAACGGCGAGCACAGCAGGCGGCGGCCCATCTGCTCGAGAATCGCCACCAGCTCTACATAGCCCAGCCCCAGACCGCCGTATGCCTCGGGGATGTGGATGGCGGGCCAGCCCATTTCGGTGGCGATGGCCGTCCACAGCTCGGGGTCGAAACCGGCCTCGGTGGCCATGGCTTTGCGCACGGCTTCGCTGGTGGATTTGTCGGCGAGGAAGCTCTCGGCGGCCTCGCGGATCATCAATTGCTCTTCGGTGAAAGCGAATTCCATGGTGGTCAATCTCTGCGTGTTGAGCCCGCCGCGACATCGGCGGAAGGCACGAAACCACCCCCACCCTGGCCCTCACCCTGAGGGGGAGGGGATGGGGTTGTCGCCACGAAAACAGGGCCTGTGGTCGGCATCGGGTATACACCATAAGGATCACCCCTTATGGCGCAGCAACACCGGCGCCCGCACACAGGCCTGCCCCCTCCCCCTCAGGGGGAGGGTTGGGGTGGGGGTGGTTCTCCAAGGCATGAAGAATCACCTGAAACACCCCTTCGATATTCTCAAAAACCTCGTGGTTCCAGAATCTCAGGACTCGGAAACCCTCCCGCAACAAGTACTGGCTGCGAGCGTCATCATACTCGGCCATCGCGACATGCTGACTGCCATCCAGCTCGACCACGAGCCGGGGGCGCAGGCAGGCAAAGTCCGCGATGTAGGGCCCGACCGGCCGCTGCCGTCAAAAGCGATAGCCCTGCAATTGCTGCTGCCGCAAGTGGCGCCACAACCACCGCTCTGCGTCAGTGGTGTCGCGCCGCAACTGCCGGGCGCGCTGGATCATCCGTTGATCCATCAGCGTATCATCCGTATCTCATCCCCCGTCACTCACGTGCATGACTCGCCGAGGGCAATGCCCTCCCCTTCAAGGGAAGTGCTGGCGCGGGGATGGTTTATTGCCAGGCAATCAGGTGCCGTACACCTTCTGCGCTGGTACTTCCTTGGCCAGCAGTTGCTTGACCGCCTCGCCCACTTCGGCCGGCTCCCAGCGGGCGCCTTTGTCCACGCCCTCGGTGCTGCGCCAGCCATCGGCGATGGAGATTTTGCCACCTTCTGACTCGAAAACGCGACCGGTGACGTGAGCGGCCTGGGCGGAGCCCAGCCATACCAGCAGGGAGGAGACGTTCTCCGGCGCCCAGTAGTCGAAGCTGCCGTCGGTGGGCGCGGCCATGCGGGTGGCCATGGACTCAACCGCGGTGGTCATGCCGGTGCGGGCGGCCGGGGCGATGGCATTGGCGGTGATGCCGTAGCGGCCCAGCTCGGCGGCCTGGTTCAGGGTCAGCGCGGCGATGCCGGCCTTGGCGGCGGCGTAGTTGGACTGGCCAATGGAGCCCTGCAGGCCCGCGCCGGAGGTGGTGTTGATGATGCGTGCATCCACCTGCTTGCCAGCCTTGGCCTGGTCGCGCCAGTAGTGCACGGCGTGGGAAGAGATGCAGAAGTGGCCCTTCAGGTGCACCGCCATGATGGCATCCCACTCGGCCTCGGTCATGGAGGCGAACATGCGGTCGCGGTTGATGCCGGCGTTGTTCACTACCACGTGCAAGTCGCCGAAGGTTTCGATGGCCTGCTTGACGGCGTTTTCGCTGTCGGCGTAGTTGGTGATGTCGGAGCTGTTGGCCACGGCCTTGCCACCGGCCGCGACGATCTCGTCCACCACTTTCTGGGCGGCGGCCAGGTTGATGTCGTTGACCACCACGGACGCGCCTTCGGCGGCGAAGGTGCGCGCGTGGGCAGCGCCCAGACCGCCACCGGCGCCGGTGATGATGACTACGCGACCGTCACAGATACCTGCCATTGTTGCTCTCCTCAAAATGCGTTGAATTCGTTTGGGCATGACTCCCTCATGGGAGGCATGCCGGCACTTGGCTGCTCACCGAGATCGTCCCGAGGCTTACAAGCGCTCGATAATGGTCACATTCGCCTGCCCACCACCTTCACACATGGTCTGCAGGCCGTAGCGACCACCGGTGCGCTCCAGTTCGTGCAACAGGGTGGTCATCAGCTTGGTGCCGGTGGCACCCAGTGGGTGGCCCAGGGCGATGGCGCCGCCGTTGACGTTGGTCTTCTCGTGCGGGTAGTCCATTTCCTTCAACCAGGCCATGGCCACGGAAGCGAAGGCTTCGTTGATTTCGACCAAGTCGATGTCCTGCATGCTCATGCCGGCTTTTTTCAGGGCGTAACGCGTCGCCGGGATCGGCGCGGTGAGCATCCAGATCGGGTCTTCGGCGCGCACGCTCATGTGGTGGATGCGGGCGCGCGGGGTCAGGTTGTAGCGCTTCAGGGCGGCCTCGGACACGATCAGCATGGCGCTGGAGGCGTCGCAGGTCTGGCTAGCGACACCGGCAGTGACTTTGTCGCAACCGAAGATACCTTCCAGCTGGGCCATTTTCTCCAGCGAGCTCTGGCGCGGGGTTTCGTCGTGCTCCACGCCTTCCAGCGGCACGATCTCACGCTTGAAGCGGCCTTCGGCGATGGCGCGCAGGGCGCGGTTGTGCGACTCCAGCGAGAAGATCTCCAGATCCTGGCGGCTCAGGCCCCACTTGTCGGCGATCATCTGGGCGGAGTTGAACTGGGTCGGTGGGGTCGCGCCGTAGCGGGCCACCCAGCCTTTGGAGCCGGAGAAGGGGTCTTTGAAGCCCAGCGGCTCGGCGGCGGTCATGGCCGAGGAGATGGGAATCTGGGTCATGGTCTGCACGCCACCGGCCACCACCACGTCCATGGTGCCGGACATGATGGCCTGGGCGGCAAAGTGCACCGCCTGCTGGGAGGAACCACACTGGCGATCGATGGTGGTGCCCGGCACTTCCTGGGACAGGCCAGCGGCCAGCCAGCAGGTGCGCGCGATGTCACCGGCCAACGGCCCGATGGTGTCCACGCAGCCGAAGATCACATCGTCGTATTCGTTGTCGGGAATGCCGTTGCGCTCCACCAGCGCCTTCAGCACGTGGGCGCCGAGGTCGGCACCGTGCACATGGGCCAGGCCACCCTTGCGGCGACCGGTGGGCGAACGCAGCGCGTCGACGATATAAGCTTCAGCCATGATTCAAGCCTCTCAAAGTGGAGCGGAACCTCATTCCGCCCCGGGAAAAACCAGCCCCGCTCTGGCCCACCCCCGAGGGGGCGGCGGCGGGGATATCCGCACCGGGGATCAAGCCGCGAAGGTAAAGCCTGCACCAATTGGCGCGTTGTCGGCCAGTACAAATTCGGCCACGCGCTGCTTATGGAAGGCGCGGTCGCCCCAGGTGCTGTCCAGGGTCCAGGCGCGCTTCATGAAGATGTGCAGGTCCACTTCCCAGGTGTAGCCCATCGCGCCGTGCACCTGAATGCCGTTCTTGGCGGCGATCTGGCCCACTTCGGAGGCGGCGATCTTGGCGTGGCTCACTGCTACGTCGGCGATGGCCTGGCCGTGGGCCAGGGCATAGGCGGCGCGGTACAGCGGGGCCTTGGCGTACTCCAGTTTGTAGGCGATGTTCGCCATGTGGTGCTTCACCGCCTGGAAGGAGCCAATCGGCTTGCCAAACTGGTGGCGCTCGCTGGTGTACTGCACGGAGATGTCGATCATGCGCTGGGCGGCACCCAGGCTCTGCGCGGCACAGGCCAGGGCGGCGCGGTTCAGCGCCTGGTTCCACAGGGCCTGAGCGTCACTGGCGACGCGGGTGGCGTTGGACGGGGTCCACTCCACGCGGAAGATGCGGCGCGAGGGGTCCACCGACTCATTGCGGGTCAGCTTGACCTGATCCTGGGTCAGGGCGTGCACTTCGTCGCCGTACTGCATCAGCAGGAGGTCGGCCACGTGGGCATCGGCCACGAAGGGGTTGATGCCGTGGCCCACGGCCACCTTGGCTTCGCCACTGGCGATCTTCGGCAGCCACTCGGCGCCGATCGGCAGTTGCGCCAGCATGGGCGCGGCCACCAGTACGGTGTCCAGCAGCGGCTCGGGCAGGGCCACATAGCCGCACTCCATGGCGATCAGCACCATGTCCAGCTCGTTCATGCCAAGACCGCCGTGCTCTTCAGGCACGGTGATGGCGGTCAGGCCCAGCTCGGCCAGTTGGCCCCACAGCTCGGGGCTGCGGCCGGTCTCGGTCTCCCACAGCTCGCGGGTCTTCTCGGCGGTGACTTCGTTCACCAGAAACTCGCGGGCGCTATCGCGGAACAGTTCCTGGTCTTCGGTAAAGGTGAAATCCATGATCGTCTCCCAGGCGTACGGTTAGCGCGGCATACCGAGCATGCGCTCGGCGATGATGTTGCGCTGAATTTCGTTGGTACCGGCGTAGATGGGGCCGGACTGGGCGAACAGGAAGCCGTCCAGCCAGGTGCCGACGCCCTGGGCGTCTGGCGCGTGGGGCAGCAGCTCGGCGCGGGCGCCGAGAATGCTCATGGCAGTCTCGTGCATGCGCTGATCCAGCTCGGACCAGAAGATCTTGTTGGTGGAGGCCTCGGCGCCGATGTGGCCACCGTTGATCAGGCGGCAGGCGGTCTGATAGGTGGTCAGGCAGTAGGCCTCGGCGTCCATCCACGCCTTCAGCACCGCGTCGCGCACGGAGGGGTCGCGATCGGCGGAGGCCTGGTTTTCCTTGTACAGGTTGACCAGGCGGCGGGCGGTTTCCTGGAAGCGCGCAGGCGAGCGCAGCATCAGGCCGCGCTCGAAGCCAGCGGTGGCCATGGCCACTTTCCAGCCCTCGCCCTCACCGCCCAGACGGTTGGACACGTGCACGCGCACGTTGTCGAAGAAGATCTCGGCGAAGCCGGGCAGGCCGTCCAGCTGGGGGATCGGACGCACGGTGATGCCGGGGGTGTTCAGCGGCACCAGGATGAACGTCAGGCCGTGGTGGCGCTTGGACTCGGGATCGGTGCGGAACATGCCGAAGCACCAGTCCGCGAACACCGCGCGGGTGGACCAGGTCTTCTGGCCGTTGATCACGTAGTACTCGCCGTCCAGCTCGGCCTTGGAGCGGATCGCCGCCATGTCGGAACCGGCACCCGGCTCGGACCAGCCCTGGGCCCAGGCGTCTTCACAGGAGGCCATCTTGGGCAGAATGCGCGCCTTCTGCTCTTCGGTGCCGTACTCCATCAGGGTGGGGCCGAGCAGGAAGATGCCGTTCTGGTTCACCCGCAGCGGGGCACCGGCGCGGTAGTACTCTTCCTCGAAGATCAGCCATTCGATCAGGTCGGCGTCGCGGCCGCCCAGCTCGCTCGGCCAGGTCACCATGCCCCAGCGGCCCTGGTTCAGCTTGGCTTCCCACTCGCGGTGCTGCTGGAAGCCCTCGGCGGTGTCGAAGGTCTTCAGCGGCTCGGCGGGCACGTTGTTGGCCAGCCACTCGCGGATTTCGGCGCGGAAGGCCTTCTGCTTGTCGGTAAATGCGAGATCCATCGTTCAAACCCTTGCTCGTACGCCGGTGGCCCCGGCGGAACCGCCCCCGCCGCGCGGGGGCACAATCAACTAGTCAATGCCCAATCAGAACTTGGCTTCGCGCTTCTCGACGAAGGCGTCGCGGGCTTCCTGGGAGTCCTTGTCGCTGTAGGCCTGCAGGGTGAAGCCCTGCTCCCAGCGGTACTTGTCTTCCAGGTTGCCGTCTTCGATGCCGGTCAGGGCTTCCTTGGCCAGGGCGATCATCACCGGGCTCTTCTCGGCGATCTTGGCGGCGATGGCGCGGGCGGTGGGCAGCAGCTCCTCGCGCTTCACCACGCGCTCGACCGCGCCCAGGCGGTAGGCTTCCTGGGCGTCGATGGCCTCGCCGGTGAAGTACATGTAGCGCACTTTCTGCACCGGGAACATGCGCTGCAGGTGAGCGCCGCCGCCCATGGCACCGCGATCCACCTCGGGCACCGCGAAGGTGGCGCACTCGGAGGCGATGATGATGTCGGCCGCGCCGCTGATGCCGATGCCGCCGCCCAGCACGAAGCCGTGCACCGCCACGATCACCGGCTTGGAGTTCAGGTGGATGGCCTTGAAGGTGTCGTAGTTGCCCTTGTTCACCTTGGTGATCAGGCTGCCGTCGGCGGCCAGTTCCTTGATGTCCACACCGGCGCAGAAACCACGGCCCTCGGCGGCGATGATGATCACGCGCACCGCGTCGTTGTTACCCAGGTCTTCAATTTCCTTGGCGATGGCGGCCCAGCCGGCGGAGCTGAAGGCGTTGACCGGCGGCTTGTTGAAGATCAGCTCGGCAATGCCGTCGTTGATGGTGGTGTTGAAGGGCTGTGACATGTTCTCAATCCTCTGGAGCCGACACTCGGTGCCTGGCAAGTTAAACCACCCCCACCCTGCCCGCCCCCTGAGGGGTGGGCTGCAGATCAGTGCCCTGTTTGAGACCCTCAGGTCACAAACGCAGCACCTCGCGGTATGCAGCGATTCACCCCCTCCCCTTCAGGGGGAGGGCTGGGGAGGGGGTGGTGTTCGATTACGGGTTGACCTTGGCCGCCAGGAAACGCAGGCGATCTTCCGCCTCGCTCACGATACGCTGGATCAACTCGGCGCAGGTGGGCAGGTCGTCGATGGTGCCCGCGACCTGGCCGGACGGCAGCACGCCCTCGGCCGGGCGACCATCCACCATGGCCTTCTGGATGATCATCGGCGCATTGGCCGAGAACAGCGCCTGGGACCAGGTGAGGCCGTCGTTTTTGACCATCTCGCCGGCGGCTTTGAACAACTCCACCGGGCTGGCGCCAGACAACTTCATGTAGCGCAGGCCACTCTGGGCGGCGATCAGCAGGCGGCCGATCGGGCCGGCCTTCTCGATGGCGCCCAGGAACTCGTTGGTGATCATGCGCTGGGGCAGGCCATCCAACGCCTTGGAGACGATGATGTCCGCCGGGTTCTTGCAGGCCAGGTAGCGCTGCTTGGTCTCGGCCGGCACCGGCGATTCCTGGGTCAGCAGGAAGCGGGTGCCCATGGCGATGCCATCGGCGCCCCAGGCCATCGCCGCCACCAGGCCACGACCGTCCTTGAAACCGCCCGCCGCCAACACTGGCACCTTGCCGGCCACCGCGTCGATCACCTGCGGCACCAGCAGCGTGGTGGGCACCGCGCCGGTGTGGCCGCCGCCCTCACCGCCCTGGATGGTCACCGCATCGGCGCCCATCTCGATCGCCTTGGCGGCGTGCTTGGGCAAGCCGATGGTGGGAATGCAGATCACGCCCGCATCCTTCAGCTTCTTCACCATGTCCTTGCCCGGCGAGCGGGAGTAGCTCACCGCGCGCACGCCGTGGCGCACCACCATGTCCACGATCTGTGGCGCATTGTTCTGGTACATGTGGAAGTTGACGCCGAAGGGCTTGTCGGTGAGCTGCTTGGTCTGCAGGATCGCCGCTTCCATCTGGTCCGGCGGAATGGTGGCACCGGCCAGGAAGCCAAAGCCACCGGCGTTGCAGGTGCCCGCCACCAAGCGGGGATCAGCCACCCAGCCCATGGCGGTCTGGATGATCGGATACTGGCAGCCCAGCATTTCGGTGATACGGGTGTTGAGGATGTTGGACATCGGGGCCTCAATCAGATGGTTTGCGGCTGCGGGCGCGCATCACCCAGAGGGCATTGCGGCCCGGCGCCCTCCCCCTCGGGGAGGGCCGGGGTGGCGATGGACGGGCCGCAGGGCCTCTGCGCCATCGCCCAACCGACACAGACTTACTGCTTGACCCGCACGCCGGGCGGGTTGTCCTTCAGCTGCTTGGCGCGCAGGTTGTGCGGGTCAAGCTTGGCCAGCAGCTCCAACTGCTCCACGGTGGGGGCAGGCGTGGTGGGGATGTTGGCCGGGATGTGCAGCGGGAAGCCGGTGTTTTCCACCACGTCTTCCACGGTCACACCGGGGTGCAGGGAGCGAATGCTGCACTGCTTGTTGGGGCCGCGGAATTCCAGGATGCACAGATCGGTGAGGATCCAGCGGATGTCCACGTCGTCCTGGGTGTAACCCTTGGGCAGGCGCTCGGGGTTGTAGCCGATGGAGGCGACCATGTCGCACTCGCCTTCCACGAACACCTTCTTGTTGTGCCCGGGCACGAAGAAGGAGTTGGCGTGGTTGATGGAGTTGCCGGGCAGGCCGCGCACGCCGAGCATCTGCACTTTAGGCTTCTGGTAGGTGCCGCCCACGCAGGAGATGTTGGCCGCGCCCCAGCGATCCACCTGGGTGGGGCCGATCATGGCGTGGCGCTTGCCGCCCCACACGTTGTCGAAGATGCGGGAGAAGCCCATCCAGGTCTCGCGCTTGATCTGGTAGTCGCCACGCGGGCCGATGGGCACGGGCTCGGAGACCAGCCAGGCCTCGGAGTCGGTCATCATCAGATCCTGGTTGATGGTCAGCATGCAGAGGGAGGCCGCCAGGCGCGGGATCACGCCGATGCCGGTGGCCAGCACTTCGCCGTCGTAGGCCCAAGCCTGCGCGCCAGCGCAGATCATCAGCTCGGCCAGGGTGTATTCGGTTGCCGGAGTACTCATGGTCACAATCCTGAATTCGTTAGCTCGTGGAGGTCAGCGCGGTATCAAAACACCGGCATCGGCAGCTTGCGGATGGCTTCGAGGCCGCCCACTTTCGCCTGGTACTCCTCCTCGGAGCAGGCAACGTATTTGTCCACATAGCCCTGCCAGCCGCCCTCTTCCTTCACGCTGCCGGCGTACTCGGCAAAGTGCTTGGTGTCGAAGCCGTACAGTGGCGAGCAGGAGGTGGGGTGCGCCCCACCGGGGATGTGCACCACACCGCTGGTTTCGCTGCGCTCCCAGAACACGTAACGCGCTTCTTCACCCTGGGCGAAGAATTCGGTATCGACCAGCTCGTCACAGGTGACGAAGGTGCGGTCGGCGGCGCGGGCGAACAGGTCGTCCATGTACAGGTCGGGGCCTTTCACCTGGCACACGCCGCGGCTGTCGGCGCGGTCAACGTGCAGCAGGGCCGCGTCCAGCTGGATGGCGGGCATGGCGACCCAGGCTTTGTCGTCGTAAGGGGAGTCAACCACCTTGATCTCGGGGTTGTACTTCAGCACGTCGGTGCCCAGGCCGATGCGGGTGGGGATGAAGGGCACGCGCATGGCGGCGGCCTTCAGGCCCAGCAGGAACATGCCTTCGTCGACTTCCATGGTTTCCAGCTCACCGGCCTCGCGGGCCTTGCGGAAATAGGGCTCGAGCGGGATGAAGTCGAGGGATACGAAGGCGAATACCACCTTCTTGACCTTGCCTGCCGCGCACAGCATGCCGACATCGGCGCCACCGTAGGCAACCACGGTCAGATCTTTCAGATCGGAGCGCAGAATTTCGCGGATCAGTGCCATGGGCTTGCGGCGCGGACCCCAGCCGCCAATACCGATGGTCATGCCGTCGCGCAGTTGGCTGACGACCTGTTGCGCGCTCATGAGCTTGTTCATGCAGGCTCCTCTAATACGGTTTCAGTGACAGGCGCACCCTATTCCAGACACGGGCGCGGACAAACGCATAATTCTACCCGAAACCGCCCCCCGCTGTCAGGCGCTGAAGTGGCCAGCCCCACAAGGGCTGGCCGGCTCGGGCACTCCAGAATGGTGCAGGCCGCTTATTTGGCCGCCACCATCTCCCGCAGGGCGGGCTTGGTGATCTTGCCGGAGGCGTTCAGCGGCATCGCGTCCAGGAAGCGCACCAGGCGCGGCACCTTGTAGTTGGACATGTGCTCGCGGCACCAGTCGATCACCTGCTGCTCGGTCAGCTCACTGCCGGCGGCCTTGACGATCCAGGCCATGGCCACCTCGCCCATGCGCTCGTCGGGAATGCCGATCACCGCCACCTGCACCACCCCGGGGATGGTGGACATGGCGTTTTCCAGCTCCGCCGGGTAGACGTTGAAGCCGCCGACGATGAACAGATCCTTGATGCGATCGGTGATGCGCAGATAGCCGCGCGCATCCATCACACCCACATCGCCGGTGTGCAGCCAGCCCTCGGCGTCGATGGCCTTGGCGGTTTCGGCTTCGTCCTCGAAGTAACCCTTCATCACGTTGAAGCCGCGCACCCACACCTCGCCGGCCTCGCCGGGGGGTACGGTGGCGCCCTGCGGGTCCACGCACTTGACCTCCACGCCGGGAATGGCGCGGCCGGCGGTGGTGGCGATGGTTTCCGGATCATCATCCGGGCGGCAGATGGTCACCACCCCGGAGGATTCGGTCAGGCCGTAGGCGGTCACCACGCTCTGGAAGCCCAGATCGCTGGTGATACGCTTGACCAGCTCCACCGGCACCGCCGCCGCGCCGGTCACCGCCAGGCGCAGGCTGGAGAGGTCATAGGCACCGCGGTTGGGGTGTGCCAGCAGCGATTGATAGATGGTCGGCGGCCCGGGCAGCATGGTGACGCGCTCGCGCTGGATGGTCTCCAGGGTGCCATCCAGATCGAAGGTCTGCACCGGGATCAGCTTGCAGCCCTGGATGATGGCCGCCAGCCAGCCGGCCTTGTAGCCGAAGGAATGGAAGAACGGGTTGATGATCAGGTACACATCGTCCTGATTGAGGCCGACGGTCTCGCCCCAGGAGCGGAAGGCCTGGATGTTCTGCCGGTGGCTGGACATCACGCCCTTGGGCCGGCCGGTGGTGCCCGAGGTGAACAGCAGGTCCATCACATCATCCGGCTGCACCGCCGCCGCACGCGCGGCCACCTCGGCATCGCTCACGGCAGCACCCAGGGCGAGGAAATCGGCCCAGGACTGGGTGCCCGCCACCTCACTTTGCCCCGCCAGCATCACGGTGCGCGCCAGCGCCGGCAATTGTTCATTCTTCAACAGCACCGGGTAGTCCAACTTGAGGAAGCCCGACACGGTAAACAGCATGCTGGCACCACTGCGGCCCAGCACGAAACCGGCCTCGCTGCCCTTCATGCGGGTATTCAGGGGCACCACCACACCGCCGATGGTCTGGGCGCCGATGGCCGCCAGTATCCACTCCAGCTGGTTGGGTGCCCAGATGGCGATGCGGTCGCCGTGCTTCAGGCCCGCCGCCAGAAAGGCTTTTGCCGCCTGCAGCCGAAGGCGGTCGAGTTCGCTATAGCTCACCTGCTGCGCACCGTCTGAAACGGCAATGCGCTCTCCATGCAATGTAGCGGCCTTCTCCACCAAGGTGGGCAAGGTCAACGCCAAATTCTGTTCTGCCATGCGAAATCCTGCTTGATCAACCCGACACCGGGAAAGACGTGGACAAAGCCGCCTATGGTAGAAACTTAGGCCCCCCGACGCAACTGAAGCCGCACTTCTGGCGGGGGATTGAACCTGCGCCACGCAGCCCCATCTAATCATTCCGAACGTATCTCAACAGGAACCCCGTGATGCGCAACTTCATTCGCAGTGCCCTGGTGAGCGCCTGCCTTGCTCTCAGCGCCAGCCCCAGCTTCGCCACCCTGCCGCTCACCGATAGCCAAGGGCAACAGCTGCCGACCCTAGCGCCCATGCTGAAGCAGGTGAATCCCGCCGTGGTCAACATCTCGGTGGTCGCCACCCAGACGGTGCAAAACCCACTGCTGAACGACCCCTTCTTCCGCCGCTTCTTCAATGTGCCCCCCAATGCCCCCACGGAGCAGAAGCGCCGCACCCAATCCGCCGGTTCGGGCGTGATCGTCGATGCGGCCAAGGGCATCGTGGTCAGCAACCACCACGTGGTAAAAGGCGCCGACGAAATCACCGTCGGCCTGTCTGACGGCCGCAGCCTGAAGGCAAAGCTGGTGGGCAGTGACGAAGGCGCGGATGTGGCAGTGCTGCAAATCGAGGCCAAGGGCCTCACCGCCCTGCCCCTGGCCGACTCCGACAAAGTCGAAGTGGGTGATTTCGTGGTGGCCATCGGCAATCCCTTTGGTTTGGGCCAGACCGTGACCAGCGGCGTGGTCAGCGCCCTGGGCCGCTCGGGCCTGGGCATCGAGGGCTACGAGGACTTCATCCAGACCGACGCCTCCATCAACCCCGGCAACTCCGGTGGCGCACTGGTCAACCTGAAGGGCGAGCTGGTGGGCATCAACACCGCCATTCTGGCCCCAAGCGGCGGCAATGTCGGCATTGGCTTTGCCATCCCCACCAACATGATGAAATCGAGCCTGGAGCAGATTCTCGAGCACGGCGAAGTACAGCGCGGCCAGCTGGGAGTGATTATTCAGGACCTCACGCCCGAGCTGGCCGAGGCGCTGGAGATCAAGGACGTGCAGCGCGGCGTGCTGATCGCCCAGGTGCAGGAAGGCTCCAACGCCGCCAAAGCCGGCCTCAAACCCGGTGATGTGGTCACCCGCATCGACGGCAAGGCGGTCAACACCGGCGCCCAGCTGCGGGCCAACGTGGGCTCCCGCAAGATCGGTGAGGATGTCAGCCTGGACCTGATTCGCGAGGGCAAGGAGAAGTCGATTTCCTTGAAGATCGGCAAGGCCGAGCACAAGGGCGGCGAGAGCCAGGTGAAGCTGCTGGCCGGCACCCGCCTGCATGACAGCCCGGATGGCGAGGGTGTTGTGATCGCCGATCTACAACCCGACAGCCCGGCCGCCCAATCCGGCCTGCAGGCGGGCGACCTGATCGTAGGCGCCAACCGCAACCGGGTGCACAACATGAGCGAGCTGCAGGCGGCCGCCCGGGGCGCCAATCGCCTGCTGCTGCAGATCGTGAGGGACGGCTCCACCTTCTTCGCGGTGATTCGCTAAAACTTGACCAAGCGCAAGCCCCGGAGGCTTGAAAGTCTTCAAATTGGTGTCACATTAAACAGCGGGCGTCATACGCCCGCTGTCTTTTACTCAGCCAAAAGGAGGCTTCCATGGATCTGAAGAAACTCTCCCCCTGGAACTGGTTCAAGAAAGAAGAAGAGCACGAAGGCAAAGTCTTGCCGGCGCGCAGCCCGCTGCCGGGCATCCCCTCGCACCACCCCTTGGCCGCCTGGCAACAAGAGATGGATCGCGTGTTCGGCGAGGCCTTCCGCAACTTCGGCTTCCCGGCTTTCCCCGACATGCCCAGCAACGCGGGCTGGCTAAAGCCCCAACTCGACATCGTGGAAAACCCCGAAAATTACCGCATCAGCCTGGAAGTGCCCGGTGTTGAAGAAAAGGACATCCACATCGAACTGCACGGTGACACCCTCACCATCAAAGGTGAGAAGCGCAAGGAAGAGGAATCCAAGCAGAACAACTACCACCGCATCGAGCGCAGCTACGGCGCCTTTCAGCGCCTGCTGACCTTGCCGGCCAACGCCAATCCCGAGGGCATCGACGCCAAATTCAAGAATGGCGTGCTGACCTTGACCATCGGCAAGCGCCCCGGCAGCCCGGAAGCCGGCCGACGCATCGAGATCAAGCCAGAGTAGGCACGCACCCCCCGATGCATCCGCCTCCCTCGTATGGGAGGCGGATATCTCCTCACCGACAAGCGGCAAACAGCCACATCATCAGCGCCATGCGCCGCCTTATGCCTTAGCCGCCAGCCAGATGCAGCCCCGCCTCTGCTATTTCACCGCAATGTTATACGCAGTAATATGCTGACCGGAACACAAACATACAAAACACGTTAGGAAGACGCACGTCCCATGCACGATTTTCCTCGCGGCTGGTACCCCATCGGCGTCAGCTCTGATTTCGCCCAGAAACCCGTCGAAATAAAAGCGCTGAATCGCTCTCTAGTCGCCTATAGAGGGCAAGACCAGGGCGTGATCGTGCTCGACGCCGTGTGCCCTCACCTGGGCGCCAATCTGGCGCAAGGCACGGTTGAAGGCGACAGCTTGCGCTGCCCCTTCCATGGCTGGCGCTGGGGCGCTCAAGGCCAATGCGAGGAAATACCCTATGCCGAACAACAGAAAAGCCGGGCCAATCTAAAGCGTTGGTTGACCCATGAAGTCAATCAGATGGTGTTCCTGTGGTATTGCGCCGAAGGCAGCGCACCTGACTACAGCATCCCGCCCCTGGACTGTGAAAAGGAAGCTGGCTGGAGCAACTGGCACGTCAAAAAAATGAAGATGCCAGGTAAGCCCTTTAAATTGGTACAAAACTGCGTAGATCGGGGCCATTTCCCCAGCGTACATGGCGCCGAAATCCCCAGTGCTGAATTTCAGTATTCGTTTACCGAGCATGTCGCCAGCCAACGCTACCCAGTATATGTCTATCCGTTCTACAAACTGGCCAACCACTCCATCAGCTGGTTGAAAAAGCTCTCCCAGTGGCAAGTGGTAAGCCACGTAAAAGTGGCCTATCACGGCCCCGCCTGCCAGCTGAGTGAACTAGACGGCAGTGTGGCCACACGCAATATCAACACACACTGCCCCATCGACGACGATCACTTTCATCTCTGGTATGCCGTAAAGGTTCGCTCGGCACAATTGCCCTTCGGGCTGCGCACGCTGCTGGGCAAGATCATGCAACGCTCGGCGCACAACAATTTCGCCCAAGACTTCCCGATCCTGGCGCAGAAAACAGATCTGGAATGCCCGGTATTTTGCGATGGCGACGGCCCATTCAACAAACTGGCGCAATGGTACGACGCCTTCAGGCAGCCTAGGCAGCCCACGGCGGATTGAGCATCTGATCGCGCCCGCCGTGAGGGGGCTGCACCACCTCACGGCCACTAAGGCCGAATCACCACTGCGCCCACCACACGCCCGGCGCGCAGATCATCCAAGGCCTGATTGGTCTGCTCCAGCGGGTAGACCGACACCTCTGTGCGCACCGGCACAGCCGCAGCCAGAGGCAGGAATTCCTCGCCATCCGCCCGGGTGAGATTGGCCACCGAACACAGGGTGCGCTCCCCCCACAACAGCGAATAGTCAAAGCTGGGTATCGGGCTCATGTGAATGCCGGCACACACCACCGTGCCACCCCGGCGAACCGCTTGCAGGGCCACCGGCACCAAGCCGCCGTCGGGTGCGAAGATGATGGCCGCATCCAGCGCCACCGGGGCCGGCTGCGTCGAAGCGCCCGCCCAAGTCGCCCCCAGCGAGTGGGCAAAGTCCTGGGCGGCGCTATCGCCCTCCCGGGTGAAGGCATACACCTCCCGCCCTTGATGCCGCGCCAGCTGGATCAGGATGTGTGCCGCCGCACCAAAGCCATACAACCCGAGCCTAAGCCCCTCGCCCGCCATGCGGTAGGCGCGATAACCAATAAGCCCGGCGCATAGCAGTGGCGCCGCCTGTTCATCGGGATATGCCTCCGGCAGCGTGAAGCAGTAGCGCGCATCGGCCACGCAGTACTCGGCAAAGCCGCCGTCGATCTGGTAGCCCGTATAGCGGGCCTGATCACACAGGTTCTCCCGCCCCGCGCGACAGTAGTCGCAGCCGCCGCAACTCCCCCCCAGCCAAGGCACGCCGACCCGTTGCCCAGGGGCAAAGCCTTCCACCCCGTCACCCAGCGCCTGCACGTGCCCCACGATCTGGTGACCGGGGATCAAATCAGCTTTGGGTGCCGCCAACTCGCCGTCCACCACGTGCAAATCGGTGCGGCAAACACCGCACGCCGACACTTTAAGCAGCAACTGCCCGGGGCCGGGCTCAGGCTTGGCAAGCGATTCAAGCTGCAAGGCGCATCCCGCCTGATGCAACACCATGGCTCGCATTTCACACCTCCAGAAACAAAAATGGCGCCACCTCTCGGTAGCGCCATTCTGATCCGGCCATTCGACCGCGTGAAGCGGTCGAGCCCGAATTACTTGGCCTCGGCAGGAGCCGCAGGCGCTGCAGGAGCAGCCTGCTCTGCCGGCGCTGCTGCGGGAGCCGCAGGCGCTGCTGCAGGGGCAGCTGCAGGCGCAGCCTGTTCAGCAGGAGCGGAAGCGGGAGCTTCTTGCTTGCCACAAGCAACCAGAGTCAGCATAGCAGCGGTCAGTACAAGCGCTTTTTTCATGGTATCCCTCCTGGGGAATCTGTATCAGTGACGCCAGGCCATGGTAGAGCTATCCGCCCCAGGATACATGAGAATTATTGGCAGAAAAGAGCGGTAAGTTTCACTCTTGTTAGGCTTTTTGCCTCTTAATCCTCGTCCTCCAAGCGGATCAAACCCTCCTGAGCCACAGACGCCACTAGGCGCCCTGCGCGATCAAATATCTTCCCCTGCACCAAAGCACGTCCACCACTCGCACTCTGGCTGTGCACCTCATACAACAACCACTCATCCATACGGAAGGGTCGATGCAGCCACAACGAATGATCCAAGGTCACCACCTGCATCTTGTTAACCCACGGGTTGACGGCATGCGGCCGCAGGGCCGTCAACAGAATCATGTTATATGTTGCATAGCCAAGCAGCTCTTGGTGCTTGTCCAGCCCGCCGACAACAGAACCTTGGGTCTTGAACCATATGCAGTTATCAACCGAAGACCGTATCGGACTTTCAAGCGAGACGGGATCCACCTGGCGGAACTCAATGGGCCAGGGATAACCCGTATCGCCCAGCAAGCTATCGAAGCGCTCCCGATCCGATACCAGCGCATCCGGGCTGAGTATTGCACGGGGCATTTCATCTTGGTGCTCAAGCCCTGATTCAGGTGATTGATAAGACAGCGTGAGATGGCAGATCACCCGTCCATGCTGCAAGACAGCAACGCGACGCGAGCGAAAGCTCTTGCCATCACGAATACAATCCACTTTAAAGAACAGCGGATGGCCGGGATCTCCCTGCATGAGAAAATTACTGTGCAGAGAGTGCATGACAAAGCGCTCATCCACCGTGCAGTTAGCTGCATACATGGCCTGAGCCAGCACCAGATCGCCAATCACTCGACCTGTATTACCGATCGAGGACTTGCCTCTAAACAAATTTACATCAAGACATTCAACCTGAATGACATCAATCAACTCCTCCAAAACGGAAGCACTCATCGCCACTCCTGTAACCACTCAAAAAAAGTCCCTACCAGCAAGCAAGGCACGCTCACATGCCCCGCCGATACTTATGGACAGAGAAAACAGCTTATCAGAACCGCCTGACCATCATCCTAAGTGTTGGCGCCATCGTTGTATGGCAGTACTTTCGCCCTCATACGCCACATGAAGCCTCCATAGAGAGCCGCCAAGCCCGCTGAATAATCAAGGCATCGGAGCTTGCCCGGTGACGCCCCACACACAACTCATCCATGGCTTGCTGCCGGGCCATCTGCCAATGTTGCACCTGCGCTTCCGTCAGCAACCCCCGAATACTTTCAAGCTTAAAGCGCGGCAGACTCTCAGCCACATCAAACAACAGATGCAACCAGCTAGAGTCGTGCCCCCAGGCATCAGAATATACGGTCTTACCGCCTAACCACTCATTCAGTAACTGGCAACACTCCCGCACATCATGGCCTCGCTCGAGTAATATCTCCCGGGTGATGCCATGCACCGATTGCGCTTGAACATCCCAATGAATCCACTCGGGTTCAGGCCTTATCAAGCGACAATGGGTAGAGCTATCCGGCAGGGCAACCCCCACCTCGATGGGATAACTGCCACTACCGAAGCCAGAGGCTTCAAAATCCAAAATAACGGGTAGTAGATCGATACGCGGCATAGTGCCTACTGCTATGGGGCGCGCACAAAACCCTCAGGGCCTGGCACACAGGTTCTTATTATCCGCCCATCTCGCGCACCAACTCGCCGATCCTGGCGAGCCTGCCCATGGGGCTGTCATCACACAACAGGGCCTGGCGCTCGCACTCGGGCAGTGGCAAGCACTGCGCCAGCGCGAAGCCCAGTGCATCTACGTCGTGCACCTCAGCGCTGAGCCCCATTTGTTTAAGCATAGGATGTTCTGCGAGAGCCGCCAGCACACCACGCAAATGCTCGGCCTCTGGCGGAATGGCCAATGCGGGAGCCCCCGCACGCCAGCTTATCTGAGCCTGCACCAGCCCCTGTTCCCCAGACGCCACGGTATGCACGTCAAACCGCCGCTCCCCTTGAATGGTGATCCCCAGCAAACCATTGGGCAGCGCTTCAAAATCGATGATGCGCGCCTCGGTCCCCACCTGGGATATCGTCGGCAGTGCCTCCTGCGCTGTTAAGCGCACCTCTCGCCCGTGCTGGATCAGCACCACCCCGAAAGTGGATTGTTCTCGCAAACAGCGGCTTACCAAGCTGACATAACGCGGCTCGAACACCTGCAAGCGCATGCGCCCACCAGGCAACAACGTACTCCCCAGCGGGAACAAGGGCAGATCATGCCATTGCATCATCCCGTCGCCCGCTCCAGCTCACCGATCAAGCGCATCGCCTGCGCTTGATCTGCGCCGCACACATCAAGGCCAGGCTTGAAGCCGGCGCATACCGCAGGGCGATCCGGCTGCCCGAAAATGCGGCAGCGGAAGCTGTCATCCAACTGAATACAACGCACCCCAGCCGGCTTGCCCCCGGGCATGCCCGGAATGGGGCTGCTGATGGAGGGGGCAATACAGCAGGCGCCACAGCCGTCCCGACACTGCATGAATTAACCCAGCAGCCGCCAATTGAGCGGGTAGCGGTAGGCCCGGCCTTCACGCACATTCACCGCCGCCACCACGCCACTCACACCGGCATAGAGCGCTAGCAAGCCCGCCAGCAAAAATCCCACGAGAATGGGCGTTAGCACGGCCGCTACCACCCCTGCGAGGAATAGGGTGATCTGCAGGTTGAGCACTTCCTTGCCCTGCTGGCGCACCAGCGGCAGGGACTCGCCCTTCAACCACCAGATCAGAAAGGGCGCCACCACCAGCGGTGGAAAGAACAACTGACCCAGCACCGATAGGTGGCACAACATGGCCCAGTTGCGCTCCTGCTCGGTATAGCCCCCGGCCGGAATCAACTCGCCTTCTTTGAAGTCCATGTTCAATCCTCCGCCTGCACCTGTTCGCCCCAGCGCGGCAGCAGCGTCTGCTCGATGCCCAGCTGGCCCAAAATGCGCGCCACCACAAAGTCCACCATATCCTCCACCGAGCCCGGCCGGTGATAGAACCCCGGGCTGGCCGGCAGAATCACCACCCCCAGCCTGGCGAGCTTGAGCATGTTCTCAAGATGAATGGCCGAGAGCGGGGCCTCACGCGGCACCAACACCAGCTTGCGGCCTTCCTTCAGCGCCACGTCCGCCGCGCGCTCGATCAGGTTGTTACTGGCGCCGCTGGCAATCGCCGACAGCGTGCCGGTGGAACACGGGCACACCACCATCTGGCTGGGCGCCCCAGAGCCTGAGGCGACTGGCGCGGTCCACTGCTCACGGCCAAATACGCGGACTTGATCCTCGGCGGCCCCACTCCACTCGGCCAGAAAGCGCTGCTGCTCACGCGCCTTGGCCGGCAGGGCGAGATCGGTCTCGGTGGCGATCACCATCTGCGCCGCCTTGGAAATCATCACGAACACCTGGTAGCCCCCGGCCACCAGCACCTGCAACAAGCGCAGGCCGTACTGGGCGCCGCTGGCGCCGGTCAGAGCCAGAGTCACCGTGCCGCGAAAAGTACTCACGCCCGCGCTCCCAGGGCGTCCAGCAGGCGGTGGTGGATGCCTTCGAAGCCACCATTGCTCATTACCACCACCTGATCCCCCGGCTTGGCCACGGCCACCACCGCCTGGATGATGGCCTCGGTGGAGCCCAATACCTGGGCCGGCACCGGACTATTGCTGACCGCCTCCGCCACCGACCAGCTCAGGTTGGCCGGCTGGTACCAGAACACCTGATCCGCCGCCGCGGTGGACGGCCCCAGCAGCGCCTGGTGAGAGCCCAGCTTCATGGTGTTGGAGCGCGGCTCGATCACCGCCAGGATGCGCCCCTGCCCGCCTTTGGCGCGCAAGCCATTCAGGGTGGTCTCGATCGCAGTCGGGTGATGGGCAAAATCGTCATACACCGCCACCCCGTTGCGCTCGCCCAGGCACTCCATGCGGCGCTTGACCCCCTCGAAAGTCGCCAGCGCCTGCACCGCCTGCTCCGGCCGCACCCCCACCGTGCGCGCCGCCGCGATGGCCGCCAGTGCATTGCAGACGCTGTGGTCGCCGGTGGCGCTCCAGCGCGCCACGCCGGCGGATACATGCGCCGCGCCGGGCGAGGGGCGGTAGAACACCTCAAACACCGAGCCATCCTCGGCAAGCTTCAACGCATACCAGTCCCCCTCGGCATCGAAGGCCGTGTTGAAGTGCTGCACCGGGGACCAGCAGCCCCGGGCCAACACCTGCTCCACCGCCGGGGTGGCCAAGGGCGCGATGATGGTCCCCTCCCCCGGCACGGTGCGCACCACATGGTGAAACTGGGTCTGAATCGCCGCCAGATCCGGAAAGATATCCGCGTGATCGTATTCCAGGTTATTGATGATCAGCGTGCGCGGGCGGTAGTGCACAAACTTAGAGCGCTTGTCGAAGAAGGCGGTGTCGTACTCATCCGCCTCCACCACGAAGAAGGGCGAGCCCCCCATGCGCGCCGACACGCCAAAATTCTTCGGCACACCGCCCACCAGGAAGCCCGGGCTCATGCCCGCCGCCTCCAGCAGCCAGGCCAACAGGCTGGTGGTGGTGGTTTTGCCGTGGGTGCCTGACACCCCCAACACCCAGGTCTCGGGCGGCAGCAACTCCCGCAGCCAACCGGGCCCCGAGGTATAGCGCAACCCCTTGTTCAACACATATTCGACCGCCGGGTTGCCGCGCGACAGTGCATTGCCTATCACCACCAGGTCAGGCGATGGCTGCAAATGCTCAGGCGAGAATCCTTCCATCAAGGCAATCCCGGCCTGCTCAAGCTGGGTGCTCATGGGCGGGTAGACATTGGCATCGGAGCCGGTCACCTTATGGCCCAACTCCCGGGCCAGCAGTGCCAGGCTGCCCATGAAAGTGCCGCAAATCCCCAAAACGTGTACGTGCATGCGTGACCCACGAAGCAAGGGAACCTCTGAATAAGTCCATCAAGGCGATGATGGCTAGGCAAAATCATGCGAAAAAGCGGAGTTTACTGGTCGTAAATGAGCATTTTGAGCATGATTTTAACGACGCCAGCGCGTCTTCAGGGACTTATTCAGAGGTTCCCAAGGCGAAATCGCCTATAGTGTGACGAAATAAGGTTAAACGCAGTTTACCACGCCCGGCGACCGACTCACCTCGCATCTGCCGCGCATCGTTCTGAGAGGCTACCCTATGGCGAAGAAAAACGCTTTCTATGCCCAGTCCGGCGGCGTCACCGCCGTCATCAACGCCTCCGCCGCCGGCGTGATTGAAACCTGTCGAGCCCACCCCGATAAAATCGGCACCGTTTACGCCGGCCGCAACGGCATCATCGGCGCCCTGCGGGAGGAGCTGATCGACACCGGCCTGGAGTCCACCGAAGCCATTGCCGCCCTGCGCCACACCCCGGCCGGCGCTTTCGGTTCCTGCCGCTACAAGCTCAAGAGCATCGATCAACACCGCGCCGAGTACGAGCGCCTGATTGAGGTGTTCAAAGCCCACAACATCGGCTACTTCTTTTACAACGGCGGTGGCGACTCCGCCGATACCTGCCTGAAGGTGTCCCAACTGGCCGAGACCATGGGCTACCCGATCCAGGCCATCCACGTACCCAAAACAGTGGACAACGACCTGCCCATCACCGACTGCAGTCCCGGCTTCGGCTCGGTGGCCAAGTATGTGGCGGTGAGCACCAAGGAAGCCGCGCTGGATGTGGCCTCCATGGCCGAAAGCTCCACCAAGGTGTTCATCTTGGAGGTAATGGGCCGCCACGCCGGCTGGATCGCCGCCGCTGCCTGCCTGGCCGCCGAGCAGGCTGGCGATGCCCCCCACATCATCCTGCTGCCCGAAGTGCCCTTCGACCAGGCCCGCTTTCTGGCCCGGGTGGATCAGGTCGTCAAGCAGCAGGGCTTCTGCGTCATCGTCGCCTCAGAGGGCGTGCACTACCCCGATGGCCGCTTCCTGGCCGATGCCGGCAGCGTGGACGCCTTTGGCCACACCCAACTGGGCGGCGTCGCCCCCACCCTGGCCAGCATGGTCAAAGCCAGCCTGGGCTACAAATACCACTGGGCGGTGGCCGACTATCTGCAACGCTCCGCCCGGCACATCGCCTCGGCCACCGACCTGGAGCAGGCCTACGCCGTCGGCCAGGCCGCCGTGGAGATGGCGCTGCGCGGCCTCAATGCCGTGATGCCTGCCATCCAGCGCACACAAGACAGCCCGTATCACTGGCAGATCGTGGAGGCCCCCCTGGACCAAGTGGCCAATGTGGAAAAGAAAATGCCCGCCGAATTCATTACCGCGGATGGCTTCGGCATCACCGACGCCGGCCGCGCCTACTTGCAGCCTTTGATCATGGGGGAGGACTATCCACCCTACAAAAATGGCGTTCCCACTTATGCACGCCTAAAAAAAGCACTGGTTCAACCCAAACTGGCACCATTCCATTAAGCTAAAACCTCTTGGGATATCGGGACCAATGCGCCATGAAGCTACTACTGGCCGAAGACAATAGCGCCCTGGGTGAAGCCATCCAGACTGCACTGGAACGCGAGCACTATGTGGTGGACTGGCTTCAGGACGGCGAGTCCGCGCTCAACGCAGCGCTCCACCACCCCTATGAATTGATCGTGCTTGACCTGGGACTGCCGAAAAAAAACGGCCTTGAGGTACTTCGCACCCTCCGCGCGCGCAAGATCAGCACGCCGACCCTGATCCTCACCGCACGCGATACCCTGGACGACAAAGTGCAAGGCCTCGACGCAGGTGCCGACGACTTCCTCACCAAACCCTTCGAGCTGCCGGAACTGCTCGCCCGCTTGCGCGCCCTCCAGCGCCGGGCGCACCAACAACAAACCAACCTGCTGGTTCACGGCGAAATCCAGCTGGACACCGCCGATCACCGCGTCACCTACCAGGGGCGAGAAATCCACTTGTCCCGCCGGGAGTACACCTTGTTGCGCCATTTCCTTGAGCGCCCCGGCAAAATCTACGCGCGCGATCAGCTCGAATCACTCACCTACGGCTGGGGTGATGACGTCAGCAGCAATGCCATCGAAGTACACATCCACAACCTGCGCAAGAAGTTCTACCCCGACTTAATCCGCACCGTACGCGGCGTCGGCTACATGGGTGAAAAAAACAGCGCATGAGCTCACTACGCCAACGCCTGATGCTCACCCTCACCAGCGCCATCACGCTGGTCACCCTGCTCGCCACCAGCTGGAGTTACCTGGCCAGCCGTGAAGAGGTCGAGGAGCTGTTTGACGCCCAGCTGGCGCAACACACCCGCATCATTCAACAGAGTATGAGCCAGCTTGCTCACGGTGCGCCCACAGTGGTGGTACCGCAAACCTACGTCGGCAATCACAGCAAAAGCGCAGAAAACAAGGGGCACAAATACGAATCCAAAATTGGCTTCCAAATCTGGCGCAACAACACACTACTGGCCAAAACCGAGCATCTACCCGACAGCCCCATTGCTGACTTCACCCCCGGCTATCAGTCTGTTATGCACGGCAACCACGCCTGGCGGGTGTTCAGCTACCACGAGCCCAGCAATGGGTGCTGGTACATCAGTATCGAGCGCGTGGAGATTCGCCAGGAACTGATCAGCAAGATCGCCCTGCAGAGCGCATTGCCTATCCTGCTCGGAGCACCACTCAGCATGGCGCTGATCTGGTATTTACTGGGGCACGGCTTGCGCCCCTTGCGCCAGATCAGCCAGGAGCTTAACCGCCGCAGGGCCGAAGATCTCACCCCCATAGAATACCCGGGGCCCACCCCCACAGAACTCACCGCCATCATGTGCAGTATCAACGCGCTATTCGAACGGTTGAAACACTCATTTGAGCGCGAGCGGCGATTTACGGCAGATGCCGCCCATGAACTTAAAACACCCATTGCAACGGCCAAACTACAGCTCCAAAATGCCCTCAACCGCACGCCGCAAGACCCCGAGCTGCAACGGATGGCCCATCAGCTCAATTACCTGCAACACGTGGTCGATCAACTGCTGAGCTTGAGCCGCATCGGTGCATCCGCGCTCATCGCCCAGCACCCCGTTGCATTAAAAGAAGTGGCGACCGAGACGATTCAAGCCCTGATCGACAACGCCAGCAACAAGCAACAGGATCTCGGCCTTGAAGTATTGCAGCCGAGCTACGTGAATGGGCATGCCACCGCCATCGGCATATTGATGCGCAATCTGGTTCAGAACGCCATCAACTATAGCCCTCCCGGCAGCCAGATCACCCTGCGACTTGATCAGCAAGGCAACGCGTCACTCATCGACGTCATCGACAATGGCCCAGGCATTCCTGAAGCCTTGCGTGAACGTGTCTTCGACCGTTTTTACCGGGTGGGCGGCGACACCCACCAGTCAGGCACCAGTGGCTCAGGCCTTGGCCTGGCCATCGTGCGCGAGATTGTCGACATGCATGGCGGCACCATAACACTGC
The DNA here is from genome assembly GCA_964649985.1 of uncultured Pseudomonadales bacterium. GTDB lineage: Bacteria > Pseudomonadota > Gammaproteobacteria > Pseudomonadales > CAZYQX01 > CAZYQX01. The sequence continues at coordinate 1,084 of CAZYQX010000014.1, read as the reverse complement.
GGGAAACACAACCCGCACCGGGCCTGCATGTGCAAATCCGGCTACCCACATGCCACACATGTGACAACAGCGCAACCAGTCTTGACCTCAATCACCCCACTCAATAGCCGTTGCGACTATCTTGAACGGGCAAGCTGAGGGTTTTTAAAGGGGCTCCAAGCAATGAACCACATCCATCGCATCCCATCCATGCGGCAAGTCATGACGCCATTTCCCTATCACATCGATATCGGGGCCAGCCTCGCTCAAGCGCAAGAGATGATGCACACCCATGGCATCCGCCACCTGCCCGTCACCCGCCACGGCGATATCGAGAGCATCATCAGTGCACGCGACCTGGAGCGCTTCAGCGGCCCCGGCCACAGACCCGATGACGAACTGCTGGTTCAGGATGCCTGCCCTACCCGGGCCTATTGCGTAGATGTCAGCGACCCACTGGATCAGGTACTACTGGCCATGTGCGAGCTTCACATTGGCGCAGCCGTCGTGCTGAAAGACGGCGCCTTGGCGGGCATCTTCACCGAAACTGACGCCTTCAGGTTTATCGCCAAAGAGCTGCAGGATCACTACGGCCCCACCGAACCAGAAGCCGCCTAAACGAAGTTAAGTGGCTTAGTTTATCTAGGTCATTAGCGTGGAGCCCAAGCTTCTGCAACGATAGTTGCATCTATTCACCTGTCTCCAACCGCTGAGGCGCCGTGCCAAATTCCTTGGCTTATCACTCACGCCACCTGGACTGTATATCGTTAGCGCCACGTCGCTCGGGAACGTTATCTGGTAGCGACCAGGCCCTTGACAGCGACCCGAAGGGGTGTTATCAGGTGCGCTCTGATCGCTATAGCTCTGAAACACATCCCCATACAGCCCTCATCAAACCAGATGCACGCTTTGGCCCTAGACAGCAGACAGCAGACAGCAGACAGCAGACAGCAGACAGCAGACAGCAGACAGCAGACAGCAGACAGCAGACAGCAGACAGCAGACAGCAGACAGCAGACAGCAGACAGCAGACAGCAGACAGCAGACAGCAGACAGCAGACAGCAGACAGCAGACAGCAGACAGCAGACAGCAGACAGCAGACAG
>CAZYQX010000013.1:0-72391 GCA_964649985.1 uncultured Pseudomonadales bacterium | reverse complement strand
TGCATCTACCCGATGTACGACTTCGCCCACGGCCTCTCCGATGCCCATGAAGGTATCACCCACTCCATCTGTACCCTGGAGTTCGAGGCTCATCGGCCGCTGTATGACTGGTTCCTGGACAACCTCACGGTGCCCGCGCGTCCTCGCCAGTACGAGTTCGCACGCCTTAACCTCAATTACACGGTGACCAGCAAGCGCAAGCTGAAGCGCCTGGTGGAGGAAGGTTTCGTGTCGGGTTGGGATGATCCGCGCATGCCGACCATTTCCGGATTGCGCCGACGCGGTTACACCCCGGCGTCTATCCGCAATTTCTGCGAGATGATCGGTGTGACCCGCTCGGATGGCGTGGTGGATGTGTCCATGCTGGAATTCGCCATCCGCGATGATCTGGATGCCAGTGCCGCCCGTGCCATGTGTGTATTGCGACCGCTGAAGGTGGTGGTTGAGAACTATGCCGAGGGCCAGCGTGAAACACTGCGCCTGCCGCGCCACCCCAAGGCAGACATGGGCGAGCGGGAAACCGTTTTCGAGCGCGAGTTGTTCATCGACCGCGAGGATTTCGCTGAAGAGCCACCGGCAGGCTGGAAGCGCCTGACCGTGGGCAATGAAATCCGCCTGCGTGGCGCCTATACCTTGCGTGTGAACAGCGTGGTCAAAGACGCGGCCGGCGAGGTGGTGGAATTGCGCTGCGAGTATGATCCCGCCACGCTGGGCGTTAACCCGCAAGGTCGCAAGGTCAGCGGTGTTATTCACTGGGTGCCGGCCAATTACTGTGTGGATGCCGAGGTGCGCCTGTATGATCGCCTGTTCACGGCGGCGGACCCCGAGGGGGATGACGCGGTGGATTTTGTGCAGCTGATCAATCCGGCTTCGCTGGTGGTGATGTCGGGCGCCAAGGTAGAGCCCAGCCTGGCCCAGGTGCAGCCCGAGGAGCGTTTCCAGTTTGAGCGCGAGGGCTATTTTGTGGCCGATCGCGAGGAGTGCAAGCCCGGCCATCTGGTGTTCAACCTGACGGTGGGGCTGAAGGATTCCTGGGGCAAAGCCCAGCAGAAGTAATGGCCCTGTATCCCTGAATTTACGGCTTTAACCGTGAACTACTATTGGGGGGTATCCCTCCAGTATCGCGGTCAAGCCGCAGCTGGCGGCGGATGCTGCGCAACCATCGGTTTCAATTTAGTGTTTAGCCATGGGTTGATGCCCGTGGTGTGGCAAGGGCCCGGTGCCCGGAGATGAGCGACGTGCTTAAGATCTACAACACCTTCACCCGCGAAAAGGCCGAGTTCGTGCCCATCGAACCTGGCAAAATCCGCATGTACGTTTGCGGCATGACGGTGTACGACTACTGCCATATCGGTCATGCCCGGGTGATGGTGTCCTTCGATGCCATTGTGCGCTACTTGCGTGCAAGGGGCTGGCAGGTCACCTATGTGCGCAATGTCACTGACATCGACGACAAGATCCTGCGCCGGGCCGCTGAAAATGGCGAGGCCTTCGATGCGCTGACGGCACGCTTTATCGGCCATATGCACGAAGACGAGCGCGCCTTGGGCGTGTTGCCGCCTGATCGCGAGCCCCATGCCACTCATCACATCGGCGACATCATCGATATGGTGAAGGCGTTGGTGGAGAAGGGCTTTGCCTACGCCGCCAGCAATGGCGATGTGTACTACCGGGTGGCGCGCTTTGCCGACTACGGTCGCCTGTCCAACAAGAACCTGGATGACTTGTTGGCTGGTGCGCGAGTCGAGGTGGACGAAGCAAAGGAAGATCCACGTGACTTCGCCCTGTGGAAGGCGGCCAAGCCTGAGGAAGTGCATTGGGCGTCGCCCTGGGGAGCGGGGCGCCCTGGCTGGCACATCGAGTGCTCCGCCATGTCCAAGTGCTGCCTGGGCGAGACCTTCGACATCCATGGTGGCGGGCCGGATCTGGTGTTCCCCCACCATGAAAACGAGATTGCTCAGAGCGAGGCGGCTACCGGCAAGAAGTACGTCAACTACTGGATGCACGCCGGCGCGGTGCGGGTGGATGGTGAGAAGATGTCAAAGTCGCTGGGTAACTTCTTCACCATTCGCGACGTGCTGGCCAAGTACCACCCCGAGGTGGTGCGCTTCTTTTTGCTCTCCAGTCACTACCGCAGCCCGATCAACTATTCCGAGGAAAATCTGATCGAGGCCCGTGGCGGGCTGGAGCGTTTCTACAACGCCTTGAAGAACTACGCGGCAGTGCCCGCGCTAGCGCTTGATGCGCTGGCGGACAGCACCTACTACGCGCGTTTCTGTGAGGCGATGGATGATGACTTCAACAGTCGCGAAGCCATTGCAGTATTGTATGACTTGGTGCGCGACCTCAATTCCGCATCGGATGCAGTTCAGGCTGAGCGCTTGGCGGGTGAATTGCGCGCGCTGGGTGGCATTCTTGGCCTGGTGCAGAGCGATCCACTGGCCTTTCTGCAGGCAGGCGGAGAGGGCGACTTGAGTGCCGAGGCGATCGAAGCCCTGATTCTCGAGCGCGCTCAGGCGAAAAAAGACAAGCAGTTTGCGCGGGCTGATCAGATCCGCGATGAACTGCTGGCGAAGGGTGTTGTGCTTGAGGACTCCCGCCAGGGCACCTCTTGGCGCCGGGCCTGAGGCTGTCCCACTAGTGGATTAGTTGAGGGCCGGGCCTACCGGTTACACAAAGCGGTAGCCGATGCCGGTTTCGGTGATGAAGTGCCTGGGGCGGGTGGGGTCGATTTCCAGCTTTTGCCGCAGGTGGCGCATGTATATGCGTAAATAGTGATTCTGCTCGGCGTGGCCCGGGCCCCACACTTCCTTCAGCAGGTGGCGCTGGGTCAAGACCTTGCCTGGGTGGTTCAGCAGGGCCACCAGTAGCCGGTATTCCAGTTGCGTGAGATGTACTTCGCAGCCGCCGCGCAGTACGCGCCGGTTTACCACGTCCACTTCCACTTCTCCGAAGCAGATCACAGGCGCACGTTCAGTTTCGGCACCGTAGCGCCGCAAGCAGGCGCGCACTCGGGCGAGTAATTCACCCACGCCGAAAGGTTTACACAGGAAGTCGTCGGCGCCAGCGTCCAGCGCATCAATCTTGTCCTGCTCTTCTTGCCGGGCGGAGAGCACCAGAACGGGAACCTGGCTCCAAGTGCGGAACTCCCTCAGTAGTTGCAGGCCATCGCCATCGGGCAGACCCAGGTCGAGTACCAGCAGGTCGGGTCTGCGGGTACCGGCATCCAGCAGGCCGCGCCGGTAGCTGTCTGCCTCGAACACGGTGTAGTGCTCTGCTTCCAGGGCCTGTTTTACGAAGCGCCGGATGCCTTTTTCATCTTCGATGACCAGTATGCTGTGGGGCATCCGTCAATCCCTCAAAGCTTCTTTGGGCAGGCTGGGTGCTGGCTCCAGTGGCAGGGTGAAGTGGAAGCTCGCACCGCCATCGCCGCGATTATGCGCCCAAATCTTGCCTCCGTGTGCTTGGACGATACTCTGGCAAATGGCGAGCCCAAGGCCTACACCCGGGGTGGCGTCTTCGCGTTCGCCGCGCACGAATTTTTCGAATAATGATTGTTGGGTGTTGCAGGGCAGCCCAGGCCCGCGGTCCCATACCTCGATTTCCATAAACTTGTCGCGAGCTACGGCGCTGACCCCCATAACGGTATCCAACGGGCAGTATTTGGTTACATTCTCCAGTAGATTGAACAGCACCCTGCCCACCAGCATGGCGTCGCAGCGCACCAGCGGCAGGTCGGGGGGGAGTTCCAGTTGCAGCTGAAACTCCTGGATGGTGGGTTCCAGACCGGTGATGGCACTGCCGACCAGTTCGTCTATGGATTGCCAGTCCTTATTCAGCGTCAGGCCATCGGTTTGCAACTTGGCCATGTCGAGTAGGTTGTTCATCAGGCGGCATGTGCGTTTGGCCTGCTCGGCGATGGCTCTCACGTTGTCGATGTGACTGGATTTTTCGAGGAGCATGGCCTGTTCGAGATTTTCCGACAACCCGACCAGGGCCGTGAGAGGCGTGCGCAAGTCGTGCGACAGGGCGGCGAGCAGGGTGTTTCGCAGCCTCTCGGACTCCATCCTGACCAGGCTGTCCTGGGCGACGGTGACGAAATGTACCCGCTCCAGGGCGATGGAAATCAAGGCCGCATAGGTATCCAGTAGCCGCCGCTGCTCCGGGATCTGTAGCAGCTGTGGAACTCGTGGCTCCACTACCAGAACACCGCGCGTACGCATTGGCGCCCTTAGCGGCAGGTAGAGCTGCGAGGCGGCTGGCAGGGTGTCGGTGCCCAGGCCCGCCGCCTCGGCGTGGTCGTAGCTCCACTGGGCTATGGCGCGATCGACGCTGGGTTGTTCTGGATTGTCGATCTGCCGCAGGGTGTCTTCGAGGGTAAGGATCAGCAGGCAGGCCCGGGCGTCCAGGCTGGTGTTGACCAGTTCTCCCGCGATCTGCGCCACCTGCTCTTCGGTGAGCGCGGATGAGAGTGACTTTGCCATGCGGAACAGCTGCTTGGCGCGCTCCTCTCGCGACAGGGACACCCGCAGCTGATAGCGCACCCCCGACATCAGCTGGCCGATCAGCAAGCCCACCGCCAGCATGACGGCGAAGGTGATCAGGTACTGTACATCGCTCACCGCGAAAGACAGGCGGGGGGGGACGAAGAAGAAATCGAAGCTGGCCACGCTGAGGCATGCCATCAGTACCGAGGGCGCGCGACCAAAGAAATAGGCGACAAAGACCACCCCCAGCAGGAATATCATCACGATATTGGCGAGGTCCAGCAGATTGACCAGGGGCGCCGTGATGGCGTTGATGGTCAGGGCGCTGAGCAGGGTATAACCATAGGCTGGCCAGTTCGCGCGCGGGTTCAGGGCCTGATCGCCGTTGCGTGGCGATGGCCTGCCACGGGCGGGTGGTTCCCGAGCGACATTGATCAGATCAATATCGGGGGCCATGGCGGCCAGCCTGCGCGACAGCGTTGGGCTGAAACGCCAACGGCTGGCCGAAAAACTGGCGCGCCCCACCACCAGCCGCCCCAAATTGTGTTGTCTGGCATAGCGTACCAGCGCCTCGGCCGCATCTTGGGCCGCCAGTGTGGTGCTCTGACCTCCAAGTTCTTCGGCCAGTTTTAGGGACTTCATGGTCTGCGCCCGCACGTGGTCAGGTAGTTGCTGCAGGGCTGGGGTTTCCACGTACACCGCGTGCCATGGGGCATTGAACTTAACGGCCAGGCGTGCCGCCGTGCGCACCAGTTTTTCTTCACCCGCGCCGGGACCTATGCACACCAGCAAGGCGTCGCCCGTTTGCCATACCTGCTGCTCGTGGGTATCGCGGCGGAAGGCCTGCATCTGATCATCGACCCGCTCCGCAGTGCGGCGCAGAGCCAGTTCACGCAGGGCCATCAGATTGCCCTTGCGGAAGAAGTTCTGAATGGCGCGCTCCGCTTGTTCCGGCAGGTAGACCTTGCCTTCCTTGAGCCGGCGCAGCAGATCGTCGGGCGGCAGGTCCACCAGTATGACTTCATTGGCCTCGTCGAAGACGTGGTCGGGCACGGTTTCCCATACGCGGATGCCGGTGATACTGCCCACTACGTCGTTCAGGCTTTCTATGTGCTGCACATTGACGGTGGTGAGCACATCGATGCCGGCCGCTAGCAGTTCCTCAACATCCTGCCAGCGTTTTGGGTGGCGGCTGCCCTCGGCATTGGAGTGTGCCAACTCATCCACCAGCAGTATGCTCGGTCGCCGGGCGAGGGCGGTGTCCAGGTCAAATTCCTGCAGCTGACGACCGCGATATTCCACCCGGCGTGGTGGGATCTGTTCCAGGCCCTGCAATTGAGCGGCGGTTTCGGCCCGGCCGTGGGTCTCCGCTACGCCGACAACCACATCCACGCCCTGATATCGCAGGCGACGGGCTTCTGCCAGCATGGCATAGGTCTTGCCGACGCCGGGGGAGGCGCCAAAGAATACCTTCAACTTACCACGCTGGGCGCGTGCTGTGTCTTCTTTGAACTGCGCGAGCAAGGCGTCGGGATCCGGGCGCTGGTCTTCATGTCGCATGTATTACAGCTTCCCGTCGAGGGCGAGATTCAACGTCAATACGTTCACCCGGGCTTCGCCGAACAGCCCCAGCCAGGGTCGCTGGGCGTACCGTTCGATCAGGTTTTCGAGTTCGGGCTTGGACTTGCCACGCGCTGCGGCCACGCGCTCCACCTGGAAGTAGGCGGCGGCCAGCGAAATGTCTGGATCAAGGCCGCTACCTGAACTGGTGACCAGATCCACAGGTACGGGATGCGTGGTGGGATTCCCCCCCAGCTGTTTGACGCGCTCCGCCACGGTCTTGGCCAGGTCGGGGTGTGATGGGCCGTAGTTACTGCCACCCGAGGCCTGTGCGTTGTAGGGCGAGCCTCCGCTGGCGGAGGGACGCGGCCAGAAGTATTGCGGTTCACTGAAGGGTTGGCCTAGCAAGGCCGAGCCCACGGGTTTGCCGTCGATGCTGATCAGGGAGCCGTTGGCGGCGTCGGCGAAGGCCAGCTGCGCCAGTGCCGTCACCAGGCCGGGGTAGGCCAGCCCGGTCAGCAGGCTGAGCAGGAGGAAAAGGGCCGCGGCGGGTCGGAGTTGCTGCAACATAGGGCTGTTCCTCATGCTAGGCCGATGGCGGTTAGCGCCATGTCGATGATCTTGATGCCAACGAAGGGTACGACGATGCCGCCCAGACCGTACAGGGTGAGATTGCGCTTCAGCAGCAAGCCGGCGCCCATGGGGGTATAGGAAATACCCTTCAGCGCCAGCGGAATCAGCCCAACGATAATAAGCGCATTAAATACCACGGCGGATAGGATCGCCGAGCTGGGGCTGGTGAGCGCCATCACGTTCAGCGTGTTCAGTGCCGGGTAGGTGGTGGCGAAGGCCGCCGGGATGATGGCGAAGTATTTGGCCACATCGTTGGCAATGCTGAAGGTGGTCAGTGCTCCACGCGTCATCAACATCTGTTTGCCGATCTCTACCACTTCAATCAATTTGGTGGGGTTGGAGTCCAGGTCCACCATGTTGCCGGCCTCCTTGGCCGCCTGGGTGCCACTGTTCATGGCCACAGCAACGTCTGCTTGCGCCAGTGCGGGGGCGTCATTGGTGCCATCGCCAGTCATCGCCACCAAGCGGCCTTCGGCTTGGTACTGGCGGATCAGGGCGAGTTTGTTCTCGGGGGTAGCCTCGGCGAGGAAGTCGTCCACGCCCGCCTCGGCGGCGATGGCCGCAGCGGTGAGGCGGTTGTCGCCGGTGATCATGATCGTTTTGATGCCCATGCGGCGCAATTCGGCAAAGCGTTCCTTGATGCCGCCCTTGACGATATCCTTCAACTCGATCACACCCAGTGCGCGCGCACCCTCAACCACCACCAGTGGCGTGCTGCCTTGGCGTGCCACCTGTTCGACGCTGGTGGCCACATCTTGCGGCAACTTGGCGCCCAGGTCTTCCAGGTAGTTGCGCACAGCGTCCACCGAGCCCTTGCGGATCTCCCGCCCGCCCACGTTGACACCACTCATGCGGGTTTGCGCCGAGAAGTGGATGAAGGTGGCGTCCAGGTTGTGGATGTCGCGCTGGCGCAAATTGAAGCGCTGCTTGGCCAGCACCACGATACTGCGGCCCTCGGGGGTCTCGTCCGCCAGCGAGGAGAGCTGCGCGGCGTCGGCCAGCTGCTGCTCGCTGATGCCTGTGGCCGGGATGAATGTCGCCGCCTGACGATTGCCCAGCGTGATGGTGCCGGTCTTGTCGAGCAGCAGCACATCTACGTCGCCGGCGGCCTCGACCGCCCGGCCTGAAGTGGCGATGACGTTGGCGCCTAGCATGCGGCTGAGGCCGGCCACGCCGATGGCCGATAGTAAACCGCCGATGGTGGTTGGAATTAGGCAGACCAGCAGCGCGATCAGTACTGTGATCGGCACCGGATTGCCGGCGCCACTCGCATCCACCGCGAACAGGGAGAAGGGTAGCAACGTGACGGTGGCCAGCAGGAAGATCAGTGTCAGCGCGACCAGCAGGATGGTGAGTGCAATCTCGTTGGGGGTCTTTCGCCGCTTGGCGTTTTCCACCATGGAAATCATGCGATCCAGGAAAGTCTCACCGGGGTTGACGGTGCAGCGTACCACCAGCCAGTCGGAGAGTACCCGGGTGCCGCCGGTGACAGAGGAGAAATCGCCGCCAGATTCCCGGATCACGGGGGCTGACTCGCCGGTGATCGCGCTCTCATCCACCGAGGCAACGCCCTCGACGACTTCTCCATCGCAAGGTATCACCTCGCCGGCCTGCACCAGCACGAGGTGGTCGCGCCGCAGCTCCTCCGCGGGTACTACCCAGGAGGCGGCGTCGTGGTGCGCCTCCTTGAGGCACTTGGCCATGACAGATTGCCGGAGCCCACGCAAACTGGCCGCCTGGGCCTTGCTGCGGCCCTCGGCCAGGGCCTCGGCAAAATTGGCGAACAGCACGGTAAACCACAGCCACAGCGCGGTGGTCGCGATGAACCAGCTGGGAGCGTCGGCCTGGCCGACCAGCGATTGAAGCCACAAGCCGGTGCAGAACAGGCTGCCCAGATACACCACAAACATCACTGGGTTGCGTAGTTGCACTGCGGGGGCGAGTTTTCTGAAGGCGTCCAGTATGGCGGGTTTAACCAGCTTGGCGTCAAACAGAGGAAGACTTTTACGTGTCATGAGCGCTCCTCAATGAATGGTTGACCACAGGGTCAGATGTTCGACCACTGGGCCTAGCGCAAGGGCGGGAATATAGGTGAGGGCGCCGACCAGCAGCACGGTGCCGACCAGCAGCCCCACGAACAGTGGGCCGTGGGTAGGCATGGTGCCCGCGCCTGCGGCAAGGCGCTTCTTGCCCGACAGTGAACCCGCAATGGCCAGCACCGGGACGATCACCGCGAAACGGCCCAGCCACATGCAGATGCCCAGCAGTGCGTTGTAGAAGGGCGTGTTGGCCGAGAGTCCTGCAAATGCGCTGCCGTTGTTGTTGGCGGCGGAGGAGAGGGCATACAGCACCTCCGAGAAGCCGTGTGCCGCTGGGTTCAGTATGCCGGCGCGCCCGGCGCCAACCACTACCGCCAGGGCGGTGCCCACCAGTACCAGGGCGGGGCTGACCAGGATCGCGATCGAAACCATCTTCATCTCGAAGGCTTCGATCTTCTTGCCCACGTACTCTGGGGTGCGGCCGATCATCAGGCCGGCGATGAATACCGCCATCAGAGCAAACAACAGCATGCCGTAGAGGCCGGAGCCCACCCCGCCAAACACGACCTCGCCCAGCTGCATCAACAACATTGGCACCATGCCGCCTAGGGGGGTAAAGGAGTCGTGCATGGCATTCACCGCGCCACACGAGGCCGCAGTGGTGATGGTGGCGAACAACGAAGAGGCGGCCATGCCGAAGCGCACCTCCTTGCCCTCCATGTTGCCGCCGGACTGCATCGAGCTGTGGGCCTGGTCCACGCCCAGTGCCGCCAGCGCCGGGTTGCCTTGTTGCTCAGCGCTTGCCACTGACAGCGCCGCCACGATTAAGATCGTGCTCATGGCGGCCAGAATTACCCAACCTTGCCGGCGGTCGCCCATCATGCGGCCAAAGCTGAAACAAAGCCCGGCGGGGATCAGGAATATCGCCAGCATCTGCAGAAAATTGACCAGGGGATTGGGGTTCTCGAAGGGGTGCGCGGAGTTGGCGTTGAAGAAGCCGCCGCCGTTGGTGCCCAGCATTTTGATGGCTTCCTGGGAGGCCACCGGACCCATGGCGATCACTTGCTTGCCACCCTCCAGTGTCGCCACCTCTTGATAGGGAAGGTAGTTCTGAATCACGCCCTGGCTTGACATGATCAAGGCCAGCAGCAGCGACAGGGGCAGCAGCAGATACACCGTTATGCGCCAGGCGTCGGCCCAGAAATTGCCGATGTTGCCCGAGCTCTCACGGGCGAAGCCCCGCATCAGGGCAAAAGCCACCGCGATGCCGGTGGCGGCGGAGAGAAAATTCTGTACCCCCAGGCCGAGCATCTGTGTGAGATAGCTCATCGTCGCCTCACCGACGTAGCCCTGCCAGTTGGTGTTGCTGACGAAACTCACCGCCGTGTTGAAGGCGGAGTCCGCCGCTACGTTGGGCATGGTTTGGGGGTTGAGAGGCAGGTGTACCTGCAGGCGCTGCAGGGCATAGACGGCGATAGCCCCGAAGAGGTTGAACAGCAACAAAGCGCTGGCGTATTGCTTCCAGTTCATCTCCGCAGGCGGCGCGCCGCAGAACCGCAGCGCGCGTTGCTCGAGAGCGAGCAGCGCGCGCGGTTGCTTACCTTCCACCAGCGTGTGCATCCAGCGGCCTATCCAGGGTGATAGCGCCAGCAGTGCCGCCATGAAGACGGCGAGCAGGACAATGAATTGCAGTGTCATCTAGAACTCCTCGGCCCTGATCAACGCGTAGATGAGATAGAGCATGAGACCCAGTGTGGTGATGCCGCCCAGCAAATAGCCCGTAGCCATAAGTGTTATTCTCCCCGAAGCTGATGAATGCCAGAAACGAGTAGCAGTGTCAGCCCTAGCAGTGTGAACAGGCTGCCTCCCCAAATGATGTCCATGGTGATATGCCTCCATTGTGTGATTTCTCCATGTGTAACTTTAGTGACCGGCATGGAAAAAGATCGGAGACGTCGAGACGGTTGGCGTAAAAATGTTGTAAACGAGATAGGTTGGCACCAGCCTGCATATTCTGGTGGCGATGGGCGTTACCTGAGGGCTCGACTGCTCGGTGTGGTACCACATGCACCTCGTTTACGGGCAATGGTCTTGGAGTCTGGACCCATTGTGATTGATAGCGAGGCGTTCAGGTCCCCGTGGCTTTGGTACACTAGCGGGCTATCGTTCGGAGTAAGCTCATGTCTGTACCGTTTGTCCATCTTCGCCTGCACACCGAATACGCACTGGTTGATGGCTTGGTGCGAGTCAAGGGGCTGTGCTCCAAAGTGGCCAAGATGGGCATGCCGGCGGTAGCCGTGACCGATCCGATGAACTTCTTCGGTTTGATCAAGTTCTATAACGCAGCGCAGGGGGCAGGGCTCAAGCCTATCGCCGGTTGTGATCTCAGGGTGTGGGACAATGTTGAAACGGGGAGCCCCTTTGTAATCACTGCCTTGGTGCGCAATGAGTTGGGCTTTCGCCACCTCACTGAGTTGATTTCCCGCGGTTACACCCAGGGCCAGCATCAGGGCCTGGCGTATGTGCGCAGCGAATGGGTGCAGGAGAAAGCCGAGGGCTTGATTTTGTTGGTGGGCAAACAGAGTGATGTGGGGCAGTCGCTCATGTCAGGCAAGGTCGATCAGGCCTATGACCAGCTCGCGCATTGGCAATCATTGTTCTCTGATGCGGTCTATCTGGAGTTACAGCGCACAGGTAGGCCGGGTGACGAGGATTTTGTTCATGCAGCAGTTGAACTCGCTTACAAGTCAGATTGTCCGGTTGTTGCGACTAACGACGTAAGATTTCTTGAGAAAAACCAGTTTGAAGCCCATGAAGTCCGGGTCTGTATTTCCGAGGGGCGTACCTTGGATGACCCCCGTAGACCACGCAATTACTCCGAAGAGCAATATCTAAAAACGCCTGAGGAGATGGCGGAGCTGTTTTCCGATATCCCAGAAGCACTGGAAAACACCATTGAGATTGCCAAGCGTTGCTCGGTGGAACTGCGCTTGGGCAAGTACTTTCTGCCGAACTATCCCGTCCCCGACGGGATGACCATGGATGAGTTCTTCCGCAAGATCAGCTTCGAGGGCTTGGATGAGCGCCTGGTCAAAATTCTAGACCCCGCGGCGGCCGATTATGCCGAGCGCCGCAAGGTGTATGAGGATCGGCTCAATTTCGAACTGGACATCATTATCCAGATGGGCTTTCCCGGCTACTTCCTGATCGTGATGGACTTCATCCAGTGGGCCAAGAACAACGGCTGCCCGGTGGGGCCTGGGCGCGGTTCGGGAGCGGGCTCGCTGGTGGCCTATGTACTCAAGATTACCGACCTTGATCCACTGGCCTATGATTTGCTGTTTGAACGCTTCTTGAACCCCGAGCGGGTGTCCATGCCCGACTTCGACGTCGATTTCTGCATGGATAACCGCGACCGGGTCATCCAGTACGTGGCGGATGCCTACGGTCGAGAGGCGGTGAGCCAGATTGTCACCTTCGGTTCCATGGCGGCCAAGGCGGTGGTGCGCGACGTGGCGCGGGTGCAGGGCAAGTCGTATGGTCTGGCCGACAAACTGTCCAAAATGATCCCCTTCGAAGTGGGCATGACGCTGGAGAAGGCCTACGAGGCAGAAGAGCCGCTGCGGGATTTTCTGGCCAACGACGAGCCCGCCCAGGAAATCTGGGATATGGCCAAGCAGTTGGAGGGGCTTACCCGCAACACCGGCAAGCACGCCGGTGGCGTGGTGATTGCACCTACAAAACTTACGGATTTTGCGCCGCTGGCCTGTGATGAAACCGGCCAGGGCCTGGTGACCCAGTTCGACAAAGATGATGTGGAAAAAGCCGGACTAGTGAAGTTCGACTTCCTAGGCCTGCGCACGCTGACCATCATCGATTGGGCCAAAGGCATGATAGACCGCCAGCTGGCCAAGCAGGGCAAGGCACCGCTGGACATCGAGATGATCCCCCTCGACGACAAGCCCACCTATGACTTGTTGAAGAGCGCCGAGACCACGGCGGTGTTCCAGCTCGAATCGCGAGGTATGAAGGAGCTGATCAAGAAGCTCCAGCCAGACGTATTCGAAGACATCATTGCGCTGGTGGCGCTGTTTCGCCCGGGACCGCTTCAGTCAGGCATGGTGGACGATTTCGTCAACCGCAAGCACGGCCGTGCAGCCATTACCTACGACCATCCCTGGCTGGAGCCTGTTCTTCAGAATACCTACGGGGTGATTGTCTATCAGGAACAGGTAATGCAGATCGCCCAGGTGCTCGCAGGCTATACCTTGGGTGGCGCCGACATGCTGCGGCGTGCCATGGGTAAGAAAAAACCTGAGGAGATGGCTAAGCAGCGGGAAATCTTCCTGGAAGGTTCGGGAGCAAAGGGGATCGACGCTCAACTGGCGGGCTCCATTTTTGACTTGATGGAGAAATTCGCCGAATACGGCTTCAACAAGTCCCACTCGGCGGCTTATGCGTTGGTGTCGTACCACACGGCCTATCTCAAGGCGCACTTTCCTGCGCCCTTTATGGCGGCGGTGCTGTCCTCTGAAATGGATAAGACCGACAAGGTGGTGACCTTCATTGAGGAATGCAGGGCGATGGGGCTAAAGCTCACGCCCCCTGATGTCAACAATGGAGAATTCATGTTTAACGTGGACGACAAAAATCGCGTCGTCTACGGCCTGGGGGCTATCAAGGGCTTGGGTGAAGGGCCGGTAGAGTCCATCATCGCTGCGCGTAAACAGGATGGCCCATTCAGCGACCTGTTCGACTTCTGTGCCCGGGTAGATGCCCGCAAGGTGAACAAGCGCGCTCTGGAAGCAATGATTCGTTCCGGTGCGCTGGATTCCCTGGCGCCTGAGAGTGATGACCCGGGTTATGGGCGGGCGGTTTTGTGGGCTGCGGTTAATGACGCGGTTCAAGCGGCCGACCAGAAAGCCAATAATCAGAATGCAGGCATGATGGACCTGTTTGGCGATGTGGTGCCGGTTGCGAGCGGACACGCCGACGTCTACCGGGACTATCTCAATACGCGTCCGTGGCCACTGGCGGAGCGCCTGAAAGGCGAGAAAGAGACCTTGGGCCTCTATCTCACCGGGCACCCCATTGACGAATATGAACTAGAGGTGCGTAAGTTCGCTAAGGTGCGCATAGCCGATATGCAGCCAACCAGCAAAGAAGGCACCGTGATTGCCGGTATGGTGATTGCCCAGCGGGTGATGAAGAATAAGAAAGGCGACAATATGTGCTTCATCACGCTTGATGACCGCACCGGGCGTATTGAAGTTTCACTTTTTGCGGATGTTTATAATCAGGTACGTGAGCTGTTGTCGTCCGAGACGGTGCTAATCGTCGAAGGTAGTGTCTCCAACGACGAGTACTCTGGTGGCATGCGCATGCGTGTGCGTAAGGTTCAAGGGCTGGCCGAGGCACGTCAGCACTATGCCCGAGCGCTTCAACTCAGTCTGGATGCCTCGTGTTTTACCACCGAGTTCAACCGTCAGTTGGAAGCGGCTTTAGTTGCAGCGCGTGGTGGAAATTGCCCGGTGATGGTTGATTATCAGCGCGAAGAGGTCAGTGCCTCACTGATGTTGGGTGATGCGTGGCGGGTGCTGCCTTCTGATGAATTGCTGGCAAGGCTGCGCGAATTGGCGGGGCCCAAGAATGTTGCGCTCAACTACGGCTGAGTGCTTCGATAGCCTTCTTTAAGCCGCTTGCTGGTCGAGGTGGCGAATCATGGCGTCCTTGAGGTTATCCAAACGCAGTGGTTTTGCCATGTAATCGTCCATGCCGGCGGCCAGGCAGCGCTCGCGTTCATCCGGCAGCGTGCTGGCGGTGACTGCGACGATGGGGGTGTGGCGCTCGCCTGCAGCTTCCAGCCGGCGCAGGCGTCGCGTGACCTCGTAGCCATCCATGTCGGGCATGTGGCAGTCCATCAGCACGATATCGTATTGCGACTTATCCCATGCCTGCAGAGCTTCATCGCCACTGCTGGCCACGGTTACCTGCATGCCCAAACGCTCCAGCAGCTTAACGGCCACTTGTTGGTTGATCTGGTTATCCTCCACCACCAAAACCTTGCAGTGTGGCGTAGATACATCCTGTGGGGGATCCGCTAAAGGCAGGCTGAGCCGCAAGCTTGCAATGGTACCTTTTCCTGGCGTGGATGTTAGCGATAGGCTTCCGCCCATCAGTTTGAGCAGCCGCTCACTGATGGTCAGGCCGAGCCCCGCCCCCCCATAGTGGCGCGTGCTGCCTTTTTGTGCCTGCACGAAGGGCTTGACGACTTGGCTCAGCACTTCGTCTGTCATGCCAATGCCCGTGTCGCGAACCTCAATCTCAATCTGAGCTTCATGGTTATCGCGCATGGCATTGAGATAAAGCTCTACGGCGCCGTGGGGCGTGAATTTGAGTGCATTGCTCAATAGGTTGTACAGGGCTTGGCTGAGCCGCCTGTCGTCACCTTGTACCCAGATGGAAGCATCGCCCTTTGATACCAGCAGAAGTGAGAGGCCTTTGGCCTTTGCGTGTGGCTTGAATATATCTACGGCATCCTGGCAGATGCGCTGCAGGTTGAAACATGTGTCAGAGACACGCAGGTCGCCGCTTTCGATCTTGCTGAAATCCAGTAAATCACCAATCAGATGCGAGAGTGCGCGTGATGAGCGTTGAATGGAACACAACTGCTCCGCTTGCTCCTGATTGAGTTGACTCCCCGCCAAGATCTGGCTCGGGCCGATGATGCCGTTCATGGGGGTCAGCATCTCATGGCTGATGGCAGCCAAGAAATCCGATTTGGCTAAGCTGGCGCGCTCGACGTTGGCATAGGCGCGACGCAAGCGACGCAGATTCAGCTCGCGCTCCCTGATCAGGGTGCTCACGAACAGAGCGGTGGTGACGTTGACCACCATGTAACCATATACAAAGAGATGGCTTGAGGCGGTGTGGCCTGGCCGCTCGGAAATCAGCAGCGCGCCGATGGCTGTCAGGCTGAACACGCAGGCCAGTGTGATGGAGGCCTGTTGGCCGAGGCTGAATGATGCCCAGAGAATCAAGGGTATTGCTACAAAATAAAGCCGCTCACTGGTGGCTGGCGATGTCCAGGGGCCAAACATTACTAGCAATATGCCAATGCTCACCCAAAGCAATAGCAGGGATTCGCGTGGTTTTTTAAGTATGTGATGTGACAATCGACCGTGCCGCCAGGTGGCGGCAAGGGGAGCGAGCAGGAGTACGCTCATGGCATCTCCGCCACTCCACATCAGCCAGAGTGACAGTGGGTCAGCAACTCGCCCGTGCATCGCCAACGCCATGCTACCTGCAAAACCGTTCAGTGCCGGCCCTAGTAACACGGCAAAAAAGAAGAATCGCCAGACGGCACGCACATGCCCCAGTGGGGTAGGGGAGCTATGGCGAACGCCCAACAGGCCAATATAAGCAGAAGCTGCGGCGGCGCAGGCTGACAGAAGTGCGGCATCTACCGGAAAGCCAGCCAGTAGCGCGTTTGCCCACTGGCCAATCAGTATGCCAGGCCACAATCGCCAATCAATCAGCCAGAGTGTAATAAAGGCGATCCCGGCAGACGGCCAGAACATGGCTGCATGAGGGTATTGCTGATGCAGCCATACGCTGAAATAAGCGGTCAGCAAATACACAAGCGCCGTGGCCGCGTTAAGAAGAAGCAGCCTGTTCTGTGGATGACCGATCTGGTGTCCGGCGACGCTGATACCCATGACCCACCTTGGTGTAGGGGGAGCTACACTTGAAGTGTAGCCCTGTCCTGCTCGGCCTGGGCGTTATTACAGCGCTACTCTAAGATCAAGTTCTAATTAGGAGCACACCATATATGTCACTTTATTTGAAGTGACGTTCTACGCCTGTCTCGACCATGATGCGTGTGGAGATCTCTTCAATCGAGCGATGGGTCGTGTCCAGATAAGGGATGCGATGTTTGCGAAATAGGGCTTCGGCTTCACGCAGTTCCAGCTCGCATTGCCTGATCGAGGCGTAGCGGCTGCCGGGCTTGCGTTGCTCGCGAATGGCCGCGAGCCGCACCGGGTCGATAGTCAGCCCGAACAGCTTCTGTTTGAACGGGGCAAGCGCTTTGGGTAGCGTCAGCTCACCCAAATCTTCCTCGGTAAGTGGATAGTTTGCGGTAAGCACGCCAAATTGAAGCGCCAGATACAGGCTGGTGGGAGTCTTGCCGCAGCGCGAGACACCTACTAAGACCACGTCAGCTTGGTCATAGTTGCGCACTTTGCCGCCATCATCGTTTTCCATGGCAAAGTTTACTGCGCTGATCCGGGCATTGTACTGTGGGTCATCCAGGGAGACTGATGACCGCCCAACCGTGTAAGAGGACTTCATGTCCAGTGCTGCTTCCAGGGGCTTGAGGAAGGCACCGAAGATGTCAAATAAAACACCTTTTGATTGGGCGATGATGGTACGCACCTTCTCTTTGACGATAGTGTCGAAAATAAGCGGTGGCGCGCCGTCACGTTCAAAGGCTTGGTCTATCCTGTTAACCGCTTCACGTGCTTTCTCTTCGGAGTCGATGTACGGCATGATGATGCGATCGAACTCGACATTTTCAAACTGGGCCAGCAGGGCGTTACCCATGGTCTCAGCGGTGATGCCGGTGCCGTCTGAAATGAAGTAGGCGGTGCGCTTCTGTTCGGCCACGGGTGGATCCCCTCTGTGTTGGAAAACGATCGCCCATGGTAGCATCGGCGGCCCAAAACAGGGCATGACCGGGCGCAATTTTCACCGCTCCAGGCGCGTGAAATGGCAGTGAATTCAAGTAGAATGGCTGGCTTAACGCCATCCGTATCAACGGACTACCAAGAGGACAAGGCTTTGGAACAGTATGTTGTCTGGTTTGAAAACCTGGGGATGCACGACGTCGAGCACGTCGGCGGCAAGAACGCCTCCCTGGGCGAGATGATCAGTAACCTGGCGGGCGCCGGGGTTTCCGTGCCAGGTGGTTTTGCTACCACCGCACAGGCCTACCGCGACTTCCTGTCCCAGAGCGGCTTGGCTGACAAAATTCACGCCGAGCTCAAGACCCTGGATGTAGACGATGTCCGCCTGTTGGCAGAAACCGGCGCGCGCATTCGCCAACAAATCGTCGATACCCCTTTCCCGGCGCCATTGGAAGATGCCATCTGCCAGGCCTTTGCCAAGATGCAAGATGGTAATAGCAACATGGCGGTAGCGGTGCGCTCTTCTGCCACGGCGGAGGATCTGCCCGATGCCTCCTTCGCGGGTCAGCAGGAGACCTTCCTGAACATCCGTGGCGTTGAGAACGTCAAGCATGCCATCAAGGAAGTGTTTGCCTCTCTGTATAACGACCGCGCCATTGCCTACCGTGTGCACAAGGGCTTCTCTCATGAGGAAGTCGCCCTGTCGGCCGGCGTTCAGCGCATGGTGCGCAGTGAGACCGGTGCCAGTGGTGTGATGTTCACCATGGACACCGAATCCGGTTTCGACGGTGTGGTGTTCATCACCGCTTCTTACGGCTTGGGTGAGACCGTTGTGCAGGGTGCCGTGAACCCCGACGAGTTCTACGTGCACAAGGAAACCCTGCAGGCAGGTCGCCCGGCCATTCTGCGTCGCAATTTGGGTGGCAAGGCCATCAAGATGGTGTACGGCGAAACCGCCTCCGCCGGCCGTTCCGTCAAGACCGTCGATGTGGAAGAAGCCGATCGCCAGCGCTTCTCAATCACCGATGAAGACGTACAGGCCCTGGCGCGCCAGGCGCTCATCATCGAAAAGCACTACGGGCGTCCGATGGACAT
The DNA here is from genome assembly GCA_964649985.1 of uncultured Pseudomonadales bacterium. GTDB lineage: Bacteria > Pseudomonadota > Gammaproteobacteria > Pseudomonadales > CAZYQX01 > CAZYQX01. The sequence goes on along the minus strand of CAZYQX010000013.1, from coordinate 53,890 downwards.
CGAGTGGGGCAAAGATGGTGACGACGGCAAGATTTACATTCTCCAGGCCCGCCCCGAGACGGTGAAAAGCCAGGAGAAGAACACCAACACTCTGGAGCGCTACGTGCTCAAGCAAAAGGCGGATGTGCTGTGCGATGGCCGTGCCATCGGTCACCGCATCGGTCAGGGCGTTGTGCGCGTCATCAGTGGCGTGGCCGAGATGGAGCACGTACAGGTAGGCGATGTACTGGTCACCGACATGACCGACCCCGATTGGGAGCCGGTGATGAAGCGTGCCTCCGCCATCGTCACCAATCGCGGTGGCCGTACCTGTCACGCGGCGATTATCGCCCGTGAACTCGGTATTCCCGCAGTAGTAGGTTGTGGTGACGCCACCCAGAAGTTGAAGGATGGTCAGCAGGTGACCGTTTCCTGCGCTGAGGGTGACACTGGCTTCGTCTATGAAGGCCTGCTGGACTTCGAGCTGACGCGCTCTGACCTGGCGGCCATGCCTGATCTGCCATTCAAGATCATGATGAACGTGGGCAACCCGGACCGCGCTTTCGATTTCTGCCGCCTGCCCAACGCGGGTATTGGTCTGGCGCGCCTCGAGTTCATCATCAACCGCATGATCGGCGTACACCCCAAGGCGCTGTTGAATTTCGACAGCCTGCCGCGCGATGTGAAATCCGCCGTTGAGCGTCGCATGGCGGGTTATGCATCACCAGTGGATTTCTACGTCGAGAAGCTGGTGGAAGGCATCTCCACCCTGGCGGCGGCGTTCTGGCCCAAGCGCGTGATTGTGCGCATGTCGGACTTCAAGTCCAACGAGTACGCTCACCTGATCGCCGGCACCCAGTACGAGCCGACCGAAGAAAACCCGATGCTGGGCTTCCGTGGCGCTTCACGCTACATCGCCGATTCCTTCAACGAGTGCTTCAAGCTGGAATGTCGCGCGTTGAAAAAAGTGCGCGAAGAAATGGGTCTGACCAACGTGGAGATCATGGTGCCCTTCGTGCGCACCGTGGGTGAGGCCAAGCAGGTGGTTGAACTGCTGGCTGAGAATGGCCTGAAGCGCGGCGAGAATGATCTCAAAATCGTCATGATGTGCGAGATCCCCTCCAACGCGCTGCTGGCGGATCAGTTCCTGGAGCATTTCGATGGCTTCTCCATCGGCTCCAACGACCTGACCCAGCTCACCCTGGGGCTTGATCGCGACTCGGGTCTGGTGGCTCACCTGTTTGACGAGCGCAACGAGGCGGTGAAGGTGTTGCTGTCGCGCGCCATCGAAGCCTGTAAGAAAGCCGGCAAGTACATTGGCATCTGTGGTCAGGGCCCCTCCGATCACCCCGATCTGGCCAAGTGGCTGATGGAGCAGGGTATCGATAGCGTATCCCTGAACCCGGATTCGGTGGTGGACACCTGGTTGTTCCTGGCGAACAAGCAGTAATGAGAGGAGGGCGGCCATGGGCCGCCCTTTTTCGTTGTGTCGGTCGTGCAGGGCGCTGTTCGGCCGGTGAGCTGTTGTGCATGCTGTTGCATGATGGCGCGATGCTCATCCAGAGCATTGTATGGCACATGCTACAATTGCCCCGTGTTCATGGCAGGGCAGAATCAGCATGCAGCAGACCCGTGTGGCCGTTATCGGCGGCGGCAGTTTCGGGACCACCCTGGCGCGGGTGGTGGCGGAGAATGGTTTCCCCGTCACGCTTTGGTTGCGTAACCAGGACAGCGTTTGCGAAGTGAATCAGCGGCATACCAACAGTCGCTACCTCCCTGACATCGCGCTGCCTGAAAGCCTGGTGGCCACCAGCGACATGGCTCAAGCACTAGCTGGCGTCGAGGCCATTTTCATGGCCGTTCCCAGCCAGTATTTCAGAGAGGTCGGGCGCCAAATGGCGCCGCTGGTGCCCGCCGGCACTGTTCTGCTCAGCACAACCAAGGGCATTGAGGCCGAAGGCTTCAAACTGATGAGTCAGGTGCTTGCCGAAGAAATCCCGCAGGCCGCCATAGGTGCAATTTCAGGCCCCAATCTGGCACGTGAGATTGCCGCCAAACAGCTTACCGGCACGGTCATAGCGAGCCCAGAACCTCGTGTAGTGCAGACCGCCCAGTCACTCTTGCGCTGCAGTTATCTGCGCGTTTACTCCAATCCCGATATGTATGGCGCCGAGCTTGGCGGAGCGTTGAAAAACATTTACGCCATCATCTCTGGTATGGGGGCGGCCTTGGGAATAGGGGATAACACGCGTGCGCTACTGATTACTCGCAGCCTAGCTGAAATGAGTCGGTTTGCGGCCAGGCTGGGGGCAAACCCGATGACCTTTATGGGCCTCTCCGGTATGGGGGATCTGATGGCGACGTGTCTCTCGCCACTTTCTCGCAACTATCGGGTAGGTTACGAGGTTGGCCAGGGGCGCAGCCTTGAAGAGGTTGTGTCACAGTTGGGGCAGGTGGCCGAAGGGGTGAATACACTGCGCCTGGTCAAGCACAAGGCTGATGAGCTGGGCGTGTATATGCCTTTGGTCAGTGGGCTTTATGAAGTGCTGATCAACGGCAAGGCTGTGATGGAGGTGGTGGGTGCCATGATGTCCGCAGACCAGAACACTGATGTTGAATTTGTGCTGGGATAGGAGCTTGTCATGCGGCTTTATTACATGCGACATGGTCAAGCCGAACCTTATGCGGCAAGTGACGCGGAGCGGCCGCTGACACCGCATGGCCAAAATCAGGTTATCCGTGTGGCGCGTTGGCTTGCCAAGCAAGCGATTCTGCCAGCGCTTTGTATCAATAGTCCTTTTCTGCGTGCCCGCCAGACGGTCGAGCATGCCCTGGCGCAGCTTCCTTCATCGCCGCAGCAATGCGAGTCCAACTGCCTGACGCCCGATGAACCCTCGAGCGGTGTGTTTGCACTGCTTGATCGCTTTCTAGAGGTGCCTTGCATTCTTTTGGTTGGTCACAACCCCTTGGCCTCAGATTTCGTGGATGTTGCAGTGGCTGGGCGTTACGGTGCCCATTTGGCTCCTTTGCCTACTGCGGGGCTGGCAGTGCTGGAGGCTGATGTTTGGGCGCCTGGCACTGCTAGGCTTGTAGGTGTCATAACGCCGGACCAAGTTAAGCTGTGACGTCTAGACGCGCACTCAGCTACAACCTGCTGGGGCTGAATATCGCTACTTTGCAATGGGGCCCCACCAGTGGAGTGCCAGTATTGGCCTTGCATGGTTGGCTTGATAACGCTGCCAGTTTTGATCGACTCGCTCCCTTACTAGCCCAGTGCCATGTGGTGGCTCCAGATCTTGCCGGTCATGGGCATAGCGATCATATGCCGCTTTCGGGCAGCTATAACCTCTGGGATGATCTGCGCTATTTGGTGGCTTTGCTGGATACGCTTGGCTGGCAGCGTTTTGCACTGATTGGCCACTCGAGGGGGGCCATGATCGCAGTGCTTTTGGCGTCTGCACTTGGCGATCGTGTGACGTCTTTAATCTGCATTGATGCGCTGATCCCGGAGCCCGTTGAAGCGAAAGCGGCTCCACAACAGCTAGCGAAGCACCTGAGTGATGCTGCCCGGCCGGTTAGGCCACCGCGCAAGTTTGATTCGGTGGCGCAGGCTTTGGCCATGCGCTCCAGGGGAGGGCACCTATCGGTTGATGATATTTTACCGGTAGTAGAGCGAAATCTTCGTCCTTTTGAAGATGGTTTGACGTGGCGATGGGATAGGCGCTTATTGGGAGCTTCTGCGCTAAAGCTTTCTATGGCATTGGCCGATGCTTATGTATCGGGCGTAAGTGCGCCTATCTTGTTGTGTATTGCGGAGAGAGGAATGGGGCATTGGCCTGGCTGGCGAGAGCGTCTTTCGGCCTGGCCTCAAATTGAATGCTTATGTATTCCTGGCGGACACCATTGCCACTTGGAGCACGAAGGGTTAAGTGCCCTTGTCAGCCCGCTGGAGGTTTTTTTACTCTCCAATGCATCTAGCTATGGCGCACCTTATAAGGTTAGTGATAACTTAGCTTAAGGCCGGGGTGTTTGCGACATATTGGGTCGGCGCATGGTGACTCCGGGACCACAAATACGGGTCTGATATAAAAAAGATCGCCGGCTATCTGCCAGGTGTTCGATAACAGGAGTATCCCCGGATGACGGCTCGGTCAATGTTCACCGTGCCTGCCTCCCGCGCAGGGCAGGGCGGTACGAATGCCTACTTGGAAGTGTTACCGGTTGACGGTTGCCTGTCGTTAGGAGAAGCGGTTGCTTTTCTTGGGGGAGTGCCCAGTCGCGTGTTGATCGTGCCGCTTCTGGAAGGTGAGATGTCCGCGCTCACGACACGCCAGATCAGCCAGCTGATACAACAATACGGTAGTGACACTACGCTGAATGAGTTGCCGCTGCAGGTGACCTTGCAGTGGCCAGTCGACGATATTGTTGCCGGTATGCTGCCGCCTGAGGGGCAGCTCACGTTGTTAAGCGATAGTTCGGGGGCCGTGGTGGGGGCCATGCATATTGCTACTGCGATCAACGCCCCCATGGCGCTCCAGCCTTCATCCTGGGCCAGTGTTCTGCCTGGTTATCAATTAGTACTTCGTCTAGATGGTGTCATTGTTGACTGCAGTGCCGCCTGGCGGCAGACCTTTTGCGGCGTGTCTAAGGCCTGTTGCCAGTCAGCGTTGCACAAACTTCCGCAATGGCGAAGAGGTAGTGCGCGCCATGTGCAGCGTATGCTTCGGGAGCTGGTTGTCCGGGGTGAATCGAGTTGTGAAGCATTGGCCGAAGATTTAACCGGTGTAAATCGCTGGTGGCGGCTTGAGGCACGCATGGTCTCCCTGCCTGGTGAGACGGCATCTTCAATATGGGTGGTTGCCCAGGATCTCACTGTTCAGCGCAGTGCGGAGTCGGCGCTCCGGGATATGGAATTACGCCTTGAGGAGCTGGAGGGCATTGCCCAACTGGGGCATTGGGAGATCAACCTCGAGCGCAATGAGTTTCTCTGGTCCAGGGAAACCTACCGTATCTTTGGCGTTGATCCCGATACCTTCGACCCTATCCCTGAGAATGTGGTGGAGTTAATCCACCCCGAGGATCGCGAACAGGCTTTGGGGGTTTTAGCGGACGTCATAGAGAAAGGCGTCAATCGTGAACACGTATTTCGCCTCCTGTTGCCTGGCAATCAGGTCAAGTTTCTGTGGAGCCGTTGTCGCGTCTATCACGATGCTGACGGCGTCGTCGCGCGAACGGCTGGCGTAATGGTGGATATTACGCGCCAGGAAATGCGTGAGCAGGATTTGATGGTCAGCCGAGCCGCCGTGGAATCATGCTCCACGGCTATCGTTTTTGCCGATCTCGAAGGCTCACTCACATACGTTAACCCCAGCTTTTTGCGTATGTGGCATTGCAAGATTGAAGATGTGATTGGCATTTCTGCCGTGAGCTTTCCCTGGGGAGGCGGCGTCATTGGCGAGGAAGTCATTGCCAGCGTGCTGCATCATGGGCAGTGGAGCGGGGCGCTCGATCTTCTTGGTTTCGATGGGCACTTCATATCGGTTGAACTTGAGGCTACCCTGGTGCGGGGAGGTGACGGCACCCCCTTGTGCTTGATGGCATTGCTTAACGATGTCACCGAGCGTCGCAGAGCTCAGCATGCATTGGCAGAAAGCGAGCGGCGTTTCATGCAGTTGGCCGAGCGCAGTGTGGATGTTTTCTGGTTCATGGATCTGCAGCCCCGGCGCGTTACCTATGTCAGTCCTGCATTCGAAAGCATTTGGGGGATGTCGCCGCAATCATTGTATGACGATCCGGATATCTGGGTGCAGCGGGTGCATCGGGATGATATTGATCGTATGTCCAGTGCTTTCAGTAGCTGGTTGAACAGCGATGAGCAGGCGTATGAAGTCAAGTATCGGGTGCTGTCTCCAGAGGGCGGCATTCGGTGGGTTCATGTCTCAGGTGCCAAGGTGCTGGATGAAGATGGCGCTTGCCGTCGTGTAAGTGGCATCGCGCGGGACATTACAGAAATCGAAAGTTTTGAGCAGGCTTTGGCCCGAAGTGAACAGCGTTTGCGCGGTGTTTTCGAATGCGCAGCGGTGGGCATCGCGATGGTGGATCTGGAAGGCGTGCTACTGGATGCCAATCGCGAGTTGTGTCGGATTCTGGATAGCGAACACAGCCAGCTATTGGGGCTCGACTGGTCGTCCGTTATTCATGCGGATGACCGGGGCGCGGCAATTGGTATGGATTGTCGCGGCAGTGATTTACCACCTACCAGCATTATTCGTGAAAAACGCCTGTTGAGGCCGAATGGTGAACACGTTTGGTGCGATGTCAGTATGTCTTTGGCGCCGGTTTCACCTGAAGAAACAGCCCATTACATCGTGGTGGTGGAGGATATTAGTGCCAGACGCTTAGCCGAGGAGAAGCTGAGGCAGTCTTCGCGGGTACTCGAGAGTACGGCCGAAGGCATCATGGTCACGGACATGAATCTGAATATCGTCACCGTTAACCGCGCTTTCAGCGAGATCACGGGTTACAGTGAAGAAGAAGTGCTGGGCAAGCCGTGGGAGATGCTCAAGCCCGAATATCACGATGATGCGTTCTTCGATGAGATCATGCTTTCCATTACCGAAACCGGCGACTGGCAAGGCGAAATCTGGAACCGTCGCAAAAATGGTGAGCGCTATCCTACGTGGATCACTATTAGTGCCGTGCTGGATGAGAGTGAGGAACCAACCCACTACGTGTCGGTGTTCAGCGATATTTCACTGGTCAAGCAATCTCAGTATGAACTGGACTACCTCGCCCACCACGATCCATTGACAGGCTTGCCCAATCGCTTGCTGTTTAACGCTAGGCTGGCCCATGCACTTGAAACTGCCCATCGTGAAAATGAAAAAGTAGCGGTGCTGTTCATCGATCTGGATCGTTTCAAGGATGTTAACGACACCTTGGGGCACCAAGTGGGTGATCAGCTACTAAAAGATGTGACGAAGTCCATGCAGGGACTGCTTCGCGCTGATGACACGCTTGCCAGGCTTGGGGGCGACGAATTCATCATTATTCTCGAGCGTGTTGGACAAGCTGACCGTGTAGATACCGTTGCCCGTAAATTGCTTGAAGCATTGGCAGAGCCATTCTTTTTGAGTGAACGCGAGATTTTCGTGTCGGGTAGCGTGGGTATCGCAGTGTTCCCCGATGATGGTGTTGATGTTGATACCCTGGTGCGCAATGCCGATGCCGCCATGTATCAAGCCAAGTCTTGTGGCCGCAATAATTTCCAGTTCTATCGTCAGGAGCTCACTGACGCGGCTTTTGAACGGCTACACCTAGAGTCACGCCTGCGGGTGGCGCTGGAACAGGGCGAATTGAAGTTATTCTATCAACCCCAGGTTTCTCTGGTGACTGAAGAATTGATCGGTGTTGAGGCGCTGGTGCGTTGGAGTCATCCAGAGCTGGGCGAGGTTTCACCTCTAAAATTCATTGGCTTAGCAGAAGAAACTGGTTTGATTGTGCCGCTTGGTGAGTGGGTGCTGCGCGTGGCCTGCTTGCAGATGCGGCAATGGTTAGACGCTGGTTTCCATCTGCCGGTGATATCGGTCAATGTCTCTGCCAGGCAATTTGAGCGTGGAAATATCGTCAATACAGTAAAACGTGCCTTGGCTGAATCGGGTCTGCCGCCCCAACGGTTGGAACTCGAGATCACCGAAACCATCATTATGGAGGCCGATCACGCCATTGCCACACTGGATGCTTTGCGTGCACTCGGCGTGCGCTTGGCTGTGGATGACTTCGGTACGGGCTATTCCTCGCTGAGCTATTTGAAACGACTGCCTATCCACAAGCTGAAGATCGACCGCTCTTTCATGACACAGCTGCCGGGGTGCGCCAATGACGAGGCGATTGTGCGCGCGGTGATGGCCCTGAGCAAAAGTATGGGCCTGATCGTAATTGCTGAAGGGGTAGAAACTGTGGAGCAGGCGCGATTCCTGCTGGCGCATGGCTGTGAAGAGGCTCAGGGTTATCTCTATGGGCGCCCCATGTCGGCCAATGAGCTGGCCAATCGATGGTTGTGTTCTGTTGAGTAGCGCTCTTTATCGGTCAATGCTTTAGCTAAGTTCGAGAGGAAGGAAGAGGAAGTTTTTTAAGCCTAACGCCGGTTAGGCAGACCCCTTAGAGGGCTGTATTCTGATTGACGTGCGTCATGAGTTGTATGCTGGGTTTATAAGCATTTGCTAGTTCATCATTTCTGAAGCCTGAGATTTGGATAAAAATTGTACATTTATTGCGACTTAAGATAGTCAGTAGCTAAACGCTATGGTTATAGCCAAGGGATCGTGCGCCGTTTTTGTGTTACCCATCGTTAAAATTGCCATCAAGGGTTCAGATGCTGCACTGCATCATGTACACTCGGCCGGCACTTCGAGCTGGATGCCATTTGGGGATGGCCTTGTACGCCACTCGGAATTGCCAAATACAATTGGGAGAAAAGCACATGAAGACGCGTCTGAGTCTGTCCCTTGGCCTTCTGGCTGCCGCCATTGCCGCACAGAGCCATGCTGAAACCACCGCCGGTGCAGTATTCGTAAACCCTGCCATCAACTATACCGTTTACGATGCCGATGATTCGCTTGACAACGACTACGGCTGGCAGTTGGGCGCAGAGTACATGGTGACCGACGACGTCGGCGTTGAGCTCTTTTTCTCCAAGGCCAACCCTGATGTAAACGCAGATGGTGAGTCTGGTGATGCCGATGACAAGCGTTGGGGTGTGAACGCGCTGTATTACTTCGAAACCGGCACTGCACTTGAGCCTTATGTGCTGGCGGGTATCGCCAACCAAGAGTATGACTTCAGCGTTTCCGATGAAGATGGTTCTTGGTCGCAAGAAGATGACTCCACCGTAGCTCAGCTGGGCGGTGGTCTGCGTTACTTCTTCACCGACAATTTCTCCGTGCGCACCGACGTCCGCGCTGTGAACAGCCTGGACGAAGAAGACACTCACGCGCAAGCCACCTTCGGCTTCTCCTACAACTTCGGCGGCGCCAAGAAAGCCGCTCCTGTAGCAGCGCCTTCCACCTACTGCACCCAGGACGAAGACGGCGACGGCGTTTGCAACGAGAAGGATCAGTGCCCTGGCACTGCCGCAGGTGTTCAGGTTGATGCCAATGGCTGCCCAGCTAAGCTGACCCGCACTGAGAGCATGAACCTGCACGTCAACTTCGCCAATGACTCCTCTGTGGTTGACGGCAAGTACATGCCCAACATCCAGAAGGCTGCTGATTTCATGAAGAAATACAGCACTGTGAACGCAGACATCGAAGGCCACACTGACAGCAATGCCAGCGACGCCTACAACCAGAAACTGTCCCAGAAGCGCGCTGACGCTGTTAAAGGCGTGCTGGTAAGCAAGTACGGCGTTGCTAGCAACCGTCTGAAAGCGGTTGGTTACGGCGAGAGCCGTCCTGTGACCAGCAATGCTACTGCCGCTGGCCGCGCGGAAAACCGTCGTGTAATGGCGACGTTCAAGGCTGAATCCAGCAACTAATTGTTGATTCGGTAAGAAAAGGCCGCCCTTCCGGGCGGCTTTTTTTTTGCTAGAGTGGTGGCTTCTTGTTGCTGGATGGCGCTGTGCCCTTGGATATCGACCCATTGATAGATGTATGGCTGGATGCACAGTGGATGGAGAAGGGGCTGGCAAAGAATAGTCTTGAATCCTACCGCCGAGATCTTTCACAGTTTTCCAGTTGGCTGTCGCAGCGTGGGGTCGATCTGTTGCAGGCAGATAGCGCCCATATTCAAGGGTTTCTCGGTGAGCGCTTGACTCAGGGTGTAAAGGCGCGGTCCGCTGCGCGCTTCCTATCCGGCGTGCGCGGTTTCTATCAATGGCTTCTACGCGAAGGGCGGCGGCTGGATGATCCCACGCTTCACATTGATAGTCCTCGGCTAGGTCGCCCATTGCCAAAAACCCTCACCGAGTCAGATGTCGAAGCTCTCTTGCAGGCACCAGGGTCTGATGCCCCCATAGAGCAACGCGACCGCGCGATGCTTGAGCTGCTCTATGCGTCTGGTTTGCGCGTGAGTGAACTTGTGGGCTTGGAACTAGGTCAGATCAATTTGAACATGGGGGCTGTGCGCCTGGTGGGTAAGGGGGGGCGCGAGCGCCTTGTGCCGATGGGTGATGAGGCCCGTTACTGGTTGATGCGCTACCTGCAGGAGGGGGCACGATCAGCCCTTCTGGCAGGGGCTGTGAATGAGGTAGTATTCCCTTCTAGCCGAGGCCAAGCCATGACGCGTCAGACGTTCTGGTACCGCATCAAGCACTACGCGATACTGGCTGGCATAAACAAACCGTTGTCGCCCCATACCTTGCGTCACGCGTTTGCCACCCATTTGATAAATCATGGGGCGGATCTACGCGTGGTTCAGATGTTGTTGGGGCATCGAGATCTCTCGACAACTCAGATCTATACCCATGTGGCGCGAGAGCGCCTCAAAGATATTCATGCAAAACATCATCCTCGTGCTTAGATGGCTACGGGGAAAGCATTGCCATAGGGCCTTTGGAGAAAATGATGAAGAAGTTTGTCTGGGGTACATTGATCAGTGTTGTCTTGTCTTCCTCCGCCTGGGCTGTGGATGAGGCAGCGGTGGTGATCGCCCAGAAACTCAAGCAGGGGGCGCCCCACATACAGTTTGGTGAGCCCAAGCCAAGCCGTATCCAGGGGATGTATGAGGTGCAGGTAAAAGGCGGGCCGGTGATATATGTGTCTGCCAGTGGTGAGTACTTTGTGGCGGGCGAACTGTTCAAGATTGAAGCGGGCAAGTTTGTCAGCGTAGAGCGGGTCGAGGCCATGAAGGCCGTTGATCCAAAGGACATGATCGTGTTTTCGCCTAAGGGCAAAGCTAAGTCAGCCGTCTATGTCTTTACCGATATTGACTGTGGCTACTGCCGAAAACTCCATCAGGAGGTGCCAAAACTTAATGATCTTGGCATTGAAGTGCGTTATCTCGCATATCCTCGTGCAGGCGTGGGTTCAGAGTCATATCAAAAGATAGTGACGGCTTTCTGTTCTGATGATCGAAAGGCTGCATTAACCAAGCTGAAGAACGGTGAAACAGTCGCCAATAAGAATTGCGACAACCCGGTGGCAGAGCAGTTCATGCTGGGTCAAAAGGTCGGTGTGCAGGGCACACCAGCCATCATCACCGAAGATGGCCAATTGCTACCAGGCTACATGCCTGCTGAAGAACTGGCCAAGGTATTGGGTGTAAAGTGAGATTGGATTGACACGGATAGCGGGGGGCCGTTAAGTTTGCCGGTTTCCCCCGGCGTGTACATAAAGAGGGCTCCGGCTTGAAACCTGTCAGAATCGGTATCTGTGGTCTTGGCACCGTAGGCAGCGGCGCGGTCAACGTGCTGGTGCGCAATCAACGCGAAATCAATGCGCGCGCGGGCTGCCAGATTGAGATCGTCCACATTGGTGCTCGCCGCGATAATCCGAATTGCGATACCAGTGCTTTTAAAGTGACACGCGATGTTATGGACGTGGCGCGCAATCCTGATGTCGATATCGTTGTCGAGCTTATCGGAGGCACTGAACTTGCCCGCGAAATCGTGCTGACCGCCATTCGCAATGGCAAGCACGTGGTGACCGCCAACAAGGCACTTATCGCACTGCACGGCAATGAAATCTTCAAAGAGGCTGAGAAGGCTGGTGTAACAGTGGCCTTTGAGGCCGCCGTGGCCGGTGGCATCCCGATCATCAAGGCCCTGCGCGAGGGGCTTGCGGCCAACCGCATTCAATGGTTGGCGGGTATCATCAACGGTACCAGCAACTTCATCTTGACCGAGATGCGTGAGAAGGGGCGTGCCTTTGCTGATGTCTTGAAAGAGGCACAAGCACTCGGCTATGCAGAAGCGGACCCTACCTTTGATGTAGAGGGCGTGGATGCTGCGCATAAGCTCACCATTCTGGCGTCACTGGCATTCGGCATACCGCTTCAATTCGACAAATTGCACATCGACGGCATTTCCAAAATTGCGCAGGAAGATGTCGCCTTTGCAGAGGAGCTGGGTTATCGCATCAAGTTACTCGGCATCGCCCGTCGCGCAGCCAATGGCATTGAACTGCGTGTTCACCCGACCCTGGTGCCCGAGCGGCAGCTGCTGGCGCATGTCAATGGCGTGATGAACGCTGTGATGGTGAACGGCGATGCAGTAGGTAATACCTTGTTTACTGGGCGCGGCGCGGGTGCCGAGCCGACGGGGTCCGCCGTGATTGCCGATGTGATCGATGTAGCGCGCACCCTGACGGCTAGCCCTGAGAATCGCGTGCCACCGCTAGCCTTCCAGCCTTGGGAGCTTTCAGATGAGCCGGTGCTGCCCATGGCTCAATCGGTGTCGTCGCACTATATGCGCATGTCTGCCCTGGATAAGCCTGGTGTGCTATCCAAGGTTGCCGCCATTCTGTCTGATGCGGGTATCAGCATAGAAGCGCTCATCCAGAAAGAACCCAAAACGGGCGAAGATGTCGTGCCTCTCATCATCCTTACGAATCGCACCGAGGAGAGCCGCGTGCTGCAGGCAGTTCAGGCGATTGAAGCGTTGGACAGCATTCGTGGGCCGGTGTCGCGTCTGCGTGTCGAAGCTCTTAATTAAATTGATCCCGGCCTGATTGCGCCGGTTGCGTGCCGGCGTATCTACCCTGATTAGGTGATTGCGTGAAATACATCAGTACCCGTGGCAAGGCGCCCACGCTCAACTTTGAAGACGTTTTGCTAACCGGTTTGGCCAGCGACGGTGGCCTGTATGTGCCGGAGCACATACCGGTCTATAGCAAAGAGGAAATCGCCTCATGGGCCGGGCTTTCTTATAGCGAACTGGCGTTCAAGGTGATCTCGCCCTTTGTGGCGGGTTGTATCCCTGATGATGACCTAAAAGCCATGTTGGAAGACACCTATGGTGGCTTCCGCCATAGTGCGGTGGCGCCCCTGGTGCAGATCGGCCACAACGAGTGGGTACTGGAGTTGTTCCACGGCCCCACGCTGGCTTTCAAAGACTTTGCGCTGCAGCTGCTCGGCCGCCTGTTCGACTACGTGTTGGGCAAGCGCGGTGAGCGCGTGGTCGTATTGGGCGCGACCTCGGGCGACACAGGTTCAGCCGCCATTGAAGGCTGCCGCCGTTGTGAGAATGTCGACATTTTCATCATGCACCCTAATCAGCGGGTGTCTGAAGTACAGCGCCGTCAGATGACCACTGTGCTTGGCCACAACATCCACAATCTGGCCATCGAAGGCAATTTTGATGATTGTCAGGAGATGGTCAAGCAATGTTTCGGTGACCAGTCTTTCCTGCCGCCAGGGCGTCAGCTGGTGGCGGTGAATTCCATTAACTGGGCGCGGATCATGGCCCAGATCGTTTACTACTTCTGGGCGGGCTTGCACCTGGGCGCGCCGCACCGGGCCGTATCGTTCTCGGTACCCACTGGCAATTTTGGCGATATCTTTGCCGGTTATATGGCTAAGCGCATGGGCTTGCCTATCGCCCAGCTGGTGATCGCAACTAATAAAAACGACATCTTGCACCGCTACATGTGTGAGAACCAATACCGCAAGGAGCAACTGGCGCATACGCTCTCGCCCTCAATGGATATCATGATATCCAGCAATTTTGAACGCATGATGTTCGAATTGTACGAACGCGACGGCGCAGCCATTGCTGAGCTGATGGATACTTTCAAATCGGCGCCGATTGCGCTGAAAGTTTCGGCCTTCGCACGTGCGCGCGAGCTTTTTGACAGCTCTGCAGTTGATGACGAGCGCACTATCGCGGCGATTCGTCAGGTGTTCGAGGCCACTGAGTACCTGCTTGATCCGCATTCTGCCATTGGTGTGCAGGCCGCTCGCGACTGCAATCGCAGCGCCGAGGTACCCATGGTCACGCTGGCAACCGCCCACCCGGCTAAATTTCCCGAGGCGGTACTCAAGGCGGGGCAAACTCAGGAACCAGCGCTGCCGCACCACATGGCCGATCTGTTGCAGCGCGAGGAGCGCTATACAGTGCTTGCCCATGAGCTGGGTAAGGTAAAGGCCTATATCGCCGCCAACATTCGTTGAGGGCGTTCAGGGGGCGCCTTGCTGGCGCCCCTTCTAGCGTGACAGAGTCGCTCTGTTACTCCCGTATTTTCTTTACAGGCAATTCCCGTGCGCAAGGCCATCCAGCGGCGCCAGGTCGACCCTGCGTTGTCACGTTTTCCCGCAGATTACTCGCCCCTGCTGCGTCGCATTTACAGCGCGCGTGGGGTCGTTGGTCCTGAGCAGCTGCCCCGCGAGCTGGGGGCGCTGGCGCGCCCTGATACTATGCGAGGGATGTCGGCGGCGCTGTCGCGTCTCGAGCAGGCCATGCGAAATGATGAGCGCATGCTGGTGGTGGGGGACTTCGATGCTGATGGCGCAACGAGTTCTGCATTGGCAGTGCTTGCTATGAGAGCCATGGGGGCTCGCCATATAGATTTTCTAGTGCCTAACCGTTTCGACTATGGCTATGGGTTGACGCCTGAAATTGTCGCCGTGGCTGCACAGCAAAAGCCAGGCTTGATTATCACCGTGGATAATGGCATTTCCAGCGTGGCCGGTGTGGCTGCAGCCAACGCCTTGGGTATCGAGGTGGTGGTCACGGATCACCATTTGCCAGGGCCGCAGCTGCCGGACGCTGCCGCGATCGTCAACCCGAATCAGCCTGGTTGTGAGTTTCCCAGCAAGAGCTTGGCTGGCGTGGGGGTTGTGTTCTATCTGATGAGCGCGCTGCGTAGCCATCTGCGTGATCAAGGCTGGTTTGAACAGCGTGGCATCACTGCGCCCAATATGGGCGATTATCTTGATCTGGTGGCATTGGGTACTGTCGCGGATGTGGTGCCGCTTGATGCCAATAACCGCGTGCTGGTCTATCAGGGATTGCGGCGCATCCGCGCCAGGCGTGCACGCCCGGGCATCACCGCCTTGCTCGAAGTCGCTGGGCGCGTTCCCGAACGCTGTCATGCCCAGGACTTAGGCTTTACCGTGGGGCCACGCCTCAATGCGGCAGGGCGATTGGATGATATGACCCATGGCATCCTGTGTCTGTTGGCGGACGATCCAGTGCGGGCACGGGAGTGGGCTGAGGAGCTGAATGCGCTCAATGCCGATCGCAAGCAGATCGAGCAGGGGATGAAGCAGGAAGCTATGACCATGTTGGCGCGTATTGAAGCCGGAGGAGAGGGCAATCTGCCTTGGGGGCTGTGCCTGTATGATCCGGAATGGCATCAGGGTGTGATTGGCATTCTGGCCTCTCGGGTTAAGGAGCGTTACCACAGACCGGTAATTGCCTTCGCAGAGGCCGATGAGCAAACCCTCAAGGGCTCGGCACGCTCCATCCCAGGCCTGCATATACGCGACGCACTGGATGCTGTGGCGGCGCGTCACCCGGGGATGCTGGAAAAATTTGGTGGCCACGCCATGGCCGCTGGCTTGAGTCTGGAAAAACGCCATTTTGAGGCATTTTCCCTGGCTTTTGACCAAGAAGTGCGTCAGCAGCTAAGTGCAGAGGATATGAATCCGCTCGTCTATAGTGACGGTTCCCTAAGCGGTGATGAGCTAACCGTGGAGACAGCAGAGCTACTTAGGGATGCCGGCCCTTGGGGGCAGCACTTTCCCGAGCCCGCCTTTGATGGGGTTTTCAAGCTTCAGCGGTTGCAATGGATGGGAGGCGGGCGACACCTCAAAATGTGGCTCGCCCCGCATGGCAGCCCCTGGCAAACGGTTGAGGCGGTGAAGTTTCATGCTGAGCCCAACCAGGACTTGCTGATCTCAGGGCGGGATGTGGAGTTGGTTTATCGCTTGGATGTGAATGAGTGGCGTGGCCAAAAAACCTTGCAATTGATGGTGGAGCACATTCAGCCGGCTGAATAGGTTCAAGAATCATTGACCAATTCTTCATGTGTATTAACATTTCGTAGTCATGCAGCGGCGGACCTTTGATCTTCCGCAATCTCTTGTTTGTTTTTGTGTCGAGCTGCCCAAACAAGGGTAATCGGCATTGCGGCCAGCAGGTTGCCACATGGTAAGCTGACGCCGACACTATGTTTCCATAGCATTGAAGTTCGATGAAAAGATAAGGGGTGCCCATGAGCACCTCAGGCACTCTAAGGAGCCCACATGAGCCAGTGTCCATTCGCCAACCTGATGAACCCGGATACCTTTGTTAACGGTATGCCGTACAAGCAATTTGAAGAGATGCGCAAGGTTGCGCCTCTGGTCAAGATGGAAGATCCCATCACCGGTGTTCCTTACTGGGCCGTGCTGCGTCAGAAAGAAATCGACATCATCTGCAAAAACCCTGATCTGTATTCCGCTGCCGAGCGCACCGTAATGCCGATGGAGTTCCCGCAGGAAATGATCGAGATGATCTTCCACAAGCAGATGATCAACCTCGATCCACCAGATCACCTGAAGTACCGCCGCATCGTGCGCAAGACCTTCACCGCCAAAGCGGTGGATACCATGGAAGAGCGACTCCGCACCCTGGCCAAGCAAATCGTGGACAGCGTTGCCAAGCGCGGTGAGTGCGAATTCGTAGAAGAAGTCGCTGCCGAGCTGCCGCTGATGGCCATCCTTGAGCTGATGGGCATCCCGCACGAAGACCGTAAGGACTTCTTCACCTGGACGAACACCATGATGTTCGCCGATGACCCGGACATGCAGATCTCCGAGGAAGAAGGTCAGCTGGCGGCGCTGAAGGTAATCGAGTATGCCTTCAAAATGGCGGCTGAATACCGCGCCAACCCCAAGCCTTCCATTATCGGTCAGCTGATCGATGCCGAGATCGAAGGCGACTCCCTCACTGACGAAGAGTTCTCCTGGTTCTTCGTACTGCTGATCGTAGGTGGTAACGAAACCACTCGTACCGTAATGTCCCAAGGCATGCGCCTGCTGATGGAACACCCTGATCAGCTGGAATATCTGCGCCAGAACCCCGACAAGATCGAGGGGGCTGTTGAAGAGATGCTGCGCTACAACACCGCGTTCATCTCCATGCGTCGTACCTCCACCAAGGATCAGGAGCTGGGCGGTCAGCAGATCAAGAAAGGCGACAAGATGCTGATGTTCTGGAACTCAGCAGGTCACGACGAAGACGTGTTCGGCCCCGATGCCGAGGTATTCGATGTGCGTCGCGCCGAGCGTATGCCTGGCTTGGCCAATGAGCACCGTGCCTTCGGTATCGGCCAGCACTTCTGCCTGGGTTCACACCTGGCACGCATGGAGCTGAACATCATGTTCGAGGAAATCATTCCTCGCCTGCGCAATCCGAAGTTTGCTGGTAAGCCTAAGTACATGCGCTCTTACTTCGTGAACGCCATCAAGGAAATGAAGATCACCTTCGATCCCGAAGCCTGATTTTCGCCTGAGTTGAAAACCCTCGCCAGTGATGGCGGGGGTTTTTTCGTTAGGGGCGCTGCTGCTTGCGCGCAGGCCCACCACAGCCATGGCTGGCCATGGTATGCTTGCGCCCGTTTGAGCGGAGGTTGGCATGAATACCCTCTATGGCATCAAGAACTGCGATTCGGTAGCTAAGGCGCGAAAGTGGCTGGACGATATCGGTGCGGATTATCGCTTCCACGATTTTCGGCAGGATGGACTGAGCGAGGACGTGCTGCGTCGTTGGTATGATGCCGTTGGAGACGCGCTGGTCAACAAGCGCTCCACTACCTGGAAGCAGCTGGATGAGCCGACTCGCAAGCGGCTTGAACAGGGTGAGGTTGTGGCCGTGTTGGTAGCCCATCCCACGTTGATCAAGCGTCCGGTGCTGGAATGTGATGACGAGATCCGGGTGGGATTTGATCAGCAGCAGTACGTCGAATTGTTCCGCTAAGCGCTCCCATTATCATTATCTGCACAATGCGTTGTGCATTCATTTACTGGAATAAACAGGGGTAAGCATGTCCGAGAGCTTGTTCGCATTTGGCCTGGGTGTTGGCACACAGAACCAGAAGGGGGCCTGGCTTGAAGTGTTCTATCCCGAGCCCACGCTGCAACCCGATGCGGCGGTGATTAAGGCCTTGAAGTCCGCTTTGGGTTATAGCGGTGGCAATCACGCTATCGAGCTGGATGCCGTCAAACTGGCGGTACTGGGTGAAAGTGCCGAACAGGCGGGCGCTACCGCGCTGGCGAGCCTTGCCAGCCGCATGGCGGGCAGCAGTCGTCCACTGGTGGCCACGATCCTGGAAAAGGACGAGCAACCGGCTTCTGTCGCCGAGGGTTACTTGAAGCTGCAGCTGTTGTCACATCGACTGGTGAAACCCCATGGTCAGGTGCTGGCCGGTATTTTCGCCGTACTGCCCAATGTGGCTTGGACCAATCAGGGTGCGATTGACCTCGAAGAACTGGCTGAGCGCCAGTTGCAGGCCCGCCTGAAGGGCGAACTGCTGGAAGTGAACTCGGTGGATAAATTCCCCAAAATGACCGATTACGTGGTGCCCAAGGGCGTGCGCGTGGCGGATGCCGCGCGCATTCGTCTGGGGGCTTACCTGGGTGAAGGCACTACGGTCATGCACGAAGGCTTTGTGAACTTCAATGCCGGCACCGAAGGTACGGCCATGATTGAAGGGCGCATCTCTGCTGGTGTGTTTGTCGGCAACGCCAGTGACCTGGGAGGCGGCTGTTCCACCATGGGCACGCTGTCCGGTGGCAACAGCATCGTCATCTCCGTCGGCAAGGAATGCCTGATCGGCGCCAACGCCGGTATTGGCATTCCGCTTGGCGACCGCTGCAAGGTCGAGGCGGGCCTGTACATCACCGCCGGTTCTGTGGTGGCCGTGATAGACGACCAGGGCAAGGTGACAGGCCAGGTCAAGGCGCGTGAGTTGTCCGGGCAGTCTGACCTGCTGTTCCGCCGCAACTCTCGCACGGGCGCCATTGAGTGCCTGACCAACAAATCGGCCATCGAGTTGAATGCGGCGCTGCACGCCCACAACTGATAGCAAGCCGCTGGCGCGGCACTGAACAGGTAGTCCGGCCGGGTGACTGGCCGGACAGGGACAACTCAATACAACAGGTTTAGCGCATGATCATCCAACCCAAAGTTCGCGGTTTCATTTGCACTAATGCTCATCCCGTGGGTTGTGCGGAAAACGTTCGCCGCCAGATCGACTATGTGAAGGCCAAGGGCGCCATCGCCAATGGCCCGAAGAAGGTACTGGTGCTGGGGGCCTCTACAGGTTACGGCCTGGCGTCTCGCATCAGTGCAGCGTTTGGGGCGGGCGCCGCGACGCTGGGCGTGTTCTTCGAGAAGGAAGGCACCGAGACCAAGACCGGTACGGCGGGTTGGTACAACTCTGCGGCTTTCCACACTGCGGCTGAGGCTGAAGGCCTGTATGCCAAGAGCGTGAATGGCGATGCGTTTTCCAACGAGCTGAAGCAGAAGGTGATTGACACCATTCGTGCCGATCTCGGTCAGGTCGACCTGGTGGTCTACAGCCTGGCGGCGCCGCGCCGCCAGCACCCGGTGACCGGCGTGGTGCACAACTCCACCCTGAAGCCCATCGGCCAGGACGTGGTGCAGCGTGGCGTTGATACCGACAAGGAAATCATCAAGGAATTCAGCATTCCTGCCGCCACTCAGGAAGACATCGACAACACCGTCGCCGTGATGGGCGGTGAAGACTGGCAGATGTGGATCGAGGCCCTGGACGAAGCCGGTGTGCTGGCACCGGGGGCCAAGACCACGGCCTATACATATCTGGGCGAGAAGGTCACCTGGGACATCTACTGGCACGGCACGATCGGTGCCGCCAAGAAAGACCTCGACAAGCGCGTGCTGAATATCCGCGAGCGCCTGGCCGCCAAAGGTGGCGATGCGCGGGTATCGGTGCTGAAAGCGGTGGTGACCCAGGCCAGTGCGGCCATCCCGGTCATGCCGCTGTACCTGGCGCTGCTGTTCAAAACCATGAAGGCGGATGGCACCCACGAGGGCTGCATCGAGCAGGTGGACGGTCTGTTCCGCGACAGCCTCTACAACAGCCAGCCGGTGCTTGATGAGGAAGGCCGCTTGCGCGCGGACTACAAGGAACTGCGCCCTGAAGTTCAGCAGAAAGTCGAGAGCCTGTGGGCCCAGGTAACGTCTGAGAATCTCTATGAAATTTCCGATTTCAAGGGTTACAAGGACGAGTTCCTACACCTGTTCGGGTTTGGCTTTGAAAATGTCGACTACAACGCCGACGTGAACCCCGACGTGAAGATTGCCGGCATGGTCGCCTAATCCACACCAGGTGTTTAAGGGGGGAGTCTGGTGACTCCCCTTTTTTATAGGCGCGGATTTTCGGCTTGCTTCCTACACCAGATCGAATGGAGTGGGCTGTCGTGCAGGGCAGCTGAATAAGCCATTAGCACGCGTATGCAAGCATGCTTGTTAACTAGGCCAGAGCCAAGCTTGGCTGTGCTGCCCAGTGATTTGCCGTTCAATGCGCAGCAAGGCATCATGTTTTCCACCTGACCACCGGCTAAAACCACGCATGTTGAGGAGTGTCTATGTCGTTGCTGATCGCCGGAGCGCGCGTCCCCTTATCGCCGTTGGTGTCGAGGGTATTGGCACCCAATCCTTCCTGGGAAACGGGGCCTGGCACCAATACTTATCTGATCGGCCGGGAAGAGTTTACGGTGCTCGATCCGGGGCCGGACATGGAGAGCCATCTTGAGGCGCTGATGGAGGGCACTGGTGGGCGCATTAGCCGCATTGTGGTCACCCATACCCATGAAGATCACTCCCCGGCGGCCGCGCGTTTGTCGGCCATGACCGGGGCTCCGGTAATGGGATTGACGGGGGGCGACGATGGCTATCAGGATGCCAGTTTCAAGCCTGACCACTCACTGCAACATGACGATGTGATCGAGGCGGCTGATCACCGCTTGCGCGTCATTCACACGCCGGGGCACGTGGGCAACCATCTCTGCTTCCTGTTGGAAGAAGAAGGGATGCTGTTTACCGGGGATCACATCATGAGTGGCTCGACGGTGGTCATCATCCCTCCCAGTGGCGACATGGGCGACTATCTGGATTCGCTGGCGCTGCTGCGCCAGTACCCGTTGCAGAGCCTTGCGCCGGGCCATGGCGAGGTGATGGAGACCCCCTTCGGCGTGATTGAGCAGCTCATCAACCATCGCCTCCGGCGCGAGGCCAAGGTGCTTGATGCGCTCCGCTTGGCGGGGGGCTGTAGCCTCGAGCAGCTATTGCCTTTGGCATATGACGATGTGGATCAGTCACTCCACGCACTGGCCAGTTTGTCGTTGTGGGCGCACCTGCTCAAGCTGTCGCGAGATGGTTTGGCTCATGAGCAGGATGGTCACTGGCAGCCTCGTAGTGGCTGACAAGGGGCAAGCGGCAACACGGTCATGGCTGCGTGCTGTGAGACTGGCGAAGCTGACCGGAGATGGTATTCAGGAATTCCCGTACCCGGATAGGCTTGGGCAGGTATTCGGCGAATCCGGCCTTCATGCCACGCTCGATATCTGAAGGCATGGCATTGGCACTCAGTGCGATTGCGGGTATGTGCCGGGTTTCCGGCAGATTGCGCAGTGTTTTGAGCAATTGATAGCCCGTCATGTCCGGCAGGTTGATGTCGAGGATCATCAGGTCCGGTTGTGAACGCTTTGCGATTTCCATCCCCTCTGTGCCCGTGCTTGCCGTCATGAGGGTGAGGCCAGGGATTTTCTTCAATACCTGTGACACCAGGAACAGGTTGGTGGGGTTGTCTTCCACACACAACACACTGTGCTGCAGCTCGACGGGCTGAAGCGTGGCAGGGGCGACCTGTCTGTCTGCGTGGCTATGCAAGGCACTGGCTTGCGGTAGTTCGAGCCAGAACGTGCTGCCGCTGCCAGGTTGGCTTGCGACCCCCACCTGGCCTCCCATCAGTTCAATCAAGCGCTTGCTGATGGCCAGGCCGATGCCGGTACCTTCTATGCCGGAGTGTTCCGCACCGAGTCTGTTGAAGGGTTGGAATAATTGTTCTTGCTGCTCTGGGCTCAGGCCTTTGCCGCTGTCGCTCACCGTGATCCGCCAGCTGTTGGGCAGTGCCTCGCCGCGGCCAAGCGCCACGTGCACGCTACCACCGTGGCGGTTGTATTTGATGGCATTGCTGAGGAAATTGAGTAGTACCTGCCGCAGGCGCGTGCTGTCGGCTTGCAGTGCGGCGTCGTCTGGAATGGGCGCGCGGCTGAGGGAAATGTCCAACCGTGTTGCCTGTGAGGCTACCAGTGCCAGGCATTCGTCCACCAGTGAACGCAGGCCGATCTTTTCCCGGCTGAAGTTGATGTTGCCGGACTCTATGCGGGCGAGATCAAGCACTTCATTGATCAGCTCCAGCAAGTGCCAGCCAGCACTTTCGATGTGCTGTACATATTGACGCGCATCTTGATCTGCTTGGGTTTCCAGCAGTTGGGCAAAGCCCAGGATGGCATTGAGAGGCGTGCGCAACTCATGGCTCATGCTGGACAGGAAGGCTGACTTTGCCTGGTTGGCCTGTTCGGCGTCTTCCTTGGCTTGGCGCAGCGCGGCGCGCTCGGCATTGCGCGTTTGTTCCATCCGCATGGCATGGATGAGAACGCCACAGGTGGCATTGAGCGGGGCCAGAAAGTCTATCAATGCCTGATCGTAGCCACCTGGCCGGTTGGCAATGCCGAGCATGCCGATCATTTCTTGGCGGTGAAAAATGGGGATGCCGAGGAAATTGTCGATCTGCGGGTGCCCGGGCGGCAGGCCGCCACTGCGCGCGTCGCTCATAAGCTGGTTGGAGACGACGGGGGTCTTGCTTTCCAGTACCGCACCGATCAGCGTGCGATGGCTGTGGAATTCCAGGCCGACGATCGGCTGATCACCTGCCCAGGCGCTTAGTTTGCTTCCCCCAGGCAGCTCGCCGGCGGCGATAACCCTCAGGTAGGTGGCCCCTTGGTCGTCGTGCAGCACTTCCCCGATCAGCCCCATTTCACTGCTGGTCAGTTCAAGCAGCGCATTGATGAGAAAAGACGAAGCTTCGTCGACCTGTAGCGATTCAACATAGCGCGAAGCGGCCGTGTGCAGCACGTCAAGCAGGTGCTGTTGCCGTTGACCGGCCAGCTCTGCCTGCTTGCGACGTGTCACATCCTGTGAAATACCTATGGCGCGCAATACCTTGCCATTGCCATCTCGCAACAGGTCACCGCGTTGATGCAGCCATTGGATGCGGCCATCTGGCAGCATCACGCGGTGGTCGAGGTGATAGGGTGCGCCACTGGCTGCACAGCGGCGAATCTCGTCGCTCATAAGCGCTTGGTCTTCAGGCGGTATGCGCTCGAAGAACAAGGCGTGAGGTGCGCGCTCGATTTCTGCGGGCAGGCCAAACAGGCGGGAAAACTCTCCCGAGCATTGCACCGTGTTGCTGGCCAGGTCCCAGTCCCACATGCCCAGGCCGGCATAGCGCTGGCTGAGGCGAAGCCTGTCCTCGCTTTCACGCAAGGCATCATGAATACGCTGCTGTTCGGTAACGTCGAGCACGCATGATACGATGCTGACCACGTTGCCATTTGCGTCGAAGATCGGCGTTTTGTCGGTGCGCAACCAGCGGTTTTCGGTGTCGCTGAACTGGACGTTTTCCAGCGTGCCGAGAATCGGCTGTCCTGTTGCGACGATGGCCTTGTCCATGTCGAGGTAGTCTTGTGAGGGCGCGAATACCTCGCATACGTGACGCCCCGCCAGATTTTCCATGCCGCGACCGAGGTAGTCGGTGGCGGCGCGATTCACCCTGAGCAGGTGTCCGTGCAGGTCTTTCTGCACGACCAGGGCGGGAATGCTGTCGAGAATTGCGCTCAGCTCGCGTTGTTGTTCCTCGGTGCGCGCTTGCAGTTGGCGGGATTGAGTGGTGTCGGTGTGAATGGCCATGTAATGGCTCAAAACACCCTCATCGTCACGCAGCGGTATGATGATGGTCTGAAAAAAACGTTTGCTGCCATCCTTGTGCTGGCCAATAAATGGGCCGCTCCAGACGCGTCCGCTGGTCAGCATGGCCATCATTTCCGGTGCCTGTTCCGGATGCTCCAATTCGCTGCCGCGCTCTTTGTAGGTGCCTGATTTCAACTCTGCCGGGGTGTAACCCAGTAGATCGCACAGCGGTTTGCTGACAAACAGGACCTGGCTGTCGGCATCCGCAATGGCCATCAGCGCATGTTCTCTGGCAGTGAGCCATTGACGTCCATTGCGAAGTAAGGAATTGCGGTAGCGGCCGGCGTGAACGTCGGCTTGTGCCCGCTGAAGTCGCGCCAATAGCACGTCGGCGGCTCGGTGTGTGTCCGCCAGGCAAAGGTCTGTGTTGGCCTCTACGCGGGTGGGTAGGGCGTCATCGAGGTCGTTCAGCACGGCCAGTAAGCAGCCGGCGTGGGGTAGCAGCTGGCGCAGTAGTCTTAGGCTTGAGTCTTGCGGCTCAGGCAGAGCGCTACGGGCTATCAACAGCGCATCAGGCTGTTGTTCTTTTAGCAGGCGTGGCAGATGTGCCAAGTCGTGTGCTGGCAGGAATTCTACTTGCGTGCTCAAGGCTGCCAGTAATGCAGAGTCAGCCAGCGGCGGGAGAACGGCCACGCGAGGCGCAGCATCTTGTTCGCTGAGCCGTTTGTTGACCACGATCCGCTCAAACAGCGCTTCAGCTTTGGCTGGGCAGAAGTGATGGCCAACACCTGCGCTCATTAGGGATAGCAGCAGCTTGCTGTCGGCCGCATCGCTTACGGCAATCCAGTTGCCGTCTAACTGTTTGGCCGCCGGTAACCAGGCTGTGAGTTCGTCGCTGTGGTGTAGATCCAGCAGCACCGCGCAGGCTGAATGCGGTTGGCCAGGCGGGGCCGGTTGGATACTGAGGCTAAAGCCCTGGTGTATCAGTGCATCCCAGAGTGCTTGCCTTGCTTTTGGGTGATTGCTCACCACCCAGAGGCGGGGCATGCTGACAGGTTCTTTAGCGTTGCTGGGCCCTGCTTGAGGCCGAAGGGGCGGGGGAGTCCTGCCTTGGACAATGCTCACGCTAATTACTCTCTTGTCCTATGCGTTGCTACAGCAAAAAACCTCATCGACTATGACTCAGTCGTGATGATCTGCGGTGAATGGAGCCGCACGAAGGATTCATGCACCTCACCGCGCATCCAGTGCCCGCCATCGGGGTCTTTCAGAATTTCTCCGGCGCCACCCGGGTGATTGAACTGCAGCTGTTGGGCGTGTGGTGCGAAGAGTTCAGGCGCAGGTCGCTCCATCGCTTCAAGTCGCTCCAGTACCTCTTTGGCGTTGAAATTGAATTCCGCGGATTGCAGGTGGCGGCTACCTACGCGTGGGCAGATGGCCTCATCAATGCTGAGTACGGCCATGGTTTCATTAATCAGCGCGTCATTGGCGCCGTGATCCACCAGCCACTGTTCCACGGTTTTGCGGATGATCTTGTAGCTGCGCTCGCGTTGACGCAGGAAGGCCAGATATATCGCAGGGCGCTCGGCGTAGATTTCCAGCGGATCGTGTTGGTCAAAGCTTTGGAATTCGTTTTGGAACTCCGCTAGCAGTGCGCGCAGGGTTGCGCGGGTGAGGGCGGAGATGGGGATGTGTTTGTCGACCGCCAGGAAACGATTGGTAAACGCCATCATCGCGCCTTTGGTGAGGATCAGGTGGGCGCTGATCAGGAAGTAGCCCTCCATGCCCTCACTGCGCGGGAAGGTGTGGCAACCCACCACGTATTCACCCTTGGCCTTGCCGTAGCCCGCCACGGGAATGGTGTCGATCTTGTACTCCTCCCGGCGCTCATAGAATTCGGTGCCCGGCAGCAGGGTGTAGCCGAAAATATTGATGTGGGGAAAGATCCCCAGCAGCTTGTCGAGCCCGGCCTCAAAGCTGTCGAGGTTGTCGCCCGGAAGGCCCCAGATCAGCTCGGCGGCGATGGGTACGCCCTGTTCTGCCATGGCTTTGGCGATGGGCTCGAACTTGTTGGCGGCCATGTTCTTGCGGTTGCACAACTCAAGCGCAAGCGGCGTGAGGGTTTGCAAGGCCAACTGGTAATGGGGCAGCAGGCCGTGGCGGTTGAGCAGCAGCACGATCTCCTGTACCCGCGGGCTGTGCTTTTTGGACCATGAAGTGGCAAAGCTGCGTGGCAAGCCAGTCTTGTCTTTCATGTCGACAATGAACTGGGCCTTTTCAAGATCGTGCTTGAGGGAGCCGAAGTTGGAGTCCGCCAGCCAGATGTTCTGGATGCCGATGTCGATGGCACGCTGCCAGTCGCTCTTTACCCGCTCGATGGAGAATTGCCGCATCTTGCCGCCGATGTCGCCGGTGCCCCATTCGCAGAAGGAGCATTTGAACGGGCAGCCACGGCTGGTTTCGTAGGCCATGGAGTCGTAGAGCGGTTGGCCTTTGTCGTCCACCAACTCCAGCACGTCAAGTGCGGAGGGGATGCTGTCGAGGTCCGCAATGCGATCACGTGTTGCGGTGCGATGCAGCCGATCGCCGTCCATATAGGCCAGGCCGTGCACATTAGCCCAGGCCGCGCGATCGGGGGCGTCAAGCAATTCGGTGAAGGTCAGCTCGCCCTCTCCCAGCACGACTACATCGATGGGATCTGCTGGCAGGTAGTCCTCGGCTTGCTGAACGTGGGGCCCGCCAGCGACGATGATCAGCTCTGGCAAGGAGTCGCGCAGGAAGCGCACCAGATCGAGGAATTCGGCGGCATTCCAGGTGTAGAAACTGAGCGCTGCCACCGGGGTATGCCCGGCGGCTAGCGCTGCCTTGGCCTGTGGAAGCAGGGTGTCGCGCCAGTGGTCGCGCCAGGCGGGTATGTTTTCCCGCTGGAGAAAGTGCACCAGATCGACCTGGGTGTGGCCTGCGGTCTTGCCGTAGTGCTGGAAGTAGGCCTTGAGGCCGCCGGTGGTCATGGGGGCGGCGGAGAACTGCTCCGAGTCCATACTGAACAGCCACACGGGGCGCTTCATCGGGTACACCTGTATTTTTTATGAGGAACAAGCAAGGAGTGATTCTAGCCCGGATATCTCATTAGGGGAATCAACGCGCGGCGGCGGCTGATTACAGGCTGCTAAGGCGGGTGGGATTGCGCTTTCAGCTTTCGATATGCGGTGTGCTGGGGAGGGGCATTCCGGTACAATGCGCCCCCAGTCACTGTGGAGCACGAAGCGTGGAAGCCCGCGAGCACATCCTTGAGGATCTGAGCACCCTGCGCGATTTTATCCGCTGGGCGGTGTCCAATTTCATCGAGCACAAGCTGCACTTTGGTCACGGCTTTGATAATGCGTGGGATGAGGCGGTTTATCTGGTGCTGCACACCCTGCACCTGCCTAACGACATCAATCCGGCTGTGTTGGATGCCCGCCTGACCCGCGAGGAGCGGCTGAGGCTGTTCCTGACCCTGGAAACCCGCATCGTTCAGCGGGTGCCGGCGGCTTATCTGACCTGCGAATCCTGGTTCTGTGGCATGCGCTTCAAGGTGGATGAGCGGGTGTTGATACCGCGCTCGCCTGTGGGCGAGATGATCCAGAAGCACTTCGAGCCATGGCTGACCCGCTTGCCGGAGCGCATCGCGGACATCTGCACCGGCAGTGGTTGTATCGGTATCGCCTGCGCCGCCTACTTTGAAGATGCCGAAGTCGATCTGGTGGACATTTCCGACGAGGCACTGGAAGTGGCGCGGGAAAATGTGGCCGCCCATGAGTTGGAAGACCGCGTGAAGGTGATCAAGTCGGACCTGTTCGATCAGATGCCCAAGGCGAAGTACGACCTTATTGTGACCAATCCTCCCTATGTGGATGCGCCTGACATGGCCTCGCTGCCGGCAGAGTATCGCCACGAGCCCAGTTTGGCACTGGCGGCGGGTGAGGATGGTCTGGATCTGGTGCGCCGAATTCTCTATCGCGCCCCGGAGTTCCTCACCGACGACGGCGTGTTGGTGTGTGAAGTCGGCAATAGCGAGGTGCACATCATGGAGCAGTTCCCCGAGGTGCCTTTTGTATGGCCCGACTTCGAGCGCGGTGAGGCGGGGATCTTCCTCATCACGGCCGAAGATCTCAAACGCCACCGGGATCTGTTTCGCTGATTGCGGGCAAGGCCCGTTATACTGTCCGCTGTTTAATTCCACGCGCGGGGCTGGCCCCCGCACAAGCATTTCGGTGCAAGCATGTCAGGCAATACCATCGGCAAGTTGTTCACGGTCACCACCTTTGGCGAGAGCCACGGCCTGGCGCTGGGCTGCATCGTCGACGGCTGCCCACCGGGCATGGCGCTCTCTGAGGCCGACATCCAGGGCGACCTGGATCGCCGCAAGCCTGGCACCTCGCGCTTTACCACCCAGCGCCGCGAGGAAGACCAGGTGCGCATCCTCTCGGGGGTGTTCGAGGGGCGTACCACCGGCACTGCCATCGGCATGATCATCGAGAACACCGATCAGCGCTCCAAGGACTACGGCAAGATCAAGGATCAGTTCCGCCCAGCCCATGCCGATTACAGCTATCACCAGAAGTACGGCATTCGCGACTATCGTGGCGGTGGTCGCTCGTCGGCGCGTGAAACCGCCATGCGCGTAGCGGCGGGGGCCGTGGCCAAGAAGTACCTGCGCGAGCGCTATGGCATCGAGGTGCGGGGCTATTTGTCGCAGTTAGGGCCAATCAAGATCGACAAGGTCGATTGGGCCCAGGTGAGCGAAAACCCCTTCTTCTGCCCGGACGTGGACAAGGTGCCGGAGATGGAAGCCTTCATGACCCAACTGAACAAGGATGGTGATTCCATCGGTGCGCGCATCACCGTGGTGGCCAGCCATGTGCCGCCGGGGCTGGGCGAGCCGGTGTTTGACCGGCTGGATGCCGACCTGGCCCACGCCCTGATGGGCATCAACGCGGTGAAAGGGGTAGAGATCGGCGATGGTTTTGACGTGGTGGAGCTGCGCGGCAGTGAGAATCGCGATGAGATCACCGCGGCGGGCTTTCTGTCCAATCATGCCGGAGGCATCCTCGGTGGCATCTCGTCCGGTCAGGACATTGTCGCCCATATCGCACTGAAGCCCACCTCCAGCCTGCGGCTGCCGGGGCGCTCCATTGATGTGAATGGCGAAGAGGTGGAGGTGATCACCACCGGTCGTCATGACCCGTGTGTAGGTATTCGCGCCACCCCCATCGCCGAGGCGATGGTGGCTATCGTGCTGCTGGACCACATGCTGCGCCATCGCGGCCAGAATGCCGATGTGAGCAGTGGTACACCGGTGGTGCCAGCCCAGGTGCAAGAGTAAGCATTTGCCGCCCCACCCCGGCGGCCGCACCAGCCATGGTGAGGTGGCTGGGTTTGAAGAGGCCTCGTCCATGCGCTTTGTAGGCAGATTGGGCGAGGTTCCATAGCCGGCGTTATTCATCGAGTGGATGCATGGTCCAGCCCATACCCTACGTCCGCCTGTCCGGATTTTATTTCTTTTACTTCGCCCTGCTGGGGGCGATGGTGCCTTACTGGACGCTGTACCTGGATTCACTGGGCTATGACGGCCGCGCCATTGGCCTGCTCACGGCGTTGATCCAGATCACCCGCATCGCCGCCCCCAATCTATGGGGTTGGCTGGCGGATCACACCGGCCAGCGCACGCGCATCATCCGCTATGGCACCTTCCTGGCGTTCTTCACCTTCCTCGGCGTGTTCTGGCAAAGCAGTTTTGCCGGTTTGGCGTTGGTGCTGGCCTTGCACAACTTTTTCTGGCACGCCGTGTTGTCGCAGTTTGAGGTGGTGACGCTATCGCATCTGGCCGGCCGCAGCGCCCGTTACAGTCAGATCCGGCTGTGGGGATCGATCGGTTTTATCGTCGCGGTGGCGGCACTGGGCATGGTGTTCGACCATATATCGGTGGGCACGCTGCCGATCTTCATGGCTGGCATTCTTGCTGCCACCTGGTTGATGAGCCTGAGTGTGGCGGAGCGACCCATGGAGCGCCATCGCGAGGCGCATGGCAGTGGTTTCTGGAGCATTGTGCGCCAGCCGGTGGTGGTGGCCTATTTTGTCGCCTGCCTGTTGCTGCAGATGTCCCACGGCCCTTATTACACCTTCTTCAGTCTGTATCTTGAGCAACACCACTACTCGCGCACCGCCATTGGCCAGTTGTGGTCGTTGGGGGTGGTGGCCGAGGTGGTGCTGTTCATGTTCATGCATCGCATCATGCCTGTGGTCGGCATTCGTGCGCTGATGCTGTGGAGCCTGTTGCTCACGGCTTTGCGCTGGTGCCTGATTGCCTGGCTGCCGGACAACCTGCCTCTGCTGTTGTTTGCTCAGTGCTTGCACGCAGCCTCGTTTGGCAGCTTCCACGCCATTGCCGTGGAGATGATGCGGCGCGTGTTTGGCCTGCAGCACGCCGGGCAGGGGCAGGCGCTCTACAGTGCGCTGGTATATGGCATTGGTGGTGTCAGCGGGGCGTTGCTGGCGGGGGAGGCCTGGGAGCGCTTTGGTCCAGCGCTGTGTTTCAGCGGCGCCGCGGTGGCGGCGCTGCTAGCTTACATCATTGCCTGGCGGCGTGTGCGTGGAGCGGTTTTGGCGTGAATCTCATGGAGGGGGTTGCGACGCTGTTTGAGCGCGTCCTGGCTCGCGATGAATCATGCTTGGCCGCACTTGGCGCGGCGGGTTTCACGCTAGATGAGGCAGGGTGGCAATTCACCTTGCCTACACTGCATCGCTTTCTAGGCGAGCAAGGGCTCTGGCCAGAGCATGATTACCTGGCTTTTCGCAAGGCCTTGTTTGCGTACCCGCTGAATACCCGCTTGCGGCAATGCGGTGGGGAAGTGGCCATCGCCCTCAATCATGGCAAGGTGGACCAGTCGCACTATGTGCTGCGTGCATTGCCGCCTGAGGGGTGAGGGCACGACAGGCGATGGATTTACAGCACCGCAAGGGTGCGCAGCAAGATGATGGGCAGCTCGCGCCCGGCCCGGTCTGCGTAACCTTGAATCAACGGGTTGCGCGCCACCATTTGTGGCCACACTTCCGCACGTCTGGCCTGGTCTAACGCTTCTGCACGCACGCGACGTCGCTCTCGCCCCACCAGAATCTCGAATTCGGGGTGGGCTTTCAGGTTGTGGTACCAGGCGGGCGGCTTGGGCTGGCCATTGTTGGAGCCCAGGATGATGATCCCGGCAGGATCGAGTGGGTAGTAAACCAAGGGCACCATGCGCAATTGGCCGCTCTTGGCGCCGGTGGTATACATCAGTGTCATCGGGTAACCGAGAATGCTGGCGCCGATGCGGCCGCCGGTCTTGTGGTAGAGCCAGCGGTGGGCCTTGGTAAACCAGGCGTAATTGGCCATGGGCGTGTCCTCTGCGCGATTTCCTGCCACCATAGCCTGAGGGTGGCGAAGCAGCATCACCCGGTTGTGTGAGAGTTAGCCTCAAGGAGCGGTTGTGTTTTTCAAGAAGTGGCGACGGCAGCGGGTACTCAGGCGCTATCCGTTGGACGATGCACTATGGCAACAAGCGGTGTTGGCGCTGCCGGTGTTTAGAGGCATGTCCGATGCCGAAGATGCTCGGCTCAGGGCGCTGGCCGTCTTATTCATGTACGAGAAAACCTTTGAGCCTGCGGCGGGGATGGTGCTGGATGACGCCATGTGCCTGCGCATCGCCGCGTTGGCGGCATTGCCCGTGCTGGGCCTGAATATCGACTGGTACGACAACTTCCAGTCCGTGATTGTCTATCCGGATGTTTTCATCAGCGAACACGATGAGCGCGATGAGATTGGTGTTGTGCACAGCCGACGTGAATACCGCAGTGGTGAAGCCTGGGAGCAGGGGGGCGTGCTGGTTGCGTGGCCCGACGTGGCGGACTCTGGTTGGCGGGATGGCTGGAATGTATTGGTGCACGAGCTGGCCCACAAACTCGATATGCAGGGGGGCGGTCCTGACGGGATGCCGCCCTTGCACGCGGATATGCGCCCGGGGGAGTGGCAGTCGGCTTTCAGCCATGCTTATGACGACATGGCGGCGCGTCTGCAACGCGGCGAGGAGCCGCCGATTGACCCCTACTGCCTTGAAAACACGGCAGAATGTTTCGCTGTATTCAGCGAATACTTCTTTGAGCTACCGCAGGTGCTGAATGCGGAGTATCCCAAGGTCTATCAGCAACTCCGCCTGTTTTACCGCCAGGATCCGCTGTCACGGTTGGTTCTCGAACGGGGCGATGCCCAGCCGTAGCAGTAAGTCTTCGGAATAGGGCGCATAGGTGTTGTTGGCCTCGTCGCGCACATAGAGTGGCTCACCGCAGTGGCGGGGTGAATAACCCTGTTTCTGTAAATCCACCTTGCGCAGTTTGAAGGTGGCGGTGATATCGGCCTGGGGGGATAGCCTTAAAAACAGGGGAGCGGCGTAGCGTGGCAGTCGTTCCTGACTAAGTTTGAACAAGGCCTTGGGGTCGAATCTGGCGCCGCTTTGCATCACCAGCGAAGCCATGCCTGCTCGCCCTTCCTGGCCCGGCACCTTGACACCGTACACGTTGATGATTTCCAGGCCAGGCAGATCGGCCAGTGCTTCGGCCACTTCCGTAGTGGAGACGTTTTCGCTCTTCCAGCGGAAGGTGTCACCAATACGGTCGACAAAGTAGAAGTAGCCATCCTCGTCGAAGCGGAATAGATCGCCCGAGCTGAACCAGGCATCTCCCGACTGGAAAACATCGCGCAGGGTCTTCTTTTCTGTGGCCTCCGGCGAGGTATAGCCTTCGAAACGGCCCGCACCCACATCAGGATGGTTGACGATAAAGCCAATTACTTCGCCAATATCCCCGGCTTTAGCCGCCACATAGCGGCCCTCGGCATCGCGTACGTGACAGTCGCTTTCCACATCGTATTTCAGAACGCGGATGTTGGTCTTGTCCCAGAATGCCACGCGGCCGCAAGAGCCGATCTTATTATCAACATTTAGCAGTGAGCAGTTGGCTTCGGTGCTGCCCCATCCCTCGAAGATCTGAGGAATGTTGAATCGCTCCTGGAAGCGTGCCCAAATATCACTGCCCAGGCCGGCACCCAGGATGCGGCGCAGTTGGTGCTGTTTATCCTGTGGCGATTCAGGCTGATTCATCAGATAGCGGCAGATCTCCCCGATGTACTGGCATGTGGTTACGCCATAGCGGCGCACATCAGGCCAGAACTCGCGCGCCGAGAACTTGCGACGCAGGGCAATGGCGGCCCCTTGCGCCAGCGCGGACGAGGAAAGCGACATGCCGGCGGCTCCGTGGTAGAGCGGCAGATAGCAGTAAAATACATCATCCGCTTGAATGCCCATCACAGCACTCATGCCATCTCCAACCCCCAACCAGCGCATATGGCTGGTGTTTACAGCTTTGGGCAGGCCGGTGGTGCCTGATGTAAATATGTAGAGCGCGGGTTGCTCTGCCAGCAGGCCCGCGCGCACGCTATCGGGCGGATTCTCTTTGCTGGCGTTCTCAAGTTGACGGCCGAAATCCATGGCAAAGCCCGCTTTGAGGCTGGGGGCGGCCGGCTGTTCATGGTCTTCCAGGTACCAGATGGGCGTTGGGGGCGTGCCCAGGCTGGCAGCCATGGGCAGGCACTCTTCGCCGCAGATGAATACTCGGCTGCCGGTGACGTCCAGGGAATGCGCTAAAGGGCGCCCCTTCAGGTTTGTGTTGATGAGCGCGACGGTGACCCCGATTTTCGCCAAACCCATCCAAGTGATGAAATACTCCGGCCGGTTTTCCATCATCAGCGCTGCTATATCACCACATTTCAACCCAAGTGCGTGTGCGGCGTGTGCTACCTGATTAGCACGTGCATTAGCCTGCGCGTAACTAATTGATTGATCTCCATAGAGCAGGAAAGGCCGTGAGCTATAACGTACAGCTTGTTCTTCCAGCCGATTTGCCACTGTGTAGTGACCCCGGGGCGGGTGGCGCATATTGCCTTGTGCAACCAGGTCTAGCTTGAGCTGGGTGTCTTCACGTGCAACGCTCATGATTTGCCCTCAGAAGTCGGAGGTATGTAGGCCCATTCAACTTGAAATTGAATATGAATTCAACATTTGTTGCGGGGGCCACTGTATTCGCGCTTTGATTTAATGCAAAGTGATTGATAAATATCAGTTTGAATGTCACAGGGCTAAGATCGCATGCGCCAGCTACAGATTGATCCGAAGGTGTTAGGCGCGCTTGTCATCGCTGCGCTTATATTGTCAGCAGTGCAACCCTATGATTATTTCACTTGGCTGTTGGAAGCCTTGCCGGTGCTGATCGGGTTACCTATGGTGATTGCAACCCGATCGCGCTTTCCGCTCAGCACACTGCTGTATTGGCTGCTGATGTTGCATGCGTTGGTGCTGCTTCTCGGTGCGCACTACACCTACGCCAGGGTGCCCCTGGGCTTCTGGCTGCAGGATTGGTTTGATTTCGATCGGAATCACTACGATCGCATTGGCCACTTGTTTCAAGGATTCGTCCCCGCCATTCTCGCCAGAGAAATCCTCACGCGCAGATCACCCCTTGCCGGAAGCCGCTGGTTACTCGTCATGGTTTTCAGCGTCTGCTTGGCTTTTAGTGCGTTTTACGAGTTGATTGAGTGGTGGGTCGCCCTGGCGGCTGGTATCAGCGCAGAAGCCTTTCTCGGTACGCAGGGAGATGTTTGGGATACCCAGTGGGACATGTTTCTCGCCGCTTTAGGTGCGTTATTGGCATTGCTTACGCTGTCACGTTACCACCAGCGGCAGATCGCATCGTTGTAAATGAAGCCTGCGGCCCCTGCGTATATTCAACTCAGCGGTGTAGATGGGGCAGGGGCGATTGAAATGAAGGCTTCTCATTTTCCTCCATATGTGAATATTATCTGCATGTATTCATAATTGAGTGTAGTGGGCCATCCTATGCCGCACGCTGACCCAATGCCGCAGGATATGAGCCGCAGCTCCCGTCGGAAGCAAAGAACACGCTTTGCACTTATGGACGCTGCTCAGAGCCTTGTCCGTGAACGAGGGGCTGAAGGCGTAACCATTCAGGACATCACGGATAGGGCGGATGTCGGCTTAGGTACCTTCTATAATTACTTTGAGTCAAAATCTGAACTATTCGGTGCAATACTCGACAATTTGAATGCCCAATTCTTCGCTGAGGTCGACGAACTTCAAGCGGGCATCAAAGATCCGGCCATGGCCTTTGCCATCACTTTGCGCTATGGCATGGAGTGCATACTGAACAATACTCCCTGGGCTTGGTTTCTCGTGCATTCCGGGCTGTCAGCGGGCGAGCTATTAGAGCGAAATTCCGCCCGTTTTTATCAGGAAATTCAGCGCGCTAACGATGCCGGGCGGTTTAAGGTGGACGATCCTCGCTTTGCCCTCATGATGGTGCGGGGCTTGTCCTCCGGCCTGACGCAGGGGGGGGAGGTGTTTGGCTTTCCCATTGATGAACAGGTGATTAGTCGGGCGCTGCACTATGTACTCCGCATGTTGGGTCTGCCCGATAGCGATGCACGCAGTGTTGCCTACACCCCATTGCCCAGCCGTTTACAACAGTGGGCATGACTCCAATTTTCCCCAATCCGTTTCGCGCTGCCGGCTTCGGTTGGCCGTATAATGCCCCTTTGAACACGATGCACCGCAACTGAGAATGTCCATGGCCGATGTCTGCTTTCAACTCAAGGCGGGAATGATGCCCCTCACGACGCTGGAGCTCTCTGAGTACCAGCCCGAGCGTTTCGCTGAGCAGCTAGAAAGCCAGGCAAAGCAAGCCCCCAAATTTTTTGAGGGGCTGCCTGTGGTGCTGGGAGTAGATAAGCTAGAGGCACTTTCTGCCAGTGAGGCCAAGTTGATCTGGGATCAGTGCCAGGCTCATGGTCTCCAACCGCTGCTGTTTCGCGGTGGTAATGAGGTTGTCGTGGCCGCGGTCAAAGCCGCGGGCTTCCCCCACGCTGCGGCTAGCCAGCGTGGCCAGGAGCGCGAGCTGGTTCCCCAGGCGACAGCTGAGCCAGAAGTTGTTGAAAGGATCGTCGAGCGAGTGGTGGTTGAGGAGAAGTTTATTCCCCGTGAGACCAAAATCATCACTAAACCCGTGCGCTCTGGCCAACAGATCTATGCCCCTGGGGCAGACTTGATTGTGCTAGGCCTTGTCAGTGAAGGGGCTGAAGTACTGGCTGATGGCAACATTCACGTATACGGCACCCTGCGTGGCCGCGCTCTGGCCGGGGCCAAGGGGGATGTAAATGCCCGTGTGTTTGCCCAGACAATGGAGGCTGAGCTCATTTCCATTGCGGGTATCTTCAAACTGAGTGATGACCTGCGCAACGAACTATGGCGGCAGCCTGCTCAGGCCTACCTTGACGGCGAGGCCTTGCACCTTAAACCGCTTTCGTGAATACTCGTGCGTTATTCCTTCTGATCATATTCCTTTGCGAAAGGTGACCCGCCTTGGCCAAGATTATTGTTGTGACCTCCGGTAAAGGGGGTGTTGGTAAAACTACCAGTAGCGCCGCTATTGCCACTGGCTTGGCCCAGAAAGGCTTTAAAACGGTTGTGGTTGATTTTGACGTGGGCCTGCGCAACCTCGACCTCATCATGGGGTGCGAGCGCCGCGTGGTCTATGACTTCGTCAACGTGATCAATGGTGAG
The DNA here is from genome assembly GCA_964649985.1 of uncultured Pseudomonadales bacterium. Taxonomy (GTDB): domain Bacteria; phylum Pseudomonadota; class Gammaproteobacteria; order Pseudomonadales; family CAZYQX01; genus CAZYQX01. The sequence goes on along the minus strand of CAZYQX010000013.1, from coordinate 17,272 downwards.
GCCAGCCTCAGCCAGGCGATGATCAAGGACAAGCGCCTTGAGAACCTGTTCATCCTGCCGGCTTCCCAGACCCGCGATAAAGATGCCCTCACTGAGGAGGGCGTTGAGAAGGTGCTGAATGATCTCAGCCAGCAGTTTGACTACATTGTCTGCGACTCCCCGGCCGGTATTGAGCGCGGCGCGGTAATGGCGCTGTACTTCGCTGATGAGGCGATCGTGGTGACTAATCCTGAAGTTTCCTCGGTGCGCGATTCCGACCGCATTCTTGGCATCCTGCAGAGCAAGTCCCGTCGCGCCGAGCGCGGTGAGAGCCCGATTCGTGAGCACCTGCTGCTGACCCGTTACAATCCGGGGCGTGTAGAAGCCGGTGAAATGATGAGTGTGAGTGATGTGGAAGACATCCTCGCCATTCCCTTGCTGGGCGTGATTCCGGAATCCCAGGCGGTGCTGAAGGCCTCCAACCAGGGCGTACCGGTGATTCTTGATGACAAGTCCGAAGCCGGCCAGGCCTATGCGGACGCGGTTTCTCGCCTGCTGGGTGAAAAGGTTGAGCACCGCTTCCTGCAAGTGCAGAAGAAGGGTTTGATCAAGCGCCTGCTGGGAGTGTAAGACGTGAGCGTTCTGGATTTCTTTCGCACCCGTAAAACACCCGCAACGGCTAACATCGCCAAGGATCGCCTGCAGGTGATCGTCGCGCATGAGCGCAAGCGCCGCAATCAGCCTGATTACCTGCCACAAATGCAGCAGGAAATTCTGGCGGTGATTCGCAAGTACGTATCCGTTGATGAGGACAAAATTGCAGTGAACCTCGAAACTAGCGAGGATTTCTCAGTGCTTGAACTAAATGTGACGCTGCCGGACAGCAAGTGAATCGGCAGTGACACGGTCAGGAGGCGGGCGCCCGGTAACGGGGCCCGCCTTCAGCATTTCTGGATTATTACCACAGCGGCTCACAACCTTGTTTAGATGGGATGCGGGCTATTACCATTAGGCATTATCTTTATGCCGGAGGTCTGGATGATTACGGGCAGTTTGGTCGCCTTGGTGACGCCAATGCTGGCGGATGGCGCAGTGGATTGGCAAGCGCTTGATGCACTTGTCGACATGCACCTCGCGCAGGGTACGAACGCCATCGTAGCGGTGGGCACAACGGGTGAATCCGCTACTCTGGATGTAGATGAGCATTGTGATGTTATCCGCCGTGTGATTGCGCGTGTATCGGGCCGCATTCCTGTAATTGCCGGTACCGGTGCAAACTCTACACGCGAGGCTATTGAGCTGACCCGTGAGGCCAAAGGTCTGGGGGCAGACGCTTGTTTATTAGTCACGCCTTATTACAACAAGCCTACTCAAGAAGGCTTGTATCAGCACCACAAGGCAATTGCCGAAGCGGTGGACATCCCCCAGATTTTATACAACGTGCCAGGGCGTACGGGCGTTGACATGCAGAACGCTACCGTTGAACGCTTGGCCGGCATTCCGAATATCATTGGCGTGAAGGATGCCACCGGTAATCTGGAGCGTGGAGAAGATCTGATTCGCCGTGTGGGTGACAAAATTGCCGTGTATTCAGGTGACGATGGCACTGCAATTGAGCTGATCCTGCTGGGTGGCAAAGGCAACATCTCCGTTACGGCCAATATTATGCCAGGCATCATGGCGCAGGCTTGTCAGGCTGCCCTTCGTGGGGATGCTGTTACCGCAAGAGCCTTAAATGAAAAAATGGCTCAGCTGCACGATCTGCTATTCATCGAGTCGAACCCGATTCCTGTTAAGTGGTCCCTAGAGCAGATGGGGCTCATAAAGGGGGGTATCCGCTTACCTCTGACACCGCTGGGGGATGCGTCGCGCGGGCCCTTGCGTGCTGCACTGGACGCGGCAGGCTTGCTGTGAGGCTGACGACCATGGATTCAATCATGAAGCGACTGGGCAGAGGTATTGTATTGACCACTGCTGTGACCAGCACGGCAGGCTGCGGCTGGCTGTTTGGCCCAGAAGGGTACTTCCGCGATAAAGAAGATGATTACCTGCGTGCGCAGGTTGTGGCGCCGATCAAGGTCCCGGCGGGCATGAGTGCCAAACCGCTGGAGGATATGTATGCGGTTCCGCCGGGTGTTACAGCTTCAGGCTCGGGTGCGACAGAATTTGAAGTGCCTCGGCCGGCCGCTATTGTGTCCGACACTCAGGAAAAAACTGTGCGCATCCACAAGATGGGTGATCAGCAGTGGGTGTTGGTTGATTACGCTCCCAGCCAGGTCTGGCCGCGCCTGAAACAATTTCTAGCCGATAATCGCATAGGCTTGGAACGAGAGGATGCCGTGAATGGCACCTTGGAGACGAGCTGGTTGGTGAGTGATGGTGACAGTGCTCGTCGCGAGCGCTTCCGCTTGCGCATAGAACAAGGCGTGCAGGTCGACAGCGCAGAAGTGCATGTGTTGGAACAGCAATCGGCGCGTGGGGACGAAGATTATAGTTGGCCGGCTAAATCGGAGAGTGAGTCACGAGAGCGTTGGATGCTTGATGAACTCGCCAACTACTTGGCCAGTAGTGCTGGTCAGCCCTCAGTATCTCTATTGGCGCAAGGGATTAGTACTGCCAGCAAAGTGAGCCTGGTGCCAGGTGTTGAAGGTTATCAGGTTATTCGCCTGGAGCTACCCTACGAACGCGCATGGGCATCGCTTGGGTTGGCACTCGAGCGTGGCAAGTTCAAGGTGAAGGACATGGACCGCTCCAAGGGGGTCTACTTTGTTGACTATCGCCCCGACCTCCCCGAGGGCCAGGAAGAGCCTGGCTTTTTCTCGCGCATGCTCGATTGGCGTGACGATGATAATTCCCTCGAAGGAGCCTACCGTCTCGATGTGAAAGACCACGGTAATTGGGTCGAGATCGCGCTCAAGCTCAATGGTGATGATGAGCTCTCCCATGAGCGCAATGAAGATGTGCTCAGGCTGATCAAGAGTCATCTCAGTTAGTGCGTTTTGCCTCGCTGGGTAGTGGTAGTCGAGGAAATGCCATTGTGGTGGAGCACAATGGCACTTTAGTGTTGGTAGATTGTGGTTTCAGCCTGCGGGAGCTGACCTTGAGGCTTGAGCGCTTGTCGCTCAAGCCAGACCAATTGTCTGCCGTGCTGGTAACGCATGAACACAGCGATCACGCTCGAGGCGTTGCCTTGTTGGCCCGCCGGCATGGCGTGAAGGTGTATTGCAGCGAGGGAACCGCCATGGCTGCTGGGCTGACCCAGGATGGCGTGGATCTCTTGCTGGTGGATGGCAGTGCGGTGGTCGAGCATGAAGAATTGCTGTTTCAGCCCGTGCCAGTGCCGCATGATGCCCGGCAACCCACGCAATTCGTGTTTCAGGCGGCGGGCGCTAAACTGGGTATCCTGACGGATCTGGGCTCGGTGTCGACCGAGGTGCTGAGGGCGTTTCGGGATTGCGATGGCCTCGTGCTCGAGTGTAATCATGATCAGCAGATGCTGGCCACCGGGCCCTATCCCGCCAGGCTCAAGAGGCGCGTGGCGGGGCCCTTTGGCCATTTGTCCAATGATCAGGCAGCCAGGTTGCTGAGTTCCATTGACAGGGAGCGCCTGCAGCATCTGGTACTGGCGCATTTGAGCGAAAAGAACAACCGCCCCGAGCGCGCGCTCGAGGCAATTGCCGCTGTCTACGGGCGGATGGGGCGCGTCGCCGTCGCCTGCCAGGACACGGGGTTTGGCTGGCGGGAGTTTGGTGCTGGCCCTCAGCATACGTTTGATTTTTGATTGAGGTAGTGACACATGCAAAAGCGCGAAGAGCTCTACGCCGGCAAGGCCAAAACGGTATACGCCACCGATGAACACGATTATCTGGTGATGCTGTTCCGCAACGATACTTCCGCCTTCGACGGTAAAAAAGTTGAGCAGCTCGACCGCAAGGGCATGGTGAACAACAAATTCAATGCCTTCATCATGGAAAAGCTGCAGGCCGCAGGCATCAAGACTCATTTCGAGCGCCGCATTTCCGACATCGAGAGTGTGGTGAAGCGCCTTGAGATGGTGCCGGTTGAGTGCGTGGTGCGCAACATTGCCGCGGGCAGCTTGTGCCGTCGCCTGGGTATCCAAGAGGGCATTGACCTCAATCCGCCCACCTTTGAGTTCTTCCTCAAGAACGATGCCCTGGGCGACCCGATGATCAACGACTCGCACATTGCCACCTTTGGTTGGGCCACCGAGGCTCAGATGGCCGAGATGAAGCGTCTTGCGTTTGAGGTCAACAAGGTGCTGAAGCAGCTGTTTGCAGATGCCGGCATGCTGCTGGTGGATTACAAGCTCGAGTTTGGCGTATTCAAGGGCGAGCTGGTACTGGGTGATGAGTTCTCCCCGGATGGTTGCCGCATCTGGGATGCTGAAACCCGTGAAAAGCTCGATAAGGATCGCTTCCGCCAGAGCCTCGGCAATGTGGTGGAGTCATACGAAATCGTCGGGCGGCGCCTCGGCATCGATTTCGATGCATAATCACTGAACAAAAGCCCCGTATTTCGGGGCTTTTTTATGCGTGTTGTTTCGTACACCGACTGTTAGCTTGCTGTTCGTCGACTGCTAGCGTGAGTGATCTAGCACGGTGCAGCAGTGATGGAGATCGCACAGATGGAGCTGTTCATCAGTGACACCTCTCCCTATTCTCGCCGGATTCTACTGTTGGCAGATAGGTTGGGTCTGTTAGGCAAGTTTAGCGTGCGAACGGTCGCACCTTTCGAAAATCCCGAAGACCTCATTCAAGTCAATCCACTCTGTCGAGTGCCTGTCCTTGTCACCGAAGAAGGGCTGGAGATTGCGGGCTCCTTAGTTATCGCCATGTATATGCTAGAGCACTGGCCAAACGCTGAGATCCTGCCCGTTACAGGCTGGAGTCGCTGGCAGATTCTGGCGAACAGTGCGCTGGTGGAAGGTATTATCGATGCCAGCTACCAGATGGTGCTGGAGTCGCGTCGCCCGGCAGCTATGGTCAGCGAAGCCGTCAAAGCCCGCTACGCCACGGCTATTGATCGTAGCTTGGGGCGTTTGGCGGAAATTGCACCACCCTCCCGTGAAGAAATAAGCTTTTATGAAATCAGTTTGGGGTGTGCCTTGGGGTATCTGTCCTTCAGGCTGCCATCGCTGTATCAGCGTATGCCCACAGGCTTACAAGCGTGGGGAGAATGGTTTGCTTCGCTTCCCTGGGTGAAAGCAACGATCCCATGTGATCCACATTAAGGGTTTGCTCCAACGGGCGCGACTTGATGTTGCTTTCGCTGGACGCTAGTGTGGGCGCCATGTTTAGTTGGAGTTTCCTTCATGACTACCCCCATCAACACTGAGATTGAGGCGGCCGTCTTTCGCCGCCTGCTGGCGCATCTGGATAATCGTAAAGATGTGCAGAACATCGACTTGATGAATCTGGCTGGTTTTTGCCGTAACTGCCTGGCCAAATGGTATGCCGCAGAAGCCCAAGCCCAGGGCGTCAATGTGGACTACGAAGCGGCCCGGGAAAGGGTTTATGGCATGCCCTACGATGAATGGAAGGCCCGATATCAAACAGAGGCCACACCCGAGCAGCTTGCTCAGTTCAATGCCTCTGGCAAAGGCTGATTCTGAATGCGATTGGGATTTGCGCGAACAACACTGCTATTGGCCACCAGCTTACTGTTTGCTTGTTCCACTCACACACCCGCACCAGGAAAGGTTGAGTCGGCATCGGCTTTTGCCGCTGAATGTGATGCGGCTCTGGCGCGGGTGCGGGCAGATTTCCATGCGCTGCAAGTGGCCCAAGGCGACAAAACGGTTACCACCATCATTGAACCGCTGAACCAAATTGAGCTGCGCCTCGGCGATGCTTATCAGCGTGCCGCGCTGTTTGAAGCGGTACATCCTGAGGCCGATGTGCGTGCGGCTGCAGAGGCTTGTTCGCGCCGGGCTTCGTCGCTGGCCAGTGAGCTAGCCTTGTCACGCCCTTTGTATGAGTCGATGGCGGCGGTCGATACGCGCTATGCTGCGGATGATACGCGTAGGTATCAAGCGCGTACGCTGCGTGATTTCCGCCGTGCAGGCATCGACCAGCCAGAGGCCATTCGCAATCACGTGCGACGCTTGCGCGAGCGTATTGATGAGCTGGAGCAGCAATTTGAGCGCAATATCCGTGAAGATCAGCGTCAGGTAAAGCTGCCGCTGAGTGCCTTGGCGGGCATGCCAGCCGACTATGTGGCATCACACCTGCCGGGTGCCGACGGCCTTGTAAGCATCGGCACCGATTACCCCGATTACATGCCTTTCATGAGCTTCTCCACGAGTGATGCCAGCCGCAAGATGCTCTATGAGGCGTTCAACAATCGGGGCTATCCCGCCAACGCGGAGGTGCTGCGGCATCTGTTGGCAAGCCGCGCGGAGCTTGCCCGACTGTTGGGCTTTGCCGACTACGCGAGCCTGAGCATGACGGATCAAATGGCGGCTAGCCCGGCCAAGGTGCAGCAGTTCATTGACCAGCTGGATGTGGCGGCTCAACCGGTTGCAAGCCGTGAGCAGTCCGTACTCAATCACCTGCAGGGCGCATCGGGAGACGGGCGTCCGCTGCAGGCCTGGCAACAGTCCTATTTGATGGAGCGGGCGCGGCGAGCGTTCTTCGCTGTGGACGCCAGCGAGATTCGAGCATATTTCCCCTACGCCCGCACTCGAGACGGTATTTTCCGGCTGGTGGAACAGATGTTCGGTGTGCAAATTCGCCCTTGGCGTACGGCCACCTGGCACCCTTCTGTGGAGCCTTTCGAGCTCGTCGAGGGGGGGCAGGTGATTGGCCGTTTCATGCTCGATATGCACCCGAGACCGGGGAAATACTCTCATGCGGCACAGTTTCCCTTGGTCACCGGCATAAAGCAGCAACAGCTGCCGGTCGCCGTCTTGGTATGCAACTTCCCTGGAGATGGCGATGCTAGTGCCTTGCTCGAGCATGGCGACGTCGAAACTTTCCTACATGAGTTTGGTCACTTGCTGCATCATTTACTGGGCGGCCAACAGCGCTATGCGGCGCTGTCCGGTGTGGCTACCGAAGGCGATTTTGTCGAGGCGCCGTCGCAGATGCTTGAGGAGTGGGTGTGGAACCCTGTGACGCTGGCGCTGATCACTCGGGATGCGCACGGGGAAGCGATACCGCCGGAACTGGTTGAACGCATGCAGCGGGCGCGGTTGTTCGGGCTAGGTCTCCAGACCCGTCAGCAACTTTACTATGCCGCCATGTCACTTCAGTTGCATCGCCAACCGCCTGCCGACACACCGTCGCTTGAGCATCAGATTGCGGCGCTGCAGGCGCGCTATTCACCCTATCCTGCGGTGAGCGGTACGCACTTTTACGCCAGCTTTGATCACCTGGGAGGCTATGCGTCCAACTACTACACTTATATGTGGTCCGATGTGATTTCAAGCGACATGTTTAGTCGCTTTCGCAGTGAAGGTCTGCTCAATACAGTCACGGCCGATGAATACCGTTCTCGTGTGTTAGCGCCTGGTGGAAGTGCACCTGCGGCAAGCCTGGTCGCTTCATTCCTTGGTCGCCCCTACGATACGCGGGCTTTCAATGCGAAGTTGCAGCGGGCTGACCAGCTGGTTCGACAGATCCCCTTGCGTTGAATGAGCACTTGTACGGGCCATCGCCTGGCACCGGGCAGTTAATTGCGTAGAACTTTTTCCCGAGCTGTCAGCCCATCGCTCGGGGTTTTGTGGCTAAGGAATTTTGACATGAGCAGTCCAGCCTTGAGCTACCGTCGATTGATGGTGGGTGACCCGGCCCCTTGGTTTCATGCAGCCACACCGAGTTCACCCCGTTATGCCTTTGATACGGTCGCGGGGCGCCCTGTGGTGCTGTGCTTTTTCTGTTCAGCACATGAGGCCGAGACGCGCGCGGTGCTCGAGGCCTGGATGCAGCATCGCGGCTTGTTCGATGATCACCGCGCCTGTTTTTTCGGTGTGACGGTGGACCCGCGCGACCGGGTGCTGCAGGAGTCCATTCCCGGGGTGCGTTTTTTTCAGGATTTTTCCGGTGAGGTGTCCCGCCTGTATGGCGCGTTGCCCAGAGAGACGCAGCGTATGCAAGGCGCGGGCTACAGGTTGTTCAGCCTGGTGCTTGACGCGCGGCTGCGAGTGGCCGGCATTGACTATTTCCGGGGTGATGCACGCCAACATGTTGCGTCACTGATGAATATTTTGCAGGGGCTGGAGGAAGCTGATCGCGGTATCGGTGACGATATGCCAGCGCCCGTGCTGACCGTCCCGCGTGTGTTTGAACCTGAACTCTGCCAGCAGCTGATCGACTACTATCGCCGCCACGGTGGGGAGGAATCTGGCTTCATGCGTGAGCAGAATGGCCGAACTGTTGGTGTGTACGACCACAGTTTCAAAAAGCGCAAAGATTGCACGCTGGAAGATGAACAACTGATGGCCGCATGCAGGGAGCGGATGAACAGGCGACTGGTGCCTGCCATCAAGCAAGCCTTCCAGTTTGATGCCAGCCGTATTGAGCGATGGCTGGTGGCACGCTACGATGGCTCCGAGCGGGATTTTTTCCGCGCTCACCGGGACAATATGTCTGGCGCTACGGCTCATCGCCAGTTTGCCGTCAGCATTCATCTCAATGCTGAGGGTTTCAGTGGTGGCGGGGTGCGCTTCCCTGAATTTGGCTCGCGGGTCTATAGTCCTCCCACCGGTGGGGCGCTGGTGTTTTCATGCAGTTTGCTACATGAGGCACTGCCTGTCACCGGCGGAGAGCGTTTCACCTTTCTCCCATTCCTTTACAGTGAGCAGGCGGCCAGGGTGCGGGAGGAAAATCAACACCTGCTGGCAGGCAATATCAATACGCCGGAAGAGGCCGGCCTCGGCGGTGTTCGATAGGGCGCGTCTAGCGCCCCTCTTCGCGCAGTATTTGCTGCAGGTAGGCGCCATAGCGGTTCTTGCTCAGTGCCTGTGCAAGTCGCTCCAACTGTGCCGCGTCGATAAAACCCTCCCTGAAGGCAATTTCCTCCGGGCAGGCCACTTTGAGCCCTTGGCGATCTTCCAGCGTCTGGACGAAGTTCGAAGCCTGTAGCAGAGAATCCATGGTGCCCATGTCTAGCCAGGCATAGCCGCGTCCCAACTGCTGCACCCAGAGTTGCTTGCGCTGAAGATAGACGTTGTTGACGTCCGTGATTTCCAGCTCCCCCCTGGGAGAAGGTCGAATCTCAGAGGCGATGTCGATTACATCGTTGTCGTAGACATACATGCCCGTGACCGCCCAGCTTGATTTCGGATGTGCCGGCTTTTCCTCAATGCTCAGGGCGTATCCATTGCGATCCATCTCCACCACGCCATAGCGTTCCGGATCGCTGACGTGATAAGCGAACACGCTTGCTCCCTTTGGCCGGGCCACCGCGTCTCGCACCATCTTTACTAATTCATGACCAAAAAAGATGTTGTCGCCCAGGATCAGTGCGCAGGGATCACTACCGATGAATTCTTTGCCAATGATGAAGGCCTGAGCCAAGCCATCCGGGCTAGGCTGAACGGCATAGCTGAGGTTTATACCCCATTGTCGGCCATCACCGAGCAGGCGCTGGAAGGCTTCCTGATCGTGTGGTGTGGTGATGATGAGAATGTCCCTGATGCCACCCAGCATGAGTGTTGTCAGTGGGTAGTAGATCATGGGTTTGTCGTAAACCGGGAGCAGCTGCTTACTCACGCCCAAGGTGATGGGGTGAAGGCGGGTGCCAGAGCCCCCCGCGAGGATGATGCCTTTGGTTGCCATCTGTTGTAAAAACTCTGTATGTCCCTAATGGGCAGCAATTCTAGCGCGTTTTACAGGGCGATACCCCAGTCTGTAAGCAGGCGTGCGAAATCACCCTCAAGGCTAGCCTCGAGTTTTAGCAATTCACCTGTCACAGGATGTTCAAGCGACAGGGCGGTGCAAGCTAGCAGTAGTCTGGAGCAGTGCAGTTGCTCGGCAAAAAAGCGGTTGTGAATTCCTTTGCCATGTTTTGCATCGCCTATGATCGGGTGGGCGATGTGTTTCAGGTGTTTGCGAATCTGATGCCGTCGCCCGGTCTGTGGCATGACGTGCAAAAGGGCATAGCGGCTGTGGGGATAACGATCGATAGCCACTGGCAGTTCAACCGTGGCGAGTCGGCGATAATAGGTGCGGGCAGGGAGCGCAAGCTCGGGCCGGTTACCTTTTGCCAGGGGGTCTGGATCATCTCGGATGGGATGGTCGATCAAGCCCTCCAGTGGAGGCCAGCCACGCACCACTGCAAGATAATCTTTTTTGATCCGTTCTTCCGCAAAAGCTTTACCCAGCAGACCTGCGATCTCCGCGCTGAGGGCGAATAACAGCACGCCAGAGGTTGGCTTATCCAGTCGGTGAACTGGGTACACCCACTGGCCAATCTGATCGCGCACCATTTGCAGCGCAAATCGGGTTTCGTGCCGATCAATGGGGCTGCGGTGTACTAGCAGGCCGGCGGGTTTGTGTACTGCAACCATGTAATCGTCGCGGTACAGTATGGGCAGGCTTTCATTCATGTGGTTTAAGGTACCGGATTTCGGTTATCCAGTAAGACTGGTTCCCGCTGGGGGTGTTGACGCTTATTTCGTCGTCAACGCGCTTGCCCAGCAAATGACGAGCCAGCGGGGCATCCATGCTGAGCAGATTTTTTTGTAGGTCGAATTCGTCTGGACCAACAATGCGATAACATTGTTCCTCGCCTGTTTCATCTTCCAGTGTGACCCAAGCGCCGAAATAGATCCTGCTGGTGTCGTCGGGTAGGCGATCAACGACTTGTAAAGCATCCAGTCGTTTGCTGAGGAATCTTACGCGGCGGTCAATTTCACGCAGGCGTCGCTTACCATAGATATAGTCACCATTCTCGGAGCGATCGCCGTTTTTTGCCGCCTCATGCACGGCGGCTGTTACCTCCGGACGTTCCACTTTCCATAGCTGTTGCAGCTCAGCGCGCAGCATTTTTTCCCCTTCTGGTGTTATGTAGCAGGAGCTGCGAGGGGCAGGGGGGCGGTATCGGCCCATCTGACGGACATCCTATAATGCGAGACCCTCAACATTTTAGAGAGTTATGATGCGGACGTTGAGTGTTTTGCTGTGTTTGCTTTCACTACACCTCCAGGCCGCTGTTCTGGAAGGTTCCTATCAGCAAGGGCAGTTGGTCGTAGGTAAGGTTGCGGTCGGTACCGAGGTGCAGATCATGGGCCGTGTATTGCGACTAACGCCGGATGGGTACTTCGCCTTTGGCCTCGACCGAGACGCACCGGCAAAGGTCGTGGTGAACTTTCGCTCCCCGGCGGGTGAAGTTTCCTCTGAAGCGATTCACGTGTCATCCAGAAGCTACGACATTCAGCGTGTGGAGGGCGTGCCGCAACGCACAGTGACACCGGATGCTCGGGACAAGGAGCGTATTGACCGCGACAATCAGCAGCTAAAACAGGCCCGCTCGATGGATTTACCGCGCCAGGATTTTCTGGGCGGCTTCGTATGGCCGCTGAAAGGGCCCATCACGGGTGTGTTTGGTAGCCAGCGCATCTATAATGGCGAGCCCAGGCAGCCCCACTATGGTGTCGACATCAAGGCGCCTACCGGCGAGCTGGTGCATGCGCCTGCCTCTGGGGTGGTCAGTTTGGCGCATTCAGACATGTTCTATTCCGGTGGCACGCTGATTATTGATCACGGCCATGGCATATCGTCGAGTTTTATCCACCTCAGCAAGATCTTGGTGAAGGTGGGGCAAGAAATACATCAGGGCGATCCAATTGCTCGGGTGGGGATGACCGGCCGGGCCACGGGCCCGCATCTTGACTGGCGCATGAACTGGTTTGACCAGCGCATCGACCCCCAATTACTGGTGGGGCCCATGTGAGGCCCCTACATAAAAGAGCGACACACATGATCGACAAAAAACTGCTCAGCATCCTAGTTTGTCCGGTGACTAAGGCTCCGTTAGCCTATGATGAAGCCGCCCAGGAGCTGGTATGTAAAGCCAGTGGCCTGGCCTATCCGATTCGCGACGGTATCCCCGTGATGCTTGAATCCGAAGCGCGCCAGCTAAGCGCCGAAGAAAAGGAAAAGTGGAGCAAGTAATGGCCTCGGTGTTCACCCGGATCATGGAGGGTGAAATTCCCTCCATCATGATTTATGAAGATGAGCAGTGCGTGGTGATCCGGGATGCTCACCCCCAGGCCCCCACCCACGTACTGGTGATCCCCCGCAAGCCGATCGAGAAACTGTCGGATGCGCAGCCGGAAGACGAACCTCTGCTGGGCCATCTCCTCCTGGTGGCGGGCAAGGTTGCCCGCCAGCTGGGCATTGGTGAAGCCTTCCGCTTGGTGATAAACAATGGCCGTGGCGCAGGGCAGACCGTGTTTCATCTGCATATGCACGTGATGGGTGGGCGCGCTTTTGCCGAGGGGCAAATGGCGGGTTGAACCGCGCGTACGTCCCCGTTTTTCCGTTATAATTTCCCGCTTTATCCCGCCCTCCCAGGGCGCTTTCGAGGTTCAGGCATGAAAAGCGCAGACATCCGCGAAGCCTTTCTTCGCTTCTTCGAAGAGAAGGGCCACACCCGCGTAGCCTCCAGCTCACTGGTACCGGCGGATGATCCGACCCTGCTGTTTACCAATGCAGGCATGAACCAGTTCAAGGACTGCTTCCTCGGCCTGGACAAACGCGCCTACACCCGCGCCGTCACATCACAGAAGTGCGTGCGCGCCGGCGGTAAGCATAACGACCTGGAAAACGTCGGCTATACCGCACGTCACCACACCTTCTTCGAAATGCTGGGCAACTTCAGCTTCGGCGATTATTTCAAGCGCGACGCCATCAGTTTTGCCTGGGAGTTTCTCACTTCACCCAAGTGGTTGAATATTCCGAAAGACAAACTGTGGGTGACGGTATACGCCTCTGACGACGAAGCCTTCGACATCTGGGAGAAGGAAATCGGCGTCCCCGCCGCGCGCATCGTGCGCATCGGCGACAACAAAGGCGCGCCTTACGCCTCTGACAATTTCTGGGCCATGGGTGACACCGGGCCTTGCGGCCCCTGCACCGAGATTTTCTACGACCACGGCGAGCAGATCTGGGGTGGCCCTCCGGGCTCACCAGAAGAGGATGGCGATCGCTATATCGAAATCTGGAACAACGTGTTCATGCAGTTCAACCGCACTGCCGATGGCAAGATGCACCCCCTCCCGGCACCATCGGTCGATACCGGCATGGGGCTTGAGCGCATTTCTGCCGTGATGCAGCACGTTCACGCCAACTATGAAATCGACCTTTTCCAGGCCTTGTTGGCAGCTGCGGCCAAGGCCGTGGGCTGCCCCAACCAGGATCAGCCATCGCTGAAGGTGATCGCCGATCACATCCGCTCCTGTTCCTTCCTCATCGCAGACGGCGTGGTGCCCTCCAATGAGGGTCGTGGCTACGTGCTGCGGCGCATCATTCGCCGCGCCATCCGCCACGGCAACAAGCTTGGCGCCACGGAGGCCTTCTTCCACAAGATCGTCCCGGCGCTGGTGCAGGAAATGGGCGAGGCCTATCCGGAACTGCGCCAACAGCAGGGCCAGATTGAGCGTGTGCTCAAGCAGGAAGAGGATCAGTTTGCCAAGACCCTGGATCAGGGGCTGAAAATTCTCGAAGACGCGCTGGCGAGCCTACAGGGTAATGTCATTCCGGGTGAAACCGTCTTCAAACTCTACGACACCTATGGCTTTCCGGTCGACCTCACGGCGGATATCGCGCGGGAACGCAACCTCACGGTCGACGAAGCCGGCTTCGAGCAGGCCATGGAGGCACAGCGTGAGCGTGCCCGGGCCAGCAGCCAGTTTGATGTGGACTACAACGCCCTTCTCAAGGTCGACGGCGAGACCCGTTTCACCGGCTATGACGCCACTGTCGGCAGCGGCAAAGTGGTGGCCTTGTTCAAAGGTACCGAGGCCGTGGAACGCCTGAATGAGGGCGAAGAAGGCGTGGTAGTGCTGGATCAAACCCCGTTTTATGCCGAGTCCGGTGGCCAAGTGGGTGATTGCGGCCGCCTTTCCTCGGCGGCTGCGCGGTTCGATGTGCTCGATACCACCAAGGCAGGCAGTAGCCATGTGCATAAGGGGCGGGTTGCCTCTGGTAGCATCGAGCTTGGCCAAACCGTCGATGCGGAAGTAGATGCCTCTGTGCGTACCTCCACCGCGCTGAACCATTCGGCCACGCACTTGCTGCACGCCGCCCTGCGCAAAGTGCTGGGTGAGCACGTGCAACAGAAGGGCTCGCTGGTGGACTCCCAGCGGCTGCGTTTCGACTTCGCCCACTTCCAGGCCATCAGTGTCGATGAGCTGAAGCAAATTGAACGCCTGGTGAATGCCGAGATTCGCCGCAATACCCCGGTGCAGACCGAAGTCACCGACATCGACACCGCGCGCGCCAAGGGCGCCATGGCGCTGTTTGGTGAGAAATACGGTGACACCGTGCGCGTGCTGACCATGGGCGATGGCTTCTCAGTAGAACTCTGCGGGGGCATCCACGCCAAGCGCACCGGCGATATCGGGGTGCTCAAACTGGTGTCGGAGTCCGGCATTGCGGCCGGTGTCCGCCGCATCGAAGCTGTAACCGGGGAGCGAGCGCTGGATGAAGTGGAGCGCCTGAGCGGCCTGCTGAGCCATGTAGAAAGCGCGGTGAAGGCCAATCGCGACAAGGTGGTGGAGCGCGTTGACCAGCTAGTGGCCTCAAACCGGCAACTCGAAAAGGAGTTGGAGCAGCTCAAGGCTAAGCTTGCGGCAGCGGCAGGTAATGATCTCATGCAACAAGCGCGGGAGATCAAGGGGGCCAAGGTGCTGTCAGTCAAGCTGGAAGGCGTCGATGGTAAAACCCTTCGCACTACACTTGACCAGCTGAAGAATAAGCTGGGCTCTGGCGTGGTCGTACTGGCTGCAGTAGAGGCAGACAAGGTGTCTGTTGCTGCGGGTGTTACGCAGGATCTTACCGCCAAAGTCAAGGCGGGTGAACTGGTGCAGGATGTATCCACCAAACTTGGTGGCAAAGGTGGTGGCCGCCCGGATATGGCACAGGGTGGTGGAACAGACATTGCCGCTTTAGCCGGGGCGCTTGAGTCTGTATACAGTTGGGTGGAGCAACGGCTCTAAGCACTCTGTTTTGACTGCAGTCTGTTAATAATCACGCGCTGTGACGAAGCAAGGCGCTACTTTGCCTTGATCATGGCGCTAACATACTGCGCTGAAAGGTATTTCAAAGCTTCCCTACACGGATGTGGTATTGGCGGGAGAGTCAGTGCTCACCCGCAGCATTTGATTTTTGGCACCTAAGTGTTTAATTTGGCCCCTTTTGTTTAGGGCGAGAACGAGGCTTGGATGAGCTTAATCGTACAGAAGTTTGGCGGCACGTCTGTCGGCTCGGTTGATCGCATCGAGAATGTGGCTGAGAAGGTAGGCCGCTTCCGCGACCAGGGCCATGATGTCGTCGTGGTCGTTTCTGCCATGTCCGGCGAAACTAATCGCCTGTTGGGCTTGGCTCAACAAATTACAGATCAACCGTCCGGTCGCGAACTGGATGTCTTGGTCTCCACCGGCGAACAGGTGACCATTGCGCTGTTGGCGATCGCCCTGCAAAAGCGCGGTTACAAGGCCCGTTCTTATACCGGCTCCCAGGTGCGCATCCTTACCGACAGTGCCTTCACCAAGGCGCGCATCCGCTCCATCGATGAAGAAAACATGCGCAAGGACTTGTCCGAAGGCAATGTGGTCATCGTGGCAGGCTTCCAGGGCGTGGATGAAGACGGCAACATCACCACACTCGGTCGCGGCGGTTCTGATACCACCGGTGTTGCCTTGGCCGCCGCCTTAAAAGCGGATGAATGCCAGATTTATACCGACGTTGATGGCGTTTATACCACCGACCCACGGGTGTGTGAGAGCGCACGCAGGTTGGACCGCATCACCTTTGAGGAGATGCTGGAGATGGCCAGCTTGGGCTCAAAGGTTTTGCAGATCCGCTCGGTGGAATTCGCCGGCAAATATAAAGTACCGCTGCGTGTGCTTTCCTCATTCCAGGAAGGCCCCGGCACTCTGATCACGCTTGAAGAAGAGAATGTTATGGAAGCCCCGCTCGTTTCTGGTATTGCCTTCAATCGCGACGAAGCCAAACTGACCATCTGCGGCATTCCCGACAAGCCAGGTGTGGCTTCTTCTATCCTCGCGCCAATTGGTGACGCCAACATCGAGGTCGATGTGATCGTCCAGAACGTAGGTGCGGATAACACCACTGATCTGACCTTCACCGTGCACCGCAACGAGATGAAGCGCGCTGAAGCCATCCTGCAGGATGTGGCAAAGCAGATTGGTGCGCGTGAAGTACGCTCCGATAACAAGATTTGCAAGGTGTCGTTGGTGGGCGTCGGCATGCGTTCGCATGCGGGTGTTGCAAGCACGATGTTCAAGACACTGGCAGATGTGGGTGTGAACATCCAGATGATCACCACCTCCGAGATCAAGATCTCAGTGATCATTGATGAGAAGTATATGGAACTTGCGGTGCGCGCTCTGCACACCGCGTTTGGGCTGGATGCACCGGCCAACTGATCGGCCGATCTGAAACGGCGGGGCAGGGTGCCCCGCTATGAGCGATGTGCTGAGAAAGGATAACAGTATTGATTAGGTTGTGTTTTGCCTAAGGTAGTCAATACTTCTAGTTGTCACATTCCTGCACGGAGTGCGTTTAAAGGATCAATCGGCCGAGCGCGCTGTCGCCGGCATTGGAATTTAGGAGAGAAACATGCTGATTTTGACGCGCCGTATCGGTGAAACACTGATGGTAGGCGATGAAGTGACCGTCACTGTTTTGGGTATTAAAGGCAATCAGGTTCGTCTGGGTGTAAACGCACCTAAGGAAGTTGCCGTGCATCGCGAAGAGATTTATCAGCGCATTCAGCGCGAGAAAGAATCTCAGCAAGGAAATCAATAAGCTAAAAAGGGGTCTTAAACCCCTTTCCAAATGGCGCAATTGAGAGTATCATGCGCGCCTGTAACGGAGAGGTGGCCGAGCAGGTCGAAGGCGCTCCCCTGCTAAGGGAGTATGGGCCAAAAGCCCATCGAGGGTTCGAATCCCTCCTTCTCCGCCATTATTCAGGACAACCGCATATGTTTGGGATTGTTGACAATTGCAGCAACAATCAATAAAGTATGCGGCCTTGAAACGACGCGCCCGTAGCTCAGCTGGATAGAGTACCTGGCTACGAA
>CAZYQX010000012.1:0-72800 GCA_964649985.1 uncultured Pseudomonadales bacterium | reverse complement strand
GCCGGACTACCACCAACTGGAATTCGAATTCCGCCTGTACCTGATCCACACCCAGCGGTCGGATGACCCACTCTGGCCGCTCATTGGCAACAGCTAATACGTCGCTGATGGCGCGCCAGGAGCGGCACACGGCGAATTCCAACCCAAGCCTGCCGCCCCGCGCGCATCACACCACAGTGCCCGCGACTTGCTAGAATGGGCGCCCACCCCCAGCCCGGCGACCCTGCGTGAAACACTACGACGTCATCATCATCGGCGCCGGCGCCTCCGGCCTGATGTGCGCCTTCACCGCCGGCCAGCGCGGCCGCAAGGTGCTGGTGCTGGACAGCAGCAACAAGGTGGGCAAGAAGATCCTGATGTCGGGCGGTGGCCGCTGCAATTTCACCAACCGCACGGTGACGCCGGCCAATTACATCTGCGCCAACCCGCATTTCACCAAATCGGCGCTCAGCCGCTACACCCCGTGGGATTTCATCGCCCTGGTGGAGAAACACGGCATCCCCTATGAGGAGCGCGACCACGAGCAGCTGTTCTGCCTGAACTCCGCCCGGGACATCCTCGACATGCTACTGGATGAATGCGCTCAGGGCGACGTGACCATCAAGACCCACTGCCAGATCAGCGCCATTCAGGCCCAGGACAACAACCCCTACCTGCTGCAGAGCAACCTGGGCAGCTTCACCACCAGCTCGCTGGTGGTGGCCACCGGCGGGCTGTCCATCCCCACCTTGGGCGCTTCCGGCTTCGGTTACGACATCGCCCAGCAGTTCGGCCTGCCGGTGCTGCCGCGCCGCGCCGGCTTGGTTCCTTTCACCGTCACCGGCGAACTGAAGGGGCTGTGTGAGCGGCTTTCAGGCCTGGCGTTGCCAGTGGAGATGGGCTGTGCCGGCGGCCAGTTCCGCGAGGCCTTGCTGTTCACCCATCGCGGCCTGAGCGGGCCGGTGGCGCTGCAGGTGTCCAACTACTGGCAGGCGGGCGAGCCCCTGCAGATCAACCTACTGCCTGGGCTGGATCTGCCCGGCTGGCTCATCGAGCAGAAAAAAACCCAGCCCAAATCCCTGCTGCGCACCGTGCTGTCGAGCCAGCTGGCCAAATCGCTGGTGGCGGAGCTGCAGGCCCTGTTCTGGGCAGAGGTCAGCGAAAAAAGCATGGCGGACCTGCCCAACAAGCGCCTGCAGGAGATCGGGCAACAACTGCAGCAGTGGCATATCAAACCCGCCGGCACCGAGGGCTATCGCACCGCTGAGGTCACCCTGGGCGGGGTGGACACCGACGCCATCAGCTCCAAGACGCTGGAGTGCAAACAGCAACGCGGGCTTTACTTCATCGGCGAGGTGCTGGATGTGTCGGGCCACCTGGGTGGCTTCAACTTCCAGTGGGCCTGGGCCTCGGGGCACTGTGCCGGCCTGGCGGTTTAGCCGCCTGCCAGGCATCGCCCAGCACACCCCCTATTGGGCCACCGGCATACTGAACTCGGCAGCGAGATCAACCTCTGGCCAGCGCGCGGTGAGTGTCTTCATGCGGGTATAGAAGCGCACCCCATCCGGCCCGTGCATGTGCAGCGGGCCAAACAGCGAGCGCTTCCAGCCACCAAAGCAATGAAAGGCCATCGGCACCGGGATGGGCACATTGATGCCCACCATGCCCGCTTCCACCCGGTGGCCAAACTCTCTGGCGACGCGACCGTCCCGGGTGAAGATGGCGGCGCCATTGCCGTATTCGTGGGCGTTGACCAGGGCCAGGGCACTATCAAAATCCGGCACCCGCACCACGCACAGCACCGGCCCGAAGATCTCCTCGCTGTAGATGCGCATCGCCGGCGTCACGCGGTCAAACAGGCAACCGCCCAGGAAGAAGCCCTGCTCGCTCCCCTCAACCACCAACGGCCTGCCATCCACCACCAGGGTGGCCCCCTCGGCCACGCCACTGTCGACGTAGGCCCGCACCCTGGCCAGGTGCTCGGCGCTGACCAGTGGCCCCATGTCGCCACCGGCCCGGCTGCCCGGGCACACCTCCAGGGCCGCCACCCGGGGCGCCAGCGCCGCCACCAGCGCATCGGCGGTGGCATCGCCCACCGCCACCAGCACCGACACCGCCATGCAACGCTCACCGGCAGAGCCGTAGGCGGCGCCTAACAGGGCGTTCACTACCTGCTCGGGGTCGGCGTCGGGCATGGCTACCAGATGGTTCTTGGCTCCGCCCAGGGCCTGCACGCGCTTGCCGCGGCGGCTGCCCTCGGCGTAGATGTGCTCGGCGATGGGGGTGGAGCCGACAAAGCTCACGGCCTTCACATCCGGGTGGGCCAGCAGGGCGTCCACCGCCTGCTTGTCGCCATTCACCACGTTGAACACGCCCGCCGGCAGGCCGGCTTTTTCCAGCAACTCGGCCAGCAACAACGCCGGGGAGGGATCGCGCTCCGAGGGCTTCAACACGAAGCAGTTGCCACACACCAGCGCGATGGGGAACATCCACAGCGGCACCATGGCGGGGAAGTTGAACGGTGTGATGCCGGCCACCACCCCCAGCGGCGCCAGCTCGCTCCAGCTATCCACGCCGCGCCCCACATTCATGGAGTGCTCCCCCTTCAGTAGGTGGGGGATACCACAGGCAAACTCCACCACCTCAAGCCCCCGGGCGATCTCACCCTGAGCATCGCCGGGCAGTTTGCCGTGCTCGGCGCTGATCAGCGCCGCCAGCTCGGCGCCGTGGCGCTCCAGCAGCTCGCGGAAGCGAAACATCACCCGCGCCCGCTGGGTGGCCGGCGTCGCGGCCCAGGCGGGAAAGGCGCGCACCGCGACCGCGACCGCCTCAGCCACATCGGCCTCAGAAGCGAGCGCGACGCGTGCCACCGGCGATCCCAGTGCGGGATCGTACACCTCGGCATGGCGCCCACTGCTACCCGCTACCATCGCGCCGTTTATATGGTGCCCAAGTTGCCGCATATGCCAACCCCGTTTGCCCTGTCTTTGCCTCATCCTACTATGCGCAACCCCGCTGTTAACAGGCTGAGCACGCGTAGACGATCCAAACGCTCCCCCGACCCAAGCCAAATTGCACCACAATGAATCACGATATGCGTTAGCCTCCACTAAGATCGCGCACGCATTTAATGCAATATTTTTAGCCCAAGATAAAAACGCACCACTTTGGACTGGTGCATTTTGTAAGCCATTGAAATTAAAGCACCAAATTTAGGCACACCGCTTGCATTGCCTCATACACAACACAGGAGGCCGCCATGAGCACTGCACACCACAGCACCACCCTGTCCAGCCCAGAGCATATGTTCGAGCGCGCCGGCACCACCTTTGCGATCTATGGCGCGGATGAAAGCACCGATCGGCTGATCCCGCTCGAGCTGATCCCCTTTATCACCGACGCCAGCGAGGCCAAGGGGCTTAAAACCGGCGCCATGCTCAGCCTGGATGCGCAACCTGGCCGCTGGGAAACCTTCGCCTACTTCGCAGCTTGATTGCGTACCGCTCAACACACCGGCAGCGGCCATCGCCCACCACCCGTCGGCGCAGCAGATCTCGCCTCCCGACAGAAAGTGTTATAAAGTAACATTTTTGCCGGAGAGATCTGCCATGCCCTTCCGTCCCTTGCTGGTTGGCCTGTTATTTAGCTCCACGCTGGCCGTGGCCGGCGAACACGCGCACGAAGACAGCAAGGCCGCCAGCCCGCACGAACACGGCGTGGCCGACATACGCCTGGTGCGAGATGGCGCCATGTTGCGGGTGGAAATCGATCTACCCATGGCCGATGCGCTGGGCCACGAGCAACGCCCCTCCACCCCGGAACAGCGCAACGCACTGCATAGCTTCCAGCGCTCCATGGTCTCGCCCGCCAGCGTGCTGAACACAACACCCGCGTGCACAGCGCAGAGTGGTGAGGCTTCGGCAGAAGGCGGTGACGGCGAGCACCGCGATATGCAGCTGATCTACCAATTGGAGTGCCCGGCAGGTGTACTGAAGACCGATTTCAGCCCACTGTTCAAAAAATTCCCGACGCTTCAGCAGGCAAGGCTGCAATGGTTGTCTGGCCCACAGGCTGACGCCCATGAGATCAACCCTGCGCAAGCCGTCGCGGAGCTTCCGGGGTCGTGAGCACGCCCATCCCCTACAATCTGATCACCGGCTTTCTCGGTGCCGGCAAAACCACCACCATCGCACATCTGCTGCAACAAAAGCCGACAGGCGAGCGCTGGGCGGTGCTGGTGAACGAGTTCGGCAAGGCCGGCGTCGACGGCGAGCTACTACACCCCGACAGCGGCATTTTTATCGACACGGTGGCCGGCGGCTGCCTGTGCTGTGACGCGGAGTTGATGTTCCGCGTCGGCCTGCACCGCTTGCTGAAAAAGGCACAGCCCCACCGGCTGCTGATCGAACCCACCGGGCTGGGCCACGCCTGGCGCATCGCCCAGGTGCTGGCCGAACCCCAACACCAGGCGCTGCTCAGCCCGCGCGCCACGCTGTGTCTGGTGAGCGCCCATCTAGCAGAACAATCACACGCCAGCGGCCACCCCAGCTTCCATGAACAACTCTGGCTGGCCGACCGCGTGCTGCTCAACAAAGCCGATGCGGTAAGCCCCGCGCAACTGAAGCAGGCGTGCGATTGGTTGGTGCAGCACGGCGTTCAGGCCGACGCCATCATCCCGACCCATTTCGGCGAGGTGAGCAGCAGCCTGCTGGACCTGCCTATGGGCACGCGGCCGCCGCGCTTTTTCCCCCGCCAAACCTCCCAGCCCGACCGCTGGCATGCCTTGGAGACGCCGCACCCCGGGGTGCGACTCTGGCGCGGTGAGAGCCAGGGCTGGCACGTGCTCAGCCTGACCGCCAGCGATGACTGGTGCCTGCAGGACGACCTCACCGCATGGCTCAAAACCTTAGGGCCCACCCTGCGCTGCAAGGGCATTCTGCAAACCGACGGCGGCTGGCAGGCCCTCAACGCCAGCGAGGGTCACTGGCAGCTCACGCCATTACTTGGCGGCAGTAGTGTGTCGCTAGAGTTGATGTGGCCAGCCAGCGCAGCGGTCGATCTGGCGGCCGTCGCCCAACAGCTGCTGTCACGACTGGCGGCACGACAAGTCTGATAGAATTTCCTCACGCCCCGGCTGAAGCGCGCCCATGTCACAGTCACACAACAACTCAAGCATTCTCGACGCCGCACGGCAGCTGTGCCTGAGTCGCGGCGTGCGCTTCACCCAGCAGCGCCAACAGGTATTCGAGCTGTTGCTGCACGCGCTGCCACATGCCGTCAGCGCCTACGAGCTACTGGAGCGCCTGCAGAAACTCGACCCTTCCGCCAAGCCCCCCACCGTCTACCGTGCCCTGGCGTTTCTGCAGGAAAACGGCCTGGTGCACCGGGTGGATTCGAGCAATGCCTTTCTGGCCTGCCACCACCCTGGCGACAGCCACACCGTACAGCTACTGATCTGCGACGACTGCGGCACGGTACAGGAGCTGCATTCAGAACAATTGCACCGGGATCTGCAACAGCAAGCCCAGCAGGCGGGCTTCAGCATCCGGCAGGAAATCATCGAGGCCCACGGCAGCTGCAAGGGCTGCCATTAGCCCATCGCACTATTCTTGCGGATTGATTTCCATGCCATCCGCCTCCAGCCGATAGGAGGCCTCCGCTAGATCGTTCTCGATCGGCTGGGTGCGTAGCACCCCCGAGAAGCGGAACAAGGCGAACATGTCAGCCTTTTCTACGCCCGCCGGGTAGCGCACGAAGACAATCTGATTGGGCGGTGGCGGCGGCACATGGATGCAGGCCCCCTGATATGGTGCCAGGAAGAACTCCACCACCCGCCCTCGCTCATCCAGCTCCAGTGGCACCATGAAGCCAACCAGCTTGATTTTCGCCCCATCCAGCTCAGGCCTCACCGCCTTCGAGTACATCACCGCCGGCATGTTCATGTCACTGGTGCGCAGTGGACTGGTGGGTTGGCTGTCCGGGCCATTGCCGTGATCGATCTCGGGTAAGTGCAGCATGGCCTCGCGATCCTTGTCGGTGAGCAGATCCAGCCAATCCAACTCGCGGTACTCCTGCGCCGCCTGGGCGCCCCCTGCCAGCAGCAGCGCAAGCGAAAAAAACACCACAACACGTGAACGCATGGCCAAGCCCCTGCTCTAATCGACACCAATGTTATAAAGTAACAACTTTTGAGGCACGCGCACAGCCATGTCCGCCTTGCAGCTATCCGAATTGCGCTTTCGCTGGCCTGGCCGCGACCACGACCAGCTGAACATCCCCCACATGCGCCTTGAACCCGGGCAGCGTGCGATTTTGCTGGGCCCCTCTGGCAGTGGCAAGTCCACTTTGCTTGGGCTAATCGCCGGCCTGCACACGCCCAGCCAAGGCCAGGTGATGGTGCTGGGGCAGGATCTCGCCCAGCTCAGCCCCGCCGGTCGCGACCATTTTCGCGCCGATCACATGGGCTTCGTGTTCCAGCAGTTCAATCTGCTGCCCTACCTCAGCGCCCTGGACAACGTGCTGCTGCCCCTGCGCTTCTCCCGCCGTCGTCGCCAGCGGGCGGGCAACGCGCCCGCTGAGGCGCGGCGCTTGCTGGAGGAGTTGCAGCTGACCGAGCCGAGCTGGGCGCTGCCTCCCCATCAGCTCAGCGTCGGCCAGCAGCAGCGCGTGGCGGTCGCCCGGGCACTGATCGGCGGCCCCGAGCTGCTGATCGCCGACGAGCCCACCTCGGCACTGGATGCCGACACCCGCGACCAGTTCCTGGCCCTGCTGATGCAGGAGCTGAACCGGCATGGCAGCACGCTGCTGATGGTCAGCCACGACGCCAGCCTGGCCAACCACTTCGATCGCGTACTGAACCTCAGCCAGATCAACCTTGCGGGAGCACGCCCATGCTGAACCTGGCCCTGCACAGCCTGCGCCACCGCCGCCTCACCGTGGGTTTTGCCCTGGCCGGCATCGCCCTGGCCACATTAGTGCTGCTGGGGGTCGAGAAACTCCGCACTGAGAGCAAGGCCCAATTCATGAACACCATCTCAGGGGTGGATCTGCTGGTGGGGCCACGCAGTGGCGGTGTGCAACTCTTGCTCTATTCCGTGTTCCATCTGGGCCAGCCCAGCAACAATCTGCGCTGGGATACTTACCAGCACATCAAACAGATGCGCGGCGTCGAGTGGGTGGTGCCGCTCTCCCTGGGCGACTCCCACCGCGGCTATCGCGTGGTGGGCACCGAGGCCAGCTTTTTCCAGCACTACCGCTACGGCGCCAAACAGCCGCTACAATTTGCCCAAGGCCAAGCCTTCGCCAGCACCGAGCAGGTGGTGGTGGGCGCCGAGGTGGCAAGGCAGCTGCGCTACGCGCCAGGCAGCCAAATTCAACTGGCCCACGGGCTGGTGGATGCCGCCAGCAGCCGCCACAAAGGTTTCGACTTCACTGTTGCGGGCGTACTGGCACCGACCGGCACGCCACTGGATCGCTCGGTCCTGGTCAGCCTGCAAGGGCTGGAGTGGGTGC
Source organism: uncultured Pseudomonadales bacterium (assembly GCA_964649985.1). Classification (GTDB taxonomy): domain Bacteria; phylum Pseudomonadota; class Gammaproteobacteria; order Pseudomonadales; family CAZYQX01; genus CAZYQX01. The sequence continues at coordinate 65,309 of CAZYQX010000012.1, read as the reverse complement.
ATGCCCCACTCACCGGCAAACAAGCACAGCAACCGCCGGAAACCATCACCGCCTGTCTGGTAGGTTTGAAATCTCGCATCGCCAGTTTCGCCCTGCAGCGGGCAATCAATGACTACCCGGGCGAGCCCATCATGGCCGTGCTGCCGGGTGTCACCCTGGCAGAACTGTGGCGCATGATCGGCTGGCTGGAGCAATCACTGCTGGGTATCTCTGCCTTGGTAGCGCTGGTGGCGATCATGATGGTGATCGGCCTGCTCAGCGTCACCCTCAATGAACGCCGCCGGGAGCTGGCACTGCTGCGGGTACAAGGCGCAAGGCCCTGGCAGATTGGCCTGCTGTTGCTGCTGGAGGCCCAGGCGCTCACGGCCGGGGGCATGCTGATCGGCACAGCCTTGCTCTATGGCGGCTGGGAGGGGCTAAGGGTCGCGCTGTCAGGCGCGTTGTGGCTGCCACCGGCAGGTTGGCCCGGCAGCGGCGAATGGTGGCTGCTGGCCGGGATTGAAATAGCCGCGCTGCTGGCCTGCACCGTGCCAGCGATAGCCGCCTACCGGCGCTCACTGCATGAAGGGCTGTCGGTACTGCGTTGATGCAACACGCCAGCGCCAAACTCACAGCGGGCAGCCACACGCTTGGCGGCCCGCGCGCAGTGCCCCGCTGAACGGCCTGCGCCCGTGACTTTTCATGGCCACCTTAGGGCAGCGCCGCTCGCCAACGGGCGGCCACGGCGCGCTTACAGCGCCCTAGAGGGGCGCCTAAGTTGCATCAAGATCACAGCCACGCTAGCGTCGCCCCCCTGGCGCACGCTGCAGGCGACTAGAGGGAACAGGGCTCACCTCGACAATGGCACGCAGTTGATCCGCTGGCATGGGCCGCCCCAACAAGTAACCCTGGGCCATTTCACAGCGATTCCGGCGCAGGAACTCCAGCTGCTCCGGTGTCTCCACCCCCTCGGCGATCATCTCCAGGCCCAGGCTGTTGGCCAGGCTGATGATGGCCTGTACGATGGAGGCATCTTCAGGGTCGTGGGTGCAGTCGCGGATGAAGGCCTGGTCGATCTTCAATTTGGTGATGGGGAAACGCTTCAGGTAGGTCAGGCTTGAATAGCCTTTGCCGAAATCGTCGATGGCGATGCCCACGCCCAGGGCCTTGAGCTGCTTCATCTTCTCGATGACGTCTTCCACATCGTGCATCACCACCGACTCGGTCACTTCCAGCTCAAGGCGGCTCGGCGCCACACCGTAGGCACTCAAAACACGCCCCACCATCTCGACAAAATCCTTCTGGCGGAACTGCAAGGCGGAGACGTTCACGGCGATGGTCAGCTCATGGCCCGCCGGCATCAACGACAACTGCCGGCACGACTCCTCCAATACCCATTCACCGATCGGCACGATCAGGCCGGAGTCCTCGGCCACCGGAATGAAATCAGCCGGCGACACGAAGCTGCCTTCCACCGGCCAGCGCAGCAGGGCCTCGAAGCCCACCATGCGCAGGTCCGATACCTGTACCTGCGGCTGGAAATGCAGCACCAGCTCGCGGCGTTCCAGCGCCCGCTTCAAGCCAAACTCGAGCCGCAAGGCCTCTGCGGTGCGGGCATTCAAGTCGGCGGTGAAAAACTGGAAGTTGTGACGCCCACTGCTCTTGGCGTGATACATGGCCACGTCGGCATGCTTCATCAGCGTGTCTAGATCCTGGCCGTCGTGGGGGTAAAGCACCACACCGATGCTGGCCGATACCGACAGCTCATGCCCCTCCAGCAGAAAGGGCCTGTCGATCACGTCGAGCAGTTTCTGCGCCAGGTGCCTGGCGGCCTTGTCGCTGTCGGCCCCCGGCAGCAACACCACGAATTCGTCGCCCCCCTGGCGGCAGATGGTGTCCCCCGCCCGCAGGCAGCTGCGCAGACGACCCGCCAACTGAACCAGCAGTTGGTCGCCCACGTTGTGCCCCAAGGTGTCGTTGATATTCTTGAAGCGATCCAGATCGAGGAACATCAACGCAAAACGGCTGCCAGCTCGCTGGGCGACGGCAATGGCCTGGCCCACGCGATCGTTGAAGAGCACCCGATTGGGCAGGCCGGTGAGGAAGTCGTGCTCCGCCAGATGCTTCATGCGCGATTCGGCGTGCTTGCGCTCGGTGATGTCGGAAAACAGCGAGATGAAATGCGATGCCTCGCCATCCCCATTACCCACACAGCTGATGGTGTACCAGGCGGGATAGATTTGCCCATTGGCCCGGCGGTTGTTTAATTCGCCTTCCCAAACGCCCTTGTCATTCAAAGCTTGCCGAATCTGGGCGCGCTTTTCGGCATCCAACGGTACGCCCGCCACTTGCCCGGCATCGCGCCCCAACACCTCCGCCTCACTGAAGCCGGTGATGCGCCCGAAGGCCCGGTTTACCCGCATCACGCGATTGTCCCTGTCGATGATCATCAGCGCTTCACCGCTGTGCTCCAGCGCTTCATCCGCCAACTTGAGCTGCTGCTGGGCCTGTGTCAGCTCAGACACATCGGCCAGCACCGCCAGGGCACCGCGCACGGCACCCGCACCATCCAGCAAAGGCACGGCATTGACCAGCAGATGTCGCCGGCTGCCATCCTCATAACAGGCAACAATCTGGTCGTTGTTTATGGTTTCGCCGCCGAGTGCCCGCTGCAAGGGCATGGAGGTCATAGCGACTGTTTGCCCATGCCGCTCGAAATGTCGCCCGCTCGCCTCCCACCAGCGCTCCTCCACGAACATCGACATCCCCTCGGGAATGCGCATCAACTCCCGCGCCTTGCGGTTGCCGATCAGGTCCTGCATGTGCGGCGAGGGCGTCAACACCACGGCGGCGGGCACGGCATCGAGCATGGTCTGCAATTCTTCCGCCCGGGCACGCTGCTCAGACTCGCTCTCGCGCAGGCGCCGCTCATTGCGGTCGCGCTGGCTGATGACGGTCGCGATCATCAGGCCAAGGATTGCATTCACGGCGGCAAAGCCCAGCACATTGGGCAGAACCGAATGCAGCCACTGCGCATCCTCCAACACCATGGCGGGATTGGCCAGCCAGGAGTAGACCACCAGCGCTAGGATCAGCCCCGCCCCCAGGCAGGCCCCCAGGTGCAGAAAGCGCATTGCCAGCAATGCGACCAGAGGAATCAGCAGATATTTGGCGGGGAAAGGAGGGGGGCGCTCAGGTCCGAACACCACCACGCCCACAAGGCACATGCCCGTCAGTATGGCCAGCAGCTCCAGCAAGCTGCGCCCTCTCCAGGCGAGGCCTTGGCCCCAGGTGAAACAGGCCGGCGCAAAGATCAGGGCACCTAGCGCGTCGCCCACCCACCAGGTGCCCGCCGAGACACTCCACTGCTCCCATGGCTGCCCAGCAAACAGCACAAAGCCCAGGCTGCCCAACCCGGCACTGAGCGCGGGCACCAACAGCACCCCCACCACAACAAAGCTGGCCACATGCCGCAAATGGCCAAATTGGGTATCGAAGCGCAGCCAGCGCAGGATGGCCACCGCAGCAACCCCCTCCAGCACCACAACCGCAGCAAACCACAGGGCCAGCCCCGGGCTGGAGCCCATCGACCAGCCCACCAGCAGGGAGCCCAGTAGGAGCGGCGGCCAGGCGCGTAGGCCCCGCGCCCACAGCCACGCATAGCACAGCCCGGTGGGCAACCACACCAGGCTGATCTGACCATCGAACAGCCCACCCGCCGCCAGCGACACGCGCGCCAACAGGAAATAGGCCAGCACGATGGCCACTGTCGGTAAAAGGTGCTCCCTCAGCTTGTCACGCAACATGACCGTCCCGCTGCAGCATGCAAAACGCTATAGCAGTATGTGCGATATTTGGCGATGCACAAGGAACAACCTGTTAGTTCATGTCGCTAGCTCTTGGGTTGCTCCACCGCCGCGCGGTGGATCTCGACGCGGTATTTTTCCATCAGGTTTTCGATCTCGACCCGCTTGAGCTGGGTTAGCGGCTCCTTTTGCAGCAAGGAGGTCCATACACCCTTTTGCTCGTATTGCTTCATCAACTCCTCACCGATATTGACCAGTTTGGCGTTGTCAGCTCGGGTGCTATCCAGTGCCTGGCGGGCTTCGGCCAGTTGTGCCTCCAGCGCGGTGCGCTGCTGCTCGGACTGCTTCAGGCTGTTCACCAACGCTTGGAACTTGCCGGCCATTTCCTGCAGCTTGCCGCTCTGTTGTTCCACATAGCCAGACAGCTCGCCATTGGCGGCCTGAAACTTCACCAGCGCTTCGTCGCTGGCAGCGAGCTTTTGCTGGCTGGCGCCAAGCGCCTGCTTAGCGGCGTCCAGTGCTTGCTGCAACTGCGCTTTCTCCTGGGCCAGGGCATCGCGCTCGGCACTGGCCTGGCGCAATAGGTTTTGCACCGCCGCCTGGGCCTGGGCACTCTCACCGCCGCCACCTCGGCGCACCTCGGCAGTGGCTGGGCCGGTCAGCAGCAGGGCGATGGCCAGACCTGCCATGGTCACTACAGGTTTCATCTCAGGCTCCTCAGAACTTGGCGTTGAGGTCAATTTGCAGGGTGTCGATCTCCAGCGGCGCGGCGTTGATCTCCGTGGAGCTCATCCAGCGCCCTGCCAACCAGACATTTTCGCTGAGGCCATACTGCCCACCCAAAAACCAGCCCTCGGCATCGGTGCCGCCCAGGTGGAAGTCCGAATCGGTGAAGGCATCCACCACCGCGTCGCCTTCCAGGTAGCGGTAGCCCAGGCTGGCATTCCAGTTGCCAGGCCGGGTGACCTCGGGCCAGCCGAAGGTCACCATCAGCTGGTAGCCGGTGGTGGCATCGTAGACCTGGTCGTAGGGGCGCGGCGCCATGCCGTCGAGCTTGAGACGGGCCTCATCGGCGTCGAAGCCTATGTTCTGGACGTAATCGCCGGTGATGGTGAGTTGGTGCGGGGCGAAGCCGGCGAAGGTATAGGAACTTGTCAGGTTGAGCAGGTTGTAATCAGATGCCAGCGCGTAAAGTGCATCTGTGCCATTAGGCGGGTTGGTGTTGACGATGTTGTAAAGGGTGTTGCCCTTCTGCACAAACGGCGGCGCAGTCCAGTCGGTGGTGTTTTTGTTCTCCTCGTTTTTCACCCCTTCGACGTGCTGGAAGTCGTAGTAGGCCAGGGCCAGATTGAAGCTGTCTTGGTCATCAAACTGGAAACTGCCTCCCAGCTGCGCGCCATACAACCATTTATCCTGCTGGCTGACGTCGATTTCTTGCAGCGGGAAGGCGCCCAGGGTGACAAACAGAGTCTTGCTGTGGTCCTGCAGCTCACCCAGGTCTTCATCGCCGTGCAAGCTGAAGCGGTAGGTGCCGGCCACGCCCTCGAAGGCCAGATCGCCATCCCACACCAGATCGGTGGAGACAAATGGATTGGGCATGCGGCCGCCGCTAAAGCTGAAATTGGAAAAGCCATCGCGCTGATAGGCATCGTACTTGATGTACGCCTGGTCCCAGGTGGTGGTATAGCGTCTGTCGTAGTTACCCAGGGTCTGGTTGGTAGAGACCGGGTCGTTGCTGCTGCCCGTGGAGAGACGGAAGGAGGTCTTCCAGTTGCTATCGATCTTCACATCCATGCCCAGGCGCGCGCGCACCCGCAGGCGGTCGCGATCCTCGTTAGTGGCGAGATAGTCGCCAAAACTATCGCCTTCCTTGCGCTTGCTGTTGATGAGGTTGTAGTCCGGGTAGGGATCGTAACTGCCCCCCCCCAGGTCTTCCGGCACCTGGCCGTAGCTGTCGTCCTGACCGCGCAGGCGCAGGTCGCCCTTGAACTTCACCCGATCCAGCCAGCCCGGCAGGGTGCCTGGCAGGCCCCAGCCCTGGCTCTTGGACTGGGCCAGTACATCCTGCACTACCTCTTCCTTCAGCTCGGCGCGCACCTGCTGGCGAATCTCCTCCTGCATGAACTTGGGCACGCGCTGCACGCGGATCACGCCGGGCTCCGCCGGGCTTGGCGCGACTTCAGCCAGCGGCTGAGCGGCGGACTTGGCGGTGGAAGCCTCCACTGCTTTCAGCACCTCGCGGGCCTTGTCGGCGGTAAGTACTTTTTGGTCCACCAGCGCTTTTACCAGCGCCTCGACGGCCGGGTCGCCAGCGGCATGGCTGGCACCGGATGCGACCAACAGCAGGGCGGCGGAAAGAGCGGAACGTTTCAACATAAGAACCTCAATGCCAAATCTATTGCGCGGCTTTCGCCGCCCTACATGCGAGAATTGATGCGTACAAACACCGGCTGCGGCATTTCCAGTGGCGGCGCGCTGCTCACTTCACTCAGCGCAGCCAGGGTGTTTTGCAACAGCTTGTCCAGTTTTGGGTTGCCGCTGGAACGGGCGATCTCCACCCGGGGGCGGCGCTGGGCGTCGATCCACACCTTGAGCGTGACCGCGTAGGCGCCCCTGCGCAGCGCTTTCTCCGCGTTCAGGTGTGCCACCAGATCACCCTCCAGAGCCTTTTCGTAGGCAGCAAAGGGACGCCCTTCGTTGAGGCCACGGCCGCCCTTGCGACCGAGCAGGCCAAAACCGTCGGCGCCTGCCCCGCCCTCGGCATCCACCCCCAGGTCGCCGGCGGGCGGGGGATCGTTGCTGGCCTGCTCGGGCTCGGGGGCCTGCTCCGGCTCGGGCACTTTCACTTCTTCCTTCACCTCGGGCGGCGGAGGCTCAACTTTGGGTGGCGGGGGCGGCGGCGGGGGCGGCTGGATCACGGTGATCTGCTGCACATACTTCTTGGGGGCGGACTCATCCTTAGCGAAGTGGCCCACCAGCCAATAGAAGGCCAGGCCGACTACCACAACGCTCAGGCCGAGTAGCACGCGTGGGTCGCGCAACCGTTTCAGGACAGACTGCGGCATGGCGCTACTTCACCAGTTTCTGCGTCACCAGGCCCAGCTGGTGGATCTCCAGCCGGCCCAGCAGATCGAGCACTTCCACCACGCTCTGGTACTGAATCCCGCCATCAGCTTTCACCACCACCGGCAATTCAGGATTGGCGGCCTTGTACTGGGTCAGCAGGCTTTCGAGTTGGGCCATGTCCACCGGGAAGGTATCCAGATAGATGTTGCCATCCGCCGACAAGGTGATCGCCTTGGTCTGTGGCTTGGCCAGGCTGGGCTGGGCACTGGCCTTGGGCAGATTGACCTTTACGCCCTGCACCGATGCAGTGGTCATGATGATGAAGATCACCAACAGCACATAGGCCAGATCCAGCATCGGCGTGATGTTGATGTCGTCGTAGGGTTCGTTGTCGCCTTGTACTTTCATTGCCACGCGCTCCCGTTGTTATTGGCCGTACTGCTCGGCGATGCGGCCGATCAGTTCGTCGGTGAACACGTGCATGTCGGCGCTCACCTCCTTGATGCGGGCGCCGAGGTAGTTGTAGCCAAACAGGGCCGGGATAGCGACGGCCAGACCGGCCACGGTGGCGGCCAGAGAGGCGGCGATGCCCGGCGCGATGGCATTGACGTTGACGTCACCGCTGGCAGCAATCGCGGCGAAAGTGATCATCACCCCCACCACGGTGCCCAGCAGCCCCAGGAAGGGGCCGCCGGAGATGGCGATAGTGAGCAGTACCATCTGGCCATTCATGCGCTGGCTCTGGCGAATCTGCTCGGCATCCAGCGCGGCACGGATGGCGTTGATGTTCTTGTCGGCCAGGGCGGCGGCCGCCGCCGACAGGCTGCGGCCAACGCGGGCCTGCACTTCGCTGACGCCGACGTTGAACACCTGGTAAAGAGGCGAGGCATCGACGGCATTGGGGTCGAGCTTGTCCTGCAGGGAGATCAGATCGCCGGTGTGGGCGCGAAACAAGGTTATGAAGGCGTCGCTCTCCCTGCGCATGCTATTGATCAAGCGTGACTTGGCCACCATCACCCAGCCAGCCACCACCGCCATGATGGCCAGGAAGCCGATCACCACCCAGCCATCCACGGTGACGTTTTTCATGGTGGTGACGAAGTAGGATTCGCCGCCGCCCTGCTCGTTTTGCTCGTCGTCGCCCAGCGCCACCAGATTGGCGTCGGGGGCCTGGACTCGGTACAGGCCCATGATCTCGGCGGCACTGCGGGCGCCTTTGAGGATGCGCAGCTCGTCCAGCTCGCCGCTGTAAAAGCCGGCACCCGGGGCGCCACCGATGTGCAGCTCGCCTGCCAGCGCAGGCAGTGGCAGGTTCAGGTTGGCCACCGCCTGGCCGTTGACGTAGAAGGTGGTGATATTGCCTGCGGCGCTCACCGCCAGGTGGCTCCACTGGTCCACCGCCAGGCTGGCCAGCGCGGGGGTTTCACTGACAACGCCGTTCATGTTGATTTTCACATAAGGCGTGTTGCCGCGAATGCCGAGGGTGATGTCCTGGCCGGCGGCGCCGCGGTGCAAAACGATGGCGTCGGTCTGCATGCCCTGTGGCTTGACCCACAGCGCCAGGCTGAAGCCCACAGCGGGGTCAAAGATCAGGCTGGGAGCATCAGCCACGGTGAGCGAGTTGGCACCTGAAAACCTGGCGCCGGCGCCGATCACGGCGGCGGTGGATTTTTCCAATGCACCCGCTGCGTTGTGTTTGTACGCGGTGCTGTCTAGCGCCTCGCTGTCGGCGGCATTGAAACTGAACACCGCCAGCTCATCCGCGCCGTAGGTGCCCGCCAGATCCTGCCCCGCAGGAGCATTGGCGTTGCCGTAATACATCCAGAAACTCTTGCTCAGTTTGCCACCCGGGCCCGCCAGCGGGGCGCCCTCCGGCAGCTTTACCCACACCAGCGCCATCTGGCTGCCCTGATCGAATTTCTCCACGCTGAATTTGAGTGGAGTCTTGTCATCCTCGGCCATGAAGCGCAGGTCGCCGCCGTCGGCTTTCATGTCCATGAAATAGGCGAAGTTGCCGGCGTGCAGGCGCAGCAGCACTTGCTGCTCGTGGCCATCCGGCACCAGTTCCACGGAGATCTTTTTGCGGAACTGCCATTCATCGTTCCACCAGGCGTGCGCCGCCATCGGCAGTAGCACCAGAAAAGACAGGAGGTAACGCATCGATTTCATTGCCGCAATGCCTCAAAACACGCTCGGTTCGGGTTGCTGAGCATGCACGCGAAATGTTGCGTTTTATCGATGAAACGATGACATTAATGTGACGAATGGCTCACATTTTCACGCGCATTAAATGCACGTTTTTCTGTTCATTAATGAATTTTTTCCGACGAAAAAGGGCGCCGAGGCGCCCGTTCAGGGGTGTGTCGCGGGACGGCCCGCTCAGCGCGCGCTGAGCCGGTCCACACCGGCCGGCGCTGGATGCTCGGCCTGCTTGTTCTCATCCTTCTTCGGCTCGCCGCCGCCCATGTCGCCCTCACTGCCAAAGCCCACCACGTCCACCGCCAATTCAGAGAGTTGCGGCTCTTCAGGCGCGTTGCTGCCGGCGGCATTTTCGGCGGCCTTGCTGGCGGCGGCGGTGGCGCCCGCCAAGCCGGAGGTACCGGCGGCCGGCGGTGGTGGGGGCGGAGATTGCTCCGCGCCAGCGACTCCACCCAGGCCGGGCTTGATGCCGGGCAACTCCGGTAGATCACCGTAAGACGGTGCGATGCCCGCCTCATTGGCATCGATCCTCTTGGCAAACAGCGCCACCCGCCCGCATTGCTCTCCGCCGCCGTTGTCGCTGCACAGGGTGCGGATGCCCGAGCCGGCCACCGCCGCTGGCGGCTCCACCACCAGGCGGCCGTTCTCGTCGAAGCGGATCACCGGCGGTGGCACCGACAGCGAGTCCTTGGCGCCGCGCCCGGCGTCGATCACGCCGGTGGAGCTCCAGCCCTGCAGGGTGCCGCCCCCCAGGGTCATCCAACGCTCACCGTTGACCCAGATATCACCGTGGGCATAAACCCTGGCGGCGGCGCCGGCATAGCCGATCAGGCCGCGATCACTCTCCTCTTTGCCCACCACACCCTCCGGCTTGCCGAAACCGCCGATGCGCACCTGGCCACCCACGGCGTAGAGGTTGAGGTCGCCGCCATCGTTGCTCTGGAGCGTGCTGTATTCCATCAGGATATCCCCGCCGTAGGTGCCGGCATCCAGATCGAACCAGGGGCCATTGATCACGCCATCGTGCTTGCGCCCCTGCAACCGGGCCTCGCCAAACAGGCGCTCGATGGCGCGGTAGCCGGGTTCGGCGCCGCGCAGGTAGTCGCCATCCTGCTGAGTATAGAGCGCGGAGAAATCGAGATTGGCCTGCTCCAGCGTGCGGAAGAAGGCGCGGGAGGCCAGCTCGTCGCGCTGGCTGCCCGACATGCCAGCCGCCACTTCGGCCAGCAGGGCGCGGGCATCCGCCTCGGCCAGCTGGCCGAAGGCCTGGGACAGCACCGCACCGCGCTCATCGGCAGGCTGCAGGGCAAACAGCGCCAGCGCATCCTCCTCGCTCAGGGCGGGCTGCTGGCGTTGGCTGCGGATGGCCTGCACCAGCCCGGCCCGCGCCGCCGGCGCGCCGATCAGCACATCCCCCAGCGCCCCGGCCAGGCTGCTGGCCGGTAGCAATTCGACCAACTGCTCCGCCAGGCCGGTGGCCAGCAGCAGCCGCTCGAAGGGCTCGCCATAGCGGCTGCGGAAACTGCTCTGCTGTTCGGGGCTCATGCGCGCAAAGCCGGTGAGCGCGTCGCGGGTGCTGGCACTGCCCACATAGTTGCGCAGCGCCTGGCCGAAGCTGTCTCGCTCGTCGGCCGGCGTGTCGAAGTAGGGCGCCAGGAAACCGGCCCAATTCGGCGCGTGACCGTTCAAACCGGCCAGGGCATGAATCGCGGCGCCCCGATCATCCAGCGCGGCGTTGTCGAGGTTGCCGCGGGAGGCAATACCCTCTGCCCGGGGCGACAGGCTGAGATCGCGCCCGGCCAGCAGGAACAGGTTGCCCGGCCCCTGCAGGGTGATGCCGGTGCCGAGCTGATCGAAGCGCAAGTCGCGCCCCGCCTCGAGCTTGCTGCTGATGGCGGCTACCGGATGCTGCAGATTGAGGATCACGTCGCGGATGTCACCACTGGCGTAGGCATCCAGGGCCTTGGGCAGCGACAGCAACAAAGGATTGCTGCCGAGGCCGCCGTCGATATTGCCGTTGAGGGCACGCATCAGCGCCGCCTGGCCATCCTGGGTGTGCAGTGGCAGGTGGGTGGGGGCGTCGCCACCTGACCCGGCACCAAATGCTGTGGAGACCGAGCCCATGTCGTCGCTCATCGCCAAACCGCCTTGCAGGCTGATGCCCCGCCCCGCCAGCAGTGCCAGCTGGCCCGCGCGCGTTGGCGCCAGGGTGTTGGCGCTGCCGCTGAGGGACAGATTGCCATTCAGGGCGGCGAGCTGCAGGCTGCCCGGCAGCAGGTTGACACTCTCGCTGCCAACCCTACCCCCTAGCAGCCCACTCACCTTGTCGCCATCCACACTGAGTGCAACATCGCCATACAACGAGGCTAGCGACAGCCCGCTGCCCTCGCCGTAACTGCTGAGGGAGGTGGCGGTGATACCACCGAGAGTGCCATTGGCCATCAGGGTGGGGTTGTATACCGCCGCCAGCGACGCGCCGCGCCCGACCTGCACCTGCCAGTGGCCGCCCTGCACGCCAAACAGGGCACCCACCGCCGCGCCATCGCGTTGCCAGCCCTCCCGCAGGGCGCCCGCCACCCGCATGCGGCCCTGGCCGTCGCCCAGGTTGAACTGCCCACCCAGCACATCGCCGCCGATGCGGATGTCAATATTGCCCAGGCCAAAGCGTTCTACCTCGGCGGAGGTGCGATCCCAGCGCCCGGTGCTGGGGGCACTCAGGCTGAGGCGTTCGGCGTCACCGGCGGCCGCCACCCGCAGGTCGCCACCGCCGATGGCGGCGGCATTGTGCTTCACCTTGCCCAGATCGACGAACCAGCCGGGCAGCACTTTGGCCTGTTGCGCCGCTGCGCCGGCGTCGGTCCTGACCGCCACCAGCCAATCGGCGATGCTGGGCGCCTGCTCCAGGTTGTCGCTGCCGCGCAGTGCGCCGCCCGCGCCCACCACCACATCACCGCCGTCGATCGGCAACCAACGGTTGATCTTGTTGCGGTTTTCCAGGGTGATGGCGCTGCTGAGGGCTTGGTCCAACTCATTGAAGCCGCGCCGGCCGGCGCTATAAACCGTGGCGCCACTGCCCCACAACACATCGCCCGCCGCGTGTAGGCCGATGTCACCGGTACCGGTGCGCACGCGCACGTTGTCGGCCAGGCTGATGCTGCCCGCCAGCGGGTTGTGCAGCACTTCCCGCACATCCACCGAACCCAAGTCGGCGCCGGCCACGATGCGGTAGCCGCCGGACCAGCCGTCACGCAGCTGGTCGAAAGCCCGCAGCGCAGGTGAACCGGTGCTGGCCCTGAAGATGCCATCCGAAAGACCCGCTTCCAGGCTAATATTGCCGGCGGCGCGCAGGGTCAATTCGCCGGGGGCGCGCTGGCCACCGTAGCTCCAGCTGTCGAAATCAATGCTGCTGTCGAGGGTGATGTCACCCGCGCTTTCCACCTGCCAACCGGGGGCCAGCCGTGCCCCGGGCCGGCTCGCCAGATTGAGCCTGGCCAGAATGTCCCCCTGGCGCCCCATCAGGGCATCGGCGTCGGCTTGGAACGCCGTGGCGTCAATGTCGCTGTAGCGGCGCTGGCCCACCAGCCGCAGCAGCTCGGCGCCCTCAATCTGGCCCAGCAAGGGGTCGATCTTCAGGTCTACGCCATCGGCGCCATCTTCCTGTGCGGCCAGCAGGTGAACGCGCCCGCCCTGCTCGGCCGTAGCACCCGCGACATCAATGCGCTGCCCGGCGGACTGACTGATGCGGCCATCACTGGCCTCGAACCAGACCTGGCCACCCTCGCCGGCACTGCCGCGCGCACTTAGCACGCCACGTTCAAGCGCGATACCCTGGGCGCTGAGCCGAATCTCGCCGCCGCGTGTGCCGCTGGCGTCGATGTCGGCGGCCAGTGCCAGGGTGCCAGCATCGAATGCAATACTGGCCCGCTCGCGCACCCGCAGATCGCTTACCAGGCGGAAGGTGTCCAGCGTGCTATCGCGCAAGCGCAGCGACAGTGCCTGATCAAAACCCGCCGCATTCAACGTCCCCAGCAGGGTATTCAGGCCGGTCTGGCTGTCAGCTCCCACCTGGCCTGCATCGATGCGCAACTCGCCACCGGCATCGTCTGTGGCGTGATGAGCCACGGTCGTCGCCTGCCAGTCGAGCCGGCCGTTGGGCACTTCCAGGCGCAGCTGGCCCGCATCACTGCCCGCCGGGGAGGAGAGATCCAGCCGCGCCGCCGCGTCGCCGATCAACAGCCCTTGCTCACTGCGCAGCACGATCTGACCGCCCTGCACCGGCGCCTGCACACCTCTGAAATCCAGCATCCCGCCGCCGGCCGCCAGGCGCGCATGGCTAGACAGGCGCAGATCGCCCTGGCGGGCCAACAGACTGAAGTCTCCGCCCATGCTGGCCAACATGGCGTCGATGTCGATGCTGGCAGCCTGAATGCGGCTGCGACCGCCGTAGCCTACCGCGCCTCCTGCTACGGGCGCGGCATGGGCGTCCAGGCGGAAGTCGCCGGCAGTATTCACGCGCAGGTCACCACCGGGCCGGTGTGTCATCAATGGTGTGCGGAAATTGAAATCGGTCTGGTCGGCGCTGGCGATGCCGCCCTTGGCGTCGGCGACAATAGCGCGCGAGGCTTCCATACTGAGGGCATCGAAGCCCACCAGGCCGGTGCTGCCCTGGCCGAGGCTGATGTCTTTTGCCTGCAGCAGCAACGTGCCATTCAACTCCGCCGGAGGCAGTGCCGCCAAGGCGGCGTCCCCACGGCTGTTCTCCAGGCGCAGTTCGCGCTGGGCACTGAAGCGCGCCTGCTGACCATCGCCCAAATCGCTATTGAAGCGCTTGATGTCCAGACCCAGATCGCCGCTGGCGAGATTGGCCCCAGTGTGCAGCCAGAGGTCATCGGCGTGCAGCCAGAGGTCATCGGCGTGCAGCCGGAGGCGCTCGGCGCTGCCCAGTCGGGCAAGAATATCGCCCTGCAGCACCACACCTTGGCTATCAGACGGCGCATCGCCCAGGTGGATGCTGGCGCTACCGATGTCCAGCAGGCCTGCGCCCACATGCATATCACCGCGCAAATCGCCCTCACCGGTGGTGTTCAAGACCATTGAGCCGCTGCTCCCCAGGGTGGCGCCCTGCGCCAAACTGAAACCGGCCGTGGTCGAGGTGGGTGCCACGCGATCGAAATCGGCCAAGGCATTGGCGGTGACCCCTATGAAGGCGCCGTCATCCCGCACCGACCAGTGCTGGGCGATGCTGCCCGGGCGCTGGCCACTGGCCAGAACCACCGCACCATCGTCCAGCACCACATCCTGCCGCCCCATGAACAATAGCTCGACGCCTGACAAGCGCACACCACTGCCCACCTGTACCCGCTCGGCGGTACTGCTGAACTCCGTGGTGTTGCCCTTGATGCGGCGCTCGCCGCCCAGCAGCACACTCTCGGCGCGCAGCTTGCGGATGTCTTCATCGGTGATCACCACCTCGCCAGGACGCTCGGCCGGGGCATCCAGCAGCGCCAATCGCTCGGCGTTGATGTCCACCCGGGCACCGCGACCGCTAGCCTCTGTCAGGAAATTGCCCTTCAGCGCCAGCTGGTCGCGCGCCTTGATCGCCAGGCCACCGGCATCACGGGCCAGCAAGCCGACACTGGCCCCCTGGCGGGCAGCCAGCGTCTGCAGGATTGATGAGGCCGCACTCAGGCGATACTCGGCGCGCAGGGCGATATCCTCCGCGTCGTACACCTGGTAGGCGGTGAAGCGCCCAGCGGTGCCGGCGCGACCCAACCCGCGCCGCTCCCCCTGCACGATGGTGGTGCCATCGCTGCGCGCCAGGCCCTGGCCCGGCGCCACCATGCCATAGCCGGTCACCGGACGCACCAGTTTGGCACCCGGCAGCAGTGCGTAGCGCGCCGGCAGCAACGCGTATTCGCCCGCCGCCAGCCCGGGGCCACCCGTCAGGTAGACGCGGTCGCCGTAGCGGCCGGCCATGCCGGTGTTGAAATCGTAGGGCAGGTAGTCCAGCGCCTGCCCTGGCAAGATGGCGTAGACACCGCCATCGGCAAGGATGTCGCGCGAGCCGCCAATGCCCTGAATCCACTCATAGGCGGCAATCTCGCCGCCCCCCCGCAGATCGACACTGGCGCCCTCGTCCACCTGTACGCTGGCGCCTTCCAGCACGATGTTTTTCTCCGGCAACTGAGAGCCCGAGGCATCCGCCAGCGTCCTACTGTTGCCCTCCGCGCCGAACACCCACTGGCCGGCACTGGTGCGGCCCAGTAGCACCGTCTGCCCCTCGCCAGACACGCTGCTCAGGCTACCCGGCGCCAGCTTGAGGCTGCCCTGCTGGCCGGTGAACGCCAGGCGATCATCGGCCAGGCCATCGAAACGCACGCCCTCCGCGCGCATTTTCAGCAAACCCTGGGGTGCCTTCGCGCTGCCACTCTGCTCAATGTCGTGGCCGTAGAGGGCTAGCGTGCCGCCGGCCGAGGCCACCGGCGCCGGCGCCCGACCGGACTGCCTGATGCGTAGCTGCCCCTGCAGAGCGGGTGCCCCGGCCGGGTTATCCAGCGCCGCCAGGCGCAGGGTAGAGAGACTGCTGGGGTAGATCTGCCGGGCACTGAGATCCAACAGGCCATTGGCAAACAAGCCGCTGTGCTCGGTGATGGAACGAATGTCACCGCGGGCGTCGATGTGGGTCTGGTGGGTGCCGGCGATCACCTGATTGGCCAGATCCAGGCTCTCCGCCTCGATGCGCAACACGCCGGTGCCCGCCGCCGGAGCCGCGTCGGGCTTCGCAACCGAGCCCAACATCACATGTTGCGCCGCCAGGCGCGCCTCCCCCACTCCGGGGGCCACCTGCAGCACGGGGCTGAGCACCGCCAACTCGCGACTCAGGCTCAGATCAAGCGGCTGGGCCAGTTTCACGTTCTCGCTCGACAGCGTCAATGCCGCTAGCCCGGTCTGCTGCAGCTGCTCCACGGAGAGTCGCGCCACGCCATTGTCGGCCGGTGGTAGCGGCTGCCCACCCGCCGGGTCGAAGCCCGCCAGCGCGGGGCGCGCCGTCTGGTACAACTCGATCACACGCTTGCCGGTGGGCAACTGTACATCTGGCGTGTACAGCGTGTTGTCCCGTTTCAGGGTCAGCTCCAGACGCCCACCCTCGGCGCCGCGTGCGTTATCAGCGCCCGCCAAAATGGTGCCATCCCACACCATACCCTCACCCGCGCGGATCGCCACCCGCCCGGCATCCGAGGCCAACGTCGTGCGGCCACGGCTGCCATTGATGCCGGGCGCAAACTCATCCAGCAGGTCAACCTGGGCAGTCGCCCCCGAGGCATCCACCTGCGCGCCCCGCCGAATCACCACCGCGCCATCGCTATCCAGTGTCACCTGGCCGGCCGCCAGCAGGCTGCCGGTATTGAGGCCGCGATTGTTGTAACTGGGTTTGAAAGTACCGGAAACGTCGAGTCTGGCACCATCATCCAGCAGCACCATCAGCCGTGGATCCAATGGCTGGCCGGCCTTGTCGCCGCTGCGGCTGGCCGTGAGGCTGATGCTGCCGGCCAGCGCGCGCAGGCTGCCCCCCAGCCGCAACTGGCCATGGGTGGTGTTGGCGATGGCAATGCTGCCGCCGGTGCCCGCATCAATGCGCACCCCGGCGCCCAACACAAGATCTCGGCTGGGATCGGCCGCGGAGGCGATGTCCTGACTCAGCTGAATGGCAATACCCTTGCGCTCGTGGGCCATGGCCGGGCGCGTACGACTGACGTCAGCGAGATCGGCCCCGCTGGCTACTTTGCGCGCGCCGGTATCGAAGTCGCGCACCGGCTGACTAGCCTGGATGGCTCGGCGGTCGCTGATATTCAGCGCGCCGCCCAGCGCTCGTACTGCGACGGAGGAGAAGCCCGCTTCACTGAACAATCCTGCCCCCACCTGCAGGCGCCCGCCAGCATCGCTGCTCAGCACCGCTTCGTCCGAAGCGCCGACTACAACATCCCGGGCCGTGAGGCTCAGCTTGCCGCCGCTGAGGCCTAGCGATGAGATACGCACGCGACCATCGTCACGCACTTCAAAACTGGCGTTGCGGTCACCCCCTTTCGACACCGCGCCCAGCGCGATATCGCCCCCCTTGCCCTGGCTCAACTTGCCCGCGGCACCGAGCCAAGCACCACCATCCGCCCGCAGAGACAACTCACCGGGCAAGCTGAGGACACTGCTGCCGCTGGCCTGCAGGCTGATCTTGCCGGCGTTGAGCGCCAGTGGCTGGCTGGCACTGGCACCATCCTGAACATCATTGCTCCAGTTGCCAGAGACATCGATACCCACTCCGTCCGCCAGGTGCAATTTCGAGCCTGCGAGATTGTAGCGCCCACCCGCATCGGTGGCGGTGAGCGACACCTCGGCCCCGGCTCCCCGCAAGCGGCTGTTGAGCGCCACGCGACCGCCCACCACGCCCAGCTTGCCGCCAGTGGCCAGGCTCAGCGTATCGCCGTCGCGCCCCAGGGTGATGTCGCCCTCACTGGCCAGCTCCAGGCGGCTGAAACCCGAGGCCAGCAGTTCATCCTGGTACAGACTCAGACTGCCTTCCGCTGCCGCGCCAGCGCGCTCGCGGCTGGCCCACAGGGCCAGATCGGGCGCGAGATAATCAAGTGTGCTGTCCGGGCGCGCCACCGGCGCGCTGAGGCCCACCTGCAACAGCCCCCACTGGGGCAGGCGGTTGGACGCACTGCTGCCGGTGGTAGTGCGCTGAAGGGTGCCGTGCACGGTGCCGGCGCGCAATTCGCCCTGCTGCTTGATCTGGCGCCCGCTCAGCACGACCCCGCCTGCATCACGCCCCTCCACGTAACCCGCCTCGTACACGGCCAGGCGTGGGTCGAGGCCATTATCACTGCCATAGCTGTGGTCTGAGCCCCACTTCTGCGAGCGGCGCTGCTGGCTGCCGACGATGCCCTGGTAGCGCTGATTGGGGTCTGCATCGGCGATATCCACCCGCTTGCCGTCCAACCAGAACTTTGTCGTGTTCACCATGCCGCCGGCCACCTCAAGCTGGCCACCGGATACATCCAGCAGCGCGCCTGAATTGACTTCCAACGCCCCCAGGGCGCTCAGGCTGATAGTGCCACCCGCCAGGGTGCGCTCGTTGACATCGCGCTTTACGTTGGCCGCCGCACCGGAAATATCGGCCAGCGCGGTGCCCTTGCGCAGGTCAACGGTCACGGTTTTGCCCTTGATGTCGCTGTTCTTCAGCAGCGGGGAGTCCTTCAACTGCTCAGACAGTAACTGTACCTGCGCCAAGTTGCGCGCCATCTCGATGCTGGCACTGGCGCCAGATGCATCCAACACCGCACCACTTGCCACCCGCAGACTGGCGCCATCTCCCACTGCCGGCTGGGAGGGATCGATCACTGCAGAGGCCGCGATGTTGCCGCCGGTGGCACGCACCAGGCTGCGCGCCTCGATCTCGATCTTGCGCGCCTGCATCTGGATGCGGGATTTTTTCTGCACCGTCTCATCGACGGCCATCTCCTCCAGGAAGGCCGCGTATTGCTGAGCAGTGTATTCCTCGCTCACGCGCGCATCGGTTGCGTTGAGCACTTCGGTGCTGGAGCCCTGGGCCAGGCTAAGCTCGCCCGCCTGCGTGGTCGTCAGTTGAATGCCACTGTTCAGCTTGTCGCGGCGGGCACCGCTGCGAGCGGCCAAGGTGATGCTGCCGTTCTGGGCCACCGAGGTGGTGCTGCGCAGCTCGCCGGCTTGCGTTATGCGGTCCCCCACCAACGTGATGTTGCCGCGATCAGCAAACACCTTACCCGTATTGCTCACGCTGCCGCCCTGGGCGCCCACTTCCACCAAATAGCCGCGCAGGTTTTCATCTTTCGATGCCGAGACGTACACCCGGTCATGGGCACCCGCCAGCACTACCTGGCCATTGGCGCCAGCGCGCAGGCTGCCCGCGTTTTCTACGTCGGGGGCAATCAGAAACAGCTGGCCAGCTTCTCCCACCTGCAGACGGGCACCACTCTCCACCCGGATTGCCGCGTTAACGGCTGGCGCGTCCATACCCGAGGCCAGGTTTGATTCGACGGCAAACGCTGCATAACCTTCTGACTGAGCCGGGCTGTTGTCCAACGCCGCCGCCGAGGCCAGGCTGCCGCTATTGAACAACGCGTCCTTGATATTGAGCGTGCTGGCAGCAAAGCTGTTGGCATTGACTCTCGCCCCTGCGCCAAACACAAAGCCGTTGGGATTGACCAGGAACAACTGGCCATTGGCATTCACCTGTCCCAGTATTCGCGAGGGGTCCTGTTGCCGAATGCGCGCCAGCATGATGGCGGATTTAGAGGCCTGCTGGAATTCGACACCGGCATCGGCAGACACATTAAAGGATCGCCAGTTGGTGATGGCCTTGGTGCTGCGCTGCTTCACCAGCATCTGGTTGCCATTGATCACCGGCGCCAGCACGTCACCGGCGCTGACAAAGCCTGAGCCCGTCACCGGCACCGGCAGCTCGGCGTGTGCGCTGGCAGAGAACAGCACCCCGCCCGCCAGCAGCGCCCGGCGCGCCAACGGCGCGCCATTGCGCATCAGGCGTTCCATTTCCATCACCAGCCGCTTCTTCTTCAGCTTTGCGCGCATGGCCACGCCCTCCTCATATAACGGCCCACCAGGCCATCAAAATTCACAGATCAGTGAAAAATGCAGCAGCTCGTCACCGCGTGCCACATCACCGTTTTCCACCGTAGGGTAGGCCCAGGCGGTGTCAATTTTCAGTGCATCATGCAGCGAGAGCCGAAGCCCAAGACCGTAACTGGCGATGCGCTGCTCGCGCTCTTGGCCACCCGGCCGATAATCAGTCACCAAGCGCGCATAGCCCCAGTCGCGGAAAGCAAACACCACCAGCTGGTCCACCAGCCATTGCCCCTGCAGCAACGGCATGCTGCGAAGTTCAGCCTGCATCACCTGGCCAATGTCGCCTGCCACCTGTGACTCCAGATAACCGCGCACGCTATCCGCCCCACCGAGGGTGAACTGCTCATTTGAAATCAAGGTCGCGCCGGTTTGCTGGGCCTCAAGCTTCAGGTAGGCCTCAAGCGCCAGCGGCAGCCGCTGGCTGTGCTCAATGCTCTCTCGCACATAGGCGTAGCTGGGCTTGGCACCATCGGCCTTCTCCTGAAATTCGTCGACATTGTTCATGCCGCCCCCCGGCCCCATGGTGGCGCCGATGCTGAAATGGGTCTCGTAGGCCGGCGCCAGCTCACCCTCCTCTGTGGCTGGCACCAAATTGCCGTTGTATTCCAGCGAGGCCTGGCCATAGCTGATGGGAGTCTCGATGTCGGTGCTGTCATCCAGGGCAATGGAATCGGAGAAATCCTTGTAATCGAAGCCCAATGTCATGCTGTGGAAATAACTGGGCCGAGCCTCCATCGGGTGAATCCAGCGCAAACCGTAGATATAACCATCGCCCAGTACCGACAACACGCCCGCCGGCAGGCTGGAGGATTCAGATTTAACGCCGTAAAAAGCCAGTTTGTCGGCCGCATCGCCCACCGGCATCACATAGGTGCCCACCAGCGCCTTGACCTCCTCGGTCTTTTCCGGGGAAAACTGGTAGCTCAGGCTGGCGCTGTGGTTCTTCTGCCACAGGTTGCCGTAGCTCAGGCTGGCCTGGCCACGCAGGTGGCTGGTATCGGCCGCATAGCGGTTGTTCAGCTCCAGCGACGCATGCACCGGCAGCGCGTCTTCCACCTTGAGTTCCACATCCACCTCGCCGGGACGCGCCCCGCCCTTGATCACCGGCGTGATGCCGAGATCAGGGTTCGCACGGTTGAGCTGGCTGATCTCACTGCGCACCTGTGGGTAGTTCATCACCGTGCCCTCCTGCAGCGAGGGCAAGGCGCGGCGGATGTCGCGCGCAGAGAAGTAGTCAGCGCCGCTCACATCCACCTGACGCACCACGTTTTCGCGTATCTCGAGCCTGATCACACCGCTGAAGGCACTCTGCTCGGGGATATCGACCACCACAGAGGGATAGCCCGCCTCGCGGTAGCGCGCTTGTAAGGCATCCCGGGCGGCCTCCACATCGGCGATGCCACGCCCCTCTCCAAGGAAGGGATACACCGTGCGCTCCACCGTCATTTCATCCAACAGACTGTTGCCGCGCAGCTCAAAACTGTCGATGCTGAAGCTTGACGCACCCGGCTCGGCCCTCACCACCAACGGCAGCACCAAGGACAATGACAGGACGAGTGAGACGGTTATACGGGATGGCATGCACGTATCCGAAAGTGACAGGCGATATAGATCACGGGACGCGCAGTTAATCAAAACGCTGTGACGTAGAGGTTACGGATAGGTGACAGAAATATTTATAGGAATAACTGCTATTGATTGAAATTAATCGCCATAAAAATCAACCATCATCGTCGGTTACGGCATTTTCTACTCTTATTTTTATAAAACCTAAGATGGCATTTTTAAGAACAATATTACCTTTCAACACCGAGCACGCACCTTAACGCCACATGCTCAGCAGATTTAAAGCATGCACGCGAATAATTAACGCGCGCCTCCGACTAGAACCAAGCGACATGCGCTCTGCAAGCAATAAAAAAAAGCGGGCACAAGGCCCGCTTTTTCACCACCCAAAACCTTACAGGGTGGGCATCAACACGATCGGGGCACAACTGTTGCCGCCGCGTGTTCCCCGCAATACAGGGTGCATGGTCTGGAAGTTATTTTCCGCATCCGCCAAGGCTGCAACACCTGGGAACAGCGGCTGGCCACTGCCATTCACCTTGCTCAACGTGGTGACGGCGCCGGACTGCTTGCGCACATATTTAACCGCGTTCAGCTTGCTACCCGCCAAGCTGGAGCGCCACTGCATGGTCTGCTCGTAGACGAAGTCGTACAAGCCACTTTCTGCATTGGCGGTGGTGGGGGCCACGCCGTCAATGGCAACGAACTGCCACTTGTCGGTGGGTTTAGGCTGGCGCTCGGTGGCCATGAAGCCCACTGCGCCCTGGCCTGCGGGGGTGCCCACGCCATTCATGCAGTCCACCAGGTTGCCGCTGCCCGAGCCTTCCACCACGGTGTAGCTGCCATCAGATGTACTAGCTGCCTTGTTCACCATGTCGAAAGCGGCGCCGGCGCCAGTGGCACACGGGTTGTTCAGGAAATAGGCTTGCGCGGACGCTTGGGTGCCTGACCCCGTCACACGCCGGCACACACGCATATTGCCTGAGCCGTCGCCGATCTCGCCGGCCACGGCGCTATCGAAGTCGAACCAGTTCTTGAAGCCCACGGAGTCGGCGAACAGGCTCTGCAGCTCACTCTTGCTGAAGTTGGCATACGTCTTGCCATCAACATCCACCGTGCGGCCGGCGTTGATCATGGCGGTAGCCACGTCGTTGGACACCACCGCCCCGAAGATCACACCGTACTGGGATTCCTGGCTCAGGCCGCCCAGTTCAGTCAGGTTCAGCGGGCTCCAGCCGGCCGGCAGGTTGGCAGCAGCATTGAACATCTTGGGCTCGACATCAGAAACCCCGGCGTCAGACACCGCACACTGGGTGGCGCGATGGCCATTCAGCACCCCCGCAGTAGGGCATTCGCCCGTGCTGGTAGCCAGTGCATCGGTGGAGCGGGTGGTGCTGGTGGTGGGGCACTCCCAGGTTTTGTCGTTGTTGGCGTCGGTGCAGTTGCGGCCATTAGTGCTGTCGCCGTCGTTGTCCCAGCCGATGTTCAGGAATTCAACATTCCACGCCCGCGCCACGGGGAACACACCCCAGGCAGAGCCACCTTTGGAACGGGTATTGAACAGCACCTTCTTGCCGCGTAGATCAGCAGGAACAGCCGCAATATTCTGCAGCGTACAGAAATAAGAACGCCACGCGGTGCCATTAGAGCCCGTGGCGGGTTTGTCCAGATAGACGTCCAGGGTGCCGCTCTGGCACTGATCCTTCAACAACTCACCCAGCGTCAACTGCTGCGCAGATGCACCAGCAATATTCACCACCAGGTCAGGCGTAACATTAGGGGCCAGAGCCGCGGCAAAAGGTGCGGTAACCGACAGTGCAACCGCCAGGCTCAAGTGCTTCAGTTTCATGATCATGCTCTCGAATTTGGATATGTCAGGATTCCAACACCGGGCGGCCTCACCGCCCGGTTCGCAACAGCCTTAGCGCTGACGACGGCGAATGCCGACCATGCCCAGCACGGCAGAACCAAACAGCCACGCTGCTGCCGGTACCGGCACCTCGGAAGCAACCACATAGTCCAGGTCGCCATTGGTACCCAAGGTCCACTTGCCGGCCTGCTGGTACACATTGCCAGCCAGCGCAGCATCAGGCGACCAGCGAGTGGTCAGGTTGGGGCGCTGGTTCTGGGTCAGCAGCAGGAAGAACATGCTCTCGCCGGGGGCGGCAGCGCTGTAGAACTGTGCCGGGGTGGGAGCGCCGCCCAGGTTGTAGCCCCAATCGTAGGTCTGCCCCTCGTTCCAGGTGATCTCGCCGTTCACATTGTTGGCCCAACCGGACAGGGTGTTGCTGGCCTGCGCCTGATTATTGACCTTAGTTGCGGTCTGCCCTACCTGGCCATTGTTCACCTTCAGGGCCTCCTCACCGTTACCCTTCTCACGGGTAGAGGTGATATAGGTGCGAGAACCCCAGCTGGTATCATTCCAGGCACCGCCGTCGATCGGCTTGATGCCATTCGGGTTCGTATCGGCCGCGACCACCTGCCACTCCAGGCTGGAGGACAGCGTGGCACCGAACGTGGCTTTCATCAGCTCGCTGGCGGCGAAGTGGTAGTTGCTGTTCTGGTTGAAGCTGGCGAAATCCAGCCCCAGATCGAGCCCGTAGGTCATGGTGGTGGCGGCGTCATATACCCACAGCACGAACTCACCGCCATTGACGTTATTGAGGCCCGATGGACCGCTGTCGTTGACGGCAGCATTGGCTTGACCGGCGGAGATGGCGGCGGCGATGGCCAGGCCCAGAAGTGTCTTTTTCATGTTGGCGTCCTTCATTCTTCACAAGTTGACTGAAATGTGCAGAAAGGGGTGTGGCGTTGCGCCCTTGCCCCCGCATGGCGAAGCTGCGCGAGCCTCGCGACGCCCCCAGGACTTACCTCGCCCTCTGGTGCGGCAATCCAGCCGTCTTGCGTCGTATTTGACCCAAGACCCGAGATTTTCCGGCCCCGCCTCGCGACGGGTGTGGCTAGCGTTACGTGCCGGGCATGTACCTGCCCTCTCTGCGCACGCAGTCATCCGGTGAAACCCGTTTATCTGTCTGGGCCACCTCACCGATGACGCTGGCTATGTTATCGATCGATGCGATGCTGGGTTTGAAGCTTTAATTAAGTTTTTATTTCTACAGAAAACCAATATCCTGCTGATTTATATACAATTTACATCGTCGACCAGAGTTGAATTCACAATTCAGCCACCAAACTGATGGCCTCGCACCTCACGCGCAACAATAAAATCGCACTGCCTGCCAGACACTTTTCCGCGATAATGCGACGCGCAAAACAAGGACTCGCCACATGCCACGCCGCTCACCACCGCTCACCCGCTTGCGCCAGTCACTGGACAACTTTGCCCTGCTGATGGGCCATGCCGTTGCCTGGCTGGCGCTGCTGATCGTGCTGCTCACCACGGCGGTGGTGGTACTGCGCTACGCCTTCGGCATCGGCCATGCGGGGCTGCAGGAATCGGTGCTCTACGCCTTTGCCGCGCTGTTTCTGCTGGCCTCCCCCATGGCCCTGAAAAAAGGCGCGCATGTGCGGGTCGACATCTTTTATCAGCGCTGGTCGCCGCGCACCCGTGCCTGGGTGGATCTGCTGGGCGGGCTGCTGCTGTTGCTGCCCACCTGTATCTTCATGGGCTGGATCAGCTGGGAGTACGTGGCGCAATCCTGGCTCATGCATGAAAAATCCGCCGAGCCCGGTGGCCTGCCCTGGGTCTATCTGCTGAAGAGCCTGATACTGGTGGGCGCGGGCAGCTTGGTGCTGCAGGGCATTGCCGAAATGCTCGGCAATCTGCTGTTCCTGCTCGGTGCCGGCCCCGCGACCGATAACGACCACTTCCGCGAGGAGGGCCTGTGATGGACTACATGGCGCTCTGGCTGTTTGCCGCCGTATGCGTGGTGTTGATGCCGGGCTACCCGGTGGCCTTCGCCCTGGCCGGCACATCCCTGGCGTTTGCCGGCCTTGGCCTGATGTTGGGCAATTTCGACTCCGCCTTTCTCGAAGCCTTCCCCAACCGGCTTTATGCCACCATGGTCAATCCCACCCTAGTGTCGGTGCCGCTGTTTGTGTTCATGGGGGTGATGCTGGAGAAATCCCGCCTGGCGGAGGAACTGCTGGAGAACATGGCCCGCCTGTTTGGCCGCACCCGGGGCGGGCTGGCCTACTCGGTGGTGCTGGTGGGCACGCTGTTGGCGGCCAGCACCGGCATCGTCGGTGCCACCATCGTCACCATGGGGCTGATGTCACTGCCGGCCATGCTGCGCCGGGGCTACAACCCTCAGCTCACCGCCGGCACCATCTGCGCCACCGGTACCCTGGGCCAGATCATCCCGCCGTCTATCGTGCTGGTGCTGCTGGGCGATATTCTCTCCACCAGTTATCAGCAGGCCCAACTCAAAATGGGCATCTTTTTCCCCAAGAGCATCGCCGTGGGCGATCTGTTTGTGGGTGCGCTGCTGCCCGGCCTGGCGCTGGCCGGCGCCTACCTGCTTTACCTGTTCGTCTATGCCAGGCTGCGACCCGAGCAGATGCCCCCCGGCCGCGAGGGTGACGAGCACATACCCTGGGCGCAGGTGCTGGGCGGGCTGCTGCCACCGGTGTTGCTGATCGGCCTGGTACTGGGTTCCATCCTCACCGGCACCGCCACGCCCACCGAGGCAGCCGGGGTGGGAGCCTTCGGCGCGGGCCTGATGGCGCTGGCCAAGCGCCAGCTCAGCTTGGCGCGCCTGGCGGAGGTGTGCCGCAACACCGCCGAAATCACCGCCATGGTGTTCCTGATCCTGATCGGTGCGGCGATCTTCTCGCTGGTATTTCGCGGCTTCGGCGGTGAGGAGCTGGTACACCACCTGTTTGACCAGATCCCCGGCGGCATGGTCGGCGCCACCCTGGTGGTGATGCTGGTGATCTTCCTGCTGGGTTTCATTCTCGATTTCATCGAGATCTGCTTCGTGGTGGTGCCCATCGTCGCCCCGGTACTGCTGGCCATGGGGCTGGACCCGATCTGGCTGGGCATCATGATCGCCCTCAACCTGCAGACCTCCTTTCTCACGCCACCGTTTGGTTTTGCGTTGTTTTACCTACGCGGGGTGGCGCCTGCCACTTTTCCCACCATTGCCATCTATAAGGGTGTGGTGCCTTTCATCCTGATTCAGCTAAGCTTGCTGGGTCTGCTGGCCGCGTGGCCGGAGTTGGCCACCTGGCTGCCCGGCAAATTGGAGTAATCACGCGCGCCCTCCCCCCTGCGACCTCAAGGTGTTTTATGAGCGAGATCGACGAAATTCCCGGCCCCAGTGGTGAGCTTTCCCTGCAGACGGTCGCCATGCCGAAGGACACCAACTTCCACGGCGACATCTTCGGCGGCTGGCTGGTGTCGCAAATGGATTTGGCCGGCGCGGTGGCCGCCATGCGCATCGCCCAGGGCCGCGTGGCCACGGTGGCCATCGACAACATGAGTTTTATGCTGCCGGTAAAGGTGGGCGCAGTGGTGAGCTGCTACACCGAGGTGCTGACCGTAGGGCGCAGCTCGATCCAGATCCTGGTGGAAGCCTGGGTCACCAACCCCGGTACCCAGGAGCGCCAGAAGGTCACCGATGGCATCTTCGTGTTCGTCGCCATCGACGAGCGCGGCCGCACCCGCTCACTCCCCAAAAGCTGACGACATTGAACACAGCACCCGGAGGCGTTCGTATATGTTGGCGCACCGGGCGCGCGCTGTTAGGGAACCTCTGAATAAATCCATCAAGGCGATGATTTCAACGACGTCAGCGCGCCTTCAGGGGCTTATTCAGAGGTTCCTTAGCCTGCCAGCGACTGATCCGTCTGAAGCTTGCTGGCACCCCAGGCAAAGCGCCCCCCAGGAGCAGCCTGCTGGGCGACGCGCCGATATTTCTCCCCTAAGGAGCCTCTGCCGCCCCCTGAAGGACCTCTCCACACTAAAGTTTCCCCAGCATGAACGTTTAAGAAACCCTTAAGTAATTCATGGTCAAATCCGCTCCATTAAGCCACATCCACCTAGCCTGTTAGCGGAGTGTTGCGCAGCAGGGCATGGGGACCTTCACTGAAGGAGCGGAAAGATGAAAAAGCTAAGCCTCATGTGCGCCAGTTTGCTGGCGGCACAATCAGCCCTTGCCCTACCCACCCTATTCACCGATACGATTCGCGGCAGTACCCAGATCGCCGGGATAGACAACCTCGAATTCGGCGGCATCCACTGGAACGTGCGCTGGTATGACAGCAACGCTTATTACCAGGATTTCAGCAGCAGCCAACCCACCTTCATGGGCGACGCCAGCGGCGCCGATGCCGCTGCAGTGGCAATCCGTGACTTTTTCAACACCTACGGCGCCATCCCGGCCGACATCGGCTTTCAAAGCACCACCTTCTTCGGCCAGTACAGCAACGGCCAGGAGTATTCCTTCGTCGGCTTCAACGGCATGATCCCCACCAGCTACAGCTTCAACACGCTGTACCAGCGCTGGGAGTCCAACGGTGCGGCCTTCACCCTGACGCAACAACTTGCCCAGGATGGCAGTCGCTACACGCTGGAAGCGGCTTCGGGGGGCTTCGGCAGCATCACCAACGAAATCGGCCTCGGCGGCCGCGGTGTGATCAGCAATAGCGAGGGCTGGGCCTACGTCACCTTCCAGAACCTGGGCCCGATTGGCACCCCCACCAGCTCGCCCACCACAGACAGCGGCAACCGCGTGCCAGAACCCGCCAGCTGTGTGCTGCTGCTCGCCGGACTGCTGGGCCTCGGCGCCGCCCGGCGCCAGCACCCACAGGACTAACTCAGGCTGGCACGGATCGACGCAAACCTACCCGCGCCATGCGCCCTCCCCGAAAGAGTTGACTTAGCCAGCATATTCGTAAAAATATATATTCTAAATTTTGAATATATATCCCATGGCGCTGCGCGTACTATTTCTCTGCACCGGCAACGCGGCGCGCTCTCAGATGGCCGAGGCCCTGCTGCGCCAGCAGGGCGGGGGCGATTTTGAGGTGCACAGCGCCGGCACCCAGCCCGAGGGCGTTGATCCCCGCGCCTTGCAGGCCCTGGCCCAGTTCGGCATCGACAGCACAGGGCTGTACAGCAAACCAGTCGAGGCCTTCCAGGGCCAGCGCTTCGACCTGCTGATCACCCTGTGCGACAAGGCCCGCCAGGAGTGCCAAGGCCTGCCCGGCGCCACCGAATACCTGGCGTGGGATTTGCCCGACCCCAAGCGCGCCCGGGGTCCCGACGCATTCGGCAAAACACTGCTGGCCTTGGCCGAGCGCATCAAGCTGCTCCTCATGCTCAAGCGCCAGCAGGCCAGCGCGCCACCGCCCCTCTCGCCCCAGGCGCTGTTCAAATGCCTGGGGGACGACACCCGCCTGCAGCTGGTGTTGCTGATCCTGGCCGAGGGCGAGCTGTGCGTGGGGGAACTGATCCACGCCCTGCAACAGCCCCAACCCACCATCTCCCGCCAGCTGGCCCAGTTGCGCCAGCTGGGCCTGCTGCAGGACCAACGGCGCGGCCAATGGGTGCACTACCGTCCCCATCCTCAGTTGCCCGAATGGGTGACCGAGTTACTCGGCATCACCCTGGCCCACAGCAAGACACTGATCGACGCCCCCCGGGCCCGGCTGCAGCACATGCAGGATCGCCCGGGCCATCAACCACGGAGCACGCCAACATGAGCATCAAGATCGGCATCAATGGCTTCGGCCGCATGGGACGCCTCACCCTGCGCGCGGCCTGGGATTGGCCCGAGGTGGAGTTCGTGCACATCAACGACCCCGCCGGCGACGCCGCCACCCTGGCACACCTGCTCAACTTCGACTCGGTGCAAGGCCGCTGGGCCCATGAAGCGCGGGCCGAGGGCGACGCCATCTGGGTCGGCCAGCGGCGCATCAGCACCAGCCGCAACAAGGCCATTGGCGACAGCGACTGGTCCGGCTGCGACCTGGTGATCGAGGCCTCCGGCGTGATGCGCAAGACGACCCTGCTGCAGGCCTATCTGGAGCAGGGCGTGAAACGCGTGGTGGTGACCGCCCCGGTGAAGGAGCCCGGCGTGCTGAATGTGGTGATGGGCGTCAACCAGCAGCTATTTGACCCCGCGCAACACCGCATTGTCACCGCCGCCTCCTGCACCACCAACAGCCTGGCGCCGGTGGTGAAGGTGATCCACGAAGCGCTGGGCATCCGCCACGGCAGCATCACCACCATCCACGACCTCACCAACACCCAGACCATCCTCGACGCCCCGCACAAGGATCTGCGCCGGGCCCGGGCCTGCGGCATGAGCCTGATCCCCACCACCACAGGCTCCGCCACCGCCATCACCGAGATCTTCCCCGCGCTCAAAGGCCGCCTCAACGGCCACGCGGTGCGGGTGCCACTGGCCAACGCCTCCCTCACCGACTGCGTGTTCGAGCTGGAGCGCGCCACCACGGTGGAGGAGGTCAACGGCCTGCTGAAGGCCGCCGCCGAGGGCGAACTGGCGGGCATCCTCGGCTACGAGGAGCGGCCGCTGGTCTCCATCGACTACCGTGGCGATGCCCGCTCCGGTATCGTCGATGCGCTGTCCACCCTGGTGGTGAACGGCACCCAGCTCAAGCTCTACGTGTGGTACGACAACGAGTGGGGCTACGCCTGCCGCACCGCCGAGTTGGCGCGGCTGGTGGGCCAGGTATGAAGGCCCTGTTGGCCGATGCCGGGTTGCGCCAGTATCTGGTGGTCACCGGCAACTACTGGGCCTTCACCCTCACCGATGGCGCCCTGCGCATGCTGGTGGTGCTGCACTTCCACCAGCTGGGCTATGCGCCGTTGCAGATCGCCCTGCTGTTCCTGTTCTACGAGCTGTTCGGCGTGGTCACCAACCTGCTGGGGGGCTGGCTAGGCGCCCGCATCGGCCTCAACCGCACCATGCACCTGGGCCTGGGCCTGCAGGTGCTGGCACTGCTGATGCTCACCGCCCCCAGCCTCAGTGTGACCTGGGTGATGGCGGCCCAAGCCCTGTCGGGGATCGCCAAAGACCTCAACAAGATGAGCGCCAAGAGCAGCCTGAAGCTGCTGCTGCCGGCCGATGCCCAGGGCACCCTGTACCGCT
This sequence comes from uncultured Pseudomonadales bacterium, assembly GCA_964649985.1. Taxonomy (GTDB): domain Bacteria; phylum Pseudomonadota; class Gammaproteobacteria; order Pseudomonadales; family CAZYQX01; genus CAZYQX01. The sequence goes on along the minus strand of CAZYQX010000012.1, from coordinate 34,939 downwards.
GGGTGGCGCTGCTGACCGGCTCGAAAAACGCGCTGAAGGGGGCCGGATTCTTCCTCGGCGGCGCGCTGCTGGCCGGCCTGGGCTTCGGCGGCGCGGTACAGGCCATGGCCGCCGCCCTGGCCGGGGTCTGGCTGCTGAGTCTGGTGCTGCTGAAGCGCGATCTGGGCCGGGCCAAGGCCAAACCCAAATTCCGCGAGCTGTTTTCCAGCAGCCGGCCGGTCAACCTCCTCGCCGGCGCCCGGCTGTGCCTGTTCGGCGCCCGGGACGTGTGGTTCGTGGTGGCGCTGCCGGTCTATCTCAGCCAGCAGTTCGGTTGGGATCACTGGGCGGTGGGCGGATTTCTGGCCTGCTGGATCATCGGCTACGGCGCCATCCAGGCCCTGGCCCCGCGCCTCACCCACCCCCGCAGCGGCCGCACCCCGGACGGCCGCGACGCGTTGCTCTGGGCCCTGCCCTTGGTGCTGGTGCCCGCCGCCATCGCCCTGGCCATGCCCCTGGCGCCGCAGGCGGTGCTGCTGGGTGGGCTGCTGCTGTTCGGTGCGCTGTTCGCGGTGAACTCCGCCGTGCACAGCTATCTGATCGTCAGCTATGCCCGGCAGGACGGCGTGTCGATGGACGTGGGCTTCTACTACATGGCCAACGCCCTGGGCCGGCTGCTGGGCACGCTGCTATCCGGCTGGCTGTTCGGCACGCTGGGGCTGACGGCCTGCCTGTGGGCCTCCAGCCTGTTGCTGGTGCTGGCGGCGGCAGGTGCCCTCGGTTTGCCCCGGCATCCCCGCCGGCGTGATGTTGTGCACTGATCGCCAGCACAAACACTCAAGCCATGGAAAATACCGCCGAATGACCGCTGCCCCGCTTCGCCAGCATGATCGACTGTGTAAGCTGGAGCACGACAACGCCGTTCTGATTGGTCACTTCGCTGCGGATCTCCACGATACCGCGATCGGGCTTTGAGCGAGATTCGCGCCTAGACAGGCACACACCACGCAATTTCAAGCGATCCCCCGGCCGAATCGGATGGGGAAAGCTCATGTCTTGCGTGGTCAGTGCGGCGATGACAGCCAGCTTTGGACGTTGTTTATGACACAACTTCAGGTAAATGGCGTAGTTGTGCCCGCCCGAGGCAATAAGCCCACCGTAAGATGAATTTAATGCCTGCGCCTTGTCCACATGGAAGGGCATCGGATCCCAGCTGCGTGCGAATTCGATGATTTCCTGCTCATCAACGTCATGATATTCACCCACCATCTCGTACCCGACGTCCACATCGTCAAACCACGCGATATCCATAGCTGTGCCATCCTTCACGGGAGATTCCTTGCTTTTTGCTCGATGCGATACAGCTCGGGCACTCAGGGTGCCAGCCGCGGATAGTCGTTATAGCCCTCAGGCCCCGGCGTGTAGAGCAGCTCGGTGCGCGGGGCGTTCCAGGCGGCGTTGGCCTGGATGCGCGCGGGCAGGTCCGGGTTGGCCAGGAAGCCCATGCCGAAGGCCACCGCGTCCACCCGGCCCTCGGCCACCGCCGCGGCGGCCTCCTCGGCGCTGTAGCCCATGTTGCCGATCAACACGCCCCGGTAGTGCTCACGCGCCGGCGTCATCACATCGCCCTGCTGCTGGCGGAAGAAATCCCCGCGCATCACATGCAGATAGGCCAGGGCAAAATCGTTCAGGCGGGTGGCCAGCCAGGTGATCAAGCCGATGGGGTCGCTGTCGACCATGTCGTTGAAGCCGTTGAGAGGCGAAAGCCGCACCCCCACCCGGCCCGCTCCCCACACACCGATGCAGGCCTCCAGTACTTCGCACAACAGGCGCGCGCGATGCTCCAGCGGGCCACCGTAGGGGCCGCTGCGCCGGTTGCTGCCATCCCGCAGGAAGGCATCCAGCAGATAGCCGTTGGCGGCGTGCACCTCGACGCCGTCGAAGCCCGCCAGCTTGGCGTTTTCGGCCGCCTGGCGGAAGCCTTCGACGATGCCCGGCAGCTCGTCGTCGCGCAGCTCTCGCGGCAGCACATAGGGTTGCTTGCCGGCCGGGGTGCGCACATCGTCGTTGCGAATCGCCAGGGGACTGGGCGCCACCGGCTGGGCGCCGTCGTTGAGCAGCGGATGGCAGGCCCGGCCACCGTGCCAGATCTGCAGGAAGATGCGCCCGCCGGCCGCATGCACCGCATCGGTGACGCGCTTCCAGCCGTCAATTTGCGCCTGATTGTAGATGCCGGGCTCCTGCCAGAAGGCGGAATTGCCCGCCATCACCATGGTGGCCTCGGCGATGATCAGGCCGGCACTGGCGCGCTGGGCGTAGTGCTCCGCCATGAGCGGGGTGGGCACATGACCACCCTCGGTGCGGCAGCGAGTGAGCGGTGCCATCAGGATGCGATTGGGCAGCGTGAGCGCGCCCAGTGGGAGTGGGGTGAACAGCGTGGTCATGGTGGTGAGTTCCCCTGCTAGTGATGGTGACCACTTTGCAGGGGATGCGCGAAAGGATCAAGCCGTACCGGGATGAAGCACCGCACCCCGGCCGGCGTGCGCCTCAGCGGGAGGCTTGCGACGCGACGTTCTTGCCCGCCTGGCGGCCGAAGAAGGTGGCGTCGCCCACCGACATGCCACTGGCGTAGCCGGCGCCGGTGCGCGGCAAGCCGCAGGCGGTGCGACCGGCGGCATACAGACCCTTGATCACCTTGCGCTCGGGGGTGAGCACCTCGCCGCTGGGCAAGGTATCCAGCCCGCCCAGGGTGAAATAGGGGAAGAAGGCACCCCGGCCAGGGGTCACGTCCAGCGCCGCATAGGGGGCAGTGATGGGCACCAGGTACTCGGCGGCCTTGTGGAACAGCGGGTCGTTGCCCTGTTCACAGCAGCGGTTGTAGTGCTCGATGGTGTGCTTGAGCATGTCCGCATCCAGCTTGAGTTCCTCCGCCAGCTCCTCGACGGTCTCACCGGTGCCGGCGATGTCGGCGCCCAGGAACATCGGCTGTTCGAAGCCCTCGGCACTGAACACCATGTAGACCCGGTCGCCCAGCTGCTGCAGCAGGTAGGCGCCCACCCGCCCGTGATAGCAGTCTTCGTTGATGAAGCGCTGGGCCTGGCTGTTGACCAGGATGCCGTGGGTCATGTTGGCCGGTGGGTAGAACGGCAGGGAGACGAAGCCCTCATTCATGTTGATGGCCGCCGCGCCCACGCTCATGCCCATCATGATGCCGGTGCCGGTGTCACCCGGGTTGCCGATCGGCGCGTTGCAGCGCAGCAGCTTGGGGGCGTACTTCTTCACCATCGCCTCGTTCATCACGAAGCCACCGGCACACAGGATCACCCCCTTGCGGGCGCGCACGGTTTTTTCCTGCATGTCGATGCGCACCACCAGGCCGTGCACCTCGTTGTTTTCATCCACGATCAGGGTCAACGCGCGGGCATCGTAATGGGTTCTCACCCCCAGGCTGTCGACCTTCTCGGTCAGCGCCTTCATCAGGAAGGGGCCGCCGTTGTCGCCCTCCACCTGAATGTTGTGGCCGCGCGGGCAGGGCTTGGCGATCTCGTTGAAGGGCCAGGCCTTCTCGTTGCCGGTGTAGAGCAGGCAGTCATCGGTCAGCGCCATGATGGCGCGCTCCTTGTGGAAGGAGTTCTTGTAGGGAATGCCGATCTTCTGCGTCAGCCACTGGTAGTGCTCCAGGCTGCTGTCGCAGTAGAGGCGGATCTTGGCCTCGTCCGCCAGCTCGCCCTGGGCCGCCATCAGGTAGTTGAACATGTCCTCGGTGCGATCTTCAAAGCCGGTGGCGCGCTGGGGCTCGGTGCCGCCGTTACCGCCCATGTAGATCTCGGCGGAGGACATGGCAGTGGAGCCACCGCTGGCGCTGGCCAGCTCAAAGATGCTCACCTGGGCACCGGCCTCGGCAGCTTCGATGGCGGCAGAGGCCCCCGCGCCACCAAAGCCGACAATGGCCACATCGGTTTCGATGTCCCACTGGGTGACGTCTTTGAGCTTGCGAGGCTGGGAGGGAGAGGTGTCGGACACGTGCGAAACTCCAGAGTACGTTGGGCGGTGAAAAGTGTGCACCACCATAAGGTCAAGCCGACTTGACCAGAATCAAAGATTTTAAATTATGCCGACTATAAATCAGCCCCGCCACCACCACCTCACCCCAATGGGCGAATTCAGCGGCAAGCGCCCCGGCTCAGCTTTTCGCTCACGCTATTCATCGCTATGCTGGGGGCATGAAACGCATCCATTACCTGCTGCTCACACTCATCAGCATCGCCGCCGGCCTGGCCTCCCGCCACTACGCCCCTCACCTTCCCGACGCCATCGCCCTGTACGCGGGGGATACCCTGTGGGCGGCGATGGTCTACTTCGCTGTGCGGCTGCTACTGGCTGAAACCGGCGTATCTCACAGCGCGTTACTCGCCCTTTTGTTCAGCTACAGCATTGAATTTAGCCAGCGTTATCACCCCCCTTGGCTGGATGACCTGCGACAACACTGGCTGGGCGCGCTGATCCTGGGGCGCGGCTTCTTGTGGAGCGATCTGGCCTGCTACGCCACCGGCATCGCCATGGCGCTTGTGCTCGACATCGCCACGACCCGCACTGGGCAGCGTTTACAGCGCGGGTGAATACAGGGCTGGCGCAAAGCCGCCCAAGCTCATATACTGTAAATTCATACAGCAACAAACCCGCCAATATGAAGGCAGATGAGGTGATGAATGGCCGTCGAAGTGGTATACCGCAGCAGCCGGGATCCGGAGCGCCTGTTCATGGATAAAGCCGAAGCCGACCGCCACGACAAGATGCTGGAGCTGGCCGAGCTGCTGGCCGATGTACTGCAAAAAGCCGACCCCAGCCTGGGCGAAAAGCAGGCGGAGGATCTCGGCATTTTCATGGCGAGGAACCGCGACATCTTTGCCCGCGCCTTCAAGAACCAGCCCGAAGCGCTCGGCGAGCTGAACCAAGACTTCACCGGCTAAGCTACTGCCCAGCCGCCTCCGTCTGGGCCAGCCCCCCGGGAGGCTGAAGGCTGAACGGCGACGAAAGCACCAAGTTGCGATGATGCCGAGGCCAATCCGCAGACTGATGCCCACAATGACAATGATGTCGTTGGCAGCGTGCAGTAAAACACCTGAATAGCGCCTTTAGCACGCCAATCTACATGCTACAGGCGCTGCTATGAGCGGCTTGCCGGGCGTTGCGCTGATGCGCAGCACTAGCCCGCCAGCATTTTTGATAGCTGATTGACCACATGTTCCACGCCGTGGCTGCGCTCAACCGTGCGCTCGCCAGCATCCCGCGCGCGCTCGGCCAGCTGCTGGGCATCCTGCACGTGGAGATCCACTTCGCGCGCCAGCCTGTCGTGCTCGCCAGCAGCATCTGCGATCTGCCGAGCCATCTGCTGGATCTGCCCGACCGCGGAAGCGATGCCCTGCAGGGCCTCACCTGAGCGCGATACCTCTTGCACGGTGCTCTCGGCCAGATCCTGCCCGGTCTCGATCACTTTCACCGCTTGGCGCGCACTATCAGACAAGCGACTGATGATGTCCTCGATTTCCATCGTGGAATGGTGGGTGCGTTGGGCCAGGGTGCGCACCTCATCCGCCACCACGGCGAAGCCGCGCCCTTGGTCGCCGGCGCGCGCTGCCTCAATGGCCGCATTGAGCGCCAGCAAGTTGGTCTGCTCGGCAATGGTGCGAATCACCTCCAGAAATTGTCCGATCTGGCTGGTTCCCTCATTCAGCGCACGCACCACATCGGCGGCATTTCCCATGTGAGCCGCCAGCTCGCGGTTGATCACCATCGCTTGGCGCACTATCTGCTCACCACGCAGCACCTCGGCCTCTGCCTGTTGGCTGGCCACGGCCGTCTGCCCTGCACGATCGGACACGTCGGCTATACGGGCCAGCATCAACTGGGTGGCCTGCCTGACCTCACGGTTTTCCTCACTCTGCCGCAACATGCTGCCGCAGGTTTCCTCTGCGGCATGCAGCATGTCGGGCAGCGCGGTGTTCAATGAGCGCTGCGTATACTCGATAACGCCACTCAGATTTTGTTGCATGCGGGAGATCGCGGCTAGCAGACTGGACTCGCCACCCGCCGCCACATGCACCGGTGTTGCGAGATCGCCGCTGGCCACACGATTGACGACGTCACAGGCGTAATCAGGATCACCCCCGATGCGGTTCTGCACTTCCGCCGCCAATTTTGCCCCGGTATAAAGCCCCGCGCCACAACCGGCCACACCCACCAGGATCATGACCGTGCGCCAGAAAGTTTGACTACCGGCCAAAGCCTGCTCACTGTCGGTCAGCGATGCCTGAATCAGGTCACTGAGTTTTTCGTTGCGCGATTCCAGCTCTTCAAAGCGCTGTTTAAACATGGGCATCATCGCGTTGGCGCGCTCGGGGGCGCTGAACGCCAGCTCGGTAATTTGCTCCGCCGCCTCAATATAGGCTTCCAGGGCCGGCCTCACCTCTTCGATGGCCGCTTTGATCTCCGGGCTCAAGGGAAGTTTGCGATTGTCTTCAATGGTGCGGCGAAACCAGCCTGCATGCTCTGCCACATCGTTGCGAATGCCCTCAGCTTCATCGCCACGCTGCTGAGCCGCCGTCAATAGCGCCGCCAGTACATCCGAGTTGAGGGCGTCATGCATCATGTCGCCCTCCAGGTGATTGCGCAGCGCGCTGCTGGCCACAATCTCTTGTTCCATGTCTCGCTGCAGCAACAGTCCCGAGCCCAGGGCGATCAGCAGTATTAACAAAGCCGCACCACTGCCGAATAGGCTCATGCCAAGCAAGCGTCGACGGAAATTGCCCGATTGACTATCCATACGCGTCCTCCATGCAGTTGGGCCAAGGATTGCGCGAGACCCAGCCGTTACCTATCCGCGCTTGCGGCCAAGGTCCGCTCACCCTCTGGCAGCGCCATGACGCCCTCCTCAGGTCAATGCCAGCGCGAAGGGGCATATCCAACAGCCACCGCTACCTTTGCGGTTATACGGCACAACTCACGGACCATTTCTGAGGCTAGTGGAAGCCTCCCAATTGTGCAAATAATCAGCAGCCATTCCCCACCGGCCTGATCACGACTAAGATGAACGTGTTGATTCACTTTTTTTGTTGGGGAGTCCGATACGTGAAGGCGATGCAATGGGGCTTATTGGCTTGTGCCCTCGCGGGTGTGTTGTCCTGTACCTCCGAAGATGACAACGTGGTGCACGTCTACAACTGGTCGGATTATATTGCCGAGGACACGATCGCCAATTTTGAGCGAGACACCGGTATAAAGGTGGTATATGACGTGTTCGACAACAACGAGGTGGTAGAGGCCAAGCTGCTGGCCGGCAACACCGGCTATGACGTAGTGGTGCCCTCGCTGCACTTCATGTCGCGCCAAATCCAGGCCGGCGCCTTCCAGCCCCTCGACCGCACGCAGCTGAGTAATTACGCTCAGCTCGACCCCGTACTGATGTCCAGAATTGCCGACTTGGACGACCGCAACCGGCACGGCGTGCCCTATATGTGGGGCACCACCGCACTAGGCTTCAATACCGCCAAGGTGAAGGCCGCCCTGGGCGAAAACGCGCCGCTCGATTCCTGGGCACTACTTTTCGACCCCAAAAATGCTGAAAAACTTGCTAGCTGCGGCATCGCATTGCTGGACACGCCGGAAGAGGTGATACCCGCAGCCCTGCACTATCTGGGCGGCAACCCCAACGCATTCACCGCGGGTGCCGAGACCGATGCCGCCATGGCGCTGCTGAAGCAGATTCGCCCACATGTGCGCTACTTCCACTCTTCACAGTACATCAATGACCTCGCCAACGGCGATGTGTGTCTGGTACTGGGTTATTCGGGTGACATTCTGCAAGCGGCCGACCGCGCCGCCGAGGCGGGCAATGGCGTGGAAGTGAGCTATGTCATCCCGCGTGAGGGCGCCTCGCTGTGGATCGATATGATGGTGATCCCCAAGGATGCCAAACATCCCGAGAATGCCCACGCGTTCATCAACTACATCATGCGCCCGGAAGTGATGGCCTCCATCAGCAACCATGTCAGCTATGCCAACCCGGTCCCAGCCTCTGCGCCACAGATAAACCCTGACATCATCAAAAACCCCGGCGTGTATCCCAAAGCGGAAACAGCGGCCAAACTTTATATGTTGCTGCCACTGCCTCCCGAACAAGAGCGCGCCCGCACCCGGGCCTGGACTGAGCTGAAAACCACCCACTGAGGGCACGCCATGGAGATCATCGCCAGCACACTTGTCCTGCTCCTGGTGATGGACCCCCTGGGGAACATGCCCTTGTTCCTGGCGACCCTCAAGCACGTGCCCGAAGAACGCCGCTGGCGGGTCATCGGGCGCGAAATGCTGATCGCCTACGGTTTTCTTCTCCTGTTCCTGTTCGCAGGAAAGGGCCTGCTGAACACCTTGCGACTGAGCCAGGAAGCGGTGAGCATCGCCGGTGCGATCATTCTGTTCCTGGTGGCACTGAGGATGATTTTCCCACCCGCCAATGGGCTGTTCGGCGACAATAGCGAGCGCGAACCGCTGGTGGTGCCCCTGGCCACCCCCGCCATCGCCGGCCCCTCGGCCTTGGCCGTGCTGATGCTGATGAGCCACGGCTACCCCGACAATCGCCTGTCACTGCTGATTGCCACCACCCTGGCCTGGGCGCTGACTGCCGCCATCCTGCTGGCCTCGACTTATCTCTACCGGCTGCTCGGGGAGCGCGGCCTGGAAGCTGCACAACGTTTAATGGCCATGGTGCTGGTGATGCTGTCGGTGCAAATGATGCTGGATGCCATCGAAACGCGTTTTGGCGCCAGTGCCTTGATGCCCTGAACGGCGCCAAGGCTTGCGCTTGGTCAATAATCCACCATCGCCAGAGCGGTTTATTCCTGCCAGAATGCGGGTATAATGCCCGGCGATCCAATGGGGGCATGCCGTCCTCAACCATTTATCAGGGGTGTCAACGTGAAGCGTACCGCAGGTCAATTCGCTCGCTGGCTGGGCGCAGCCGCCATTACTTTCATGGCCGTCACCTCGGCTCAGGCGCTGACCGACGAGGAAAAAGCGATTGCCGAGCGTATCAAGCCCGTAGGCCAGGTGTGCCTGGAAGGTGACGCCGCCTGTGCCGCCGCCGCACCGGCTGGCGGTGGCAAGCGCAGTGGTGAAGAAGTGTTCAACACCGCCTGTACTGCCTGTCACGGCACTGGCGTAATGGGCGCGCCCAAAGTTGGCGATGCCGCTGCCTGGGCCCCGCGTATCAGCCAAGGCATGGATACACTGCTCACGCATGCCCTCGGCGGCTTTAAGGCCATGCCTCCCAAGGGCACCTGCGCCACCTGTTCCGACGATGAAATCAAGGCGGCCATCAAGTACATGACCGACAAGAGCAAGTAAGCGCCAGACGGCTCATTGCTTGACAGAGCGGCCTCTTCGGAGGCCGTTGCTGTTTTTGGACTTTGCAGCACGGCATGCGCGCGGGCAGAATGTAGCCAATGTGATGACGGGACGCGCCATGAGCGACGACAACCACTACGTCTGCCTACAGGGTCTGCGCAAAACCTTCGGCACCTTCGCGGCCGTGGATGATGTCAGCCTCGACGTAAAGCGCGGTGAAATCTTCGCCTTGCTGGGGGCGTCCGGCTGCGGTAAATCCACTTTGCTGCGGCTAATTGCCGGCTTCGAGCAAGCCGATGCCGGCCAGATCCTGCTGGATGGGCAGCCCTTGGGCACCCTGCCTCCCTACCGGCGCCCGGTCAACATGATGTTCCAGTCCTACGCCCTGTTCCCGCATATGACGGTGGAGCAGAACATCGGCTATGGCCTGGTGCAGGAGGGCCTGGGCAAGGGCGAAATAGGCGCGCGCGTAGCCGAGATGCTGCGCCTGGTGCAGATGGAGCCCTACGCCAAGCGCAAGCCGCAACAGCTCTCGGGCGGCCAGCAACAGCGCGTGGCGCTGGCCCGCAGCCTGGCCAAACACCCCAAACTGCTGCTGCTCGACGAGCCCATGGGCGCGTTGGACAAACAGCTGCGCGGCCAGATGCAGCTGGAGATCGTCAACATCATCGAGCGGTTAGGCGTCACCTGCCTGATGGTCACCCACGACCAGGAAGAGGCCATGACCATGGCCCACCGCATCGCGGTGATGGATCGCGGCCAGATCATCCAGGTGGGCACCCCGGCCGAACTCTACGAGCAACCCAATGGCCGCTTCACCGCCAGCTTCATTGGCGATGTGAACCTGTTCGAGGGCAGCATCGCCGAGGAGGCCCGGGATCACGTCACCCTGCATTGCCCGGCACTGCCTGCCCCCATCTTCGTCGGTCACGGTGTGAGCGGCTTTGCTGGCATGGCGGTGGCTTACGCCATCCGCCCGGAAAAACTGCGCCTCAGCAAGACGCCCCCGGATCAACCCCACAACCGCGCCATCGGCGAGATCATCGACATCGCCTATTTTGGCAGCCATTCCGTCTATCACGTTCGACTGGAGAGCGGCCAGATCATGCGCGCCGCCAGCCTGAACGCGGAGCGCTGGGCCAGCGAGCGCCTGACCTGGAACGACCAGGTATGGGTGCACTGGGACGGCGACGCCGGCGTGGTGCTGGTGGATTGAGATGAGTAGCCCGCGCCCTAGCCGACGCCGCTGGTGGGTCATCGCCCCGCCCTTCTTCTGGCTGCTGCTGTTTTTCGCCGCCCCCTTCGCCCTGGTGCTGAAGATCAGCCTGGGGCAGATGACCGTGGCCATGCCCCCCGTCACCGACCTGCTGCAATGGGTGGACGGGCGCCCAAGCCTGAACCTGCACCTGGGCAATTACCAGCTGTTGCTGCAAGACCCGCTCTATCTGCGGGGCATACTCAGCTCCCTGCGCATCGCCGCCATCGCCACCTTGCTGTGCCTGCTGGTGGGCTACCCCATGGCCTACTGCATCGCCCGGTTGCCCCCGGCGTCACGCAACCTGTGCCTGCTGCTGGTGATCCTGCCCTCATGGACCTCATTCCTGATCCGCATCTACGCCTGGATCGCCATTCTCAAGCCCAGCGGTCTTATGAATAGCCTGCTGCTCAAACTGGGGCTGATCGAGCAGCCGCTGGCGATGCTCTACACCGATACAGCGGTGTTCATCGGCATTGTCTATGCGTACCTGCCCTTCATGGTGCTGCCGTTGTATGCCACCCTGGTCAAACTTGATCCACGCCTGCTGGAGGCCGCCGGTGACCTGGGCGCGCGACCACTGCGCCGCTTCCTCAGCATCACCCTGCCGCTCTCCGTGCCCGGCATCATCGCGGGCTGCATGCTGGTGTTCATCCCCGCCATGGGGGAGTACGTCATCCCCGAGCTACTGGGCGGGCCGGGCACGCTGATGATCGGCAAGCTGATCTGGCAGGATTTCTTCAACAACCGCGACTGGCCGGTGGCCTCCGCCACCGCCGTGCTGATGTTGGCCCTGCTGCTGCTCCCCATGGTGCTGTTCCATCGCCAGCAACAGCGCGAGCTTGAGGGCACGCCATGAAGGGGCCATCGCTGCTCTCGCGCCTGCTGCTGGCGGCCGGTTTCTGCTTTCTCTACGCCCCGATGTTGCTGTTGGTGGTCTATTCCTTCAACGAGTCCAAGCTGGTGACGGTGTGGTCGGGCTTCTCGTGCAAGTGGTATGCCGAGCTGTTTCGCGACCAGCAGATGATGGGGGCCTTGTGGACCAGCCTGCGCATCGCCACCGGCGCGGCCACCGGCGCCGTGCTGCTGGGCACCCTGGCCGCCCTGGTGCTGACCCGCCTGCAAGCCTTCCCCGGGCGCCAGCTGTTCGCCGCCATGATCACCGCGCCGCTGGTGATGCCCGAAGTCATCACCGGCCTCTCGCTGCTGTTGCTGTTCGTCAGCCTGGAGGCCGCCCTGGGCTGGCCCCAGGGCCGCAGCATGCTGACCATCATGATCGCCCACACCACCATCTGCGGCGCCTATGTGGCGGTGGTGGTGGCCTCGCGCCTGCGGGACACCGATCGCCGGCTAGAAGAAGCCGCCATGGACCTCGGCGCCAGCCGGCCCCGGGTCTTCCTGGACATCACCCTGCCCATCATCGCCCCGGCCCTGGCGGCGGGCTGGCTACTGGCCTTCACCCTGTCGCTGGACGACGTGGTGGTGGCCAGTTTCGTTTCGGGCCCCTCCTCCACCACCCTGCCGATGGTGGTGCTGTCCAGCGTGCGGCTGGGGCTGAGCCCCAAGATCAACGCCCTCGCCACCCTGCTGATCGGCACCGTGCTGTTGGGGGGCTTGCTGGCCTGGTGGCTGCTGCGGCGCGAAGCCCGCCGCAACACCCCCTGAGCCCCGGGAGCCCCCCATGGCGGAAAACCGCGAACACGCCCCCTCCTGGTATGCCGCCACCGCGCCGGTGGGCGCGCCGCGCGCGCCACTGCAAGGCGACATCGAGGCGGATGTGTGCATCGTCGGCGGCGGCTTTACCGGCCTCAATGCCGCCATCGAGCTGCGCCAGCGCGGCTTCAGCGTGGTCTTACTGGAGGGTCGCCGCATCGGCTGGGGCGCCAGCGGCCGCAACGGCGGCCAGCTGATCGTCGGCATCGGCGGCGAGGACAAGATCGGCGAAGAACTGGGACGCACAGCAGGTGACATCGCCTGGCGGATGGGCTTCGAGGCGGTGGATATCGTGCGCCAGCGCATCGAGCAGCACGGCATCGACTGCGAGCTGAAATGGGGCCACCTCAGCGCCGCCCTGCGCCCACGCCAGCTGGCCGGGCTGGCCGCCCAGGCCGAGGCCCTGGCGCGGCATGGCTACCCCCATCCGCTGCGTCTGGTACAGGCCGGCGAGATGCAGCAGTTCGTCGCCAGCCGGCGCTATATCGGCGGCCTCTACAGCGAGGGCTCCGGCCACCTGCACCCGCTCAAGCTGTGCCTGGGCGAGGCACACCTGGCCGAGCAACTGGGCGCCCGGCTGTTCGAGCAGTCTGCCGCCAGCCGCATCGAGTCCGGCCCGCACCCGCGCGTGCACACCGCCCAGGGCCAGGTGCGAGCCGGCGCGGTGTTGCTGGCCTGCAATGCCTACCTGGGCGGACTGTATCGCCCGCTGCGGGGGCGGGTACTGCCCGCAGGCTCTTACCTGGTGGCCACCGCACCATTGACGGAAGCACACGCCCAGGCCCTGCTGCCCAAAGACAGCGCGGTGGCCGACGAAAACACCGTGTTGGACTACTTTCGCCTGTCACCGGATCGGCGATTGTTGTTCGGCGGCCTGTGCAACTACTCCGGCCGCCAGCCGCGCGACATCGGCGCCGCCCTCCGCCCGGCCCTGGCGCGGGTATTTCCACAGATCGCCCACATCCCCTTCGACTACCAGTGGGGCGGCGACATCGGCATCAGCCTGCGCCGCATCCCCCAGGTGGGCAGGCTGCCGGGCAATGTCTGGTACGCCATGGGTTACTCGGGCCATGGCCTCGGCACCACCCACCTGGCCGCCCGGTTGGTCGCGGAAGCCATGGCCGGCAGCGCCGAGCGCTTCGATGTGCTGGCCCGGGTCAAGCACCGGGCCATGCCCGGCGGGCGCTGGCTGGCCAACCCGGCCCTGGCGCTGGGCATGTTGTTCTACCGCATACGGGATGCCCTGGGCTGAGCCTCAACGCGAGCACGGCGCTCTGCGCATGCCAAAGCACCCGTTGACGCATGAAGCCCGCCAAATCACGGGCACAAAAAAGGCGGTGATCAACACCGCCTTTTGGCACTGATTTGGCGCTTAGGCCACCATTTCCTGGTGCACCGAGTGCGCGACCTTGATCAGCTGATCTTCCAGATTGAAGCGCAACACGATCAGCTCGCCCAGCTTGTTGAGCTCCTGGGGCAGGCGCTCAATGGCTTCCTCGGCGTGTTCCTCGGTGTCGTAGACATCGTTGAAGTCGAGAATCGGGTCGGTGGTGGCATCGATCTTGGCGTACAAGCGGCGCGCCTCGTCGATGCTGCCGTCATTGAATTCCTCGGCCTCGCGCATCAGCTGCACGAATACCTCGAAGTGCCCGGCCGACAAATAATCCACCAGCACCTGGCAGCAGGCGCGCAGTCTCTGCATGGTGGAGGGGGCCTGCTCGGAAAAGCCCTGTACGCCACTGATGGCACAGTACTTAACGATCAGATCCTGACGCTCGGCCAGCCAGCGTGACACCAGGGTATCAACACCACCCCACAGTTCCTTGGCGCTCTGGCAGTTTTCCAGCATGACATCACCTTCTTACATTCTTCTTTTCGGCAGGCCGCCATTGACGGCCCGCCGCGATGCTTTACCGGTGCGCAACTGTGCGCACCATTCACGTGCAATACAAATTTGTCACGTGCCCCGTTGTTGCGCTCAGGTTACGAGGGCTTGTGACACACCACAAGCGGTGAATGCCCATTCGCGCAACTTTTTTTGCCTTGACAAGCCCGCACTGCCCGGCGGCTTGACGTCAGGCACCATGCAGCGCATTATCGACGATTTTATGGCGCCTGCTTGTTGGCGCGCAACACCTGAAATAGCCCCGCCAGCGCGAGGCCGGCAAACGCCAGCAGCGTCCACTCAGGAATGCTCATGCCCAACAGGCGCCAGCTCGCCTCGGCGCAATTGCCATCCCCCCGCAGCAACAGACTCAAGGCATCCGCCAGCGGAAAGTTGGCGAACATGTAGTCCAACCCAGGGCCACAGCTCGGCACCTGATCGGGTGGCAGATGCTGGATGTAAACATGCCGCGCCGACACGCCGCCCCCCGCCAGGGCAGACAGCCCCAACAGACCACTATACACGCGCTGGCCGCGGCCGTGACAGGCGGCCACCAAGCCAATCACCCCCACCAGCGCCAGAAACAGGCGCTGGGTGATGCACAGCGGGCAGGGCTCCAGCCCCTCCACATACTGTAGGTAGTAGCCAAACCCCAACAGGCCGGCGCAAGCAAGAAAAATCAAGGCGAACAAGGGTCGAGGAGATGGGATGGGCATGGGTTATTCCGCCAACAGAGCAGCCCCGCACGTTAGAGGAAGCCGGTACCACATGCAAGTGGCACCGGCACGGCAATGATCTATGCTTCCACGCAGAATACGCTCTTGTTCGATGGGTGACAGGCATGCTCAAACGATTGATTCAAACACTGGGGTTCGCCGCCCTGCTGTCAACTACCGCCAACCAGGCGCTTGCATCCGCAAGCGCTGGCAGTGGCTCGGGCAGCGCCCCTCCACACGGCCCCCATTACACCGAAGTGCAACCCGCCGTGCTGGTCAACTTCGGCGGCCCCGGTCGCATCAAATACCTCAAGCTTGAGATTTCCATTCGCATGGCCGATGGCTCGCTAGCCGAACACGTTACACACCACATGCCACTGATCCGCAACAATCTGATCCTGCTGTTCAGCAAGCAAACCGAGGAAACCGTGAGCAGCGTGGAAGGCAAGGAGGCGATGCGCCAAGCCGCATTGGAAGAGGTGCGCAAAATATTGAAGGAAGAGGAAAACCTGGACATCTTCACACCACCTCCACCACCGGAAGGCGAGGAGGAGAAGAAAGAAGAAGATCCCAAGAAAGCCAAACATGGCCACAAGAAAGACAAACCTGGCCCGGCAGTAGAGGACCTGTTCTTCACCAATTTCATCATCCAGCGCTAAGTCATGAACTGGCTATTGATCAAATACGGCATCACCGCCGCCATGGTGGTGCTGATCTCTGAGTTGGCTCGCCGCAGCGACCGCCTTGGCGGCCTGGTGGCGGCGCTGCCGCTGGTGACCATCCTGGTACTGATCTGGATGAAGCTGGAAGGGCAGGCGGCCGACAAGATCGCCAACCACGCCAGATACACGTTCTGGTATGTTTTGCCCACACTGCCGATGTTCCTGATCTTTCCGATGCTGATGGTGCGGCAGGGCTTCTGGCTCGCCCTGCTGGCCAGCGCCGCGATTACCGTCGCCAGTTTCTTCGCTTTTGCTCACCTGATGCGGCAATTTGGTGTAAATCTGCTCTAAACGGCGGCTGAGATCGCTACAATGCGCTGATCGCGGGCGTGCTGTTCAAGCGCCTTGGCCTAGAGGTTACCGCTACAGGCTGCAATCTTGGCTCAGCCTCCCAACTTAAGCCTGCACCCCAATGGCCCGCTCTCGATAGCGCTGCAGGAATGCGGCGAAATCTTCCTGCGGCTCATCCTCGATGACCCGCAGCCGCGCCAGGCTCTCCTCGGCCATGGCGTCAAACGCCGCCGTGCGCTGCGGCGACAGGGGGCGCGCCTGGAAGTGGGCCTGGTGCAGTTGCGACTGCTGCATGGCAAAGCGGAAATAACTACCTTCACAGGCCTCGATGGCGGCCAGCACTTGCGCCGAGGGCGTGAGGGCGGGGTCGGCCAGCTTGGCGGCCTGTTGCGCCAGGCTCTCGGCATGAGCGCCGCCACCCTGCTGGCGATCCAACAAGGTCGCCAGTGGCGCCATGGCCGCCAGTAACTGCTCGCCCCACTCACGCAAACACCTCGGCTGAGCCCCCGCCACCAGACGCAACCCCGGCTCCCGGCCGCGATTCACGACGGTCTCCCAGTTGGCGTCCACCGCCCGGTCCTCCTCCGCCTCTAGCGCCGGGCTTTCGGCCAGCAGGCAGTACAACAGGAACACATCCAGGAAGCGGCTGACGGCGCCATCCAGCCCTAGCGGCAGGAAGGGGTTGACGTCCAGCAGGCGCACCTCGACATACTCCACCCCGCGCTCGCGCAATGCTTTGAGCCGCGGCTCCCCGGGGCCAGCCGTGCGCTTGGGGCGGATGTTGGCGTAGAACTCATCCTCAATCTGCAGCACGGTGTCGGCCAACTGGCGATAGTCGCCATCAACCTGCACACCGATGGCCTGATAGGCGGGGTGGGGCGTGAGCAGCCCCTGGCGCAGCCCCGCCACATAGGCCGGCAGGCTGTTGTAGGCGACATTGAGCTGGCGCTGCGCATCGCTGGTATAGCCCAAGCCCCCCATGCGCAGCGCCGTGCCGTAAGGCGCATACAGCGTGCCCTGCCCTAGGCTCTGCAGCTGGTGTGGGCGCCCGCCGAGAAAGCTGCCGCACAGTGCCGGAGAGGCGCCAAACAAATACAGGGGCAGCCAGGCCCAACGCTTGAAGTTGCGCAGCAAGGCAAAATACTGCGCGGTGATGAAATCCTGCTGCGGCCCGGTGTCGCCACGCAGGCGCTGGTAGATCGCCCAGAAGCCGGCCGGCAGGGAAAAGTTATAGTGAATGCCAGCAATGGTCTGCATGCGACGACCATAGCGATAGCCCAGACCGCGGCGATAGAGCGTCTTCATACGGGCGCCATTGCTGTGACCGTACTGGGCCAGGGGGATCTGATCATCCGGCCCCAGCTTGCACGGCATACTGGCACACCAGAGCAGCTCGTCCTCACCCAGGTGCTGCATGGTGTAGCGGTGAATATCGGCCAGGAAGAGCAAGGCCTCGTCGGCATCAAACAAGGCCGGCGTGATGAACTCCAGCAGGGATTCAGAGAAATCGGTGGTGATATGGGGATGGGTGAGTGGCGCGCCCAACGAGGCCGGATGGGGCGTCAACGCCAGCCAGCCGTCCGGGCGAATGCGCAGGCTCTCCTTCTCAATGCCACGCCGGATTTCGGCGAGGGTCTCGATGGCCCCCGCATTTTGCAGGTCGCTCAGGCGACGATCGATGGCCTGCAAGGCGTTCTCCTCAGAACCTGTGAAGCACCAGCCCGCCGCAGACGCGCGGCGCAACCGGGCACACAGTGTAGCGGGCTGCGCCGCGCAAGGGAACGGCGCGTCAGTCCTGCTTCCGCTTGCGGCGCACCGGAGTCTTGCTGGGCTTCTTTTTCGTGCTGGTCACGGCTTTCTTCTTGCTGCTGACCGTTTTCTTGTTCAAGCTGGTCTTGCTGCGGGCGGGCGCGGGCCCCGCCAGGCGCTGCCCGCCCTCGAGCCATTGCCGCACGCGAGAGGCATCCCCGACAGTGGACAGCTTGCCATCGGCATCAAGGAATACCATCACCAGCGGGCGTTTGGCGGCATTCACCATCATTACCAAACAGCGCCCGGCCTCCTCGATATAGCCCGTCTTGCTGACCTTGATATCCCACTCCCCGGCACGCACCAGGGCATTGGTGTTGTTGAAATTGAGGCTGTAGCGCGGGCGGTCGAAACTCACCGACTGGCCGCTCGTGGTAGTGAACTGATGAATCAGCGGATACTGGGCCGCCGCCCGGGTCATCTTGACCAGATCTTCCGCCGTGGAAACGTTGGCCGGCGTGAGCCCGGTCGGGTCGAGAAAACGCGTGCTGTTCATGCCCAACGCCTTGGCTTTGCGCTGCATGGCGGCGATGAAAGCGCGGCGCCCCCCCGGGTAGTGGCGGGAGAGCGAGGACGCGGCACGGTTCTCCGAGGACATCAGCGCCAGCAACAACATCTCTCGCCGGGTGGCCTGGGTGCCCACGCGCATGCGGGAGGCGGTGTGTTTGAGCTGATCGACATCATCCCAGCCGATCTCGATGATCTCATCCATCGGCAGCTTGGCATCCAGCACCACCATGGCGGTCATCAGCTTGGTTACAGAGGCGATAGACTCCACGGAAGCCGCATTCTTGGCATACAGCACTTCGCCGGTGCTGGCATCTACCACCATGGCATGGCGCGAGGCCAGTTGGGGCTGCGAAGCCGCCTGCAACGCGGGGCTGGCCAGCGACAGCGCCAACACGCAGATGAGAAGCAAAAATCTCATTAAGAACAACCTGAAAAAGGCGCGACAATCAACTGAAAGTAAAGCACAAAATCTAGAGAAGATTAGTCGTTAGAAAACTCGCCATCGAGATAAAACCAACGCCCCTGCTCGCGCACAAAGCGGCTGGTCTCATGCAGGCGCGTGGCACGCCCCTGTATGCGGTAGCGCGCTACGAATTCCACCTCGGCCTGATCTCCGTCCGCGCTGTGCCGCTTGACACTGAGCCCCAGCCACTGGGTGCGCGGTTCAGTATCCAACGCCATGGACGCCGGCCGGTGTGAAGGGTGCCACGTTGCCAACAGGTACTGCTCAAGCCCCAGCACATAGGCACTGTAGCGGGAGCGCATCAACGCCTCCGCGCTGGGCGCAGGCGCGCCCGCATGCCAGCGTTGACAGCACTGATCATAAGGTCGCCCGCTTTCGCAGGGACAGGCGGACACTGGAGTCTTGGTCATGGGGAAAGGCAGCCTTGAAAGCCCGCCTTATGATACACGCCGCACCGTTCAGGGGCACGCACTGATCTGCCGCGTGAAGCGAAAAGTCAGCCCCAGCAGGGCCATCTGCCATCGCTGGGGGATCGTAAAGCACCTGTGCGCCACTCAGCCACCCCCGGCGGCTCGACTTCTCAGCCCTGCAGCCCTCGGTTGACCATGGCAGCACGCATGATCACGGCCATCGCATCGAAAAAGGCACCCCACGCTTGCTGCATTGGCGGCTCAAACGCCTCTCCCAACCGCGCAGCCAGGGTGGCGAGCAACGCCTGGCGCATGACAGCGAAATGGGCATGCTCCGTACCGTAATACTGATGGCGAGCGCCGGATGCCTTCAGCAATAGCAACAGAGCCTCTGGGTCATCCACCAGTGCAACGCATTCACCCAAGGTATGGGTGAGCCGCTCCTGCTGATCGCTCATATCCCCCGGAAACAGCGCGACGACCTGCGGTGCACTTGCAAAAAGCTGCGCATAGAAATCGGCGGCAAAGCGCCCATCCACCGCCAATGCCATCGCCCATGACGCCTGGATGGCCTGCCCCTGAACAGGGGCTAAATCACGCAGCGTATCTTCTGCGGCCTGAATCTCGGCTTTACCGAGACGGGATGTTGCTTGCTTCGCCATGCAGGCGTCTCGCGTCAAGATTGAGAGCCGCATTATGCCAGTAAAGCCACGCCCGCAATCGATACAGATAGCCCTCGATAGAATCGATACAGATGGGCTGATTTAGGTATGAAGATGCAGCGTCCAGCGTTATCATCAGCAAAAGGTGCGCGTTAGGGCATGCCACCCGCCGTGCCATCTCATTCATCAACAACGATTTCACCCCCACCGGCCTGCGGCGCAGGCTATGGCGGAGATCACGCATGGCCGCTGCACCAAAATACCTTGAGCTGGCAAGAGAACTGGAAAGCGCCATTGCCAGCGGTCGCCTGAAGCCCGGTCACAAACTGCCTTCCGTTCGAGAAACCATGCAGCAATATGGCATCAGCCTGGCCACTGTGGTCAGCGCCTATCGCAGCCTGGAGGAACGCGGACTGACAGAGGCTCGCCCCAAGAGCGGCTATTTCGTGGTGGAGCACAAGCCCAGAAGCCTCCCCCATACCCGTGTAGAGAACGGCACTGGCGGCGTGGTCGTGGACTGCGTGGAGTCACTTGCCGCCAGCGGTCTGTTTCCACAACAACGCTTACAGCGGCTGATGGCCACGGCCGTGCGCCAGTTGCCGCGCCTGGCCATCAGCCCTGGCACACTCAAAGGCCACGACAAGCTGCGTGGAGAGATCGCCCGCCGCAGTGCCGAGTTTGGTTTGTTTGTACGCGCGGACGACGTGTTCATCACCCAGGGCGCGTGGGAAGCTTTGCGACTGTGTCTTCAGGCGGTGGCCAGCCCCGGAGACGCCATCGCCGTGGAAAGCCCCTGCCACCCCCGCTTCCTATCGTTGCTAGCCACGCTAGGGTTTGAAGTGGTCGAATTAGAGACACTAACCAACACCACGCCGCTTCACAGCTTGCTCGAAGGCGCGCTGGAACAATATCCCCAGCTCCGCGCCGCACTGATCATGCCCACGTTCCACCCCGCCACCGGGGCATTGATGCCCGTACCCAACAAGCGAAGACTGCAACAACTGGCCCAGCAGCGTGAGCTGGCCTTGATCGAGTTCGATGCCTTGGGCGATTTGCAGCACGAAGGCCCCCGCCCGCCCCCGGTTAAGGCCTTCGACCCGCACGGCTGGGTGCTTTACTGTGGCTCCTTCTCGAATATCGTGGCACCTGGCCTGCCGGTGGGGTGGGCCGCCCCTGGCCGCTGGGCGGAACGCTTCCAGGCCCTCAAACACGATACCGGTGCCAGCCAGTGTGAGCTGCCCCAAGTGGTAATACACGACTACCTCCGCGCCGGCAGCCACCGCCCACACCTGCGCCGCATGCGACAAGCCCTGCAGGAGCGCATGCAGACCGCTCAGCGCGCCTTGCAGGCCTGCCTGCCTGAGGGCTGCCAATGGACGCGCCCAGCAGGTGCCTATTACCTGTGGCTGCAGCTGCCAATGCCCATCAGCGCCGATACATTGCACGACCAGTTAGCGGCAGCGCCCAGCCTTTTTGCGCCAGGCTCTCGATTTTCCAATAGCGCTCGCTACCAGCATTGCCTTCGCCTCAATGTGGTAGGCGCCCCCCCGCAAGCACTCGAAGAGGCTATCCAGCGGCTTGGGCAGGCCTGCAAACAGGCGGCCTGAGCACGCCGCCAGGGAAAGGGCAATGGCCATGAAAGACCTCTACATCGACGAATATCCGGCATCTTGGTACGCCCTGATGCCGAGCCAGCGGTTGAAAGCCGGCCAGCGCCAACCCCTGGACGCATTTGGCCAGGCCCTGGTGCTTTACCGCACCGAAGCGGGCAAGGCGGCGGTTCAGAGCCGTTTCTGCCCCCACATGGGCGCCTCGCTAGCCAATGGCTGCGTCACTGGCGAGCGCCTTCGCTGCCCCTTTCATCACTGGGAGTACGATGCGCTGGGACAGTGTGTGCACATCCCCTACATGCCCGCAGAAAAAATACCTCCCGGGGCGCGCCTGACCCACTACCCGACGGTGGAACACCTGGGCTGGATCTGGGTATTCAACGGCCGCGAGCCCAGCCATGCATTGCCCGATCTGGAGGAGGCCCACGACGCCGATTACCGCTTGCACTGGAAGAGCCAGCGTTTCGACATGCACCCATTGCTGTTGCTGGAAAATGGCTGCGATGCCCAGCATTTCAAATACGTGCACAAGGTGGACTACCACAAATACGAGGTGGAGATCTGCCGAGACGAACCCCACCAGTTTGGCTTCATCGTGCACCAGGCCCTGCGCACCCCGCTGAGTGGCTCGCTGGAACTGAAAACCCACATCCACTACATCGGCGCCTCCACCATCTACGGCCGGCTCGAATTCGGCGAGCGCACCGTCGCCCGCTTTATCGCCGCCCCCCTGCCGGTTGGGCCCAAGCAGACCCTGTTCCACCTGCTGGTCTACGTGAGACGCTTGCCATGGTATCTGCGTCTCGTCGACCCCCTCTTCACCCGCTGGTTTGCCCGCCGCTTGTTCAACGGCGCCATCGACGACTACGCCCCGATCTGGCGCGACATGAACACCAACTTTCGCCAGCACCTGGTAGCAGAGGACGCATTGCAACAGCGCTTCAGGCGCTATTACCGGCGCCATCTGGCTGCCACGCAGCCGAAGTAAACTCTGCAAACCAATCGATCCAGACACCTCGGCAAACGCCCCCACACCCTTGAGGGGTCGCCCATTTAGGCAGCCGCTTTTAAGGCGGCACCTGGCGTGGCGCCCCGTCGGGCGTGGCTTTGGGCTGGCCGAACCACCATCGCCTTGCCGGGCTGATGTGGAGGTTCCCTAGTCAAACAAAGGCAGGGGCAAGGTGTAGCCCCGCCCCTGCTCGGCAACGCCCCCCGGTTGCAGGGCGGCGAGTGGCAACTCAGCCGCCCGGGCCAGCGAACCAACGCGCACGCCGAGCAGGCGGATGCGCCGGTCCAGCGGCACCCGCTTCAGGCAGCGCCCGGCCAGGGTGCGAATGGCCGAGGCATCGGCGGTGTAGAAATCTGCGGTGTGATCCCGGGTGGCGCTCTGGAAGTCCTCGAAGCGGATCTTGATGCCGATCGTTTTGCCCACGTAACCCTTGCGCGCCAGATCCGCCGCCACCTGCTGGCACAACCGGGTGAAGATCTCCCCCAGCGCCGCGCGGTCGCGCACCGGGTGCAGATCCCGCTCGAAGGTGGTCTCCCGGCTCATGGAGACCGGCTCACTGTGGGTCTCCAGCGGGCTATCATCCCGCCCCCAGGCAGCCTGGTGCAGCCAGGCGCCATAACTGGGGCCGAACTGGCGCTGCAACCAGCCGGGATCGCAGCCCGCCAGCTCGCCGATGGTGTTTATGCCCAGCGCCTGCAGTTTCTCGTCGCTGCGCGGGCCGATGCCGTTGATCTTGCGGCAGGCCAGCGGCCAGATCAGCCGCTGCAGGTCCCCCTCGTGCACGATGGAGATGCCATTGGGCTTGTTGAATTCGCTGGCCATCTTGGCCAGCAGTTTGTTGGGGGCCACGCCGATCGAACAGGTCAGGCCGGAGGCGGCAAAAATGGCGGCCTGCAGGCGCTCGGCCAGCACCCGGCCGCCGCCCTCCTGCCCGCCGGGCACCTCGCTGAAATCGATGTAAACCTCGTCCACCCCGCGATTTTCCATCAACGGCGCGATCTGCAGGATGCACTGTTTGAACAGCCGTGAGTAGTGGCGGTAGCGCTCGAAATCCACCGGCAGCAGGATCGCCTGCGGGCACAGCTTGGCCGCCTTCATCAACCCCATGGCGGAGCCCACGCCGAACTGGCGGGCGGCATAGGTCGCCGTGGTGATCACCCCCCGACCCACGTAATCCCGCAGCCGGGGGAAGGCCTCCAGCGGGATGGCGGCCTGGCTGCCGGCCTCCGCCGCCTGCTGCAGCAGCTCGTCCTGGGCCCGGCGGCCGCCGCCGATCACCACCGGCATGCCCGCCAGTTGGGGATAGCGCAGCAGCTCCACGGAGGCGAAGAAGGCATCCATGTCCAGATGGGCGATGCGGCGGACGGGGGCGGCAGCCATGACGAAATACTGTTGTTTAATACAGTATCAAGAGTAATCCCCGACACCGCCACTGGCAAGGTGCCGGCGTGATACAATTGGCGTCCGCATTCCCGGCGCCCACTGCGCGCCGCTCCCAGGCAAGAGGTCCCCCCGTGTCGCAGATCGTCGTGGCCGCGCTGTACAAGTTCGTCACCCTGGAAGACTTCCGTGACATGCAGGCGCCGCTGCGGCAGCGCTGCGATGAGCTGGGCATCAAAGGCACCCTGCTGCTGGCCCTGGAGGGCATCAACGGCACCATCGCCGGCAGCCGCGCCGGTATCGATGCCATCCTCGCCCACCTGCGCGCCGACCCGCGCCTGGCCGACCTCGAGCACAAGGAATCCTTCCACGACGAGCCGCCCTTCTACCGCATGAAGGTCAAGCTGAAGAAGGAGATCGTCACCCTGGGCGTGGAGGGCATCGACCCCAACCACCAGGTGGGCACCTACGTGGAGCCCCAGGACTGGAACGCCCTGATCTCCGACCCGGCGGTGGTGCTGGTGGACACCCGCAACCACTACGAGGTGGATATCGGCACCTTCAAGGGCGCCCTGGACCCGGAGACGGTCAGCTTCCGCGAGTTCCCCGACTACGTGAAGCGCCAGCTGGACCCGGCGGTGAACAAAAAGGTGGCGATGTTCTGCACCGGCGGCATCCGCTGCGAGAAGGCCTCTGCCTACATGCTGGCGCAGGGCTTTGAGGAGGTCTACCACCTCAAGGGCGGCATCCTCAAATATCTGGAGGAAGTGCCCGCCGAGCAGAGCCTGTGGCAGGGCGACTGTTACGTATTCGACAACCGCGTGGCGGTCAACCACGACCTGGCCCGGGGCGACTACGCCCTGTGCCACGGCTGCCGCCAGCCGATCTCGGCCGAAGACCGCGCCTCGCCGCTCTACCAGCCGGGGGTGTGCTGCCCCCACTGCCACCACACCCTGAGCGAGCAGCAGAAACAGCGCTTCGCCGACCGCCAGCGCCAGATCGAGCTGGCCCAGCAGCGCCAGCAACAGCACATCGGCGCGGTGCGCGAGGAACAGAAGGCGCGCAAGGCCCGGGAGCGCGCCGAGCGGCTGGCCAAGCAACGCGACGCCGAGGGGCACTGACATGGCCAAGGCCATGGCCCGTCACATACTGGTGAAAACCGAGGCCGAGGCCGCCCAGCTGAAGAAGCGGCTGGCGGGCGGCGAGCCCTTCGACAAGCTCGCCCAGCGCCATTCACTGTGCCCCTCCGGCAAGCGCGGCGGCGACCTGGGCGAGATTCGGCCGGGGCAGATGGTGCACGCGGTGGACCAGGTCATCTTCAAACGCCCGCTGCATGAAGTGCACGGGCCGGTCAAAACCCGCTTTGGCTATCACCTGATCCAGGTCTATTTTCGCGCCTGAGCACTCTGGTCTATCCTGAACAAATTGTCACAACAGGATGGACGCCAACATGACCGACACCACCATCGACGGCATCGACTACGGCCCGCTGGCCGCCCTGGTCGGCACCTGGCAGGGCGACAAAGGGGTCGACAAAGCCCCGGAGCCCGAGGGCGAAGAGCGCAACTTGTTCTACGAGACACTGATGTTCGAAGCCATCGGCGACGTCACCAACGCCGAGCGGCAGACTTTGTCGGTGCTGCGCTACCACCAGATCGTGCACCGCAAGAGCAACGACAAGGTATTCCACAACGAGACCGGCTACTGGATGTGGGACCCGGCCACCGGCCAGATCATGCAGTCCCTCACCATCCCGCGCGGCGTCAGCCTGTTGGCCGGTGGCAGCTCCACCATTAATGCGGAGGGCGCCTGCGTGATCGAGGTGAAAGCCGCCGTCGATGATCCAGACTGGGGCATCGTGCAGGCCCCCTTCATGCGCGACAACGCCCGCACCGTGGCCTTCAGCCACACCATCACGGTGTCCGGCGACAGCCTGGTGTATGCGGAATCCACCCTGCTGGACATCTACGGCCGCCGCTACGATCACACCGACATCAACCGCCTTAAGCGCTGCCAGCCCTGACCAATGCAGCATGGGCTGAGGGCAGCCAGCCCCCAGCCCGGGGGCATTTCCTTGCCGCACCAGCACTTATGCAAAAAAGCTCTAACGCTATGCTTTTTTGAAAAGGGCCATCTATACTGGGTTCACGTTGTAATCGTTGCACCCGGAAGGCACCGTTGAAACCCCGAAGTCTGCTCTGCCTCACACTTTTGTGTGCCTCCACGGCTCAGGCCGCCGGGCAGACCGACTATTTCGACCTCAGCCTGGAAGAGCTCAGCAAGGTGCGCATCACCGTGACGGCGGCGGGCTACCAGCAAAGCTCCAGCAGTGCCCCGGCCTCGGTCACCACTATCTACGAAAGCGAGTGGCAGGCCCTGGGCGCCCGCACCGTGTTCGACGTGCTGAAGACCATCCCGGGCATCCACGTCTCCGCCAGCCAGCAGGTGTTCACCAGCGACACCCTGATCTTTCGCGGCCTGCGCAATGAAGACAACGCCGGCATCAAACTGCTGATTGACGGCCAGCCGGTGGAGTTCCTCTACTCCAACGGTTTCATGTACACCTTCAGCAAGCCCCTCACCGGCCTCAAACGCATCGAGGTGATCAAGGGCCCCGGCTCGGCCATGTACGGCTCCGACGCCTTCGCCGGCGTCATCAACCTGATCACAAAAGATACCGAAGACCAGAACCAGCTAGCGGTGCGTGCAGGCGAAAACGACAGCCAGGACTTCGGCCTCTACCAGCACCTCGAACTGGAGCAGGTGAATCTCTCCGCCTCGCTGGACTACCAGCAGGCCAACAGCGACCCCGACCGGCGCATCGACAGCGACAGCCAGAGTATCCTCGACCAACGACTCAACACCCATGCCTCGCTGGCCCCCGACCATCTGGACAGCCACTACGAAATCCTCGACAGCCACGCCAAGGCCAGCGGCGAGCAGTGGCAACTGGCCTGGTGGGGCTGGCGCAACTACGACGGCGGCAGTGGCCCCGGCGTGGCCCAGGCGCTGGACCCCGGCGCCGACATCCGGGTCAACACCGACCTGTACAGCGCCAGCTATCGCTGGGATCAGCTGCCGCTGGACGGCCAGCTGGAGGCCACCGGGGGCTACCAGGAGCACGCCCAGCACATGCTGCTCACGCTGTTCCCGGCTGGGGCCAAACTCCCCATGGGGCTGGACGGCAACATCAGCAGCAGTCCCGTCTTCCTCACCACGTTCACCGATGGCATGATCGGCCAGAACCAGATGCAGACCTACCGCAGCTACGCCAACCTGACCTATCTGATGGCGCTGGGTGAACACAAGCTGCGCAGCCAGGTGGGCTATGAAGACCAGGAGATGCACACCGGCGAGCAGAAGAACTTTGCCAACGGCCACTTCGACAGCCAACCGCCGGTGGTGGATGGCAGCCTGGTCGACGTCAGCGACAGCCGCTACGTCTACGCCCCGGACTCCCAGCGCAACTTCAAGTTTGTCGCCCTGCAGGACGAATGGCGCCTGGCCGAGCACTGGCAGCTCACCTATGGCATGCGCTACGACGATTATTCCGACTTCGGCAGCACCAGCAACCCTCGCGTCAGCCTGTTGTGGACCCCCGAGGAGTGGGTTTACATCAAGCTGCTGTACGGCACCGCCTTCCGCGCCCCCTCATTCTTCAACCAGTTCAACCAGAACAATCCGGTGTTTCTGGGCAACGATGATCTGAAGCCCGAAACCATCGACACCTGGGAGCTATCGGCCGATTTCACCCACTCCGAGTCGCTGTCCACCCGCGTCGCCGTATTCGAGTACAAGGTGGAAGACCAGATCCTGTTCGGCGACATCCCCGGCAGCGATGCCGAGGTGGCGCAAAACAGCGGCGAGCTGGACGGGCAGGGCCTGGAGGCACAGGTGGCCTGGAAGCCAACCGAAAATCTGCACCTGTTCGCCCACCACAGTTTTGTTGACGTGCGCACCGACAGCGGGGACAACGCCGCCGACGTACCGCGCAACCGCAGCTACCTGGTCGCGAACTGGAAATTTGCCCCCAAGCTGAGCCTGAACAGCAGCGTCAACCACGTGGCGGGGCGCGAGCGCGCAGCCGCTGACCGCCGCGCCGACATCGACGACTACACCACCACCAACCTCAAGCTGGAATACGACCTGGGCGTGAAACTGGGCCTCAGCATCGACAACCTGTTCGACCAGGACGTGCGTGAACCCAGCGCCTACAACAAAACCGGCCAGGCCATACCGGATGACTACCCCATGCCCGGCCGGCGCATGTGGCTGGATGCGCGCTACTTTTATTAGCCCCCCTCGCGGGCAGTTTGCCCGCGCCCTCAGCAACCGGCTAGAGCGCCAGGCGCGCCTGCCTCAGGCTCTGACACGCCGCGTCCAGCCAGCACAGGCGCTGCAGTTCGCCACTCAGCATCACCGGCCTGATGCGTTGAGCCTCGGCCTCCACCAGCAGCAGTTGATGATAGCGCTCGCGCTTTTCCAGCAGCGCCTCCCAGGTGCCTTCTAGCAGGCGCTCAGGGTCAGTACAGGCCATCATGGCCCGCCGCACCGACTCCTGATAACGGTAGCGCGCATCGTGGCTCTCCGGGGGCAACACAGCCTCCTGCGGCCAGTTGCCCGGCGGCTGTTGGCGGGCAAACAGCAGCAGCGGCATCCAGCTATCTCGCCAAGCTAACAGCCGCGCGCCATCAGGCTCCGCCACCGCCTGAGCCAACCACCGCTCAAGAGCATCAATGTGTTGCTCCAGCTGCGCCCACAGCCCCTCACCTGCATTGGAGCCCCCATGCCAGTGCGCGCGCACCGCTTCCTCGAAGGTCTGCGCCAGCTGTTGCCATTCCAGCTGCAGGCTCCCCTCGCTCAATAGCGGGTGACGCATACTGTGCTGATCCAGATACTGAAGTCCGCCACTGCGCAAAACAGCCATGCGCTGCCCCAGCCACTGGCCCGTGCTGGCGGCCAGTGGCGTCATCAGCGCCCCCCACAGCAGCAAGGCAACACTGGCCAGCAAGCCCAAGCGCACAGCCGCCGACCACGGCTCCGGCAACGCCTCATCCGCCAGCAGCAGCATGGGCAACAACGCCAGCTGCACCAGCACCAGCAAAAAATCTGCACCGGCATGGGCCAACGCCAACCGTCGCGCGCTAGGCGTGCTTTGCAGCGCTTGGCCCAGGGCAAGCAGGGCGCCCCCAGCGGTGGCCCCGACCCAGGCGCAGCCACCGCTCGACAACGGCAGCAAACCCGTATCCACGGCGGCGGCGGCCATGGCCATGATGGCTCCAGGCGCGCGGGTGAACACCGCAAGCCCAACCCCGATGCTCACCCAGGCCACGGCGGCCAGCGGCCCCAACCTAAGCACCGGCGGAAACTCCCAGCCGCTCGCCAGCTCAGCCAAACCGGCATGTATCAGGTTGAGACCGAGTAGCGTGCAGCCGAAACCGGCCAGCAGGGCCGTCACCGGAGCCAGCAAGGCCTGGCGCCGCCCTGCAATCACCACAGCGGACAAGGCCAGCAGGGTCAATCCCGGCACCCACAACTCCCCGCCAAACACTCCCAGCCAGAGGCTCAACAGCAGACCGAGTTCTGCCCAGCAAACCATGCTGAGCGCAGTGGCAGGATATAGACACCCGCTATTGCCCAGGCTGGCCAGCACGCTCTGGGCGGTTGTCGGCGATTGCAGCAACACCAACCCCGGCACCGCCCCCCAGGGTGCGGCCGCAGGTGCTGAACACACACTGCGGGCAATCAACAACGCCCCGCGCGACGCGATCAATTGCAGCCCCAACAGCAATAGCCCCAGCCCCGCCAGGCAGGCAATGACACCACTCACAGAGCGCCCCCGGACATCAGACACAGCGACTGAACGGTGTTGATATGCATCATCGCTGTGCCGGCTTGGTAGTATGCCGCTGGCCTTGGCCGCAAGCTGTGGCTAACATGCGGTTTTACACCTCTAGGTATGTGGCATTGCGCTCATGAGTGAAGAACAGTTTGCCCAGATCTCGCTATACATTTGTGTTGGCGGCCTGATCAGCTACATGGTGTTCATCATGTACCGGCTGGGCAAGGATTCCAACGCCGGCAAATTTGGCATGTTCATCATTTTTCTGGCGTTGGGCCTGGGGGTCTTTGGCTTCGTGGCCAAGGAAGTGGCATTACATATCATCGAGTGATGGTGCAGTGGGGCTTGCACGCTCACCGCGAAACAGCGCGGCCCCCTTACCTTCCGATGTTGTCATGAAGCTCCGCCCATCCAGACCGAAGCCAAACGCCTCGCTCTGGCCACCCAGCCCCACCAGCAAATGACACGGGCGGCGCGCCAGGCTCTCCCCCTGGCCAATCTGCCACAACCAAGCCCCGGTGTACGTCAGCACCACCAGTGCATCCCCGGCTGGGCTGATGGCGGCGCTGGAGGCCAAGCCCGCGTAGCGCCCCTCCGCCCCCGGCTCACGCCCCACCCTCCCCGCCAGAGCAGGCAGATCGACTTCCGCCACGCGCACCATGGTGCCCCCATCCACCAGGGGACGCGGCAAGCGGTATAGCACAGCAGGCCGACTCTGCCGGCCCAGGTAGTCATTCTCCTTGGTCAGCACATAGAGCTCGCCATCGCGAGGATCTACCAGCATGGACTCGGCATCGTGCCGACCATCGGGATAGATCAAGCTAAAACCTTCTATATTGCCGGCTTGCAGCAGGGGCAAGCGCGGCTCCGGCAAACGGTAGATGCGCACGCTGCGACGCCACCACAAATTATTGCCCGTATCCGCCAAATAGAGGTAGTACCCCCCACGCCCATCGGGGCCAAGCGCCAAATCCTCCCAGTCGAGCATATCGATGCCCAACTCCACGCGACCACGCAGGCCGCCTTGCTCATCGAGTGCAAAGAGCACGGGCCGCCTGAAGCTGTCATTGTGGCTCCACCACAGCCCCGGATTAACTCGACTGGCGGCCAGACCAGAAGCCTCATCCAGCTCAGGCAGCCCAATATGCCCCACCAGCTTCGCCGGCACCGAACCCGGGCACAGCGCCACGCCCTCCGCCTGCACCGCACTCACCATGGCCGCGAGCAGCACAAGCCGCAGGCGTGACCATCCCGCCTTCAGCACCAGTCACCCCACAGGTATTGCATCACGCTCAAGACGGCCAGCGGTGCTGTTTCCGTGCGCAGTACCCGAGGCCCCAGCGCCGTGGCAAGAAAGCCTTGGCGCTGGGCCTGGGCCACCTCCTCTTCACTCAGGCCGCCTTCGGGGCCGACCAGCAGCGCCACGCGCGCAGGGCGAGGCTCGGCCGCCATGGGAGCCGCATTGAAGGGATGCAGCACCCGCTTCTGATCGGCTTGCACCAGCGCCAGCCAATCACTCATGGGCTGAGTGGGGACTATTTCTGGCACCCGATTGCGCCCGCACTGTTCACAGGCGCTGATGGCAACCTGCCGCCAGTGCTCCAGTTTCTTGTCAGCGCGCTCCCCGCCAAGACGCACCTCGGTGCGACTGGTGATCAGCGGGCTGATGCGGCTCACCCCCAGCTCGGTGGCCTTCTGCACCACCCAGTCCATGCGCTCCCCCTTGGACACGCCGATGCCCAACTCAGTAAACAGGGGTGACTCGGGGCCCGCCGGTAATAACTCCCCCAGGCGCAGCTGCACCTGGCGTTTGCCTACGTGCTCGATGAGCGCCGCGAAAGCCAGCCCGGCGCCATCAAACACCTCGACCGGCTGCCCTGACTGCATGCGCAGGACGGCGCCGAGGTGACGCGAAGGCCCCTCATCCAAGTCAATGACCGCACCCGCGACCAAGGGCTGCAAACTATGTACGCGAGGAATGCGCATGATGAAACCCATTCATTGAAATCGGGCCCATTCTACCCCCTGCGCGCCACCTGCACAGGGTCTGGCTGGCGACCGAAGCACACATCGCCCATCAGCTTCGCCAGCAGCGCAATGACACCCAGCGGGATAATCTGCCACTCACCGGCGTCGCCTAGGGAATGCGACTTGATACAGGCGGCAATCTGGGTCAAAATTGTACGGTAGAACCACAAAGCATCACGGATGGGCAGGATCGACGGAAGCCATACCGTGAAACCAGTCCCCCCCCCACGCCAGCACAGACCTGGCCGATTTGCCATCGCTATGATCACCTTGCTGGCACTCGGGCAATTGTCTGCCTCTTATGCCATCAACGCTGACGCACCCTACAAAATTTCCAGTGCAGCCGATCGTGCACCACAGGCCCAACCCGAAGCTCTGCTGCTGATTGGTGCCATGCTATGGAGCAGCACGCTCCTGCTGCGACGACTGAATCGCAGCACGGAAAAATCCCGCTGAGCGGTGCTCGATTAAGCCTGCTGCTCACGGCTCGCCGCAGGAGAACACCCTACGCCTGTGCGCGGCCACCCCGACGCGGCGGGATGTGAACCAAGGCGCTCAAGCACACGCGCATCACCGGCTGGCAGCGCGCTTCCAGCCAGCACAGATTTAGCACAGCCCTGCCTCACCCCATGCAGCGCAAGCACAGCCGATGAACGGCGAAGGCCGCTTATGCAAGCCCAAGCAGTGGAAAGAGGTGATGCAGTATTTTCAGCCTCGAATTTCGGCTGCCAATTCAGCCATTAACTCGGCATGCGGGGTGTAGACCACCGGGCTCACGCGGTCGCAAATACCTGCACAACGCTGGCGTATTTTTGCCCCCACCTCTTTGGGCGTGCCGGTTACCGCAATAAGATTCAGTAGCTCGTCATCCACCAGGTCGCTCATGGCCTGCCAGTCCCCCAGTTTTGACAAGCGATTCAACTCAGGCTGCAACTCGCCCAAGCCATGGCTATCGAGGACGACTTTGTAGGCGGGCGTTGAGGCGTAGAAAGCTATTTGTGTCCGCGCCAACGCAATGGCTTGCTCATATTCCTGCTCATTCAACCCCGTGGCCACGATCAGCTGGCAGGAAACCTCAATCTCGCCGCGCTCCCGGCCTGAACGCGCCAGCCCTCGCTGCAGCGCCGTCATGGCCTTTTCTTGCAAGAAGCGCGTCGAATTGAAGGGATGCACCAAATAGCCATCCCCCACTTCACCGGCCACCTCCGTCATGACAGGCCCCACACCTGCCAGGAAGATTCTGGGCGTGCCGTAGGGATTTGGCCCGGGGTTGAAGGTAGGCCCCATCAAGGTGTGGCGATAGAACCTGCCCTCATGCTTAAGCGGTGTACCCTCTTGCCAGTTGGCCCAAATGGCCCGAATGGCCTGCACCATGTCCCGCATGCGGGCGGCGGGTTCAGACCAGGGCATGCTGTAGCGCTTCTCGATATGGGGCTTCACTTGCGAGCCTAGCCCCATGATAAAGCGGCCCTTTGAAAGCAGCTGCAGATCGTAGCCGATGTTGGCGAGCAGCATGGGGTTGCGTGCAAACGCTACCGCAATGGCGGTGATCAACTCGATGTTTTGCGTATGCTCTGCAGCAAAGGCCAGTGGGAAAAACGGGTCGTGCTGGCCCTCGAAGGTGTAGACCCCCTGATAACCCGCCTGCTCATAAGCGCGCGCGGCAGCACCGGCATCGAGTGGATTGCTGGTCAGCAGGGCGGCGTCTATTTTCATCGTGCATCCAGTCTGTTTTGGGCCAGGCGTGCCGGTGTGTTAGCAGGGTACGGCTCAGCTTGCGCCCGGCGAGAGCCCGGCGCCCACTGGCGGCGCGCCCGGCAGTCAAGACAGGTTGCCGCGACGAAAAAAACACCTGCCCCAGCCTGCCGCGCTTGATTGCGGTTGGGGGGTGCTTAAGCGCCCAATCCCAAGCGCTTGCACAGCGCGGTGGTGGGCTCCACCGTGTTCATGGTGTAGAAGTGCAAACCGCCACAGCCACCCTCGATCAGGGTTTCGCACAGGCGGGTCACCACATCCAGGCCAAAGGCGCGGATGCTGGCCTGGTCATCCTTGTAGGACTCCAGTTTCTTCACGATCCAGCGCGGGATCTCGGCGCCGCAGTTGGCGGAGAAGCGCGCCAGGTTGGCGAAGTTGGTGATGGGCATGATGCCGGGGTAGATCGGCTGGCTGATACCGATGCGGCGGCACTCGTCCATGAAGTAGAAATAGGCGTCGGCGTTGTAGAAGTACTGGGTGATGCCGGTGTTGGCACCCGCGTCGAACTTCGCCTTGAGGAATTTGATGTCGCTGTCGAAATCCACCGCCTGGGGGTGAATCTCCGGGTAGGCCGCCACTTCCAACTCGAAGTGCTGGCCGAAGTGCTGGCGGATGAAGGCCACCAGCTCGTTGCCGTACACCAGCCGCACCGCGCCCATGCCCGAAGGCATGTCGCCGCGCAGGGCCACGATGCGCTTCACGCCCAGATCCTTATAGCTCTGCAGCAGGGCGATCATCTTCTCTTCGTTGTCGCCGCCGAAGGAGAGGTGCGGCGCCACATCCAGCCCCTGGCCGATCAAGCGCTGCACCACCTCGAAGGTGTGTTCGCGGGTGCTGCCGCCGGCGCCATAAGTGCAGGAGAAGTAGGCCGGCTTGAGGGCGGCCAGGGTCGGCGCCGTCTCGTTGACCAGCTTGTCGCGACCCTCGGGGGTCTTGGGCGGGAAGAATTCGAAGCTGTAGTGGGTCATGGTCGGTGTTCCTTGTGGGGCAACGGCACCCGCCACCCCCGGGTAGAGGGGGCGGGGCAGGTTCGAGGCGCGGCCGGTGGGGCCGCGCGCCGAATCAGTAGCGGTAGGTCTCGGGCTTGAAGGGGCCGTCGACGCTCACGCCGATGTAGTCCGCCTGCTGGCTGGTCAGCTTGGTGATCACGCCGCCGAAGCCGCGCACCATGTCGGCCGCCACTTCTTCGTCCAGCTTCTTGGGCAGCACTTCCACCTTCAGCATGCGCGCCTTCACCGCATCGGAGTGGGTGGCGAACTTCTGGTCGTAGAGGTACATCTGCGCCAGCACCTGGTTGGCGAAGGAGCCGTCCATGATGCGCGAGGGGTGGCCGGTGGCGTTGCCCAGGTTGACCAGGCGGCCTTCGGACAGCAGCAGCAGGAAGTCGGCGCGGTCGTCGGAGCGGTAGACCTTGTGCACCTGCGGCTTCACCTCTTCCCACTTCCAGTTGGCGCGCATGAAGGCGGTGTCGATTTCGTTGTCGAAGTGGCCGATGTTGCAC
>CAZYQX010000011.1:22601-73989 GCA_964649985.1 uncultured Pseudomonadales bacterium | reverse complement strand
GTGGTGGTCTTGCCGGTGCCGGGGCCGCCGGTGATGACGGTGAAGGCGCTGCGGGTGGCCAGGGCGCAGGCCAGGCGCTGCCAGTTGGGCTG
Source organism: uncultured Pseudomonadales bacterium (assembly GCA_964649985.1). GTDB lineage: Bacteria > Pseudomonadota > Gammaproteobacteria > Pseudomonadales > CAZYQX01 > CAZYQX01. Next base: position 73,897 of record CAZYQX010000011.1, on the reverse strand, counting down.
CTCGCGTTCGGTGAACAGCTGGTCGAGCAAGGCGCGCAGGTTGTCGGGCGGCGCCACGGGTTGGCGCAGGCGGGCGAGGATGGCCTGGGCGACCTGCTGTTCGTAGCGCCAGTAGCGGCGCAGGTAGAGGCGGTGGCCGGCGAGGACCAGGGGGGTGTTACCGGCTGGTGACGCGGATGCCACCCCCTCACCCCCGGCCCCTCGCCCTCGGGGGGAGAGGGGGGAAGAAATGCCTTCGCCTGCAGGTTCTAGCGCGTGGGGAGCGCGGAAACCCTCCCCCTCCTGGCCTCCCCCTTGAAGGGGGAGGGACTGGGCGGCGGCGCGGTGTTCGACCAGCGGTGAGCTGGCCAGGGCCTGTTGCCAGCTTTCGAGGCTGAGGCTGTGCAGCAGGGCCAGCTCGGAGGGCTTGGCGGGCAGCGCTTCGCCGGGTTCGCCCTCGGGGGGGAGGGAGAGGGTGGCGTCCGGGTCGCGCAGGGTGGCGGCGAGGTCCAGGCAGATGTGGCCGCGACCGAGCTGGTGGCTGGCGAGGGTGGCGGCCAGTAGCAGGGCGTCGGGGGCGGTGGGGTCCAGCTCTTGCAGGAAGCGGGCGAAGGCGCGGTCGAGCTTGCGCAGCCAGCCGCGTGCGGCCCAGTGGTCGAGCATGAGGTGCAGGTCGCTCATGGGCGCTCTCCCTTGAACAGCGCGTCCAGCGCTTCGATCAGCTCGGCGGCGGGGGCGTCGAGGTAGAGGCCCTGGCTGGGGGCGTCGAGCCCGCGCAGGAACAGGTAGGCGGCGCCGCCGATGTGCTGCGGGTAGTGGTAGCCGGGCAGGCGGGCCTTGAGCAGGCGGTGCAGGGCCAGCAGGTAGAGGGCGTATTGCAGGTCGTAGCGCTTTTCCAGCACGGCGGTGGTCATGGCGTCCTGGGTGTAGGCGCGGGCGTCGGCGCCCAGCCAGTTGGATTTGTAGTCGGCCACGTAGTAGCGGCCGTCGTGCTGGAACACCAGGTCGATAAAGCCTTTGAGCATGCCGTTCAGCTGGTTGGGGCTGAGCTGTGGGCGCGGCTGGCCGGGGTGGATGTGCTGGCAGACCAGGCGGTCCACCGCCTGGGTGTTCACGCTCGTGGTCTGCAGCCAGAATTCCAGCTCGGGCTGGTAGGCGCTGCGGGGCAGGGCGGCCAGTTGGGCGCGGCTGCCGTCGGGCATGGCCATCGGCAGCTGCAGTTGCTGGGCGAGCCAGGCGTCGACGCTGGCGGTCCAGGCGCCCCAGCCGCGCTGTTGGCAGCGGTGGGCGACGGTGGCGCGGCGGCGCGCGTGGTCGGCGGCGATTTCGCCGAAGCCCTCCAGGGCGGCCCACTCCAACAGGCCGTGCAGGAAGGTGCCGGGCTGGGGGCCGCGCGGGAAGCGGTGCATGGCGCCGGGGCCGGGCTGGGCCTCGCTGGGGGCGGCGAGGGTGGGCTGGCTGGGCTCGTCGGCGATCTCGGCCAGCACGTCGGCGGCGGGGGTGTCGGCGGCGCCGACTTCGTGCTTCAGCGCCGAGTAGGAGGCGATCCACCAGCGCGGGGCGGCGCGGCCGTGGAAGGCGCGGGCCGGGGCCAGGGCGGTGGCGCTGGCGGGGGGCTGGTAGCGGGCGTCGCTGGGGGCAGGCAGGGGCGCCAGCTGGATGTGCTCGCTGCCGTCGGCCACGGCTTGCAGCTGTGCCTGTGGCGGGGCGTCGCCGTTCAGCAGCAGGTGGCCGATGGCGGTGTGGGCCAGCTGGTGCTGTTTGGCCTGGCCCTTGGCCAGCGGCGCCAGCCCCAGCCAGCAGGCGTGGCGGGGGCGGGTGAGGGCGACGTAGAGCAGGCGCAGGTCTTCCTGCAGGCGCTCGCGCTCGGCCTGCTGCCGGGCCTGGGGGCTGCCGTCCAGGTCGATGCGGGTGTGGCCGTCCTCGGCGTGGTAGCGGTAGTGGGAGGCCTTGCCGTCCACCGGCTTGAAGTTGCAGATGAAGGGCAGGAACACCAGCGGGTATTCCAGGCCCTTGGACTTGTGGATGGTGATGACTTTGACCAGCCCGGCGTCGCTCTCCAGGCGGATGGTGTGTTCCTTGTGCTCGCGCTCGCTGTCGGCGATTTGCTCGGCCAGGTAGCGGATCAGGGCCTGTTCGCCGTCCAGGGTCTGGCTGGCGGCGGCCAGCAGCTCGGCCAGGTGCAGCAGGTTGGTGAGGCTGCGCTCGCCCTCCTCCCGGGCCAGCAGGCGGGCGGGCAGGTCGAAGTCGTTGAGCAGGTGGCGCAGCATGGGCAGCACGCCCTGCAGGCGCCACAGGCGGCGCAGCTCGGCGAAGCGCTCGATCTGTTGCTCCCAGTGCAGCTCGTCGCGGTTGAGGCGGTCCAGCTGATCCAGGCTGAGGGCCAGGGTGGCGGTGGCCAGGGCGGCGCGCAGCAGGCGGTCGCGCTCGGGCTCGGCGCAGGCCTTGAGCCAGTGCAGCAGGTCGGCGGCCTCGGGGCTGGCGAACACCGAGTCGCGGTCGGACAGGTAGACGCTCTTGATGCCGCGCTGGGCCAGGGCCTCGCGGATGCGCTGGGCCTCGCCCCGGCCGCGCACCAGGATGGCGATGTCGGCGGGGGCGAGGGGGCTGAGCTGGCCGTCGCGGGCGAAGCCGGCGCGCCCCTGCTGGGCCAGGTTGAGCAGGCGGGTGATCTCGCTGGCGGCGGCCTCGGCCTGGGCGCTCTGGTAGAGGCCGGCGTTGACCACCTCCTGCTCGCCCTGCGGTGCCTGGTACCAGAGGGTGAGGGCGGGCTGGGGGGCGCCGTCGATCTGTAGTTGTTCCTTGCGGCCCTGGGCCTCCACGGGCAGGAAGGGCAGCGGGTTGTCGCCCTCGCGCTTGAACTGGAAGGCGCCGTCGGGCTTCGCTTCGCCCTGCAGGAACAGGTGGTTGACCGCCTGCACCAGCGGGCCGGTGGAGCGGAAGTTGCGGGCTAGGGTGTAGTGGCGGGCGGAAATCCCCCCCGGCCCCCCTTTTTCAAAGGGGGGGGTGTCGGTGCCGACGTTGGGGGGAGGCGTATTTCCCGGGCTCCGTTGGTCGGGGACGGGCGGTGTGGCCGCGAGGGTGCCGCCGGTGGCGCGGCGGGCGCGCAGGTAGGTGTGGATGTCGGCGCCGCGGAAGCTGTAGATGGCCTGCTTGGGGTCGCCGATCAGGATCAGGGCGGTGGCGGGGTCGCTGGTTTCTACCCGGTAGATGCTGTCGAAGATGCGGTACTGGGTGGGGTCGGTATCCTGGAATTCGTCGATCAGGGCGACCGGGTACTGCTGGCGGATGGCCTCGGCCAGGCGGGCGCCGCCGGGGCGCTGCAGGGCGGCGTCGAGGCGGGTGAGCAGGTCGTTGAAGTCCATGCGCGCCAGGCGCTGTTTTTCCGCGTCGAAGCGCGCGCGCACCCAGCCGGCGGCGTGGGCCAGCAGCGGGGCGCTGACGCTGGGTTGTTCTTCCAGCAATTCGGCCCAGGCCTGCAGGGCGTCGAAGGCGGGGTGTTGCAGCGGGGCGGCCTTGGCGGCGGTGGCGCTGAGCAGTTTGGCGCTGGCGTATTTGGCCGCCAGGGCGGGCTCCAGCGGGGCGTGGCCCTCGGCCCATTGGCGCAGGGCGGGCAGGTCGCTCTCCAGCGTGGCGGGCTTGAAGATGTTGTTCTTCAGGCGTTTGCTGGCCACCGCTTGGCTGAGCTCGGCCAGCAGGGCGTCCAGCTCGGTTTGCCAGAGGGCGCGGGCGGCGTGCTCGGCTTCGGCGGCGCGACTTTGCCAGCTGAGCCAGCCGGTGAGCAGCTGGTCCAGCTCGCGCGGGTCGCCCAGGGCGCGCTCGCCCTGGTAGAGGCTGCCGGGCTCGGCGTCCAGCAGGCCGCGCAGGCGCTGTTGCAGCTCGTCCGGCTGGCTGGCGAAGCCGCGCAGGGCGCCCAGCAGCTCGGGGCCGCGCGGGTAGAAGTTGAGCCGCCAGTAGTCGCGCACCGCCTCCGCCAGCAGGGCGGGGTCTTCGGCGTCCAGCGCCAGGGTGAACAGGCTGCCGCTGTCGAAGGCGTGTTGGCGCAACATGCGCTGGCACCAGCTGTGGATGGTGTAGACGGCGGCCTCGTCCATCCACTGGGCGGCCAGCTCCAGCTTGCGGGCGCAGGCGGGGTGCTGTTCGGCGGGGTAGTCGTGCATCAGCGACTGCAGCAGTGGGTCGGGCTGGGCCAGGCCGCGAAACACCTGGGCGGCCTCCCCCAGCCGGTCGCGGATGCGGTCGCGCAGCTCCTGGGTGGCGGCGTCGGTGAAGGTGACCACCAGGATCTCGGGCGGTTGCAGCGGGCGGTTGAAGCCCTCGCCTTCGGCGCCGTGGCCCAGCACCAGCCGCAGGTAGAGGGCGGCGATGGTGTAGGTCTTGCCGGTGCCGGCGCTGGCTTCGATCAGGCGGCTGCCGTGCAGGGGGAAGCGCAGCGGCGCCAGGGGCTGGATGCTCATGCCGCGTCCTCCGGCTGGAACTGTTGCCGCAGGGGCTGGTAGAGGCGCTCGGCCCAGTGTTCAAAGGCGCTGCCGAACATCTGCTCGAAACGGGGCCAGGCGCGGGCCAAGTAGGCGTCTTGCTGGCGCTCGCCGGGGCTGCTGAAGCCGCCCTCGAAGGCTTCGCGGGCCTTGGCTTCGGCCTTGCCCTCCAGCCAGGCGAAGGCGGTCTTGCTGGCCAGCGGCAGGGGCTGCTGCATGCCGGCCCACCAGGCCTCGACGATGGCCTGCAGGTGGGACTGGGCCTGGGCGCTGCCCAGCGGCGCCAGTGACAGTTGTTCGCTGGGGCTGGTGAGCAGGGTGTGCAGGCGGAGGCCGCTGGCGCAGCCGGCCAGGTGCTGCAGCCAGGGGCGCAGCAGGCGGTGGTATTTGAGCGCCTTGCCCTTGTGGTAGGGCTGCGGGGAGGCGTGCAGCAGCAGGGCCTCGCCGGCGTCGTTGTGGCGCAGGGCGTTGAGGCTGTCTTCCAGTGGCAGCAGGCTGCCGTCCGGCAGGGTGAACGCCAGTGCGATGGCCTGGGGTTCGGCGCTGTGGGGCCAGGCGCTCAGCGCGGCCAGGGCGCGGCGGGCGCTGGCCCGGGCCGGGCTGGCGAGGTCGTCGGCGGCGCGCTGGGCGAAGGCGCCCAGCGGCAGTGCGCCCCGCCGGCGCAGGCGCTGCAGCTGTTCGTCGATGGCCTGCTCGGGGTCGTCGGCGCGCAGGCCGATGCGCAGCAGTTCGTCGCTGAGCTGGTATTGCTGCAGGTGGTCGAAGGCAAAGGGTTCCAGATCTTCGCTGCTGTGTTGTTCGTCCTCGAACCAGACCTTGAGGCGCTCATTGAAGAAGGCCTGGGCGGGGCTCTTCAGGAAGCGGGCCAGCTCGGCCAGGCTGAGGGGGGCCTCGCGCTGGAGGCGCGGCAGGGCGGCATCGGGGCCGGCCGGGGCGCTGGCTTGGTGGGCCTGGCGCCAGCTCTCGGCGTAGGTATACAGGCGCGGGTCGTGGCCCGGGGCCTCGGCTGGCTCGAAGTAGCGGGCGCTGAAGGGCTGCAACGGGTGCTCCAGGGTGAGGGCGTGCAGCAGCGCTTGGCCATCCTCGCGGCACCAGCCGCTGGCCAGGTAGTCGCGCAATTGGGCCACCAGCAGGGAGGGCGGGCGCTCGCTGTTGTCCTGCACGCTGCGGCCGATCCAGCTCAGGTAGAGCTTCTGCCGGGCGGAGAGCAGCGCCTCCAGGAACAGGTAGCGGTCGTCCTCCCGGCGGGAGCGGTCGCCTGGGCGGTAGCCGCGGCTTCCGGCCATCAGGTCGAAGCCCAGCGGGGCCTGGCTACGCGGGTAGTCGCCGTCGTTCATGCCGAGCAGGCAGACCACCTGGAAGGGGATGGCGCGCATCGGCATCAGGGTGCAGAAGTTGACGCTGCCGGCCAGGAAGCGCTGGCTGAGGCTGGCTTCGTCGATGCTGTTGAGCCAGGCCTCGCGCACCACGGTGAGGGGTAGTGGCTCGCTCAGGCCGGCCTGCTGGCATTGCTCCAGCCAGTGCTCCAGGCCGTTTTGCAGCTGCTCGATGAGCAGGGTGTCGCCTTCGTCGGCGGGTTGGAAGAAGTCCTCCAGCAGCTGGCGCAGGCGCTGCACCCACTGGGCCGGGGCGAGGGCTTCACTGAGCAGGCGGCTGTAGTGTTCGAGCTGGTCCAGCAGCTCTGCCAGCGGGCCGACCAGGGCGGCATCCAGCCCGCCGACTTCGTCGTAGGGTTCGATCTCGGCCCAGGGGCTGTCGTCGTTCACCACGCTTGGCTCAGGCGCGCCAACCGCCCCTGGCGCTGAAGCGCCCACGGCATAGCCCAGCAGCATGCGGCGCAGGCCGAAGCGCCAGGTGTTCTGCTCCAGCCCGCCGGGCAGGCCGAGCTGTTGGCGCTGCTCGGCGCTGAGGCCCCAGCGGATGCCGGCGCCTTCGATCCAGCGGTGCAGGGTGGGCAGCTCGCTCTCGCGCAGGCCGGTGCGGGCGCGCAGGGCGGGCACTTCCAGCAGGTCCAGCAGGGCGCTCACCGGCCAGCGGGCCTCGGGCAGCTGCAGCAGGTGCTCCAGGGCGATCAGCAGCGGCGCCCGGCCCCGGCTGCGTTGGTCCGCCAGGCTGTAGGGGATGTAGCGCGGGTGGCCCGGCTCCAGCTGGCCGAACACGGCGCGGATGTGCGGGGCGTAGCGATCCACATCCGGCACCATGACGATGATGTCGCGGGGGGCCAGGGCGTTGCCCTCCAGCAGGGCCAGCAGCTGGTCGTGCAGGATTTCCACCTCGCGCTGGGGGCTGTGGGCGATGTGGAAGGCGATGGAGTCGTCGCTGGCGGCGACGGGCTGGCGCTGCTCCGGCGCGGGGGGTGGCTCCAGGTCGAGGATGGCCTGCTGGACCTGCTCCAGCAGGCTGTGGCCGTAGTCCTCGAACAGGTCGATGCGGTTGAACCAGTCCCGGTAGGCGCTGGTGTCGTCGAAGGCATCCAGCAGGCGGATGTAGTCCCGCCCCTGCTTGCCCCAGGCCGCCAGCAGCGGGTTGGCGTGCAGGTGCAGTTGGTCGTCCTCCAGCAGGGCGGGCATGCCGGGTTTGGCGGACTGGCGGCGCTGTTCGGCGCGCAGCAGCTCGCGGTGCTCGATGATGTCGGCCCAGTAGTGGCGGCAGGGGTTGTGCACACACAGCAGCACCTGGCTGTGGCGGGCGATGGCGGCCAGGGCCTCCAGCATCTGCTGCGGCAGTGAGGAGATGCCGAACACGATCACCCGGCGCGGCAGCCGGGCGGGGCGCGCCGGGTGTTGCTCCAGCGCGCGCAGGAACACCCGGTGCAGGGCGGCGCGGCTGTTGTCGCGCTCGGCCTCCGGCAGGTCGGCCCGCAGGCGGCGCCACAGTTCCGCCTGCCAGCGCTGGGCCTCGGCCAGGGGCGCGGGCTCGCCGTGGGCGTCGCGCAGCTGGTCGCGGCCGGCGGCCCAGTCCTCCAGCCAGTCGGCGCGGTAGACCTGATACTGGTCGAACAGGTCGGCCAGGCGCTCGGCCAGCTGGTGGCGCTTGCGCAGGTCGCTGTCGTCCTCCAGGAAGCGGCGCAGCGGGGCGAAGGCTTCGTCCTCCAGGCAGTCGGGCAGCAGGCGGAACAGTCGCCAGCTCAGCGGCGCCTTGTCGAAGGGGCTCTGGGCGGGGACTTCATCCTCCCCCAGCACCGCGCGGTAGGCCTGCCACAGGAAGCGGCCGGGCAGTTGCACCTCCAGCGCGGCGCTGATGCCCAGGCCGTCGTCCTCCGCCAGGGCCAGCTTGAGCCACTGGCTGATGCCGTTGCTCTGCACCAGCACCACTTCGTTTTCCAGCGGGGCGAGCGGGTGGGCGCGCATCCAGTCCACCACCAGCGCGCGCAGCTGCTCCAGCTGGTTGGCGTGGATCACCGCGAGGCCGGTGTTGAGGGGGGTGGCTGCCATGGATCTGCTCCCGTGCGAGGCGGCCATGATAGCGAATACAGGCGAGCCAAACCTAGGGAACCTCTGAATAACTCCCTGAAGGCACTCTGGCGTCGTTAAAATCATGCTCAAAATGCTCATTTACGACCCTTTTTCGCATGATTTTGCCTAGCCATCATCGCCTTGATGGACTTATTCAGAGGTTCCCTAGTGCGTCAGCTTATGTCAGAAAATTGCCTTGGATCATCATTGTATTGGTTGACGGTGGTGGCGTGACGTAAAGTCGTCATATGCTGTTGTTAGATTGTTTATGCCATGTAAAAGGACGCTCAGGAGGTGTGCGATGGCCGCAGGAAAACTCAAGGTACTATGTATTCACGGCGTGGGCCACGGCGATGCCGATCCCACCTGGGAGCCCCTGTGGCAGGAGTCGGTGGACCACGGCATCGGCCGCTGGAACCCCGAGCTGGAGCTGGAATTCCACTTCTCGCGCTATGACGACATCTTCGCCAAGGCCAAGCTCAACCCCGCCACCGTGGCCGAGGCGGTGTTCCGCCTCACCGGCAGCCTGGCCACCCACGGCGTGGGGGATCTGCTGCGCCGCAAGCGCGGCTTTGGCGAGCTGAAGGAAAGCGTGCGCTGGACCGCCGGCATGGTGGCCCAGTGGACCGCCGACGAAAAGCTGCGCGCCGACACCCGCGAGCGCATCAAGCAGGACGTGCTCAGCTTCAAACCGGATGTGATTCTCGCCCACAGCCTGGGCTCTCTGGTGGCCTACGACCTGTTCGCCCGGGAGGGCGCGCTGCTGAAAAACCGCTACTTCGTCAGCTTCGGCTCCCAGATCGGCAACCCCGGCGTGCGCGCCACCTTCGGCGGCCGCATCCAGCCGCTGACCCAGGCCAAGAAGTGGTATCACCTCTACAACAAGCACGATGACGTGCTCACCGCGCCGCTGAAAATCGCCGCCGACAATTTCCGCCAGGTGCAGGCCGACTTCGACATCGAAGGCTTCATGGACCACGCCGGCGAGTGCTACCTGGGCCACGAAAACACCACCAACACGGTGTGGCAGGTGGTGGCCCAGCCGGTGGCCCCGGTGCGCGCCCTCACCCGCAGCGTGGCCGCCGCCACTCGGGTGCGCAAGGCCCGCAAGCGCCGTGCGCTGCTGGTGGGTATCAACGACTACCCCGATCCCGCCAGCCGCCTGGACGGCTGCGTGAACGACGTGTTCCGCATGAGCGAGGTGCTGCAGGAGCTGGGCTTCGATGCCGGCGATATCCGCATTGCCCTCAACGAGCGCGCCACCGCCGCCGGCATCCGCGAGCGGCTGGAGTGGCTGGTGGATGGCATGGGCGATGGCGACGAGCGGGTGTTTTACTACAGCGGCCACGGCGCCCAGATTCCCGCCTACGACGAAGCGGGCGAGGTGGACAGCAACGACGAATGCCTGGTGGCCTACGATTTCGACTGGAGCCGCGAGCACGCCGTGACCGACGACTGGTTCTGCGAACTCTACAGCCAGTTGCCCTATGAGTCGCAGTTCATCGGCCTGTTCGACTGCTGCCACTCCGGCGGCATGGCGCGCCACGGCCTGCCCAAGAGCCGCGGCCTCAACCCCCCCGACGACATCCGCCACCGCGCCCTGCGCTGGGATATGGAGCGCGAGATGTGGGTGCCCCGGGAGCTGAAACTGGGTGGCCTGAAGCTGGTGGCCGACCAGCAGGACGCCAGCCGCTGGTTAGGTGCCAATGGCCAGACCCGCAAGCTGGGGTCCGGGCTGAAACTGTGGACCGACCAGAAGCAGTTCGACCAGGCCCGCGCCGCCTATGGCCACCAGGGGGCGTATGCGCCGCTGCTGATCCAGGCCTGCCAGGAGGACGAGTTCGCCTACGAGTACCGCCACGGCGTGACCTCCTACGGCGCCTTCACCTATGCCTTCTCCACCGAAATGCGCCGGCTGCGCCGGGCGGGCAAGGCGGTGAGCTTCCAGGAGCTGGTGAAGCTCACTGGCCAGCGCTTGGCGGAGCTGCAATACAATCAGCACCCCCAGGCCATCGGCCCCCAAGCCAAACTGGCCGCAGCGGTGCCCTTTGTGGGCAAGGCGGCCAAGCCTGCCAAGCCGAAGAAGGGCAAGTAGTGCGCTGAATTCCCGCCGCCTAGCGGCGGGTAACGCGCCAGCGCTGGCGGGGCATCTTGAAGCCCCGCCACGCAGCCCCATATCTCAGTCAGGTTAACCCTGCTGCGAGCCCCTCATGAGCGATACTCACCTGCTGGTCTGCCCCCACTGTGCCACCCCCAACCGCGTGCCGGCGGCGCGGCTGGCGGAGCATCCCACCTGTGGTCGCTGCAAGGGGGCGCTGTTCATCGATCATCCCATCGAGCTGGATGGGCCGCGCCTGCAGAAGCATCTGGCCAATGACAGCATCCCCCTGGTGGTGGATTTCTGGGCGCCTTGGTGCGGCCCCTGCCGCATGATGGCGCCCCACTTCGAGGCGGCCGCCGGCCAGGTGGCCCCTTACCTGCGGCTGGCCAAGCTCAACACCGAGCAGCACCCGGCGGCCGGCGCGGCGCTGGATATCCGCTCCATTCCCACCCTGATGGTGTTCAAGAACGGCCAGGTGATCGGGCGCCAGTCTGGCGCCATGGATGCGCGCAGTCTGATGGGCTGGTTGAAGCAATTCGCCTGAGAGCCAGCTTATAATCTCGCTGAAGGGCGCACCGCAGCGTTGAAGTCGTCCTCAAAATGCTCACATACGCCCAGTATGCTCCGCTTTTTCGGTCGACTTCGCCTTGCGCTGCATCCCTTGATCGAGATTATAAGCTGGCTCTGATGGCTGGACTGGCGCGCGGGATACCCACTGTGTTTGACTGTGCCGCTTTACTGGCGTGAAGGGTGAACGGCGTGGCCATCAAACTGGATAAGGACGTGGAAAACCGCATCATCGGCTCCCTGCAGCGCTATGCCAGCAGCGAGCTGGAGCTTGAGCTGGGCAATCTGCAGGCGGCCATGCTGCTGGATTATGTGCTGAAGGAGATCGGCCCCAGCGTCTACAACCGGGCGATTCAGGATGCCTCGCGCTACATGAGCGAGAAAGTGGCCGACCTGGACGCCAATTGCTACGAAACCGAGTTCAGTTACTGGAAGAAATAGCCGAGGCGGTGGCCGATCTGGTTGGCCACCGCCGGCGAACCTTACTGGCCTACCGTCATCACCTTGCTGGGCTCGATCTTCAGGATGCAGCGGGTGATGCCTTCCAGCGCCTCGGGGGGCTCCACGAAGCCGTAGTAGTTGGGCTGGCCCAGGTATTTCTGGGTCAGGCTGTCCAGGTGTTCCACCGCGCCTTGCTCGATCACCTCGCTCACCACGCCGCGGATGCTCAGGTACTTCCAGGGGTTGGTGGTATCCACCAGCATCAGGGTCACGTGGGGATTGCGGGCGATGTTCTTTTCCTTCTCCCGGCCGCGCTTGGTGTTCACAAATAAGTAGCCGTCCTGGTAGCCCACCCACACCAGGGTGCTCTGGATTTCACCGTTGGGGAACTGGGTGCTGAGCACGCCATAGACGGGGTTGCTGAGCAGGTCGAGATGGCTTTCCGGAATGGCGGCGGGCATGGTGGCTGTCCTTGGGTTTAAAAGGTCATTGTGGGGCAGCGGGCGGCGGCTGAAAAGCCCCAGCGACTGTCTGGCCATAAGGCTGGCGCGGGCCTTGCTACTGCAGCGTGTCAACCCAACAGGAGCCCGCCATGACCCGTGAAGAACTCACATCCACCATTCTGCTGCAGAAACGCAAACTGGGCCTGCGCTGGAGCGCGCTGGCCGAGGTGATGGGCCAATCCAAGGAGTGGAGCACCGCGGCCCTGCTGGGGCAGATGGCCCTGAATCAGGACCAGGCGGAGCGCATTTGCACCGTTCTGGAGCTGCCGGATGACGCCCTGCTGCTGTTGCAGGAGGTGCCCTACAAGGGCTCGCTGCCCAGCGCGGTGCCCACCGACCCGCTGATTTATCGCTTCTACGAGCTGATCAGCGTCTATGGCACCACCTTCAAGGCGCTGATCCACGAAGAATTTGGCGATGGCATCATGAGTGCCATCGACTTCTCCATGGATCTCAGCCGGGAGCCCGACCCGAAGGGCGACCGGGTGAAGATCGTCATGAGCGGGAAGTTCCTGCCTTACAAGATGTACTAACGGGCTCGCTGGGTTTTGTTATAGTGCGCGCGGTTCCAATGGAGGATGAAAACCGTGCGCGCACTCTTGCTCACCCTGGTTGCGGTCGTGCTGATCGGGCTGCTGTTCGTGACCTTCAGCCGCGTTCCCCCGGCCCTGCCGGCCGGCAGTGAAGCGGCTCAACGGCTGAGCCCCGGTGCCTATGGGGTGAAGAAGCAGGATTACACCCTGGATGATCCCACCCGGCCCACCCAGGCCAACGGCGAGTTCAAGGGCTACCCCAGCCGCCGCATGGCGGTGCGGGTGTGGTACCCGGTGGGCGAAAATGGCCGTGCGGCCCAGGGTGGACCCTTCCCGCTGGTGGTGCACAGCCACGGTTTTGGTTCATATCGCGACGAGGGCAGCTACCTGGCCGAGCACCTGGCCAGCCTGGGCTATGTGGTGATGGCGCCAGACTTCCCGCTGACCAAGATGAACGCCCCGGGCACGCCACTGGTGAAGGATGTGGTCAACCAGCCCGGCGATGTGCGCTTCCTGCTCGACACCGCCCTGGCCTGGAGCCAGGACCCGGCTCACCCGCTGCACGGCGCGGTGGATGCCAGCCGCATCGGCGCCATGGGCATCTCCCTGGGCGGGCTGACCACCGAGCTGGCGCTGTTTCACCCCCGCTGGCGGGATGAGCGCATCCAGGCGGCGATTTCCATCGCCGGTCCCACCATGATGTTCAACCCCACCTTCTTCGCCGCCAACCAGCGCCCCTTCCTGATGATCGCAGCCGACCAGGACGCCCTGGTGGACTACGCCCAGAACGCCGCCGTGATCCCCACCAGCGTGCCGCACGGCGCCCTGCTGACCCTGGCCGGCGCCTCCCACACCGGCTTTGCCACCGCCGGCAAATGGATGCGCTGGATGCGCAACCCCGACGCGCTGGGCTGCTTTATCGTTAAACGCAACCTGGAAAACAAGCCCGCCGAGGCCCCCTGGTACCACCTGTTTGGCAGCCCCGAGGAAGGCATCGTCTACGGCGCCGAAAACAAGCTCTGCCTGCAGGACCCGCTGCCACTGGCGCTCAACCCCCTGCAGCAACACCGCATCACCCTGCTGGCGGTGACGAGTTTCTTCCAGGGCCAGTTTGCCCGAGAGGCGAGCGAGCGCGCCGGCCACCAGCAGTATCTGCAGCAAGGGCTGGCGCGGGATTTCGCCGAGGCCCGCTACCAACCCTCGTCGCGCTGAGGCGCGGCGGGGAGCCGCGTCCGTGAGGCCGGGCTAGCGCACCCAGTGCGGGGTGGCATGGTGGAGCACCGCCTGGATGCCTTCGTGCCCCTCGGCCGAGTCAATGCGCTCGGCCAGGGCGTCCAGGGTGTATTCCAGCGTGGCCTGATCCAGCGGCGCGCTGGCCACGTGTTGGGTGAGGCGCTTCACCGCGCGCACCGCCTCGGGGCCGTTGCGCAGGATGTGTTTCACCAGGGTGTCGGCCGTCACCTCCTGCACCCGCGGGTCCACCACTTCGTGCACCAGGCCGATGTCGCGGGCCCGGCTGGCGGTGATGGGTTCCGAGGTGAAGGCATAGCGTCGCGCCTGGCGCTCGCCGATGGCGCGCACCACGTAGGGGCTGATGGTGGCGGGAATCAGGCCCATCTTGGCTTCGGTGAAGCAGGCGCTGAGGGTGTCGTTGGCGATCACGATATCGGCCGCCGCCAGCAGCCCCACCCCGGCGCCATGCACTGCCCCCTTGGCCAGCACGATGGTGGGGGCCGGGAAGTGGTACAGCGCCCACAGCAGCTCCGGCAGCGGCCGCATGGCCTCCCGCTGGTGCTCATGGCTGCCCTCGGCGATGGCGCGCATCCAGCTCAGGTCGGCTCCCGAGCACAGGTGCTCCCCGGCACCGCGCAGAATCAGCGCGCGGATCTCACCGCCGGCGGCCAGTTGTTGCAGGGTGTCCTTCAGTCGCAGCGCCATCTCGGCGCTCATGGCATTGCGCGCCTCGGGGCGGTTGATGGTGAGGCGGGCCACCCCCTGCGGCGACACATCCAGCAGCAGGCGGTGGGGAGGGCACAGATCCATCGCGTTATCTCACGTGGTGGCGTTGAACAATTCCCGGCCGATCAGCATGCGGCGGATCTCCGAGGTGCCGGCGCCGATCTCGTAGAGCTTGGCATCGCGCAGCAGGCGGCCGGCGGGGTAGTCGTTGATATAGCCATTGCCGCCCAGCAGCTGGATGGCATCCAGCGCCGCCCGGGTGGCGCGCTCGGCACTGTATAGGATAGCCCCTGCGGCGTCCTGCCGTGTGACCCGGCCGTTGTCACAGGCCATCGCCACCGCATACACATAGGCGCGGCAGGCGGAGAGTTCGCTATACATGTCGGCCAGCTTGGCCTGCACCAGCTGGAATTCGCCGATCGGCTGGCCAAACTGCTGGCGCTGGTGCACATAGGGCAGCACCAGCTCCAGGCAGGCCTGCATGATGCCCAGTGGGCCGCCCGCCAGCACCGCCCGCTCGTAGTCCAGCCCGCTCATCAGCACCTTCACGCCCTGGTTGAGTTCACCCAGCACGTTCTGCTCCGGCACCTCGCAATCCTGAAAGACCAGCTCGCAGGTGTTGGAGCCGCGCATGCCCAGCTTGTCCAGCTTGGGCGAGCGGGAGAAGCCGGGGAAGTCGCGCTCCAGGATGAATGCGGTGATGCCGCGCGGGCCGGCGGCGGGGTCGGTCTTGGCGTAGACCACATAGACATCGGCATCCGGGCCATTGGTGATCCACATCTTCTGGCCGTTGAGGATGAACCTGTCGCCCCGGCGCTCGGCCCGGGTGCGCATACCCACCACATCGGAGCCCGCGCCGGGCTCGCTCATGGCCAGGGCGCCGACGTGCTCGCCGCTGATCAAACGGGGCAGGTAGCGCTGGCGCTGGGCATCGTTGCCACAGCGGTGGATCTGGTTCACGCACAGGTTGGAGTGCGCGCCATAGCTGAGCGCCACGGCTGCCGACGCCCGGCTCAACTCTTCCATCGCCACCACGTGGGCCAGATAGCCCATGTCAGCGCCGCCCCAGGCCTCGGCTACGGTAATGCCGTGCAGGCCGAGGGCGCCCAGTTTGGGCCAGAGCGGGCGGGGGAAGTCGTTGCTGCGGTCGATGTCGGCGGCGATGGGCGCCACTTCGCGCTCGGCAAAATGGCGCACCTGCAGTCGCAGCTGCTCGATGCTGTCATCCACGGGGATGTGCAACATGGGGACGGCGGACGCGGTCATGACAGTCTCCCCCGATAGCGTGTGTGCTTACTATCAAGGTAGCTTGAAATTGCGCCCCTTGGAGGGGCGTGTTTGGCCAGGTGCGCGGGGAGGGGGTTATTCCTTGGTGAACTTGTCGTGGCAGCTCTTACAGGTGCCACCCAGTTCCTTCATGGCCGCCGCCAGATCGGCCCCGCCCTTGGCAGCGGCTGCGGGCATGGCGGCAGAGGCTTGCTGGTACTTGTCCAGCACCTGCTTGAACTCGTCGGGTTTTTTCCAGATCTCTGGCTTGGCACTGCTCTTGGGGGTGAGGCTGCCTTCCGGGGTGGTGGCGGGCACCAGCTTGGCCAGGTCTGCCAGGGCCTGGGCATGCAACGCCACTTCGCCCTCGCCCGCAGGCACGCCCTTCTGAATGGCCATCAGCGCACCGAAATGCCCGCCAACGCCTTCCATCACCGCCTTGCGGTGCTTGACGATATCGGCCGTCTCAGCGGCAAAGGCGGCTGAGGTCAGCAGGCTGCCTGCCAGGGCAATGGCCAGGGAAGACTTGATCACGTGATCCATGGAGAAACTCCTGTTTGGAAATGACGGTACTGCATTCATCAGACCACAAGCCTAGCCTAAAGTGCCAGGGTTTACACACTGCCGGGCAACACCGCCGGCCGGTAGCTGAGTGCTTCGGCCATGTGGCTGGCGTCGATGTGCTCACACCCGGCCAGATCGGCCAGGGTGCGTGCCACCTTGATGCAGCGGTGGATGGCCCGGCCGGACAGGCCGAAGGCATCCCCGGCCTGTTCGAGCAGCGCCGAGGCCTCGGCGTCCAGCGGGCAGTGTTCGGCGATGCCGCGGGCGGTGAGGCGGGCATTGGCGCAGCCCTGGCGCGCCAGCTGGCGCTCGCGGGCGGCTACCACCCGGCCTCGCACCTGCTCGGAGCCTTCCTCTTGGCTCTCGCCTGCCAAGGCCGCGCGCGGCGGGCGCGGCACCGTCACGTGCAGGTCGATGCGGTCCAGCATCGGGCCCGACACTTTCTCCCGGTAGCGACGCACGCCGTCCGGGGTACAGCGGCAGCGGCCGTCCTGGTCGCCAAAGTAGCCGCAGGGGCAGGGGTTCATGGCCGCCACCAGCTGGAAGGACGCCGGGAAGGTGATCTGCTGGGCGGCGCGTGAAATGGCAATCACGCCGCTCTCCAGCGGCTCCCGCAACACCTCCAGCACCTTGCGCTGAAACTCCGGCAGCTCATCCAGAAACAGCACGCCGTGGTGGGCCAGCGACACCTCGCCGGGGCGGGGGATGCTGCCGCCGCCCACCAGCGCTACCCCGGACGCGGTATGGTGCGGGCTGCGAAAGGGCCTCAACCGCCACTCCCCCGGCCCGCACTGCTGGCCCAGCACCGAGCGGATGGCGGCGATCTCCAGCGATTCCTCCTCGGTCAGGGGCGGCATTATGCCCGGCAGGCGCGAGGCCAGCATGGTCTTGCCGGTGCCTGGCGGGCCGCTGAACAGCAGGTTGTGGCCACCCGCCGCGGCGATCTCCAGCGCGCGCCGGGCCTGGGGCTGGCCGCGCACTTCCGACAGGCAGGGGTAGTCCGGTAGGGCCTGTTCCTCAGGCGCCCGGTGCCGGGCCAGCCGCTCCCGGCCCGCCAGGTGGGCACACACCTCCAGCAAGTGGCGGGCGGGCACCACGCAGGCCTGGCGCGGTGTGGCGGCCTCGTCGGCGTTCTCCATCGGCACGAACAGCGCGCGCCCATCCCGGTAGGCATGCACTGCTGCCGGCAGCGCGCCATCCACCGGGCGCAGCTCGCCGGTCAGGGCCAGTTCGCCGATGAACTCCTTGCCCGCCAGCGCCTCTTCCGGCAGCTGGCCCGAGGCCGCCAGCACGCCGAGGGCGATGGGCAGATCGAAGCGGGCGCCGTCCTTGGGCAGGTCGGCCGGGGCGAGGTTGATGGTGATGCGGCGGGCGGGGAATTCAAACTGGGCATTGAGGATGGCGCTGCGCACCCGATCCTTGCTCTCGCGCACCGCCGCCTCGGGCAGGCCGACGATGTTGAGCGCCGGCAGTCCGTTGGACAGGTGCACCTCAACGGTGACCAACGGGGCTTCGATGCCAAGCTTGGCGCGGGTGAGTACGACGGCGAGCGACATGGCCAATTCCCTGGCGGTGAGCGCCCCTTCCATCGGGCGCAGGTGTTGATAGGCGGGCGCGCGGCCCGCCGCGTTTAATCGTGGCTGTGGCCCGGCGCGGCGCCTGACTGGGCCTGCTCCAGCTGTTGGATCAGCTGTGCCACGCGCTGCTCCAGTTGCTCAACCTTGGCGCGGGTGTGCAGCAGCACTTCGGTCTGCGCGTCGAACTCCGCCCGGGTCACCAGATCCAACCGACCTGCGGCACCCTGGGCCAGCACGGTGGCAGCGCGCTCGGCCTGCCGGGCGGCCTCCAGCGGGGAGGGCAGGCGCTGGGCGAGATCGAGCACGGAATCGAGCAGGGAGTTGGACACGCAAGATATTCCCGTTAACACAAACACGCAGTCAATGATAAGCGTGCAGCGGATTGGCAACAAGGCAAAGTGCTTGAATGCACCAAAATGGCGTACTGCGGAATGCGCCGGCTCTGCAATGGTGCATCGGTGTCGCCTGATTGCGCTGTGCCAGGCTGGATTGTGTCGCATCACGGGCTGCTGACGTTTTGGCGCGGAAATTGTAATGGAGGGCAGACCAGATGGATTTGATTGGAGTCCGCGTGCCGAGTTCTGTTGCCGAAAAACGCCAAGCCAGTGGTTGGCAAGCTCGCATTCGGCTGGAATTTGACCGGCGGGGCGAGCACACCCGGCTGCTGCGCATGCCCCACAGCGGCCCCCTTCGGGTGCAGCGGCCGTTCTATCCGGAGGGGCCTGGCCGTGCCCATGCCTACCTGTTGCACCCGCCTGGTGCGCTGGTCGGTGGCGATGAACTGCAGATCGACGTGCTGCTCGCCGAGGGCGCAGACGCGCTGATCACGACACCGTCTGCCGGCAAGGTCTACCGCAGTCCCGTTCAGGCCAGCGCCCAGCGTGTGTGCGCCCGGCTGGCGCCGGCAGCGCGCCTCGAATGGCTGCCCCACGAGGCCATTCTCTACGACGGTGCCCGCTGCCGACTGGCCAACTGTTTCGTGCTGGAAGAAGGCGCGAGCCTGCTGGTGTGGGACATGATCGCCCTGGGGCGCGCCGCCAGCGAGGAGGACTTCCTCAGTGGGGCATTACATAACCGGCTGGAGATCTGGCGCGGGGCGCAACCCTTGCTGCTGGAAAATTTCCGCCTGCAGGGCGGCAGCCCGCTGCTGCAGGCCCCCTGCGGCCTGGCCGGCCATCGCTACCTGGCCACCGCGGCGGCGACGCTGAGCCTGCCGGGCGAGGCGCTGGATGCGCTGCGCGAACAACTGGTTCCGGTCGCCCCAAGAGGGCGCTGGGGCCTCACCCAACTCGAACAACTGCTGGTGCTGCGCTACCTCGGCCCCTGTGGCCGCGAGGCGCGGGCGCTGCTGGAAGCCTTCCGGCGGGCGGTGCATCCCCTGATGTGGGATCGCCCCGCCTGCCACCCACGCATCTGGAACATATAGGGAGACTCGGATGGAGCTGACGCCCCGAGAGAAAGACAAGCTGCTGCTGTTCACCGCCGCGCTGGTGGCGGAGCGCCGCAAGGCGCGCGGCCTCAAGCTCAACTACCCGGAGGCGGTGGCGCTGATCTCCGCCGCCATCCTGGAAGGCGCCCGGGACGGCAAGAGCGTGGCCGCGCTGATGGAGGAGGGGCGCACCGTGCTGAGCCGTGAGGAGGTGATGGACGGCGTGCCCGAGATGATCGCCGACGTGCAGGTGGAAGCCACCTTCCCAGACGGCACCAAGCTGGTCACCGTGCACAACCCCATCGTGTGAGAGGCGCCCATGATTCCAGGTGAAATCCAGGTCGCCGCGGGCGACATCGAACTCAACGCCGGCCGCGCCACCGTCACCCTGGTGGTGGCCAACACCGGCGACCGGCCGATCCAGGTCGGCTCCCACTACCACTTCGCCGAGACCAACCCGGCCCTGCGCTTCGACCGCGCCGCCGCGCGCGGCTTCCGCCTGAATATCCCGGCCGGCACGGCGGTGCGCTTCGAGCCCGGCCAGGAGCGCGAGGTGACGCTGGTGGCGCTGGATGGGCTGCGCCGGGTCTACGGCTTTCGCGGCGACGTGATGGGCCCCCTGTGAGGATGACGACATGCTGAAGATCGACCGCCGCGCCTATGCGGACATGTATGGCCCCACCGTCGGCGACCGCGTGCGCCTGGCCGACACCGAACTGTGGATCGAAGTGGAGCGCGACCTGACGCGCTACGGCGAGGAGGTCAGCTTCGGCGGCGGCAAGGTGATCCGCGACGGCATGGGCCAGAGCCAGCTCACCAGCGCGCACACGCCGGACACCGTCATCACCAACGCGCTGATCGTCGACCACTGGGGCATCGTCAAGGCCGATGTGGCGCTGAAGAACGGCCTCATCCATGCCATCGGCAAGGCCGGCAACCCGGACATCCAGCCCGGCATCGACATCCCCATCGGCGCCGGCACCGAGATCATCGCCGGCGAGGGCATGATCCTCACCGCCGGTGGCATCGACACTCACATCCACTTCATCTGCCCGCAGCAGGTGGATGAGGCGCTGATGAGTGGCGTCACCACCATGATCGGCGGCGGCACCGGCCCGGCCACCGGCACCAACGCCACCACCTGCACGCCGGGCCCCTGGCACATGGCGCGCATGCTGCAGGCCGCCGAGGGCCTGCCGGTGAACCTGGGCTTCACCGGCAAGGGCAACGCCAGCCAGCCGGAGGTGCTGCGCGAGCAGGTGCTGGCCGGCGCCATCGGCCTGAAACTGCACGAGGACTGGGGCACCACCCCGGCCGCCATCGACTGCTGCCTGAGCGTGGCCGACGAGTTGGACGTGCAGGTGGCGATCCACACCGACACCCTGAACGAATCCGGCTTCGTGGAAGACACCGTGGCCGCCTTCAAGGGCCGCACCATCCACACCTACCACACCGAGGGCGCCGGCGGCGGCCACGCGCCAGACATCATCCGGGTGTGTGGCGAGCTGAACGTGCTGCCCTCGTCCACCAATCCGACCCGGCCGTATACGGTCAACACCGTGGATGAGCACCTGGACATGCTGATGGTCTGTCACCACCTGGACCCCAGCATCCCCGAGGACGTGGCCTTCGCCGATTCGCGCATCCGCCGCGAGACCATCGCCGCCGAGGACATCCTGCACGACCTGGGCGCCTTTTCCATGATCTCGTCGGACTCCCAGGCCATGGGGCGGGTGGGCGAGGTGATCACCCGCACCTGGCAGAGCGCGCACAAGATGAAGGTGCAGCGCGGCCCGCTGGCGGAGGACACCCTGGCCGACAACTTCCGGGTCAAGCGCTACATCGCCAAATACACCATCAACCCGGCGCTCACCCATGGCATCGCCCACGAGGTGGGCTCGGTGGAGCCGGGCAAACTGGCGGATCTGGTGCTGTGGCGCCCGGCCTTCTTCGGCGCCAAGCCGAGCATGATCATCAAGGGCGGCGCGATTGTCGCCGCGCCGATGGGCGATGCCAACGCCTCCATCCCCACCCCGCAGCCGGTGCACTACCGCCCGATGTTCGCCGCCCTGGGCGGCGCGCTGGCCGAGTGTTGCGTCACCTTCATGAGCCAGAGCGCGATTGCCGCTGGCGTGCCGCAACAGCTCGGGCTGAAGCGCCGCGCGGTGCCGGTGCAGGGCTGCCGCAGCGTGAGCAAGGCCGATATGATCCACAACCACTACCGCCCGCACATGGAGGTGGACCCGCAGACCTACGAGGTGCGCGCCGATGGCGTGCTGCTCACCTGCGAGCCCGCCACCGAACTGCCGCTGGCCCAGCGCTACTACCTGTTCTGAGGTGTGAGATGACGCCGATGCTGCAATGCTTCAAACACCTGCCGCCGGGCAGCGCCGAGGCCAGCCTGGAGGTGGTGCTCAGTTTCGAGGACCGCCAGCGCAGCCGCCACGCCGCCACCATGAGCAGCGGCCAGCCGGTGGGTTGGATCATCGAGCGCGGCCTGGTGCTGCGCGATGGCGCCCTGCTGCAGGCCGAGGACGGCACCCTGGTGCGGGTGGTCGCCGCCCCCGAGGCACTGTCGCTGGCCACCAGCGACGACCCGCTGCTGCTGTTGCGCGCCGCCTATCACCTGGGCAACCGCCACGTGCCGGTGCAGATCGAAGCGGGCCGGCTCAGCTACCAGCGCGACCACGTGCTGGACGACATGCTGCGCGGCCTCGGCCTGCCGGTGAGCGAGATCACCGCGCCGTTCCAGCCCGAAAGCGGCGCCTACGGCGGCGGCCATCGCCACGAGCACGTGTTGATGCCGGCGCACGGGCAGCACCACTGATGAACGGCCTGCTCGCCCTGCTGCAGCTGGTCAGCCCCGCCTTCCCGGTGGGGGCCTATGCCTATTCCCAGGGGCAGGAATACGCCATCGACTGCGGCGACATCCGCGATGCCGAGAGCGCCGCGCGCTGGATCGGCGCGGCGCTGGTGCACGGGCTGCCGCAGCTGGAACTGCCGCTGTTGCAGCGCCTGCATCGCGCGTGGCATGAACGTGACATCGACGCCGTGCAACACTGGAACCGCCAACTGCTGGCCATGCGGGAAACCCGCGAGCTGCGGCTGGAGGAAACCCAGATGGGCGAGGCCATCCTGCGCCTGATGCGCGCCATGGAGATCCCCGCCGCACAGCGGTGGCCGGCGGATGCGCCCTGTGCCTACCTGACCGGCTTCGCGCTCTACGCCGCCCATGCCGGTGTGGATCAGCGCGACACCTTGGCCGGCTACGCCTGGGCCTGGCTGGAAAACCAGGTGAGCGTGGCGCTCAAGGCCATCCCGCTCGGGCAGACCGACGGGCAGAAAATCCTGCTGCGCTGGCGCGGCGAAATTCCCGCGCTGGTGGCGCGCGCGCTGGCGGTGGCCGATGACGACATCGGTCAGGCGCTGCCGATGCTGGCCATCGCCAGTGCGCAACACGAATCCCAATATTCGCGACTGTTCAGATCCTAGGAGCACACATGAGCAACAAGCGACCCGCATTGCGCGTGGGCATCGGCGGCCCGGTCGGCTCCGGCAAGACCGCGCTCACCCACGCCCTGTGCCAGGCCCTGCGCGAGCGCTACGACATGGCCGCCATCACCAACGACATCTACACCCGCGAAGATGCGGAATTCCTGCTGCGCCACGCCTCGCTGCCGGCGGATCGCATCCTCGGGGTGGAAACCGGCGGCTGCCCGCACACCGCCATCCGCGAGGATGCCTCGATGAATCTCTCGGCGGTGGCGGAGCTTGAACGGCGTTTTCCGGATCTGGAACTGATCCTGATCGAAAGCGGTGGCGATAACCTCGCCGCCACCTTCAGCCCGGAGTTGTCCGATCTCACGCTGTACGTGATCGACGTCTCGGCTGGCGACAAGATTCCCCGCAAGGGCGGCCCCGGTATTACCAAATCCGACCTGCTGGTAATCAATAAGATCGACCTGGCGCCGTTGGTGGGCGCCTCGCTGGAGGTGATGGATCGCGATGCGAAAAAAATGCGCGGCGAGCGGCCGTTCATTTTCAGTAACATGAAGACCGGGCAGGGGCTGGACCAGATCATCGATTTCATCATCACGCGCGGCATGCTGACACCGCGCTGACGTGCACACAAAACAGGAGTCTCGCCATGAGAAAACTTGCTTCCGCCATCGCCGTTGTCGGCCTCGGCGCACTGCCCTCCCTGGCGCTGGCCCACAGCGGTGCCGGCCACACCCACAGCTTTTTTGAAGGGCTTGCGCACCCTTTGAGTGGTGTCGATCACCTGCTGGCAATGCTCGCCGTGGGGCTGTGGTCCAGCCAGCTGGGCGGGCGCGCGGTGTGGGCCCTGCCCGTGGCCTTTGTCGCACTGCTGCTGGGGGGCGGCGCCCTGGGCATGACAGGCCTCGGCCTGCCGATGGTGGAGCAGGGCATCGCCCTCTCCGTGCTGTTGTTCGGTGCACTGATCGCCCTGGCGGTGAAGCTGCCATGGTCGGCGGGCGCCTTGCTGGTGGGCGGCTTTGCCCTGTTCCACGGCTACGCCCATGGCGCCGAGATTCCACGGGATGCTTCCGCGATGGCCTATAGTGCGGGCTTCGCACTGGCCTCCGCCAGCCTGCACCTGGCCGGCATTGGCCTGGGGCGGATCGCCTGCCGCCGCGCAGGCTTCAACATCGCGCGTGCAGTGGGCGGCCTGATCGCGGGGGCCGGTGCTGTGCTGCTTGCAGTGTGAGCAAGAGCACGCCCCGTTTTTAAACTGTTTGGCCATGATTCATGGTCGAGAAATGCAATGCAGCGCCAGTTGGCGCTGCATTTTTTTTCACGTGATGAAAAATAAATTAACGTGCATGCAGGGCTGCTGCACATCACTGGTGCGTTGAGCGCATGATGGTGCACGCTTCCGCACTTCTCTAGCGCAAAATACTGCTGGCGCGAGGCTGCAAGGCCTGAAAATATGGGATTTATACAACTGGCATCATTTCTGCAAATACATAGTTAGGGCGTGTTATTACGCATCTCATGCTAAGGAGCAGATCAATGAAGCGCGGTGTAAAAAACTGGATTAAGCACACTTCTCTGGCCGTAGGTATTGCAGCAGCTTCTCTGGGTGGTTCGCTGGCATTTGCAGGCGACACCATCAAGGTCGGTGTACTGCATTCGCTTTCGGGCACCATGGCCATCAGCGAAACCACGCTGAAAGACACCGTGCTGATGATGATTGAAGAGCAGAACAAGAAGGGTGGTCTGCTGGGCAAGAAACTCGAGGCCGTGGTGGTGGATCCTGCCTCCAACTGGCCGCTGTTTGCGGAAAAAACCAAGGAGTTGCTGCAGAAAGAAAAGGTTGACGTGATCTTTGGCTGCTGGACTTCCGTGTCGCGCAAATCCGTGCTGCCTGTGGTTGAAAGCATGAATGGCCTGCTGTTCTACCCGGTGCAGTACGAGGGTGAAGAATCCTCCAAAAACGTCTTCTACACCGGTGCCGCGCCCAACCAGCAAGCGATTCCCGCCGTCGATTATCTGATGAGCAAGGAAGGTGGCGAAGTGAAGCGCTGGGTACTGGCGGGCACCGACTACGTCTACCCACGCACCACCAACAAGATTCTTGAAGCCTACCTTCTTGCCAAGGGCGTGAAGAAGGAAGACATCATGATCAACTACACCCCCTTCGGTCACTCCGACTGGCAGACCATCGTCGCCGACATCAAGAAATTCGGTTCGCAAGGCAAGAAAACCGCTGTGGTTTCCACCATCAATGGCGATGCCAACGTGCCTTTCTACAAGGAGCTGGGCAACCAGGGCCTCTCCGCCGAAGACATCCCGGTGGTGGCCTTCTCGGTGGGTGAAGAAGAACTGTCAGGCATGGATACCAAACCCTTGGTCGGCCACCTGGCGGCATGGAACTATTTCCAGAGCGTAGAAACGCCTGAAAACGCCGAGTTCATTAAAACCTGGCAGAGCTTCATCAAGAACGACAAGCGCACCACCAATGACCCCATGGAAGCCACCTACATCGGCTTCAAAATGTGGGCAAAAGCGGTTGAGTCGGCGGGCACCACCGAGGTCGACAAGGTCAGCAAGACATTGATCGGCATCACCGTGCCTAATCTCACTGGGGGTGTAGCGGTGATGAATGCCAACCATCACCTCTCCAAGCCGGTGCTGATTGGTGAGATTCAGGAAAACGGTCAGTTTGAAACCGTTTGGCAGACCAAAAACCCCGTCATCGGTGACGCCTGGACGGACTTCCTGCCCGATAGCAAAAACATCGTGGCTGACTGGACTGCCCCCATCAACTGCGGCAATTTCAACATCAAAACCGGCAAGTGCTCTGGCCAGAACTACAAGTAATGGCCCGGCGGGTGGCGCTTGCGCCACCCGAACTTCTTTCGGATGGCAATGGCCGCAACCATTGCCATCGGTGATGAACGTGTTCGCTCATCGAGATTTTCCATGAAACGAATGAATCGTTGGTGGCTCGCCGCCGGCTTGTGCATTGCCTTGGTGCAGAGCGCCTTAGCGGGCGAGCTGGCAGGACTGGCGGCTGGGCTGGCGAAGGGCTCCTTCAGTGACAAGGAGCAGGCCATCAAGGCGCTGCAAGACTCACCATCCGAGCATGCAGGTCAGGTACTGCGTGCGCTGGTGAATGGGCAGCTTTACCTGCGCAACAGTGACGGTGCGTTGTTCATTGCCACGGCTAAAGAAGGCGAATTTATCGCCGCAGAAGGCGATGATAAATCGTTGCTGATTCCACCCGCAGAATTGAAAAAAATCAGCTTGAACAATCGCGCCCGCGGCATTGCCCGCCTGGCGGCCGCGTCGCGCTCCCTGCGCGAGGCCGACCCAGAGCTGCGCTATCAAGCCGCCTTGGATATGCAAAAAAATCGCGACGCCAGTCTCGCGCCGCTGTTGGTTGCCGCGTTGGATAAAGAGCCAGAGCAACGCGTGCGTGAGGTGCTCCGAATTAATCTCGCGCTGATCGATTTACACGACGCAGAAGTCGGCAAGCGCCTCAAGGCGATTGAGGCGTTTTCCGACACGCTTGAGCCTACCTTGCTGGCGGTGCTTGATGAAGTTGCCGCCAATGATACGGATGCAAGTGTCAAGGAAGCCGCCCGCCACATGCTGGCCAAACGGCGTGGCGCGGCTGAACTCTACCAAGGGGTTGAGAATCTGTTTTTTGGTATAAGCCTGGGCTCGGTCTTGCTATTGGCGGCCATCGGCCTTGCCATCACCTTTGGTGTCATGGGCGTGATCAATATGGCGCATGGTGAAATGATCATGCTGGGCGCCTACACCACGTTCGTCATTCAGCAGGCCTTTCCCGGGCTGATCGAATACTCGGTGTTGATGGCCATACCGCTCGCCTTCGTGGTGACCTGTGCGGTGGGCATGCTGATCGAGTGGAGCATCATTCGCCGCCTCTACGGCCGGCCGCTTGAGACCTTGCTGGCCACCTTCGGCGTGAGCCTGGTATTGCAGCAGCTGGTCAGAACGGTTTTTTCGCCGCTGAATCAATCGGTGGTCACGCCGGAGTGGATGAGCGGCTCATGGGTGATCAATGGCGCCCTGTCGATCACCTACAACCGCCTGTTCATCGTGATTTTCAGCTTGCTGGTGTTGCTGGGCCTGGCCTGGCTGTTGCGCCAGACCCGCCTGGGGCTGCAGATGCGTGCGGTTACCCAGAATCGCGCCATGGCTGGCTCCATGGGCATACGCACCGGCTGGGTCGATGCCTTGACCTTTGGCATTGGCTCCGGCATCGCCGGCATTGCCGGGGTCGCCTTGAGCCAGCTGACCAACGTGGGGCCCAACCTGGGCCAGGCCTACATCATCGACTCATTCATGGTGGTGGTGTTTGGCGGTGTGGGCAACTTGTTTGGCACCTTTTTCGCGGCCATGAGCCTCGGTGTGGTGAACAAGTTTCTGGAGCCCTATTCCGGCGCTGTGCTCGGCAAAATCATCGTGCTGATTTTCATCATCCTGTTCATCCAATGGCGCCCGCGCGGACTGTTCGCGCTGAAGGGCCGGGCCATCGAGGGCTGAGGCCATGCTGAATATGTTTTCTTCTGCCATTGCGCAGGACAAGCCAGGCCAACGCCTGTTAGTGATTCTGCTGGGCTTGGCTGTGCTGGTGCCGCTGAGTCATGGCTTGCCCACCGAGGGCTCAGCCATGCATCTCTCCGCCTACAGCGTAACGCTGTTGGGCAAATACCTGTGCTTTGCCATTCTGGCGCTGGCATTGGATCTCATCTGGGGCTATTGCGGCATTCTCAGCCTGGGGCACGGTGCCTTCTTTGCCCTCGGTGGCTATGCCATGGGCATGTATCTGATGCGCCAGATTGGCGACCGCGGCGTGTACGGCGATGCAACGCTGCCGGATTTCATGGTGTTCCTGAACTGGCAGGAGCTGCCATGGTACTGGCAAGGTTTCGACAATTTCGGCTTCGCCATGCTGATGGTGATGCTGGCGCCTGGCATTCTGGCTTTTTTGTTCGGTTGGTTGGCGTTTCGCTCCCGCGTCACAGGCGTGTATTTTTCCATCATCACGCAAGCCCTGACCTATGCCTTGATGCTGGCTTTTTTCCGCAACGACATGGGCTTTGGCGGCAACAACGGCCTGACTGATTTCAAGGACATCCTCGGTTACAGCCTGCAGGGCGAAGGGGTGCGCATCGCACTGTTCGTGGCCAGTGCCGTTGCCCTGGCGGTTTGCTACGTGATCGCACGCGCCATTACTAACTCCAAGCTGGGCCGCGTGCTGGTGGCTGTGCGCGATGCCGAGAGTCGCACCCGCTTTCTTGGTTACAAAGTTGAGCATTTCAAACTGTTTGTCTTTGTCGTTTCTGCGGTGATGGCGGGCATTGCGGGGGCGCTCTATGTGCCGCAAGTGGGCATCATCAACCCGGGTGAATTCTCTCCTCTCAGCTCGATTGAAATTGTCATCTGGGTGGCGATTGGCGGGCGCGGCACGCTCTACGGCGCGGTGATCGGAGCCGTATTGGTGAACTACGCAAAAACCTTTTTTACCGCGGCCATGCCTGATGCCTGGTTGTTCATGCTGGGAGGGCTTTTCATCGTCAGCACCATCTACCTGCCCAAGGGCATTGCGGGGCTATGGCCGCAGTTGCGCCAGCGCTTTGCAGCACAATCCCCTAACAAGCCACAGAGCGAAGGTGTTTGAGATGGAACAGGAAGCATCAACCCACACCGAACGCAAGGCGCCGCTGCTCTATGTGGATGGGGTATCCATCAGCTTTGACGGCTTCAAAGCGCTGAACAATCTGTCGCTTGAAATTCAGCCGGGAGAGCTGCGCGCCATCATCGGCCCCAACGGCGCCGGCAAGACCACCATGATGGATGTGATCACCGGCAAATTGAAACCAGACACTGGCACCGTGTTGTTCCGCGACAGCATCGACCTCACCCGGCACGACGAAGCCGAGGTGGCCAATCTCGGTATTGGCCGGAAATTCCAGAAGCCATCGGTGATCGAGAGTTTGAGCGTATGGGAAAATCTTGAGCTGGCGTTAGCCGGCAACCGCAGCGTATTCACCGCGCTGTTTCACCGCTTGTCACCGGCCGGGCGGGCGCGGATTGAGGAAATTCTTGCGCTGATCAACTTGCCCGCGCGACGCGATGAACTCGCCGGCGCGCTTTCCCACGGCCAGAAGCAGTGGCTGGAAATCGGCATGCTGCTGCTCCAGGAGCCGGAGCTGCTGTTGGTGGATGAGCCTGCCGCAGGCATGACGGACCACGAGACAGCCACCACCGCCGAATTGCTGAAACAGATTGCACAGACCCGCTCGGTGGTGGTGGTGGAGCACGACATGGACTTCATTCGCGCGTTGGATACCACCGTAACCGTGCTGCACGAAGGCAGTGTGCTGGCGCAAGGCCGGCTCGAGCAGGTGCAACAGGATAAGCGCGTGATTGAAGTGTATCTGGGGCGATAGTCATGCTGGAAATCAATAAGCTCGATCTGTATTACGGTGCCAGCCAGGCCTTGAGAGGCATCAATCTGCGGGCAGAGAAGGGCAAGGTGTTTTGCCTGATGGGCCGCAATGGTGTCGGCAAAACCAGCTTGTTGCGCGCCGTTACCGGGCGCCATCCAGTGGCCGGCGGCAGCATCATCTGGGAGGGGCAGGACATCACCCGCATGTCACCAGATCAGCGCGCGCGCGCAGGCATCGCCTATGTGCCGCAGGGGCGGGAAATCTTTTCTCAGCTCACCGTGCTGGAAAACCTCAAAACCGGCTTTGCCGCCATCAGCCGCCATCAGCAGAGTATTCCAGAAGAGGTTTTTTCACTGTTTCCCGTGCTGCGCGACATGTTGCAGCGCCGTGGCGGAGATCTGTCCGGCGGCCAGCAGCAGCAACTCGCCATCGGTCGCGCCCTGGTCACCAGGCCGCGCTTGCTGATTCTCGATGAACCCACCGAAGGCATCCAGCCCTCCATCATCAAGACCATCCAGGAGGTGATTCACCATTTGCGCCAACAGGGTGAAATGGCGGTGTTGCTGGTCGAACAATATTTTGAATTTGCGCGCGATCTGGCGGACGATTTTGCCGTGATGGACCGTGGCGAGGTGGTGTTGTCTGGCTGCCGCGAAGACATGGATGAAGACGACGTGCGCCGGCGAATTTCGGTGTGAACTAGCGCTGTAAAAACAGCGCGTGAGCATTGTATGCTGTCACTTTACGGTGCGCCCAAGGAATCTGATACATGAAAATGAAGTTGCTCGCCATCGCATTATCCACCCTTGCGATGCCTGCATTTGCTGGTCAGGAGCTGGTCATCCGCTCCGGTGAAACCTACCACGTCTCCTCGCCGCAAACCCTGCGGCTGGATCGCCTGGTGATGGAGGACAACAGCCGCATCGTGGTGGCGCCGGGCCTTCGCTCCTGGGGGCTTGAGGCTGGCCGTGCATCGCTTGGCAATGGCGTGCGCATCGAGGCGCGCGGTGCGGCTGGGGCCGAGGGTGCCGCGGGCGCCAGTGTTGCCGGTCAGGCCAATACTTGTAAATCAGGTCAGCCCGGTGGCGCTGGTGAAGCTGGCAAGGCCGGCATCAACGGCACCGATCTGCGCCTGCGTCTGGGCTTGGTATCGGTGGGCGGTCTCACCGTCGATAGCTCTGGTGGCAAGGGCGGCAATGGTGGTGCGGGCGGTGAAGGTCAGGCCGCCGGCGAGGTGAAAAAATGTAATGGCCCCACCGGTGGCGCGGGTGGTGCAGGTGGCCTGGGGGCCGCAGGTGGTCGCGGCGGCAACATCACCCTGCTGTACTGGGCGGCTGATCGCCAGGCCGATGTGCGCGAGTTGTCAGATCGCATCACCGCCGTCAGCGAAGGCGGTGAGGGCGGTGTTGGTGGTGCGGGTGGCAAAGGGGGCAAGGGCTCGTCAGGGCACTATGAAACCGGTGCCAGCCTGAGTGGTGGCCAGAAGTGGGTACCAGGGGGCGCGGAGGGTGCCAAGGGGGCCGACGGTGCGGCGGGTGCGGCAGGCAGCCGTGGCGCAGTCGCGTTGCAGGAGGATGTCACGGCACGCGTGGAATCCATGCTGAAATCCAGCCCCGCCGCGGCCAGCCAGGTGGCGAAAGACAGTGCGCGGGATGAGGAAGTCGAATTGCTGCGCCAGCAAATGAAAGCCATGCAGGAACGCCTGGAGGCGCTGGAGAAGAAGTAGCGTTAACGCAAACGCCGCTCGCTTCTTTCAAAACGCCCGCACGCTTGCCGTGCGGGCGTTTTTTGTTTTTTTAAGGCTTGGTTTTCGCGCGGCATGAGTGTGCGCCAGCATAGGGCACCTTTTTGGTGCTGGTGCGCATCATCGCACCATTAGTGTGCGCGCGAATTTGCTTAAGTTGTGTTTTTTTGTCTTTGTATCGTCGTAAGTTTATGTAAATAAATGTTTTTTACGAAGTGGCACGCACCCTGCTAATTCTCATTGGGGGTGCTGCTCTACGCACCGAAGCCGAACCGGCCACCGCTAAGCAGCATGTTTTGTGCGCGGAACACCCTCGCGAAAATGCGTGTTTTATTGAAGCCGCGCACACAACGAAATGATGGAGAACAAATGATGTTCAGCAAAAAAATACTCAGCGTCAGCATCGCCGCTCTCATGATGAGCGGCACCGCAGCGGTTCAGGCCGATGATATCGTCAGCGCCTCTGCGGCGATTTCCAATATGTACCTGTGGCGCGGCATCGACCTGGGCGACGGCAGTGCCGCCGTATCTGGCGACCTGAAGGCCAGCTACGAAGGCGCTTATGCGGGCATCTGGGGCTCCAGCGGTGATTCGGGCCTGGGCCAGGAAATTGACTTCTATGCCGGTTATGGCTTTGAAGTCGCCGGCTTCACCATTGATGCCTCGCTGTGGACTTATTACTACCCCAGCTCACCAGAGCGCGACGTTCTCGTTGTCACCAGAGACGAGATCACAAATGAAATCACTGATGTAGAACTGCAGCGTGGTCTGGAAGACGATGGCCAGAATCAGCTGGACGATCTCGGCGGTCTGTCTGAATTTGTGCTGGGCATCAGCTACGGCCCGGTGAAGTTCACCTATTACGACAATATCGCCGGTGGTGAAGGCTATCACTACTACACCCTGGGTGGCAGCTACGAGCAGTTCAGCGCCACTATTGGCTATGCCGACTTCGATAACAGCGCAGAAGGTACAGACACTACCTGGAGCTACTCGCATCTGACGGTGGGCTATGCCTTCAACGATAACCTCAGCTTCTCCCTGAGCCAGGTGCTGGATCGCGACTACGAGGAAAAGACTGGCGGCGTTAAGTCGTCTGCTAGTGACATCGCGCGTGATGGTGGACTGTCCGAGAACGATGTACTCAAGTCTGGTACCGGTGCAGACAGCGACCTGCTGTTCCAAGTGGTTTACAGCGTACCGCTGAAGTAATGCGGAGCGGGGGGGCCGCTCGCGGCCCCTCCTTGAACTGAAATGCGGCCCGAGCGCTCTCGGGTCGGGGAGGAACAAATGAAACTCGTAACCGCAGTCATCAAACCCTTCAAGCTCGACGACGTGCGCGAGGCGCTGTCAGAGATCGGCGTGCAGGGCGTCACCGTCACCGAGGTGAAGGGCTTTGGTCGCCAGAAGGGCCACACCGAGCTCTACCGCGGCGCCGAATATGTGGTCGACTTCCTGCCCAAGGTAAAACTGGAAGTGGCCATCGCCGACAAAATGGTCGACCAGGTCATCGAAGCGATCACCAAGTCCGCCAACACCGGCAAGATTGGCGACGGCAAGATCTTCGTGGCGCCACTTGAACAGGTCATCCGCATTCGCACCGGCGAGACCGGCGACGAAGCGGTCTAATACCGAATCCCTTAAAACAAGCTAGGAGTTACACCATGACTCTGCGTAAAAGCGCGGGGCTAGGAGCCCTTTTGTCCCTAGGTTTGCCGGCCGTCGCGCTGGCAGAGGAAGCCGCCACCCCGGTGCTCAATACCGGCGACACCGCCTGGATGTTGGTAGCCACCTGTTTGGTGCTGTTCATGACCATTCCCGGCCTGGCCCTGTTCTACGGCGGCATGGTGCGCGCCAAGAACGTGCTCTCTGTGTTGATGCAGTGCTTTGCCATCACCGCCATGGTGACGGTGCTGTGGACCGTGTTCGGCTACAGCCTGGCCTTTGATACCACCGGTATGGAGCAGGGAGTAGTCAACTTCAACTCCTTCATCGGCACCCTCAACAAGGCCTTCCTGGCCGGCATGAAGCCCGACAGCCTGGTATTCGCCGTGCCTGAGTCGGTGTTCATGACCTTCCAGATGACCTTCGCCATCATCACCCCGGCGCTGATCGTCGGTGCCTTCGCCGAGCGCATCAAGTTCTCCGCCATGCTGGTGTTCATGGCAGCGTGGTTCACCCTGGTGTACTGCCCGATCGCGCACATGGTATGGGCCGGCAACGGCGGCCTGCTGTGGGACTGGGGCGTGCTGGACTTCGCCGGCGGCACCGTGGTACACATCAACGCGGGTATCGCCGGTCTGGTGGCCTGCCTGGTGGTGGGCAAGCGCAAGGGCTTCCCCACCACTGCCATGCCTCCGCACAACCTGACCTACACCCTGATCGGCGCCTCCATGCTGTGGGTGGGCTGGTTCGGCTTCAACGCGGGCTCCGCCGTCGCCGCTAACGGCACCGCCGGCATGGCCATGGCCGTGACCCAGATCGCCACCGCCACTGCCGCCATGGCCTGGATGTTCGCCGAGTGGCTGAGCCACGGCAAACCCTCCGTACTGGGCATCGCCTCCGGTGCCGTGGCGGGCCTGATCGCCATCACCCCCGCCGCCGGTACCGCCGGCCCGATGGGCGCCCTGATCATCGGTCTGGCCGCAGGTGTGATCTGCTTCTTCGCCGCCACCCGCCTGAAGCGCGCCCTGGGCTACGACGACTCCCTGGATGTGTTCGGTGTACACGCCGTGGGCGGCATCGTCGGCGCCATCCTGACCGGTGTGTTCGCCAGCCCCGACATGGGCGGCTTCGGCACCGTGTACAGCGAGACCAACACCATCGCCACCCAGGTCATGACCCAGATCAAGGGCGTGCTGTTCACCGTGGTCTACACCAGCGTGCTGACCTTCGTGATCCTGAAAGTGGTGGATGTGGTGATGGGCCTGCGCGTCAGCGAGGAAGAAGAGACCATGGGTCTCGACATCGCCTCCCACGACGAGCGCGGCTACAACCTGTAATAGCCTTCACGTGCCTCGCGGCCCTCGGGCCGCAGTTCTCCAGCGACGGTATTCCCGTCGCTTTTTTTGTACTCAATCATGCTGTTCAAAGCGACTAAAGCGCCGTACTATCACCACTAGCTGCTGAACAAATTGAGCAGCTGAGTTAGAAGTGATGCATGGATGCAGGTCTCCAAATCGAACAAATACGCCAACGGCGTTCGCCTGATTCACGCATCTTCCCCGCGTTAGCGTGTGAGAGTAGAGCCGTGAAACAAATTAAATTTGTGCTGTACTGCGTGTTTGCGTCGATGGTGGCGATGGATGCGCTGGCTTCAGCGCCATATTTCAGTGATGATTTTTCGGATGGTGATACCGCGGGTGTCAAAGGAAAAGCGCGAAGCTCTTCCTTGCCGGCGAAGGAATACTCCCTCAATGGGACATTCGTTGATTCTAATGGGGTGGTAAAACCTTTTGACTGGCAGAAAGGCACCATAACGTTCAGCTATCGTCCAAATTCGCTGCCGTCTACTCCAGCGAGCGATATAAATCGCCGCATGCTGACCATCTATTGCTCGAATGACGACAGTTTTCGCGTAGGAATGTATGCCAATGCAGGGGGGAAACCCTATGTGTATTTCTACTATCGCGACGCCACGAGCGGCCCTTGGTTTGAAGCGAGCACGCTAGATGCCGAAATTAATGGTGAGACTATTCCTTGGCGTACGCCAGGTGTTGTGAGCACTTGGAAAAAACCAGCAAACATGTACGCCTGGCGTAAGGTGACGGTGAGTTGGAACTACGCTGGGCCGTCGAAGCGCTTCATGATGCTGGCGATCGATAATGACTATAGCAAGGTCTTAAATATTGACAATATTGGAAAAACATCAGCTGAAATCGATAATAAAAGTTTGCCGCCATTCAATCCTATGCCCAACGGCTGCACCCCAACGAAAATAATTGCAGGGGGGGCGATAGACGGTGCTATAGATGAGCTGCGATTCTTTGATGAGCCTCTGATGGAAGTGGATGCATCTGGAGCGCGACTCGTTCCTGATGTTGCAATTTATCGCGATGCTACACGTGAAGATGGTTATTGGCAGCCACACGAAACATTGGCCGACAGCCCAGGCGATGCTCCTGCAGTATCAGCGGTATCGTCGCCGTATTTTTTCAAAACGCAACCGTATGAAAAAATATATCCAGGTAGCACGCCTGGTGAAGCACTTCCTAAAATGGTGATAAACGCATTTCAAAACGAATTTGAAACCAGTTTTGTTGGTCTCTACAGTGGCCAAAGTGATTTAGGGGACGTAACGGCATCGCTCACCCAGCTAAAGCGCGCCGATGGCCAGATCATAGATCCCCAAGACCTTGAGCTGCGGGTTGTCCACAACTGGTGGCAATCCGGGCGCGGGGTTCGGGTCGAGGGCTTGCCGGTCTACACGCCAGAGCTGTTATTGTTCAATGAAAATACACCACTGAAGTGCCTGGGTAACGGATCGGGCGGCTATTCCGCCGACAGCGCGGGAATCCCCCGGCCCTGCGCCTATGGCCACTATCCCTCTGACAAAGCAGTAAACGGTAATACCGTCATCGCAGGCTTCAAGAAGAATACATCGAGGCAACTGGCCGTTACGGTAAAAATTTCGACAACGACATTGCCCGGCACCTATTCCGGCGAGCTTTGGCTTAATGGCGGTGCGGTGAAACTACCGCTTGAAATTGTTGTTGCCAACATCGTTCTTCCAGCAACGAATAAGAACGTAGTCGTTTATCACGAATCTCAGATGGTTGCGTCTGCGGCCCTCAGGGATATGACTATAAACAGTAGCGCGGTTACACCAGAGATTTACGGCTGGCAGCTGGACAATATGCGAGACCATGGCGTTAATGGCGTCGTTGTGTATGGCCTGGGCGGGGCGCTGAAAAAAGGTCCGAATCACCTCCGTATGCTCAAAGAAAAAGGGCTGACCAAATTTGCCGCCGTGTTGGATACTGAAGCGAATTATTTGAATACAAAGATAGATGCTTGGTCGTTGGTCGACGAATTTAACGACTTGGGTTTTCAGCCATTTCTATATGGTGTTGATGAGCCCGATTATGATGTGCCTGGGAAAACTGGGCAGCGCATGAAGGATTATTGTGCGAAAGTTAAAGCGATACATGCTCTGGGTGCCAAGGCGCTGACCGCCATTCAGAAGCCCACAGCTGATGCGCTCAATTCGCTGGAGCTGTATAACGCTTACAAGGCCTCACTCAATGTTCCGTTGGACTGCACTTATGAGCAGGCAAAATTGGATCAGCCGGTACTGGAGCTCGAGCGGAAGGGCGCGAAAGGAGATGACTATTTTCAATCGCTGTTGCGGGGTCAGCAGCCTTCGCGGAACAGTGATTTTTACTATTGGCAAATGACAGTTGAGGAGCCACTGGCCAATCGGTTTTATACCGGCTACCACCTTGAACTAACGCAATTGGGTGGCGTACTGCCATACGTTTTCCAGAAAATACGTTACAACCCTTTTGATGACTTCGATTTACATAGCGAAGATGTCTCGGAGCGGTTTGTTAGCCTTGACCGCGATCTCAATGTTGTCTACCCCTCCGCCGAGGGCGGCATCGATACTTTGCAATGGGAAGCTTTCCGCGAAGGTGTGGATGATGGTCGTGTGCTGCAATTCCGGAAGCAACTTCTTGCACGGTTGGCTGGTTTGCCGAGCATGCAGGCACAGGTGGCACAGCTTGAAGACGCCCTCAGCGCGCGCTTGGCCAAATACAAGCACTTGGGCGTTTATTTGAATGTTCGTGCCGAAACCTCCAATTACGATATAACTGCTGTTAGTGCCGCAACTTTCGATAAGGATCGCACAGAATTGCGCGAAGAGCTGATCGAGCTCTCGACTGATGCCGATGGCGATAACGTGCCTGATGCCTATGACAACTGCAGCTCCATGGCTAACGCCAACCAGACTGACTTTGATGGCAATGGTACCGGTGATGCCTGCGAGCCATGTTTCACCGCTATAAACGCCGCTCACGTGAGCAATGGGCGTGCCAGCTGTGCTTCCACCCCGATTGGCTGCACAGCAAAAGGAAGCCTGACACCACTCGGCTTGCTGACGGCGAGTACTTCGCTCAGGCGGGCCAGCTCGGCGCACTGGAATAAAGTTTCGTCCTGTGCCAACTAAACGTAAGTTGAGTGCTTTCAGGCATGGCTATAAGTAATGCCTTCAGTAAACGTAGGGGAGCCAGAGGGCTCACGTGTTTATTATGCGCAGTGTGTGTACGCAGCTAGCAAAAAAGCGCAGTTTTCTCGCTGTAAATGAGCATTTTATTTACCATTTGTGGTTCTTCCTTCGGGCGCCTCTGGCGCTCTATGTGTTTACATGGGCTTCATTTGAGTATGGTTTTAACGGTGCCATTGCGACTTTGGGCTTGTTCAAAGGCTCCCTAAGCGAGAGGAGGTGCCGCGCCCTGGATGCAATGAATCCGGTGCCTGATGGCACGGTGGCTCCAAAATTGGCGTGGAAGCAGGCATGGACCATTGCCTGAGCGGTCACGCTCAGGGGCCTAATGTGCGCAAATCGCAAGCGATGAGAATGCGATTTCAATGGAAAAACCTCAGCAGAGAAAATTAGTGGTTGGATCGTTGCGCTGAGCCCAGTAGCATTGCTCCGGCCATGCTAAAAAGATGGCTTTAAATAGCTCGCCGGGGGTTTAGTTTTCGGGTGAGTAGTTTGCTATGCAGTCAAGGGAACTAAGGGATTGACGCTGATGTTTGCTAAAAGAAATTCAGGGTTGTTGGCGGGGCTGGCGCTACTGTGCGCCGCTGATGCCATGGCCTCAACGATTGATGTTGGCTCTAGCTCGGGGTGGAGTGTCGACTCGCATCAAGTGACGAGCCAGGCGGCAACGCTCTCTACGTCGTCTGCGGGGAAAACGGTGTTTGAGTGCGATTTTGCGAAATTTTTGTCGACCGATGTCGGTGGCAACGGCAAGTGCATCTTGTCCAAAGCGTTGAGCAATGTGACGCTTGCCGATGGCAATGCACTGAGGATTCGGTTGAAGATTGATAATCCAGCGCCGATGCACCGTCTTTCTGTGACTGTGACGCTGCCCTCTACAGCAGCGACCCAGGAGTCGTTTAGTTTCAACCCGCCTTTTCAGCCGGATGCGCCAACCCCCCTTGGTAAAACTGATGAATATGTGGTGCCGTATTACGGTATGTACGCTAACGCGACACCTGCTGACGGCGCCCTCGCCAGCCCCAGTAAGATTGAATTGCGTGCCTGGCGTCAGCTCAAAATGCCTGAAGCGGGCTCAAACACGAAAACGACAATCACCCTTGAGAGCATCGCATCGCATCGGATACGGTGCCGGTGCTGCTCATTCTGGGGGCGGATGAATGGGATGATGATTCGCGTATCATCAAACTCCTCAAGCGCTATGGAATTCCCTATTTGGCGATCAAGAAGGAGGAACTCACAAAGCAACCGCGGTTGCAACCCTTGTTTGCCGGTATTCGCCTGGTGATGGTCAATAACGTCAGCCTGACGAATGAAGAAGCCGATGTGATCAATGCGAATCTATCCGCCAATACCCAGTTGATAGCCTTTGGCGGATACTGGCAAAAGAGCAGCCTCAAGACTACGGTAAGTAGCTGGACGGGCACTGGTGAATGGAAGACCGCTACTGAAGGCTCGCCGAAGCAGGGCGTTTATCGAGTCTCAAAACTGACAAATACCTACCACATTCTGGCGGATGACAAGGAGGTACTTGAGCAGATTTACACCCACGGCAATGAGGCACTCAAGGCGGCAGTGTTGCAGGGAGCCCGTGCGGATGCCGACCAATTTGCCACCTTTGGCAGCTGGAGTGCTGCTACAAACGATATTGCTGACAAGATCAGCCAGTTGAGAGTGAAAGCCACGCGTGATCGGGCGCAGGCTCAGCTGACGGCGGCCAATACTTATTACACCAATGCTATAACCGCGATCGAAAATCAGAACTCAGACAAGCTTCTCGCGCTTCAGCAGCTCGTCAATGCCAGAACGGCGTTGGCGACGGCGTACGCGGATATCAACCTTGCCCAAAAAGCTGAGCAGCATGCCTTCTGGGAGTCCACGGGCGTAGGCATCAATGGCAATTGGCAGCAGACCGTAGCGGATGCCAAAAGCCATGGTTTTACGCATGTGGTGGCGCGAATGGCACGGGGTAGCACGGTCACGTATCCCAGTGAGAAGCTTAACGAAGTGGGCTTACCCGGGGCCCAGAGCGTGACCAGGGAGTGGGATCATACGAAACTGGCGGATCCTTTGCAGACGGCCATTCAGGAAGCACATAGCGCAGGGCTCAAATTCATCGCGTGGAAAACGAATTTCTCCACCTCCACTCCGGTCGATCCAGCTTTGCGGCAGATAGTATATGTCCCCCCCCTTACCGTGAGCGGCTTGGGCTCCTATCGCTCGCTTGAAAGAGCGACCTCCCCATGCAACGATGATGTGAGGAATTTGGACTTCGCCATCATCCAGGAAATAGCGACAAAATATAATGTGGACGGCATTCAGTTGGATTACATCCGCTTTAATAGCAGCTACAGTTCCTACGACAAGCATTGCAGGGCTGCATTTATCCAAGCGCTTGGCAACGAAACCGGCGTCTGTTTCGAATCGAATGAACTTATGCTTAGCCCCGGCGAAGCCGGCTACATGAATTGGGCCGCACGTGCCGAGCTTGATGACGTCAATGCATGCCGTCTCAAGTTCACATCTTTCCGTAAAGATCTGCTCACTCAGCATGTTGCGCGCATACGGGCGGAAATCAATCTGATAAACCAGAAAGCGATTCCTGGAAAGCCTAAAATTGAGCTAAGCGCAGCCGTCTTTCCTGCCCCTGGCAGCGAGGATGTATTCCAGGATTGGCCCAATTGGGTAAAAGACAATAGGCTGGATAGCCTTTACTCTATGACCTATGCGCCTACAGTGGCCGAATTTGAGGCGAACGTCGCCGCTACGGAGGCTACGCTCGCGGCCGATTCGGCTAGCCCGTCATTCCCGGTATTCTATTCCCTGCTGGCCTATGATGCTCCGGCCGATGTGCTGATTGCCCAGATGTCTAAGCTGCGGACCCGCGGCGTGGATAAGATAGCCATGTTCGCCTACGGCGATGACACGGTTAAATCCCTGATGCCGCAGATGGCAAACGCACTCAAGTTCGTGGATGCCGATGCCGACGGGGTGCAGGATGATCTCGATAACTGTCGTGTCATCGCTAACGCCAACCAGGCGGACTTTGATGGTAATGGTACCGGTGATGCCTGCGAGCCATGTTTCACTGCTATAAACGCCGCCCACGTGAGTAATGGGCGTGCCAGCTGCTCGCCCAACCCGATTGGCTGCACAGCCAAAGGAAGCCTGACTCCGCTTGGCGTGACAACTGCGAGTACTTCGCTCAGGCGGGCCAGCTCGGTCTACTGGAACAAGGTTTCGTCCTGTGTGAACTAAACGCCAGCTGACGGCTTTCGGGCCCTGCTGAAATAATGCTACACACATAATCAACGAGGGAGCCTACGGGCTCCCTCGTTGATTATGCATCGCGGCAGACACAGTATTTTGTGGCGAAAGCGGGTACAATCGGTTCTCTGCCAATAGCATTGATTGCACTCTTCCCATGCCTCCAAGGATGATGGCCAGCCATCCGCTCGCGTTAATCAAGCGTGCACCCCGTTTCACCGTCTTGCTGCTGGGTGTACTGCTCTGTGGCATTGAAATCTTTGCCCTCTATCAGGCGCGGCAGCAGAACTTGGCAGCATCGTCGGCGCTGGCCAGTCAGTGGCCGTCAGTGCAGGTTAAGCAAGAAGTGGGTGCGCGGTGGGATCGCGCGTCTGTAGATCGACTGAGAGCCTCTTCATTGATGGGGGTGCCCCCTAAGCCCGTTAATCTGACCGAGCTCCCTGCCACCACCTTGCAACTGCGCTTGGTAGGGGTGTTCACCAACACCGGCGGCCAACCCGCCAGCGCGTTGATCAGCCAAAATGCGCAGCTAGCCAAGCGCTTTGTAGAAGGGCAGGAAATTGCGCCAGGTGTGGTACTCGAACAAATTCATCCTCAGACCGCAGTGATCCGTCGCCAGGGTGAGCTCGAGACGCTTTCATTCGTTAAAAAGGCCATCGGCGCTGCGCCGCTGAAGCGTAGGCCCGCACCCGCGATGGTATTGCAACCTATCAATACTGAGCCCCCTATGCCTACGCCGTCCACGATGATCCACCGCTCTTCGCCGATCGAACCGGAATCGGCGGAGAGCATGCGTGCAAAGCTGCAATCTCATGTGGAACAACTTCGCACCGCTCCAAGCCCCCGCCACCCGTAACCCCGGATGCCCTGCTAATGAAGCACACGCTGCCCAGCTTATTGTTTGCACTTATGCTCACGCCCACCGCCGTACCTCTGCATGCGGCAGAGCCGGAGGTCAGTCGCGCTGAGACAGAACAGGGCGTGGAGCTTACCTTGGCGCTGGAAAATGCCGAGATGACAGACTTGGTGCACTGGGTGTCACAGTATGTGAGCAAAAATATCATCCTGCATCCGGATGTACGTGGGCGCGTTACTGTCATTTCGGCTGTACCCATAGACCAAGCGGATGCATTTCGCATTTTCAAGTCGGTGTTGCAGGTTCATGGCTACGCTGTGGTGGAAACAGCAGATGCCATCAAGGTGCTGCCAGAGGCCAGCGCTGCGCAAAGCAATGCACCGGTGAATGGCGTGCGGAATAGCGAGGGCTCCGATGACATTGTGGTGCGCATTGTGCAGTTGCGGAATATATCTGCCGCGCAGGTGCAAAGCTTGGTTCGCCCAATGATGGCCCCGACGTCTTTACTCACTGTCTATCCGGACAATAACCTGCTGGTGATTGCTGATCGTGCGTCCAATATGGCAAAGCTGTTGTCGATTATCGATAGCGTCGATCGAGCCGGAGCGATCTCAATCGAGGTCGTACCCCTGCGCTATGCTCAGGCAGGCACGCTAAAAAAACTTGTCAATGAGGCGTTGCCAGCCAGCCTGAAAGGGTCTTCTGACGGAGCGAAAGGCTTGAGCGTTGCGGCCGATCCTCGTTCCAACAGCATACTGCTATCGGGCAATTCGAATGCAATCGAAAAAGTGCGTACCTTGATCGAGCACCTCGACCAGCCGCCAAGAGAAGAGAACCAAACACAAGTGCTCGACGTGAGCTTTGGCGAGGTAAAGGCATTGTTGCCGCTGCTGCAGAGTGCGGCTACCTCCATTGCCAGTCGGAGCAAGGGCGATGAAGGTGGGGCAGGGGAGGTTAAAGTTGAGGCCAGCCAGGAATTCAATGCAGTAGTCGTCACCGGCCCCCCGGAGGTTCAATCTGCCGTGCAGCGCATTGTCACGTCGCTCGACATCCGACGGCCACAGGTGTTGGTCGAAGCGATGATTGTCGAGGTGGGAGATGATCTTGCCAAGGAGCTCGGCGTCAAATGGCTCACCAATCGTCCGGAAGATGGCACGCTGGTAGGGGTAGGCGCCCTGCAAGGCGGTGTGCGTGATTTCAAGGATGCGCGCCCACCAAACCTGGGCAGTGGGCTAACCCTGGGGTTCTATAGTAGCGATGAATTGCGTGGGTTGGTGCGGGCGCTGGAAAGCAACAGCAGTGCGAACATCTTGTCACGTCCCACCCTGGTCACCCAGGACAACGCCCAAGCTGAGATATTGGTGGGTGAAAGCGTGCCGTTTGTCACGGGCTCTCAATCCAGTGCCGCTACCCCGGCCGACAATCCCTTCCAGACCATCGAGCGGCAGGATATTGGTGTAACCCTCAAGGTTAAGCCGCGCGTGAACCGTGACAATTCCATTTCGTTAGAGGTGGAGCAGAAGGCAGAGTCCATAGCGCCATCCCGCCCGGATGCTGCGGACATCATCACCAACAAGCGCAGCGTGAAGACCCGTGTAGTGGTTGATGATGACCAAGTGCTGGTACTCGGAGGGCTGATCCGTGATGAGCTGACCACCCAGGATAGCAAGGTGCCCTTCTTTGGTCGCATTCCCTACTTGGGTAAGCTGTTTAGTGGTACCTCAAATACCGGCTCGAAGAAAAACCTGATGGTATTTATCCACCCCCGCATATTGCGTGATCAGGGCGACAATGCTGACGTGACCTTGCCACTCTACAATGAGATGCGCGAGCGGCAGGGGGGGCAAGCGATGGACCCTCTTCACCTCGATTTGCCGATGGAGCCTCCGCAACTGGAGGCCATTGCCCCATAGATGCCCGGATGAGCTGAGGTCGCGCTTAGCGGGGCTTTTTCCGGAGCACCTCCCGAGGTAAGCCGAGTCTCGGG
The DNA here is from genome assembly GCA_964649985.1 of uncultured Pseudomonadales bacterium. GTDB lineage: Bacteria > Pseudomonadota > Gammaproteobacteria > Pseudomonadales > CAZYQX01 > CAZYQX01. Next base: position 31,015 of record CAZYQX010000011.1, on the reverse strand, counting down.
CACTTAGTATTTTAATGATATGCGATCCCGTGAGCCGTGAGCATAGCAGGGGGTATTGCCGACGATCGCTCTGAACTGAAGCTCATTTTCATACATTTGCGTGATATGCTGCTCTGACGAACCGCACAGTTGTCAGCCAATGATTTTGAGAATGGGGCAAGTTCAATCTGGGATAGCACCAATGCTGAAAAGTGCCGGTAGCGCCTATGCGGAGGCCTTTGTGGATCTTAATGGGCCGCAATGCTGGAGTTCAGCGTGTACTGGCATGCACCACATACGTTGTTCAAATATACAAACACCCCGCCAAGCGAGGTGTCTGTGCTGAAGTTACGGTGCTGCGGGGAAATTCACCGCAACATCTAGTCTTACTTTTCAAACTCGATCATGACAATTTCGCGCGGTTGTAGCGTAACGCTGACACTTGGCGAGGCCGATTTGGCAACCCCTACGTTGGTGGTTTCGCAGCTGCCTAAGGCACTGCAGCGATAAGCCGGCTTGCCCGACCAGCTGGTGGGAATGGCAATTGACGAGCTTTGCACGCTGCTGCTGGTGTTGGTCAGGATCAATGCGCGCTTAGCCGAGCCAGGTGCACCCTCCCACAAGCCACCGCGAATGGCGGGCACGGTGGTGCCTGTCGCCAAGCTGCCATCTGCGGGCCCCACAATATGGCCGTGTTGCAGATATCGCTGCCAATTGATATGCGCGTTTGTGAGGTTGATCGCATATTGTGCAGGGGTTGTGCCCGACAAGGTGCTGGCACGGGTTAGCCCTAGCTGGTAACCCCAGACGAAGCTGCGGCCGAGCGTTGCATTGCGTTCATCCTCGGCGCTATTTTCAAGGCTGTTAATGTCTTGGCCTGCACTGACGAAATAGTCACCATATACCGCCTGTACCAAGGGGGTATCGTCGGCTAACGGATCTTCATAGTTGGTGACCACATCGGTGTAAGGCAGTAGCCCTTCATTAAAAAACTCCGTCGCCACAAAACCATTGGGGTTGGCGGCGCGGGTCTGTTGGCCAATGGTTTTGTTGCCACCTAACCACCAATGCCCGTGGCCTGGGCCATGTGGTCGATTGAGTGATGCGGGGGCATAATCCGGGTAGTAACCGATGCCAAAACTGTCGAGGTAAACGCCAGACGCGCCGGTGGCATAAACCGTCTTGACGTTATCATTGACCACTTTTTGCCATGTGGTAGTGCTGGGATCCATGTAGGCGAGCAGGGCGCCTGTTGGGGTGTTTGCAGGCCAGGGGAAGCACGAGAACGGCACATCGGGCTTGACTTCAACCCAATCCACCCACGTACCGTCTGCTTGTTCCTTTTTTCTCGCTAGGCGAATCAGGCCGTCGTCGGTCAGCGGTGCATGCATGATCACGTTGTCGCGCAGCAGCAAGCCGTTGAAGGCCGTCTCCCAGTTGCCGTGATTGTGCTGCCGAGAGTCGCGCAGGCGGGTGAACACCAAATTGAAATAGTTTTGCTCGTTCGCTGGGCTATATGTCTTGGCGAGAAGCTCTCTTAATGCTTTTTCTTCGGCAGACTCATTTGGGTTCTCATCTTTGTAGGGCGTTTCACTGATGCCATCAAGGCTGGGCATGCACTTTTTAATGCGCTCATTATCAGGGGCGCCATCGGATTTGGTCAGGGAGGCGATGGTCCAGGGCGTGATGGCACCGTTCTGAACAACCTTGCGATCGCTGATGTCGGTTAGCACTGCCTGGATATAGGGCACGATTAAGGTGTTGCCGTCCTGCTTGATTTGGCTGAAGGCGTCATTCAAAGTCGTGCCGTCGGTGGCGGGCGCCGTCGGGCTAAAGCGAGGCATATTGAAATCAAACTGGTCGCGGTACCAGGCATATTGATGGATGGTAAGCGGAATCCCGGGGGTCTTCTGCTTTAGCGTGTTTGCCGCAGCCACGATCTTGCTTGGATCATTCAGCGAAACACCGGGGAAACTGAGCCCCCAATAAGTTCCCGACTTTAACGTTGCGGGGAGATTCTCCTTGGTGTTGGTGCGCCTGATATCGGCTCTGTGCGTGGTGGCCCAATTTCGATAGTGCTGAGCAACCGGCCCCCAGCTGTTGGCGCACATGGGGGTCATGACGAACGTGTAGTTGGGTGCCAGCCCGTCGGCGTCTACCCGGTCACCGCGCCGTGGGTACAGGGTGAAACTGCTGCGGTTGATATGCCGCTTGGCTTGTGGATCTGAGTTTGTGGTGCCAAACCAGAATGGGGCATAGTTCAGCGCTTTTGGCTCAAAACTTGGGTCTTCAGCGCCTACATAGAGCCAGTGTTCGCCTTGATTTATCGCGAAGAACTGCATGGCGAGTGCAGCGGTGTGCAACTCACCATACTTGGCAGGATTTTCGCTGGTAACCTGCCCTAGATCATTCGTTGCTGTGCGGGTTGGGTATTTCGCGTAGTAGGTGCCCTGATTTTGCTCTGGCCACAGCAAGCCCGATTGGGCCGTATTCACGTCACCGAGGCCATTCAGTATTGGGAACTCTACCCTATCTATCGCGTTCCATTCTCCGGCGTTGCCAAACCCATTCAGTTTGAGTTGGCCTCTCAGGCCCTTTCGGCCGGTATCACTGAGCGTCCACTGAACCGACACCTGGCCCAGGCTGCTGGCACCCACTGCCCCGCTCTCAGCCACCTGTTGATAGGTCGGTTTGGTTGAAAAGGTCAACACGCCATTGGTGAAGCTGGCGGTGGCCGGTAGGCTATTTGCGGAGTCGGATGGATTAAAGTCCCGCATGCTTTGTGGCATGTGGATGCGCCACGGGAAAAAATACCTAATATCCGTTTCTGTTTGATTTTTGGGGGCCTGCAAGAACTGCATGCCGTAGAGCCGGTGGGTAATGCTGACCACCGTGCCTAGCTGGTTGAATACGGCGATATATTTATCGCTGGCCAGATAGTAATAATCGGTGCTGAGTTTTTTGTTCTTGAAGCTGCCGAAGGCCAGCGCACCGGCTGGTTTGCTGTCGATCCGGTTTTCTGCCGCTGGGGCACTATTGAAATCCGCCCAGGTGATTTTTTGATCACCCGATAAATACAAATACTCGTTCAGCTTAGCCAGCCAGTCGGTCATCGGTGAGGTGACCGGCACGGCACAATTGGGGGCCCACGCCACGGCAGGGCTCAGGGCCTGCTGGTTGATCATTTCAACCCGGTAGCTGTATTCCTTTACGTCGCTGGGGTCGAGGCTAATGGCGGTGTCGGTATAGGTGCGCGACTTGAGGTTGGTGCCGCTGGCATAGCTCGTTTTTACATTGGAGCGCCGGCACCAGCCGTTGTCTTCCACTTCCCCCAGTGCCGCGAAGCAGGTCTGCGTTGCGCCGCTGTCATCCCTGCGATAGAGGTCGTAGTAAAAAGTGCGGCCATCGTTCTCCAGCCAGCTTAGCTTGGCGTTGCCTGTGGCATCGCGGCTGACCTTAAAGGCGCTGATGGCCGCCTGGCTATCCCAGGCCAGCAATGGCAAGATCAATGAGGCTGCCAGCGGCAGTAGCCGCGGCGCATGATTTGGTTTTATTTTTGAGTTGCTCATGGTAAATCCCCAGCGGAAAATTAACGCGACATATCGCTCAGGCGAGCTGTCGGCAAGCTGGCAGCGGATGATGTTGGTACAGGGATGAGTTCAATCGGAGACAGCAAGAAATGCTGAAAAGAAAGCTGTGGCATCCATGCGGTGGCGAGAGCGCCTGATCAATCCGTTGCAACCTTTTCTATGCTAACGCTAGTTATCCATGCGCCGCAATGTGGTTTTACTTATTTGCCCATCGACGCAGTAACCCATGCGTCGTGATCGTGGTGCTTGCTGAGATTTGCTCTGGGGTCAGCGCAGCTCGACGACGGCGTTAAGCGCCAGGGGGGCAGAAATTTCTTTTGCGGCGTGTTCAATGTTGAGTTGTTTTACATGCAACTTGCGCGATTCAAGTTCTTCCAGCCACGCTACAGCTAAGGCAAAGCGCTCTACTTCCAACCATACTTTGATGTCCTTATCGCCGGGCTCAATACGCTGCACCCCTAGCCCCGCCGCCATGGCGCTTTCATTGACCATTGCCAGCAAGGACGATCCGCTAAGCTCGCTGCCTTGGCGTGCTGCACCTTGCTGCGCTTGTGTGACGGTTTCGCGTTGGGCGTCTAGCCAGCTGGCTAGCGCATGGGCCTGCTGATAATCGGCTACCGCCGCGGCGCGATCACGCCAGGCCATGCCGCTTATGATCAGTGCCAGGAGTAGCATTGCACCGGCGACAAGCTCTGTGCGGCGAATCAATGACAGCTTGAACAGTTCAGCCATTTTTCCTGCTTCCTTCCGTCAAGCGCAGTACCGCTTGCACTTGCCCTGTGCTGTTTTTGTCCGCCGCTTCAATACGCACCTCGTGCCCTGCCGAGGCAAGTGCTTGCCGGAGGGCTTCCATTTCGGCCATGCCAGATAAAATCAGTTCCGCTCGCAGCTCCCCCTTCGAGGACTGAAAACTGACCGCTGTAACGGGAAACGCGTTACTGAGATTGGCTTGTACCACTGCATCATTCAGGGCCGCCAGCAGGGGTAAAACGCTTTGCTCCATGGCTATGTCTGGCGGTTGGTTGAGGTGGTTGGCGACTTGTGTCCGTATATTAATGATGCGTCGGTCGCTAGGGAACCAGCTACGGTAGGTACTTTCGGCTGCCTGAGTAAGTTCAGTGGCGGCGCGACGCATCTGCCAGCTATCGATCCCGAGGGGGATAGACAACAGTATGAGCATCGCGGCAGAGGCCAGCAGTGGCATTTTAAAGCGTTTGTGGCGCACGCCTCCTATTTGAGCGAAAGCCCCCTGTAATAGATTGAGCGTTGAGTATGGCTTCAATGCACCACGAGCCAGGGTATCCAGTAGCGGCTCATCAATGGGCTTTGCCTGCTGCCTATGACTTTCTGCGAGGGTATTGGGCCACTCTCCTGGCAGATACTCCACGCACAGCGGTGCCTCGTGTTTGGCGGCATCTGCCAGCACCGTTGGAATGAGGCTGGTTTGTAGCCATAGACCCGCCTGTGCTGGAGCAAAATAAATCCACTCGTCGGTATCCAGCTGGCGCAGTTGGCAGCCATTGGCTGGTTTAAGCCAGGCGAACTCGGGTGCCATGCAAGTGACCCGCTGCGGCAATGCGGCTAGCGCATCATGCCATGCCTGCATGAGTGCAGCATCGATGGCGGCATAGGCGATATCGCGGCCTTTTTCATCCGCCGCTATCGCCAGATGGACTTGTTCCAGGTCGGTTGCCAGGGTGTCTTCAATGGCAAAGGGTAGGGCTTTTAGTCGCGTGCGCCGGGGGCCATCTGGCAACGCGACCTGCCCCATGCGCACTCGGCGGCCTGGCACGGCGATATGTAGCGGAGCGGGGGTGGCGAGATCTGCCAATTGCTGTGCAAGCATTTGCACCGTGCCGTGGTGGATGTCGCCCCGGCGCATGGCGTGCGCGTCGTATTCTGCCCACTCCAACAGCAGCGTGTTGCCGTTGTCTCGTAGCCTGCAAACCCAGCCTCCGCGCGCCCGACGCTGTGGAGCTAAGCGCGCAGGGAGGGCCGGAAATTTAAGATTAATGCGCTGTCGTGACACGCAGTACTTCTTCTAATGTTGTATCGCCAGCCAATACGCGGCTGAAGCCATCCTGTCGAATATCGGGCCATTGCCTCCGTGCGTATTCCACCAGCTCGGCTTCAGAGGCCCGATCGTGAATCAATTGCCGGCCGTAATCATCGAGCGGCAATACCTCATGGATGGCTGTGCGACCTTTATAGCCTGATCCGAAGCAGGCCGGGCAGCCGTGTGGTTGGAAGATGCGTTTCTGCTGCTCCTCCGCCAAGCCTAATAGCTGCAATTCTTCGGTGGTGGCGAGTTTTGCTTCTTTGCAGTCAGGGCACAATTTGCGAACCAGGCGCTGGGCTACCAGCATGCGAAGACTGCTCGCCAACAGGAAAGGCTCAACACCCATATCCAGCAGGCGTGATACGGCACCGGCTGCACTATTGGTGTGAAGTGTAGAGATCACCAGGTGCCCGGTGAGGCTGGCTTGAACGGCAATGTCGGCAGTTTCCGTGTCGCGGATTTCACCTATCATCACGACGTCGGGGTCTTGTCGCAAAATTGCACGCAGACCAAGTGCGAAGCTCATGCCGGCTTTAACGTTAACGGCTGTTTGGCCGATCCCCTCGATGTCGTATTCTACCGGGTCCTCCACGGTCAGGATATTACGGCTGCCGTCGTTGAGGTGGGTGAGGCCCGCGTAAAGGCTGGTGGATTTGCCACTGCCTGTCGGACCGGTCAACAGTATGATGCCGTGCGGCTCAGCCAAGGCAGCTTTAAAGGCCTGTTCATGGCGCGGGGACATGCCCAGGCGAGATAAATCCAGCACGACGCCTTTTTTATCCAGCAAGCGCATGACGATGCGCTCACCAAAGCGAGTTGGGATGGTAGACACACGGATGTCCACATCGCGCGTACCTATGCGGATTGAGATGCGGCCGTCTTGAGGGAGTCGTTTCTCGGCGATATCCAGTCGAGACATCACCTTCACCCTCGACACCAGCAAATTCGCCACGGTGCGGTTTGGCTCCAGTACCTTGCGTAGCACACCGTCAACGCGAAATCGGACGACGACACTCCGCTCATAGGTCTCAATGTGGATGTCCGAGGCCCGTTCGCGGATGGCTTCACCCAGCAATGCGTTGATCAGGCGAATGACAGGCGCTTCATCCTGCTGCGCCAGTAGATCCTCTGCCACGGGCAGCAGCGCTTCTAGACTCTGCTCTTCCATCGAGCCTTCCAGGTGTTCTGCCGCCTGATCCGAAGCGCCGGCGCCCTGCTCGTAAAGTGAGGCTAGTCGTGACTCAAACTCCGCAGAAGCGACTTCTCGCCAACAGAGATGCCCTGACGTGATGCGTTGCACCTCGGCCAATACGGCCAGTGCCGGGGGCTGTGGTGAGCATAGTTCGATCATCCCACTTGGCAGTATATGGGCGATAACTTGATGGCGCTTGGCGTAATGATATGGAAGGGGGGGGGGCACACTCGCTTGCTGTGTCTCCTCGCGAGGTACTGGCGTGGTGAGAACGCCCATATATTGGGTCATATGCATCCACTCCTGATATGGCTGGCGTATTGCATTCGCCACCCATGCTGCGCGCGGCCTCCTACCAACATGCAGGTGAGTGCTTCTGGTTCGGGCATTTTGCACTCTGCCTCTACGGCCTGCGCTTTGCTGCAGACATTATTCACATGTACCTGTTCAACAGCGCACGTGCGACGGCCGCACCTGCCCGTCAGGCGAGGGCAGGTGCGGCCGAGTCGATCACGCTAAACGCCGTTGGCTGGCGGCAAGCCCCCAGCCAACGGCATGCGTTACGCTTATCAGCCCGGTACGTGCCACAATGACATGGCCGTTGTCAGGTTGTGCTGTGCCTGGTAGTCGGCGGATAGTTCGCTGATGCCGGTCGGTGCAGAACCCACTGCCGCCATGGCTGAGACAAGCTGTTCAACCTGGCTGCCAAGTAGCTCCATACCGCCGCCTGTACTGAACACCTCAACTTTATACTGCTCGCCCAGATACCAATTTGCAATGCGGGTGTTTTGATTGGTACCCAGCAGGCTGATCATCAAGTCATTCTCTTGTTGGCTGAACCACAGTTGGTCGTATGTGATCGAAGAGCCGTCGAAGAATACGGTGTCGATATCACCGGCGTCGCTGAATTCCTGTGAAATGATGTCCTGGTCGCCATCGCGTGTAACCATGTACAAGTCATTACCAACGCCTGCATTGAGCCAGTCGTTGCCGGAGTCACCGACCAGGACGTCATCGCCACCGTTGCCATAGATGACATCGTTACCGGCATTCCCCAGCAGCCAGTTGCCGCGGTCATTGCCTTCCAGCTTATTGTCCAACGCATTGCCTTCGGCGTTTTCGGCACCTACGGCAATGTCGCCTTCGTAAAGGAAGGTCAGTGACAGGTTCTCAACATTGTCGCCGAGGGTGTAACTGACATCAGACCAGACTTTGTCACTGCCGGCCTCGAGATCTTCTTGCACGACATCGCTGAGGCTGTCGACGAAGTAAAGATCATTGCCGCTACCGCCGATCATGGTGTCGTCGCCGAGCCCGCCATCAAGCGAATCACTGCCGTCGCTGCCATATAGGGTATCGTTACCGGTATTCCCTAGCAGCCAGTTGTCTCGATCATTGCCGTACATCTCATTGTCCAGCGCATTGCCGACGCCGGTTGAGGGGCCCGTGGCAACGTCGCCCTCGTAAAGGTAGGCCAGAGCCAGGTTTTCGACATTGTCGCCGAGGGTGTAATCGACAAAGGACACCACGGTGTCGTCACCGGCCTCGAGATCTTCTTGCACGACATCGCTGAGGCTGTCGACGAAGTAAAGAT
>CAZYQX010000011.1:18423-22501 GCA_964649985.1 uncultured Pseudomonadales bacterium | reverse complement strand
CATTGCCGCTACCGCCGATCATGGTGTCGTCGCCGAGCCCGCCATCAAGCGTATCATCGCCGTTAAAGGCGAAGATTGCATCATTGGCTAGGCCGCCTTGCAACGCGTCGTTACCAGAGGTGCCTTCAATGTTGTGTGCTATGGACTGCAGGATATCGGCTGCTGTCCAACGATCCGTTTGAATGTCGTTTTCGTCGAAGAAAAGTATTTCTTCAATGGTTTGTGCACCGGCGACAAAGAAGTTTTCTACGCGCACCTCATAGGCAGTGGCTGGCCCCTCGGCGTTGACCATCAGCACAAGATCGTTGCCATTCGCACTTGTTGTGACCGTAAGGCCCGCACCAAAAACGATGGTGTCCGTACTGGTCGCATCGTCTGACTCGCGTATCAATGCGCTATCGGAGGAGCTGGAGAACCAATAGGTATCACTCCCAATGCCTCCTTCCATGGTGTCGGTGGCGCCGAGGCTAGTGCTGTCTACACCTGTAAGGTTGTCATCACCCGCACCGCCCTGCAGTGAATCGCTACCGTCCAGGCCGACCAACCAATCGTTGTCATCGCCACCGCGCAGGGTGTCGTCGCCTTCGCCACCGATCAGAGTGTCAATGCCGCCCAGCCCCTCCAGCAGATTGTTCAGCGCATTGCCGAACAGAATGTTATCGCCATCGTTGCCGGTGCCGTTGGTGGCTGCGGAGCCTGCTATCAGCTCCAGTTGCTCCAGGTTGGCCTGCAGGGTGAACGAGAGTGCGCTGGACTGCACCGTTTCCAGGCCATCCGTTGTTTCTTCGATGATGCTATCTGCCTCGCTATCGACCAGGTAGGTATCGTCACCGCTACCACCATTGAGGGTGTCGCTGCCCGCGCCGCCATCCAAGGTATCGTCGCCATCCAGGCCGTTAATGATGTCGCTGTATGCACCGCCGGTAAGCGAATCGCTCAAGGCTGTGCCATTTATGGTGGTGGCAGCGTTTTGTACTTTGTTTCGGATGACGTCAGAAGTCCAGGTAATCGAGGGCTGAGTGAAGTCATCGCCAAAGCAGATTTGTTCGATGCGATGGGCGCTTGCAGCGAAAAAGCCTTCAACACGGACAACATAGGTGCGTGCCGCCACGGTGGTGATGTGCAGCAGCAGATCGTCGGCTTCCTGACTCAGCGAGACGTTGTCTGGCGATACTTCACTGCCGATGAAAATGCTGTCGAGGGCGACTGTATCGCTGTCATCTTCTCGAATAATGGCGCTATCGGAGCTGTTGGTAAAATAGTAAATATCGCCGCCACTCCCCCCCTCCAGGGTGTCGTGGCCGAATTCCGTCGACGAATCACTGAAGCCCATCAGCGTGTCATCGCCCGCGCCGCCAATGAGCTGGTCGCTGCCTTGCAGATCCACCAACAAATCGGCGCCTTCCCCGCCTTGGAGCTGGTCATTGCCGCTCTCATCGTAGAGTGTGTCGTCGCCGCCATTGCCATTTAATGTGTCGTTACCTGCGGCGCCCCACAGCGAGTTGGCTTGGTCGTTGCCTTCTATTATGTTGGCCAGGGCGTTGCCGACAGCAGTGGTCGGGCCTTGGCCCTCTTGACCCTCTGCAGGGTACGTCAGCGCGAGGTTTTCGATGTTGTCGCCCAGGGTGTAGTCGACATCAGACCAGACGGTGTCACTGCCACCATCGAAGTTTTCCTCCACGACATCGCCGAGGCTGTCGACGAAGTAGAAATCGTCTCCTTCGCCGCCCGCCATGGTGTCGTCGCCGGCGCCGCCTATCAGCCAATTGTTGGCGATGTTGCCCGACAGCCTGTTGTTCAGGGCATTGCCGACGGCGGTCGTGGCGCCGAGCTCTTGGTCTTCTTCGTAAACGGAGGCCAGCACCAGATTCTCGACATTGTCGCCGAGGGTGTAATCGACAAAGGACACTACTGTGTCATCACCCTTATCGAGACCTTCCTGCACGACATCGCCGAGGCTGTCGACGACGTACGTATCATTGCCTTCGCCGCCGCTCATGGTGTCGTCGCCAGCGCCGCCAATCATCGTGTCGCTGCCATCAAGGCCGTTAATGATGTCGCTGCCCGCACTGCCTATCAGCAAATCGCTCAAGGCTGTGCCATTTATTGTGGTGGCAGTGCTTTGTACTTTGTTTCGGATGACGTCAGAAGTCCAGGTAATCGAGGGCTGAGTGAAGTCATCGCCAAAGCAGATTTGTTCGATGCGATGGGCGCTTGCAGCGAAAAAGCCTTCAACACGGACAACATAGGTGCGTGCCGCCACGGTGGTGATGTGCAGCAGCAGATCGTCGGCTTCCTGACTCAGCGAGACGTTGTCTGGCGATACTTCACTGCCGATGAAAATGCTGTCGAGGGCGACTGTATCGCTGTCATCTTCTCGAATAATGGCGCTATCGGAGCTGTTGGTAAAATAGTAAATATCGCCGCCACTCCCCCCCTCCAGGGTGTCGTGGCCGAATTCCGTCGACGAATCACTGAAGCCCATCAGCGTGTCATCGCCCGCGCCGCCAATGAGCTGGTCGCTGCCTTGCAGATCCACCAACAAATCGGCGCCTTCCCCGCCTTGGAGCTGGTCATTGCCGCTCTCATCGTAGAGTGTGTCGTCGCCGCCATTGCCATTTAATGTGTCGTTACCTGCGGCGCCCCACAGCGAGTTGGCTTGGTGGTTGCCGGTTATCTCATTAGCGAGGTTGTTGCCGACGCCGGTGAACTCACCTTCGCCAAACAAGGCCAGACTTTCCACATTTTCACTCAGGGTGTAACTCACCTGAGAAAACACCACGTCTTGGACGGTGGCTTCAATGGCGTCTTCGATGATTACATCGTCGCTACTGTCGACGAAATAGAAGTCCTTGCCTGTACCGCCTATTAGGGTGTCATTACCCTCCCCTCCATCCAGGGTGTCGCTGCCTCCATTGCCTCTGATCAGGTCGCCACCCGCGTCACCGGCCATTTCATTATCGGCATCATTGCCGTTCAGTATGTTTGCCAGGGCGTTGCCTACGCCGATGGAGGCACTGCCGCTGAGGGTCAGGTTTTCAAGATTGTTGCCCAGCGTGTAGTCAAGGCTGCTGGTGACACTGTCCGTGCCGCCGTCCTGTGCTTCGATCACGATATCGTCGATGTGGTCTACCGTATAAGCGTCATGTCCTGCGCCGCCGATGAGGGTGTCAGCACCCTCGCCACCATCCAGTATGTTGTCTGCGTTGTTGCCGGTAATGGTGTTGGCCAGGTTGTTGCCCACTCCAGAGATCGCGGCGAGGTCAAGGATCAAATTCTCTACATAGGTGCCCAAAGTGTAGCTGGATAGGTTGGAGCGTACTGTATCTGTCCCCTTGTTAAGTGACTCGACTACGATATCGTTGATGCTGTCGACCACGAAGGTGTCATCGCCTGCACCGCCGACCATGCTGTCATTGCCACTCCCGCCGTCCAGGCTGTCGTTGCCTGTACCACCATTCAGGGTGTCAGTGCCTACGCCGCCAGTCAGAGTGTCGTTGCCGCCCAAACCAAAGAGCACATCATCGCCCAGTTCGCCCCTAAGGTTGTCGCCGTTGTTTTCTGATCCGATGTAGGTGGTCATGTTCAGTCCTTTTTGCGGCCTAAGGGCTATTGTTTATGCGAAAGCGTCTCTGGCAACCGTTAAGAAGCCAAGTGAGAAAATTTGGAGGAAGGAGGTTGTATGGCGGCGGGCAAAGCGAGAGCTGGCGGTATTCATCCTTGATCTGCTTGAGATATTTCACGCCGATTGCCCGTCTCGATTCATCGCGTGAGAGGCAATAACAAAATTCCTTCTTAGTTCTTCAATTTATAATGCTTCAATATAGATCGTCAATGCTTTGTCGATTTCTCCATTGGCATGGTGCTGTCGGCATAAAAATCCGTTTTATGAAGCTTCGAAGCCATCGCTTTGGCATGCTATGCCGGAAACTAAGGTTTATAGAGCGTTGTGGTGATGGTTTGAGGGGGGGCAAATGTCTCAAAGGTTGTTGAAGTGGGGCGCCTTTGTGAAATCATAAATCACATTGCCCCATTGCCCCATTGCCCCATTGCCCCATTGCCCCATTGCCCCATTGCC
>CAZYQX010000011.1:0-18323 GCA_964649985.1 uncultured Pseudomonadales bacterium | reverse complement strand
CATTGCCCCATTGCCCCATTGCCCCATTGCCCCATTGCCCCATTGCCCCATTGCCTGTTGGCTTTCTTTCATGCTCTTAAGAGGGAAGTGTTGACAACCTTGCGTCGGTTAACTCATTTTGCGCTGGCGCGCCACGCGTGACCTCAAAGCACGCAAAACGTTTGTTGCCGAGCCTTCGGCAGTTTATGCGGTGGGGGGCTTGATGCCAGCCCGGTGTAACTTCAATGGATATTTATAGCGGCCTTTTGGGTGGGGGGCGTTGCATGCGAATAGCTTTTATCTCCGTGCTAGTGAGTTGGGTTATGGTGGCGATTGGGTGGTGTGCCTCTGCCCACGCTGCTACGGTCTATAAATGGGTGGATGCCCAGGGCAAGACGCATTTTTCCGACAAGGCGCCGCCAGAGCATGCCCAGCAGCAGGCTTCGACACTGGAGCTTAAAGGGGAGGTCGCGCGCGATCCGGAGATGGAGCAGTATCGCAAACGCAGTCAGGCGCTGCTGCAGGCGGCTGAGGCCGACCGGGCGGAACAGGCCAAGCAGGCGGCAGAGCGGGCTCAACAGGCGCAGCAACGCGAGGCCCGCCGCCGTCAGTGTGTCGAGGCGAAGGACAAGCAGCGCGAGGTGGCTGAGGCCAGTAGTGTTTATGACCTCGACGAGCGCGGGGAGCGGGTGTTCTTGGGGGATGGTGATCGAAGCGCGTATGAGCAGGAACTGGCGCGTTGGATCAAACAAAACTGCGATTAGCCGCGCTCAATACTTGAGTGTACCGCCAAAGTCCTCATAATTAACGAATGGGCTGCGTAGCCTGGCATTGGCCTGGGTGGCCAGCGTGAATCACACTGGAGAATATGCATGAAACTCGTCACGGCAGTGATCAAACCCTTCAAACTGGATGACGTGCGCAGTGCGCTGTCTGAGATTGGCGTGCAGGGCGTGACGGTGACCGAGGTAAAAGGGTTTGGCCGCCAGAAGGGGCACACGGAGCTTTATCGTGGCGCGGAATATGTGGTTGACTTCCTGCCCAAGGTGAAACTTGAGGCCGCGGTGGATGACGGCATGGTGGAGCAAGTGATCGAGGCGATTACGCAGGCGGCGCGCACAGGCAAGATTGGTGACGGCAAGATCTTTGTTTCTCCCCTGGAGCAGGTCATCCGCATTCGCACCGGCGAAACAGGGCCTGACGCGATTTGATCGCGTGCTAGCGGGGAGGCCTAGCTTCCCCGATTGCCTTGCCAGTGGCTCAGGATGGCAGCGCAGATGGCGCTGCGGTTGGGCCCGCAGTGCACGCCGTAGTGATCTTGTAGCTGTGCCAGCAGCTTTTCTTCGCAGTACCTCAACTCCCATACCAACCTGCATGCATCCGCGAACGCTTGCACGGCATCCTGGCGACTGAGTGTGACTTCATCAGTGATGGGCAGCCAGGGCGTATGGGCGCGTAGCGCCGCGACGAACAGGCCGTCTCCCAGGCCCGTCGCTGTGCCGTGCTCGTCGTGCAGAGGGGTGCTGCCAAAACCGCAACTGGGAGATTTACTTTTCAGCACATATCCGCAAGAATGCGCGCCCTCCGCGAGGTGCTGGGCCGCGAAGGCGTTCAAGGCGTCAGTCACGTCCAGGTGTGGCGCATCGCGTCCGATGGCGTGCAGGGTGTCGCCACGCCGTTGCAGCTGCACGGGGGGGCGAGGCACGGCGAGGCCGGCTTCAACTTCGGGGCAGAGTGGTTTCAATGTGCACTCGTCGGCCAGCCAGCGCGCTAGTTGGGCGTGGCGCTTGTCTTGGCCATCGTAGCGAACCCGCTGGCCGAGCAGGCAGGCGCTTACGGCCACGACGGGTTTGCGGTGTTTCGTTTCGGTTAGAAAAAAATCTGGTCTCATGACCATTGAATTCGACTCCATCTGCACTACATTTGGGGACGTGTTGCGATGTGGGGGTGTCCCGAACAGCCCGGTATCGCAGAGCGGGGTGCCCTCGGCAGAGTGCATCCCGTAGTTGCCCGACATGCCGTTGATGGCGTGCATGACAAACGGGCTTTCGGGTTGCGGGCGGCGACGGTTCGACTATATATATTGGAACCACGCCTCCGTGGGTTTCTAGACAGTGCATTTTGCATCGAAAGAAGGTGTCCCATGTCTATCGATGAGCAAGACGAAGACGATCTGAATGAATCTTTTGAAGACGCGGTCGAGGATGAAGCCGAGACCACGGCGGCCAGTGATGGCGGCGGTGGTGGCGGCAGCAGTGCTGACGATGACGATGCCGAGCTGAGAACGGTATCATCCCGTCAGAAGTTGCGCGATGAAATGGAAGACGAAATCGAGAAATTTCTGGCGCGCGGTGGAAAAATCACGGTTGTAGACCCTGAGGTCACTTCTGATCCACCAAAGCGCCCGGAATCCAACTACGGTGGTCGCCCCATCTGAGCCCTTCTGTCGCCGGCCATGGTGTCACATGGCCGGCTTAGTCCCCCTGTTTCATGCCGCTTTGAAAGATACCAGCGCATCGCCCAGGTAGCGGGCGCGCTTGCGCGCCTCCAGTTTGTCTAGGTCAACCAGTACCAGGCCGTCTACGCACCAGCCGAAGTCCGGGTCGATGCCGAAGTCGATGAAGCGCACGCCGCCAGGTTCGCAAAGCTCCGAGTATTGCTTGTAGAGTGTGGGCACCGCGACGCCCCACTCGCTGAGTTGCTCGCGCAATTCGGCAAACGCTGTGCGGTAATCGTGAGAGGGCATTGTGGCTGCCTGCATGGCGGGCAAGGGGTTGCGTGCCCGGGCCAGCCCTTCGTGATCGGCGAAGTGCTGGCGGTAGAACTGCACCAGGCACTGGCGTGCGGCGTCAGGGTACTGCCCGCTGATGCTGACCGGGCCAAACAGGTAGCGGATTTCGGGGTGCTGGCGCAGGTAGGCGCCGATACCTTGCCACAGGTAGTCCAGGCTACGCTTGCCCCAGTAGCGGGGCTGCACGAAGCTGCGCCCCAGTTCCAGGCCCTGCGCAAAGTAGGCGCCCATGCCAGCTGCGTAGTTAAACAGTTCTTCGGTATACAGCGGCCGCCCCTGCTGGTGCAGTTGGGCGGCGTCCGCAATGCGATAGGCGCCTGCGATCTCAAGCTCCTCGTCGTCCCACAGCACGATGTGGCGGTAGTAGCGGTCATAGCGGTCAAGATCCAGCCTTTCGCCAGTGCCTTCGCCCACTTGTCTGAAGGCCATTTCGCGCAGGCGGCCAATTTCCTTCATCAGTGCTGATTCTGGTCTGTAGTCAGCCAGATAGATGCGTTTGCCATCGCTGGTCGCCCCCAGCAGTTCGGCTTGTTTTAGTTCACGTTTGATGTCTTGGCGATTCTGGGGGTGTGCAACGGTGTTCTCTGTGACGAAAATCGGCGGTTTGGCTTTAGCCAGGCGATAGAGGTGCTTGCGCACCAGTTTGACTTGGGCATCTTGGGCGAGTGGCAGCTCGCCGAAATGGCGTGCCGGAATCGGCTTGCCGATGCGCACCGCCATGTCTACGTTGCGCTTGTTGAACATCTCGCGCGCCAGCAGCAGCGTGCCCAGCGGTGCGTAAAGCGCTGAGGCCGAGTAAAACAACCGCGAGTTGCGCCCGCCCAGGTGGACCGGCAGTATTGGGGCGCCGGTCTTGCGGGCGAAGTGCAAGAAACCGTGGTGCCATTTGGGGTCCTTCACGCCGGAAGGCGTCATGCGAGACACCGTGCCCGAGGGGAAGATGATCACCGCCTCCTCGCGTTCCAGTGCCGCGATGATCTGCTTGATGCTGCGGCGGTGCCCGCTGGAGCTGAAGTTGTCGACGCCGATGAACAAGGGCTGCAAGGGGGTGAACCGGTTCAGGTGCTCGGTGGCCACGATGCGCACATCGCGGCGCACTTCGCTCACCAGTTTGAGAAGCGCCAGGCCGTCGAGGGCGCCAAAGGGATGGTTGGCCACGATCACCACCCGGCCGTTGGCGGGGATATTGGCGCGTTCGCGGTGTGGCAGGCTGTAGCTGAAGTTGAAGTGCTCTAGCACCTTGTCGAGAAAATCTAGGCCGGACAGATCGCCGTGTCGCGCCAGGAAGGCATTGACCTCATCGGCCCGGGTCAGCAGCGAGAGCCCCTTGACCAGAAGGCGCCGCTGCAGGGGGCGTTCGGCCAGGCTGGGCTTCTTGAGCAATAGCAGGGATTCGATATCGATCATGAGGACTGTCTCCCAGGGGTATGCCGAGAGACAGTAGTGCCGCCGTGTGACGGCGGCGCGACGTTTTCATGATGAAATGGTGACAGCTCTGAGGTCTGTGAGGTCAGTTGCTGGCGCGGCGCAGGCGACCAGCCAGGCCGAGCAGGCAAGAGCCGAACAGCCAAGCAGAGGCCGGTAGCGGGACTTCGCTGACGGAGATATCATCCACGATCACTCCGCCGTTTTCGGTCACTCCCCGGAGTTCCAGCAGGGTCTGGTCGCTGTTCGCGGTGAGTTGTGCCTGAAAGTGGGTCCAGTTCATCTGCTGGTAGTCGGGCGAGGCGTCGATGACGAGCAGGGCGATGGAGCTGCCCTCCCAGTAGATTTCGGCCATGGCGGGCCCTTCGTACGGGTGAAAGGCGTGGCCCGCATACCAGAGGTCAAGGGTGTACTGCTGCCCCGACGTGGTGGATAGGGTTTGGCTGATGCTGCCTGGCTGATGCTCGCCCGCGAGATCCAGCGAATACTGGCCGCTATGGGCATCCGTGTGGCCGGTATCGTGTACATCAATGGATTCGCCACCCACCGACCAGCCGCCGAAGCTGTCGCCCCCCAGATAGGTGGAGAACATGCCCGCTTCCGGTATCTGCGCGCCTGGGTCTTCAAAGCCGCCATTGACGACAAGCTCGGCGGCATGCGACATGCTCACCATGCCCAGACATAGCAGGCCTACCTGCCAAAGAGGAATGATCCGTTTATTGTTCATATTATGCTCCTGTCTTTGCTCTTGGATGTCGGGAATCCGACAGTCCAGCGACAGGTTATGAGGTTTTATTGCCGAGCGGCAATAAACTGTCGCCCCGCAAACAGCGAAGGCGATCACACATTTGATGTTCTGGAGGGCAGGCGCCTGCAGTGCTGGACTGCTGCTGTTAAAGCTCGTAGTCGTAGTCCATCACCAACGGGGCGTGGGGGCCGAACTGGCGAGCGGTATAAATGTTGCCGTATTCCACCGTGGAGCGCAGGCCAGCTGAGACGATTTGATAATCAATGCGCCAACCATCTTCGCCAGGCGTGCCTGATGGCCACCAGGTGAAGGCGTCGTCATCACTGATGACTTGGCGGAAGGCGTCCACATAACCCAGATCGGCGAACAAGCTCTCAAGAATGCGTCGCTCTTCGGGCAGAAAGCCTGGGGTGTTGGCGTGGTCAGCGGCGTATTGCACATCGCGCCGCTTGTGGGCGATGTTGAGGTTGCCACAGATCACATACTCGCGGCGCTTGTTGCGCACCTTGTTGAAGTGATTGTGGAATAGATCGAAGAAGCGCAACTTGCGCGCCTCTGCCTCGGCGTCGCCAGGGGCGGCATAGGGGGCGAGCAGTGATCCGAAGCTGATGCGGTCGTAATCTGCCTGGATATAGCGGGCATCGAAGTCGAACTCGGTGAAACCGAGACCGGTCATGATGGCCTTGGGCAGCTGCCGGCAATAGATCGCCACGCCGTTGTGCTGCTTCTTTTCCATGCAGTCGAACACGTAGGTGTTGTAGTCGCGGGGCCAGAAGACATCTTCGCGCAACTCGCTTTCCCGCGCTTTCAAGTCCTGCACGCAGATGATGTCTGCATCCTGTTGCAGAGCCCACTCATAGAACCCACGCTCTGCAGCGCTGCGGATGCCTTCCGCGCAGAAACTGATAATTCGCATAACCGCCTCACCTAATACAGCGCTCTTATCATACTCGAGTGTTACGCTCAGTGTTACTCTTTGATGACTCTTGTAACCGGTAACATGACGTCTCGATAGCATGCCCTGGTGAATGTTGACCCATCGTGAGCGCTGCCACGGCAGAATATGCTTAGGGTTCTGCGCGCGGGCTCAGTTTGGTCGTCCATCTGTGGCATTGTTGCCACGGGCTTGCGTTTTGCGACTGCATTCAAGCAGGTTAGACTAAAGTTCCTAAACGCTCAAAATTTAAGCCGGCATTTTGCTGGACTCACTGGAGGCCACGTGGAGCAGTATCAGCGCGATTTTATCGACTTGGCGCTTGGGCGTGAGGTTTTGCGCTTCGGGGAGTTCACGCTCAAATCTGGCCGACTCAGCCCCTACTTCTTCAATGCGGGGCTGTTCTATCGCGGAAGTGATCTGGCGACGTTGGGGCGCTGCTATGCGGCAGCAATTCAGGCCTCGGGGATCGAATTTGACGTTTTGCTGGGACCGGCGTACAAAGGCATCCCGCTGGCGGCATGCACGGCGGCGGCACTGGCCGATCACCATGGGCGCGACGTTCCGTTTGCCTACAATCGCAAGGAGCGCAAGGCGCATGGTGAGGGCGGTACGCTGGTGGGCGCGCCCCTGCAGGGGCGCGTGTTGGTCATTGATGATGTAATCACGGCGGGAACGGCGATTCGCGAGGTGATGGCGCTGATAGAGCAGGCTGGAGCCCGCCCTGCAGGAGTGGTGGTGGGGCTGAATCGGCAGGAGCGTGGGCAGGGCACCCTATCGGCGATCCAGGAGGTTGAGCGCGATTACGCGATTCCCGTCGCCAGCATCATTTCGCTGGAGCACATCATCAGCTATGTGCGCGAGCACGAATCGTTGCGTGGCTGGTTGCCGAGCATCGAAAACTATCGGGCTGAGTACGGTGTTTAGGTGGAGAATGTTGCCATGAGGCCTGGTGTTGCAACACTGTTGGCGGCCGTTTTAGGGCTGGCGCCTCCGGTGTGGGCTGCGGCGGATGATAAGGCTGCAGGGCAGGTGTTTTATCGCTATAAAGATGCCCAGGGCGTCACGGTGATGAATAGTCAGATCCCGCCCGAGTTCGTGCGCAATGGCTATCAGGTGGTCAATGCCCAGGGCATGGTGTTACAAGAGGTTCCGCGCGCCCTGAGTGATGCCGATCTGGCCCATCAGTCCGAAGAAATGAAGCGCAAGGCTCAGGAGCAGGCTCAGCGCAAAAAGGATGAGGCGCTTCTGTTGCGTTACAGCAGCTTGGAGGATGTGGAGGCTGCTCGCGCCCGCACCCTGAGTGAGATTGATGTGCGCATCAGTATCTTGCGCGGTAATATCATCGCCAGTAAACAACAGGTGGAGCGGGAAGTGTCGCGCGCGGCTGATCTTGAGCGGGCTGGGCGCAAAGTTTCTCCCGAGTTGCTTAAAGCCATAGAAGATTTCAAACGCGACATTGCGGATAACGAAGCACAGATTGTGCAGCGTGAGCTGGAAAAAGAGCAGGCGAGCACGGCCTTCGCCGAAGATGCTGCTCGCATGCGCGTGTTATTGGAGAAGCTTCGGGCGCGCGGCCAGTGAGGCGCTCGTTGTCATAATCGGCATAGGATTAGCTAACGAGCGGGCTAGGCGTTATCATTTGCGTCGGATTCGAGGTCGTGAGGCCGGTATACGGATATTTCGCTTTAATTCCCCAGACTGATTTATTGAGAGTAATTGATGGCCATTTCCTTCGGTGACCGACTGACACGCATTGGTATTTTCTACGACGGCAACTATTTTGCCTATGTCAGCAACTACTACTGCTATCACCACCCTCGCAAAAAAAGATTAAGTATCAAAGGGCTGCATGATTTTATCCGCAGTGAGGTGGCCGCACTTGAGGGCACTGATCAGCGCTATAGCCATATCGTTGATGCCCATTACTTCCGCGGGCGCCTACCGGCCAAGGAAGCGCAGCTGAAGAACACGCTCTATAACGAGCGAGTGTTCGATCTGGTGCTGATGCGCGAAGGCGTTGTGACCCACTATCTGCCGATGGGCGCGCATGGCGAAAAAGGCATCGACGTTTGGTTGTCGCTCGAGGCCTTTGAACTGTCGATTTTCAAGCAATTCAATGTCGTGGTGCTGGTGGCCTGTGACGGTGACTACGTGCCACTGGCGCGCAAGCTGAATGCGCTTGGTGTGCGCGTGATGGTGTTGGGTTGGGATTTTGAGGTCAACCTCAATGGAGATGTGCGCAAGACCGTCACCTCCCAGCGCCTGCTCGATGAGGCCACTTATCCCATCATGATGAGCACCCTGATCGACGACAAGACCAAGAAAAACGACACCGTCGTCAACAGCTTGTTCGTTGAGACCCGCGAGCTGCTCGGTGAGGTGCACGAGCTGGATGGCGACGACGATCTGGATGATGACACTCAGCCTGCACATCTCTCTGGTGGGCGCCGCACGGGTAGCATCAAGGCCTTGCGCACTGGCTATGGTTTCATCGCACAGGATAATGGCGAGCGCGACATCTACTTCTATTGCAACGATCTGGTCGATATCGACTTCAACGATCTTGATGAGGGTCTGCGCGTCAGCTACGAAGAGGGGCACAACCAGCGCGGTGCCTGTGCGAGGCAGATCGAGTTGATTTGATGGGTGGATCACGCCCTCCAGCGAGGAGGGCGTTTTTCTTCGCCGGGCGTGAACTTTTGCCAGGCTTGTGCGTCACATGTTGAGTGTGCGCAGTGCGAAGCAGGCGCTTGCAGGTTCAGGTTCGGCGTGTCCATTCATTCCAGAGGCAGTTCGCCCGGCATTGGCCGGGCTTTTTTTTACGCTTCCGAAGCGGCGTCGTCGAGTGCCTGGTCTGCCGGGTAGAGCCAGTCGAGCACCTGGCAGCGCGCTTCGTACACGCCATCACCCCGGGTGGACGAAAACAGCTGTATGGTGGCCATATCGCTGTAACTGAGTAGTTCCTTGCGCACCTTGCGCAGTACTTCAGTGGCGGGCCCGCGATTGAGTTTGTCGGCTTTGGTCAGCAGCACATGTACCGGCATCTGGCACTTGGCGGCCCAGTTCAGCATCTGCTTGTCATAGTTCTGCAGCGGGTGGCGGATGTCCATGAGCAGCACCAGGCCGGCCAGCGACTGGCGGCTCTGCAGGTAGCGATCCAGTTCCGCCTGCCACTTCAGCTTCATCTCCTCTGGCACCTTGGCGTAGCCGTAGCCTGGTAGGTCGACTAGTCGTTGGTCAGCCGTCGTTAGCGAAAAAAAGTTCAATAACTGGGTGCGGCCGGGTGTTTTACTGGTGCGCGCCAGCTTGTGGTGGGCGGCAAGCGCATTGAGTGCACTCGACTTACCCGCGTTGGAGCGACCTGCGAAGGCGACCTCAAAGCCTTCATCTTCTGGACATTCGCGTACTTTAGACGCACTTTTCATGAATTTTGCGGCCGCAAACAGGGCGGCGGCCTCGCGTTCGGTATATCTCACATGCAGCTCGAAGTTTTCCCGCATTGGTCGAAGGTATATAATGGAGCTGTTTTTTTGTGCGAAGTCAATTTTGTGTACACTTGACTGTGGCAGGATGCACAGTCGGGCCAGCGTGCCTTTGCTAACGGAACATCGGGAGACCACGCATGAACAAATTGGTTATCGGCGTTGTTGCTCTGTTGGGCGCTACCCTGGCCCAGGCCGAGACGGCTGAGGAAACCTACAACAAGGTCTGCGTTACCTGTCATGCCGCAGGTGTGGCCAATGCGCCCAAGAAGGGTGACAAGGCCGCATGGGAGGCCCGCCTTAAGGAGCGGGGCGGGATGGATGCGCTGGTCGCCAGCGCCAAAACGGGTCGCAATGCGATGCCCCCGATGGGCACCTGCATGACCTGCACCGACGAACAAATGAAGGCCCTCGTGGAGTACATGTCCAAGTAGGCCTGCACCTGAGCGACGGGCCCTGCTGACAGGGTCCCGCCGGCATTGGCCGGCACATGTTTTCACTGCATCTGGTATCAACACGAAAATGAAGAAATTTGCCCTCGGCCTCGCCCTGTCTTTCTCCGCTCTTTCCGTTGCTCATGCTGCGGGCACTCCCCCGGTCGGCAATGCCCAGGCCGGTGCCGCCAAGGCTGCCGTGTGCGCGGCCTGCCATGGCCCCGACGGCAACAGCCTGGCGCCTACCTTCCCCAAACTGGCGGGGCAGAGCGAAAAATATCTGTACAAACAGATGGTGGAAATCAAAGAAAACAAGACGCGTCAGGTACCCCAGATGGCCGGTATGCTGGTAGGTCTGAGCGAGCAGGACATGGCTGACATCGCCGCCCACTTTGCCAGCAAGGGCATGAGCAACGGCGCGGCCAAGAAAGAACTCGTTGCCCTGGGCGAGCAGATCTTTCGCGCGGGCATCAAGGAAAAGGGCCTGCCCGCCTGCACCGGTTGCCACAGCCCCTCTGGCCAAGGCAATGCTCCGGCGGGCTTCCCTCGCCTGAGTGGTCAGCATGCTGATTACATGGTCACCCAGCTGAAGAACTTCCAGACCGGTGCCCGTAGCAATGATGGCGATGCCCGCACCATGCGCGACGTAGCCTACAAGCTGACCGAGCAGGAGATGCAAGCGGTGGCGAGCTTCGCCTCTGGCCTGCACTGATCGCTTGAGGATGAAAAGGCGGCTTCGGTCGCCTTTTCTGCGTTATGGCACCTGTTGCAGCAAATCACTGCAAGGTCCAGAATCGCGCCTGAGAGCGTGAACCTGCTCTGAGATAATTAATGGACCCGGAGTAACTCCATGAAGCGCCTTTTCCAACGCTTGTTGCTGATTGCCTGCTGTGTGCCCGCTTTTGCTTGGGCCCAGCCCTTTGTAGAGGGCACCGATTATGTGGTGCTGCCCGAGCCGGTGCGCACCCGTGATGCGACTAAAATCGAAGTGGTGGAGCTGTTCTGGTATGGCTGCCCACATTGTTACCATTTAGAGCCGCTCTCCAAGGCGTGGCAGGCAAAGAAGCCTGCCGATGTGGACTTCTGGCGTTCGCCGGCCATTTTCAATGAGCGTTGGGCACTGCACGCCCAAGCGTTCTATGCCGCTGAGGTGTTGGGGGTTGGTGAAAAGGTTCACGGCCCGCTGTTTGAAGCGTTGGCGGCTAACCCTAAAGGGCTGGCTGACGTGGAGCAGATTGCCGATTTCTTCGCCACTCAGGGCGTGAAGAAGGAGGATTTCATGGGCGCGTGGGCATCTTTCGGTGTGCAGAGTGCCTTGAAGCAGGCCGAGGCTCGCCAACGCGCCTATCAGGTCAGCGGCACCCCGGCGCTGATTGTCAACGGCAAGTATCGTGTGACGGCCCGCTCCTTGGAGCAGATCTTTCCGGTGGTGGATTTCCTGGTAGAGAAGGAACGCGCTACACTCAAAAAATGATTCCTGGGCCTCTCGCCGGGAAGCGGGGGGCCAATGAAAGCCGAATGTTTGCAAACACATGCATTGCCCGGTGTGGCACCTGCACATGATGTGCGGGGCCACTGCCTCAATCTGCTGAGTTT
The DNA here is from genome assembly GCA_964649985.1 of uncultured Pseudomonadales bacterium. Classification (GTDB taxonomy): domain Bacteria; phylum Pseudomonadota; class Gammaproteobacteria; order Pseudomonadales; family CAZYQX01; genus CAZYQX01. The sequence continues at coordinate 6,931 of CAZYQX010000011.1, read as the reverse complement.
CAATATCCAGGCTGGCATTGATACCCAGCGCTACAGCCACTACATCACCCGTGGCTTGCTCCAGCATGTTCTCCCTCACGGCCGCAAGCAGCACAACCTTGATCGCATCGCTCAGGTGATTCATCGCTTCGACGTGGTGGCGTTGCAGGAAGTGGATGGCGGCAGCCTGCGCAGTGGCTTCGTCAATCAGGTGGAGTATCTGGCCGCCCGCTGCCAGTTTCCCTTCTGGGTGCAGCAGTGCAACCGCAATCTCGGCAAGTTTGGCCAGCATGGCAACGGTCTGTTGAGTCGCGTGCAGCCGTTGCGCGTTGAGGAGCACCCCTTGCCTGGCCCGCTGCCTGGGCGTGGCGCACTGGTATCGTGGTTTGGCCGGGGGGCTGACCCGCTGATGGTGGTCAACCTGCACCTCGCCCTTAGCGCCAGGGCCCGGGCTCAGCAGCTCGGCTATGTGCGGGAGCTGATTCAGGGCCACAAGCATGTGGTGCTGATGGGCGATATGAACGCCCACCTCGATCAATTGTTAGACCGCTCGCCACTGGCTCAGACTGATTTGCAGGCCCCGGCGGCGGCCACGCCTACGTATCCCAGTTGGCAGCCCTCCCGGGCCATTGACCACATTCTGCTCAGCCCTTCTTTGCGGGTGGAGCAAATCGAGGCCTTGCCGGCCACCAGCTCGGATCACCTTCCCCTGGCCATTCGCATTGCCCTGCCGGGATCATTGACGCTTTGAGTCATTTACCAGCGCCTATACTTGAACGCTGAACCCTTTGTGCCTGAAAGCTACCGCATGAGTAACGCAGACAACGAACGCTGGAAGCAGAAGTATCTGGATCTCCTGGAACAGCAGGAGGCCGATGAGCAGCGCATTGCCTCGAAACAGGATTTGTTGCGGCGCATGTTGGTGCGGGTCAGTTTGGCGGCCGACGGGGTAGACCCGGAGGTGGATCAAATTCTCTCTGAATTGCGGGACCGCTTGCGTGAGGGCGCGGACGATCGTCTGGAGGGCTTGCTAGGGCGTTTGGAGGGGGCGGTGCTGGCACTGGATCGGCGTCGGAGTGATTTGACGCAGGCCCAGCTGGAGGCGCTGCAGCGCATTGCGTCGCAAGCCTTGGCGTTGAAGCCGCCACGCGAGGTGGCGAGCGCCCTGAAGAAACTGAGCAAGGAATTGAAGCAGCAGGAAGGGGCGCCATCACTTGGCATGTGGCATAACCTGGCCCAGCTTCAGGGGGAGGCTGTGCGCGCCCTGGCACCAGGGGAGGGGGGCTGGCTGGCGCGGTTGCGCGGGCGTCCGCAGTTGCCCGCTGAGGCGGGGGGCGCCGCCGAGGCCGAGACGCGCATGGCCGAGGTGTCGTTGGAGGAGTATCCGCAGCTCAACGCGCCCCTGGAGGGGGCGCTAGAGCCGGGGGCTGAGGTGGTCGAAACTGCGGCGTCTATGGAGGGGCTGCCCGCGTTTTCAAAAATTGGCGATACCCTGTCGAGCCAATTGTTGGACTTGTTGCGGCAGATGGAAATTCCCGAGCTTGCCCGGGATAACGCCGAGCGCGCCCGCAAGAAGATCCTCAAGGGACTGAACTGGTATGAGCTGGTGGCGGTTCTCGAAGACGTAAGCTTGGTGGTGTTGACCTCCATGGAGCTGCAGCGTCGGGAGTTTGAGGGCTTTTTACAGGCGCTGGATGAGCGGCTCAATCAGGCCGGCTTATCGCTGGTGGCGATGCATGGGGCGCGTGAACAAGTGACCCAGCACACGATGCTGCTTGAGCGCGATGTGCAGCAACAGGTGCGTGATCTTGGTCAGGTGCTGGATGAGGCGGATGAGCTTGAGCAGCTGAAGCAAAATGTGCGCGGCAAGCTTGATGCCATCCTGCTCGCGGTCAATCGCTTCAAGGCGGGTTCGGATGCCCCTCAGGCATCCCTGGCCGAGCAACTGAAGGCTTTGGCTTCCCGCATCGAGCTGATGGAGGCCGAGTCGCAGCATGCGCAACAGGCGCTGGAGCAGCAGCGCGCGCGGCTGCTGCGCGATGTGCTGACGCAATTGCCCAATCGCGAGGCTTGGCAAGAGCGCCAGGCACTGGAGTTTGAGCGCTGGCAGCGTTATGGCCGGCCGCTGAGCCTGGTGGTGGGGGATGTGGATTTCTTTAAGCGCATTAACGATACCTATGGGCACCAGGCGGGTGACAAGGTGCTGCGGGTGATTGCCCGCACCCTGGCCAAACGCTTGCGCAAGACCGATTTTGTCGCGCGCTTTGGTGGCGAGGAATTCGTGTTTCTGCTGCCCGAAACCGATGCCCAGTCGGCACTGGCCACGATGGAGGGCTTGCGAGAGGCGGTGTCACAGTGCCCGTTCCATTTCCGCGACCAGCCGCTGGCGGTGACGATGAGTTTTGGCATTGCCGAACTGTGCGCAGGCGATACCCCCGAGCAGGCCTTCGAGCGGGCGGATAAGGCGCTCTACGTGGCCAAACAAGGTGGGCGCAACCGCTGCGAACTGGGGTGAATTTCTGACAAAAATGCTCTGCGGTTCGATTTATCTAAAAAGCGGGGCTACACTGATGATGGTGGCGGCTGCGGGTCGCTGTTTGCGTTTTGGGCGCAATGGCGGGCGGCGGGGCGTGCCCGAATGATCAGGCGTGCGTGGGATGACAATAGCGTACGACCGTATAGGCAGGACATGAGGTAGTGTCATGAGCGACCACGAGAAACCCGTATTGGAGCCAGCGATCATCTCCGTGCTGGAGGATGCTTTGGAAGAGCGCAAAACACGCAAGGATCGACGCCAGCGAGATGAGGTGGATCCTGAGTGGGCTGATCCAGCCAAGGATCGCCGCTCGGGTGTGGATCGTCGCAATCCAGACGATTGAGCGCGCGCGGTGTCGAGGAAGAAGGGGAGCACATGCTCCCCTTTTCTGTTTCTGGGTTACTCCCGATGGGCCGGCCAGCGTTAGAGCTTGGCGATGTAGCTCACCCCAGCGGCTACCGCGACCGCCAAGGCAATGGGCAGCCAGATGGGGGCCGTCTGGCCATTGGCGCTCACCCCGTGCAGTGAACCTGTGATCATGCCTGGCGTCAGCTTCTTGCCCTTGAAGCGAGCATAGAAGGCGAGTGCAGCAATATGCAGGCCCACCAGTGCGGCCATCAGGTTGCTGTTGAGCTTGTGCAGGCCCGTCAGTTGTTCGGCCAGTTCGTCGCTTATGTAGCCGGTCAACGGGCCCTCCAGAAACACGCCGTCGGTGGCAAACAGTCCGCTGCCCGCCTGGAGCAGGGCCACCAGTAACATGGCGATGACGGAGAATACGCCAAGCGGGTTGTGACCGGGATAGTGGCCTTCGCCTCGTGCATAGGCACGCAGATGTGACAGCCCGATGGGGAAGTGGCGGTAGGCGGCGTAGTCTCGGGCAACAAGACCCCACAGCAGGCGGAACAGTACCGCGCCCAAGGCCACCAAGCCGGCTTGCACATGCCACTCCATGGCATCGCTGCTGCCGATCCAGCCTGAGATTAGTGCCGTGAAGATGCTGGCCGCCAGAACCCAGTGGCTGAGGCGCGTGGGCCAGTCCCAGATTAATTGCCGTTCCTTCATGGCGGGAAACTCCGTAAGATCGAATTAGCTCTATCCTAAAAGAAAAGCGGCCCGCAGTGTGAGGCCGAACAAGAGAGTAGCGCATGATCAGCCTGGAAGAATTCTGGATGCCCTTCACGGCCAACCGGCAGTTCAAGGCGGCGCCGCGGTTGTTCACTGCCGCACAGGGCATGTACTACACCACTGTGGATGGTCGCCAGGTGTTGGATGGCACGGCGGGCTTGTGGTGCTGCAACGCGGGGCACGGTCGGGAAGACATTGCCGGGGCGGTATACCGCCAGCTACAGACCCTGGATTATGCGCCCTGCTTCCAGATGGGGCATCCGCTACCCTTTGCCACTGCCGAGGCACTGGCGGCGATCGCGCCGCCGGGTATGCGCCGGGTGTTTTTCACCAACTCCGGTTCGGAGAGCGTGGATACGGCGCTGAAAATGGCCCTGGCCTATCATCGGGCGCGGGGCGAGGCCGGACGCACCCGCCTGATCGGCCGGGAGAAGGGTTACCACGGGGTAGGCTTCGGCGGCATCTCAGTCGGTGGGCTGGTGAACAATCGCCGCGCCTTTGGCCCGCTGCTGCCGGGGGCTGACCATTTGCCCCACACCCTGGATCTGGCCCGCAATGCCTTCAGCCAGGGGCTGCCGGAGCACGGCGCCGCGCTGGCCGACGAGCTGGAGCGGCTGGTGGCGCTGCACGGCGCGGAAACCATCGCGGCGGTGATCGTGGAGCCGCTGTCGGGCTCGGCCGGGGTGATCCTGCCGCCGCAGGGCTATCTGCAGCGGTTGCGGGAGATCTGCACCCGCCATGGCATCCTGTTGATCTTCGACGAGGTGATCACCGGCTTTGGCCGGGTGGGCGAGGCCTTTGCCGCCCAGCGTTTCGGCGTCACCCCCGATCTGATGACCACCGCCAAGGGCCTCACCAATGGCGCCGTGCCGATGGGGGCGGTGTTTGCGCAGGAGGCGGTATACCAGGCCTTCATGCAGGGGCCGGAGAGTGCCATCGAGCTGTTTCACGGCTACACCTATTCCGGCCACCCGGCGGCCTGCGCCGCCGCGCTGGCCTCGCTGGAGATCTATCAGCGTGAGGGCCTGTTTCAGCGGGCGCGCCTGCTGGAGCTGCCCTGGCAGGAGGCCCTGCACGCTTTGCGGGGGCTGCCGCATGTGATCGACATACGCAATTTCGGCCTGGTGGGCGCCATCGAGCTGGCGCCCCGGGAAAACGCCCCGGGGGCCCGCGCCTTCGAGGTGTTCACGCGCTGTTTCCATGAGCAGGATGTGCTGGTGCGGGTGACGGGCGATGTGATTGCCCTGTCGCCGCCGCTGATCGTTGACCAGGCACAGATGGCCCGCATCGCGGAGGCCATCGCCGCGGTATTGCAGGTGGTGGAATAACACAATGTGTCGTGGCGCTGCGCCACTGAGAGGTGTCCCATGCTGATCGGCGTGCCTAAGGAAATCAAGGTTCATGAGTACCGCGTGGGCCTCACCCCGGCGGGGGTGCAGGAGGCGGTGCGCGCAGGGCATCACGTGCTGGTGCAGCGCGATGCGGGGGCCGGCGTAGGCCTGTTTGACGCTCAGTACTTGGCCGCCGGCGCCGAGCTGGTGGCCGAGCCTGCTGAGCTGTTTGCCCGGGCCGATCTGGTCGTCAAGGTGAAGGAGCCCCAGCCCCAGGAGTGCGCGATGTTGCGCCCCGGGCAGATCCTGTTCACCTATCTGCACCTGGCCGCCGATCCCGCGCTGGCGCAGCGGCTGGTGGCGTCTGGTGCCACCTGCATTGCCTATGAGACGGTGACGGATGGCCGGGGCGGGCTGCCGCTGCTGGCGCCGATGAGCGAGGTGGCCGGGCGCATGGCGGTGCAGGCGGGCGCCCACTATCTGGAAAAAGCGCGCGGTGGCAGCGGCGTGCTGCTGGCAGGTGTGCCCGGGGTGGAACCCGGCCATGTGTTGGTGTTGGGGGCCGGCGTGGTGGGCCTGAGCGCGGCGAGGATCGCCATGGGCATGGGGGCGAGAGTGACGGTGATGGATCGCGCCATCCCGCGCCTGCGGGAGGTGGAGCAGGCCTTTGGCCCGCAGCTGGTCACGCTCTATGCCACGGCCCATGCCATCGAGGAGCAATTGAGCCGGGCGGATCTGGTGATTGGTGCCGTGCTGGTGCCGGGTGGGGCGGCGCCGACGTTGGTCACCCGCCCGATGCTGGCGCGGATGAAACCCGGCTCAGTGCTGGTGGATGTGGCCATCGATCAGGGTGGTTGCTTCGAGACCAGCCGCGCGACCACCCACCAGGACCCGGTGTTCCAGGTGGATGGCATCCAGCACTACTGCGTGGCCAACATGCCCGGCGCGGTGCCGCGCACCTCCACCTTTGCCCTGACCAACGCGACCCTGCCCTACCTGTTGGCCCTGGCCGACCACGGTGCGGCGCAGGCGCTGCGGCGCGATGCCCATCTAGCCAATGGTTTGAATGTCTATCAGGGGCATATCGCCCATGCTGGGGTGGCGGCCAGCGTCGGTATGCCACATGTGCCGCTGGCGCAGTTGCTGCCGTCAGAGGCGCCCTAGGCGCCTGCGGGTTGGAAGTATGTACCAAACGCCAGATTGACCCCCGCCGCAGGGCGGGATAGTCTGTTGTTCTGCGCGGGGCACCGGCTTCGCGCTGGCGGGGGTGGCGCAACGCGCCGACCCGAAGTGCCGACGACCAGTTTCCCCCCTTTCGCGTCCAAGCCGACGCGCCCGGCGGTTGCTCATTCGCGCCCTCACTTCTCTCGCAGTCCCAGCGCGAGCCCGCACTCGACCACCTTGCTGAGCCCGGCCTGATGCCGCGTCCACCTGTTTGCTTTGGAGTTGCCATGTCTTTTGCATCTCTCGGCTTGTCCGAGGATATTGTTCGCGCCGTCAACGAGCGCGGCTACACCCAGCCCACCCCGATTCAGGCCCAGGCCATCCCCGCCGTGCTGAGTGGCGGCGACCTGCTGGCCGGCGCCCAGACCGGCACCGGCAAGACCGCCGGTTTCACCCTGCCGCTGCTGCAGCGGCTGTCACAGACCCCGGCCCGCAAGCTGGCCAGCGGTCGCCACCCGGTGCGCGCCCTGGTGCTGACCCCCACCCGCGAGCTGGCCGCCCAGGTGGAGGAGTGCGTGCAGGAGTACAGCAAGCACCTCAACCTGAAATCCATGGTGATGTTCGGCGGCGTTGGCATCAACCCGCAGATCGAGCGCCTGCGCCGGCCGGTGGACATCCTGGTGGCCACCCCAGGGCGCCTGCTGGACCACGCCGCCCAGCGCACCGTGGACCTTTCGAATATCGAGATCCTGGTGCTGGACGAAGCCGACCGCATGCTGGACATGGGCTTCATCCA
>CAZYQX010000010.1:0-76253 GCA_964649985.1 uncultured Pseudomonadales bacterium | reverse complement strand
GGCATCAGCAAGGGCGCCGGCATGATCAAGCCGAACATGGCCACCATGCTGGGCTTCGTGGCCACCGACGCAGCGGTGGCGCAACCCTTACTGCAGCAGATGCTGAGTGAGTGTGCGGACAAATCCTTCAATCGCATCACGGTGGATGGCGATACCTCCACCAATGATGCCTGCATGCTGGTGGCCACTGGCGCCGCCGGCAACCCACTGATCCAGAGCGCCCGCGACGCGGGCTATGCCGAGCTGCGCGAGGCGGTGTTGGGCGTATTGGTGGAGCTGGCCCAAGCCATCGTCAAGGACGGTGAGGGTGCCACCAAATTCGTTACTGTGGCGGTGAACGGTGGTGCAAGCCAGGCTGAGTGCCTGAAGGTCGCCTACACGGTGGCGGAATCGCCACTGATCAAGACCGCGCTGTTTGCCTCCGATCCCAACTGGGGCCGCATCCTGGCCGCCATCGGGCGCGCCGGGGTGGAGCAACTGGATGTGCGCACCGTGAGTGTGCGCCTGAATGGGGTGTTGATCGCTGAGCGCGGCGGGCGTGCGGCCAGCTATACCGAAGAGCAGGGCGTAGCCGCCATGGCGCCGGAAAACATCACCATCGCCATTGACCTCGGCCGGGGCGAGGCCTGTGAAACCGTCTGGACCACTGACCTTTCTCATGAGTACGTGACGATCAATGCCGAGTACCGCACCTGATTGGCTGCACGTCGCGGCCGGCGTGATCGTCGGCCCTGACGGTCGCATTCTCATCGCTGAGCGTGCCACACACCGCCACCAAGGGGGCTTGTGGGAGTTTCCGGGGGGCAAGGTCGAGGCCGGTGAAACGGCGCAATCCGCCCTGGCGCGCGAGCTGTGGGAAGAACTCAATATTCATGTGGCGAGTGCCAGGCCGCTGATCCAGATTCGCCATCGTTACCCAGACAAGTCGGTGCTGCTGGATGTTTGGCGGGTGGAGTCTTTCTCTGGAGAGCCCCACGGGCGAGAGGGGCAGCCCTTGGCCTGGGTGGAGCCGGAGGGCTTGCTTGAATATGCTTTTCCTGCCGCCAATGTGCCCATTGTGACGGCTGCGCGCCTGCCGGCGTTGTTGCCCCCGCAACGGCCGGGTGAGTGCATCATGCTGAACCTGCCGGGGGGGCGATTAGCGGGGCGGCGGGTTGATGTCAGCATGGCGCCGAGTGACGCGGATTTCCTGGTCGTTGACGCCGTGGCCGAAGGCCAATGGGATGCTTTCGCCCTGCTGTGTGAGCAGGCGCAGGTGCCGGTCTATGTCGAAGGTGTGTCGACAGACATGCTGGGGCGGGTTTGGGCGGCTGGTGGGCAGGGCATCATTAAGCAGGCGTAGGATGCCTTCGGTCGTGTTGGCGTGCCCCGCTGGTGGATGTCCATCAAGGCCATTTGGGGCTCAGGCAGCAGGGGAGATCATGCTTTGTCCTCGCCATACAAATCCACTCTGGATCAGGCAGCAGGTCTGTCGATGAGTCTATTTGAGCGCTATCTGACGGTCTGGGTAGGCCTATGCATCGCGGTTGGCATCGCCCTGGGTCAGTGGTTTCCGGTGGTATTCCAGTTCATAGGCCGCCTTGAGGTGGCGCAGGTCAATCTTCCTGTCGGCCTGCTCATCTGGGTCATGATTATCCCGATGTTGGTGAAGGTGGACTTTGGCGCGCTGAACGAAGTGCGTCAGCATGCCAGGGGTATCGGTGTCACGCTCTTTGTGAACTGGCTGGTCAAGCCGTTCTCGATGGCATTGCTGGGGTGGTTCTTCATCCGCCACCTGTTTGCGCCGATGCTGCCCTCTGAACAGTTGGATAGTTACATCGCGGGATTGATTCTCCTGGCGGCCGCCCCGTGCACGGCAATGGTGTTCGTCTGGAGTCGCCTGACGCAGGGCGATCCGCTGTTCACGCTGACGCAAGTTGCGCTCAACGACACCATCATGGTTTTTGCCTTTGCGCCGCTGGTTGGTTTCTTGCTGGGCATCTCGGCCATTGCTGTGCCGTGGGATACGCTGGTTACGTCCGTTGTGTTGTATATCGTGATTCCCGTGCTCGTGGCCCAGTACCTGCGCAAGCAGCTTTTGGCCAAAGGTCAGGTGGCATGCGATGAGGCGATGAGCAAGATCGGCCCGTGGTCGATGGCGGCCCTATTGGCGACACTCGTATTGCTGTTTGGCTTTCAGGGCCAGGCCATCCTGCAGCAGCCGCTGGTCATCGCGTTGCTGGCGATACCGATCTTGATTCAGGTGCTTTTTAACTCGGCGCTGGCGTACTGGCTCAACCGCACGCTGGGTGAGAAGCACAGCGTCGCATGCCCTTCTGCCCTGATTGGGGCGTCAAATTTCTTTGAGTTGGCCGTTGCCGCGGCGATCAGTTTGTTCGGGTTTCATTCAGGTGCGGCGTTGGCGACCGTGGTGGGGGTGCTGATCGAGGTGCCTGTTATGTTGCTGGTGGTTCGTGTGGTGAATGCTTCACGGGATTGGTACGAACAACGCCCGGCGTGACATGCGCTAGCGCGGATCAGTGTGCGCTATTCGCAGGGTGGGCCGCCTAGGGGGTTAAGCTCAACGGCTTGGTGAGCGGGAAAGAGGCATGTCCCGCGAGGCTAAGGAGCCTGTAAAAAAGTCGATCAAGCCGATGCTGGCCAGGCGAGCCGAAGGCCACGCCCACAAGGCGCTGAGCGCAGTGAAGGCATAAAACAAGCGAGCCGGAGCACAGCGCAGACCACGCCCGAAGGGGCGCGGTGCAGAGCGCCGGTATAAAAGCGGACGCCCACAAGGACGTCCGACAGGGTCGACTTACAGGGACGACCCACAGGCATGTGGGAAGTTTGCTGAGTCGACGGGATCGACGGGCATGTGGGCGGTAGAGCGTCGCCTGGAGCCTGCGCGGTTCGCCCTTGCAGGGCTTTGTGAGCATGTTTTCAACGACGCCCGCACGGCTCCAGTGGCTTTTTCAGAGGTTCCCTGCTTGCTGCGAGGCAAGGTGGGGAGCTTATGTGCCGTCCTTGGCACATGGCTGGGGGGCATTTTAGAAAGGCATTTTTACGCCCAGCATGGCCTGGCGCGGGTTGCCGGTCTGGATGCCGCGGGTGCGGTCGGTGATGTACTCGTTGTCTTCCAGGTTTTTCACCGCCAGGAACACCGTGGGCTGTTCCTCGCCGAAGCTGTAGTTCACACTCAGGTTGTAGAGGGTGTAGCTGTCGATGATACCCACTTGGCCATCCCCGCCCTGCACCGGATCCTGGGTGTTGGCGAAGTCGCTGTACTGGTCGGCCACATAGACGGCCTCCAGGGCGGCGTCCCAGCCGCTCAGGCGATAGCCCAGGCGCAGGGTGGCGGTGTCTTCCGGGGCGTAGGGCATGCGCTGGTCCGGGCCGGAGTTGCCGACTACGCTGCCGTCGGTCACTTTGCGGAAGCTGTCGCCCTGCTCGGCGACCGGCAGCATGGTCCAAGCCAGGCGTGCATAGGGCTCACCGGTGACGTGATCCAGCATGTTGGCCAGCTCCAGCTGGGCGGATACTTCTGTGCCCTCGTAGCGCGCCTCGCCTTCGGCCAGCGGTGTGGTGCCCCCGGCAACGGAGCCAACCGCGATCTGGTTGTGGAAGTCGTTGCTGAACCAGGTCAGGTCGAGTTCCAGCCCGCTCACCGGCTCGCCGCGCAGGCCGATCTCGCGGTTGATGCTCTCTTCCGCGCTGACATCGACACTGCCGCCGCTGCCGTCGATCACGTCCTCCGCGCGCGGCGGGGCGAAGCCCTTGTGCACGCCGCCGTAGAGTTGCAGGCCGTAGTCCAGTTCGTAGGTGAAGCCGATGCCGGGAATCCACTCGGACAGCTCGCTATCGCCTTTTTTGCCAGTGCGTTGATCAAGGCGGGTGTAATCGATTTGTTCATGGCGCAGCACCGGGATCAGCGCCAGACCGCCCAGGTCGAAACGCTGTTGGACGAAAGCCGCGCGGGCTTCGGTGGTGCGGTCATTTTTCTCTGCGAGGGTGTAACTGCCGGAATCCCAATTGGATGAGGTGCGGTTGCGCTGCACGCGATACTGGCTCTCTTCGTGATAGCGCACCCCGGCCTCCAGCTCGCCGAGCGGGTTGACCAGCGTCATGCGCGGTTCCAGGCCCCAGGTGTGGTAGTCGCGCAGACGGCCCTGGATGCTGTTGCAGCTGTCCGGGTCGACGGCGTTGCCGGCCTTGCGGGCGTTTGCGTAACCGCACTGGGGGTCGGTAGTGGTGCTGGACTGGCGCCACCAATCGCGCTCGAACAGGGAGCCGTACAGATTGGTGGTGAAGCTGAGGTCGTCGCTGAGTTGCCACAGGTGGGTGGCCGAGGCGCCGAAGCGGTCGATGAAGAAGCGGTCGTTCTTGAACGGGTTGTAGTCGTAGCCGAAGTTCTGCAGCTCGGCGTCGGTGATGCCGCTGTAGGTGACCCGGGAGTCTTCATTCAGGTAGTTGGCGCGCAGGGTGATGGCGTGTTCGTCGTTGATGTCGACCACCCCCTTGTAGTTGAGGTCGGTCTGGCCGATCTCGGTGTTGTCGCGGCCGCCGTCGCCCTGCTTGTGCATCAGGTCGACCAGCTGGCCCTCGCCGCTGGCCTGCACATGGCTGTTGAGGTAGTTGTGGTCACCGGCGCTCAGGCTGGCAAAACCACCGAACTCCTCGCGCGGGGTGGGGGTGATGTAGTTGATCACGCCACCCACTGACTGCGGGCCGAAGCGCAACATGCTGCTGCCCTTGAGCACTTCGATACGCTCATAGCGCTCGATGGGGGCATGGTAGTAGCTGGCGTTGTCGCCGTAGGGGGCGTAGGTGGCGGGAATGCCATCTTCCAGCAGCAGCACCTTGGTGGAACGGGTGGGGTTGAGGCCGCGGATGCCGATGTTGGGGCGCATGCCGAAGCCTTCTTCGTCCCGGGCATTGACGCCGGGGATCTTGCGCAGGGCTTCGTTGACATCCCGCACCCGGCTGGACTCCAGCTCGCGCTGGTCGAGAATCTGGGCGCTGCCCGGTTGTTCCATCTGCTGCTTGCGGCTGCCAATCACGGTGATCTGAGGCAACTCCTTCTCACTGGCCGCCTTGGCGGGTGCAGGGGTGGCGGGCGGGGTGGTGGCGAGGGTCGCGGGGCTGATCAGCGCGGCGGACAGCAGTAACCAGGGGCGGTGAGGCATTGCGGTGCTCCGGGGGATGGTTTCAAGAAAGTCGCTATGATTGATAATCTTTCTCATCTAATCAATAAGAATTATTAGCAAATAAGAATTTTCTTGATATCGGTCGGGTTTTGCGTGGGCACGCATGGTGGCGTTGTGAAGCGCTGTTGCGCTTGGCCTGCTGGATTATTTCGGTAGGCGGGCGCTCGTCGTTGCTGGATAATGGCGGTTTTTATACGAGGCGGCCGGGCGGTGCTGGATCTGTTGCTCTACCTGCTGGTGGGCGGTTGCGCTGGGTTACTGGCCGGGCTGTTCGGTATCGGTGGTGGCTTGATCGTGGTGCCGGCGCTGGTGTTTTCCTTTGGTTTGCAGGGCGTGTCACCGGCGGTGCTGACCCACATGGCGGTGGGTACCTCCCTGGCCACCATTGTGATCACCTCCATCAGTTCCGTGCGAGCCCACCACGCGCTCGGCGCGGTCAACTGGCCGGTGGTGTTGCGCATGGCGCCGGGGATCGCCCTCGGTGTGTGGTTGGGCGCCATGGTCGCCGCCGGGCTCAGCGGCCCCATTCTGCAGCTGATTATCGGCCTGTTTGCCTGGGCGGTGGCGGCGCAGATGGGCTTTGGCCTCAAGCCGAAGCCCTCCCGGGAGGTGCCGGGCGCCCCCGTGCTGTTGGCGGTGGGCGGCGGCATTGGCTGGGCCTCGGCATTGTTCGGCATTGGCGGGGGCTCCCTCACGGTACCCTTTCTCAGCTGGTGCAATGTGAGCATGCAGCGGGCGGTGGCGACCTCGGCGGCCTGTGGCCTGCCGATCGCGCTGGTGGGTGCGCTGGCCAATGTGGTCGAGGGCTGGGGGCGGCCGGAGTTGCCGGCGCTGAGCAGTGGTTTCGTCTACTGGCCGGCCATGCTCGGCATCGCCCTGGCCAGCGCGCCGGCGGCGAAGGTGGGTGCGCGATTGGCGCACCGCTGGCCGGCGGAACGGCTGAAAAAAATGTTTGCGCTGTTGCTGTTGTTGATTGGCACGCGCTTTGTGCTTGGCTATTTCTGGCAATAAACGATGCTTTCATATCCACAGATAGACCCCGTTCTCGTCGCCATCGGCCCGATCAAGGTGCACTGGTACGGCATCATGTACCTGGTGGCCATCGGCATTGGGTGGTGGCTGGCGCGTCGCCGTTGCAATAATCGCTGGTCGCCCATTACGCCGGAGCAGTTGGATGATCTGGTGTTTTATGCCGCCATGGGGGTGGTGTTGGGCGGCCGCATCGGCTACACCCTGTTCTATCAGTTCGACAACGTGTTGGAAGACCCGCTCTGGTTGTTCAAGGTGTGGGAGGGTGGCATGTCCTTCCACGGTGGCATGCTGGGGGTGATCTTCGCCATGTGGCTGTATGCGCGCAAGATCGGCCAGCCCTTCTGGGGCACCATCGACTTCGTGGCGCCGTTGGTGCCACCGGGGCTGTTCTTTGGTCGGCTGGGCAATTTCATTAATGGTGAGTTGTGGGGGCGCCCCACCGATGCGCCCTGGGGCATGGTGTTTCCCCACGACCCCGCCCAGTTGCCGCGCCACCCTTCTCAATTGTATGAAGCCGCGCTGGAAGGGCTGGTGCTTTTCGTGCTGTTGTACTGGTTCTCGGCCAAGCCGCGCCCGCGCATGGCGGTATCGGGCCTGTTCCTGATGGGCTATGGCGCGGCGCGCTTTGCGGTTGAGTTTGTGCGCGAGCCGGATGCCGATATCGGCTTGCAGCTGCTGGGGCTCAGCCGCGGCCAGTGGTTGTGCGTGCCCATGTTAGTATTCGGTCTTATCCTGCTGGTGGTGGCTTATCGGCGCCGCCAGTATCCGGAGGGCAGTCCCGCATGAAACAATACCTAGACCTGATGCGCCACGTGCGTGAGCACGGGGTTTACAAGGCCGACCGCACCGGCACGGGCACCTACTCGGTGTTCGGCTACCAGATGCGCTTTGACCTGGCCCAGGGCTTCCCGCTGCTGACCACCAAGAAGCTGCATCTGCGCTCCATCCTGCACGAGCTGTTGTGGTTCCTGAAAGGGGAGACCAACATCCGCTACCTGAAAGAAAACGGCGTCAGCATCTGGGACGAGTGGGCGGATGAGCATGGCGAATTGGGGCCTGTCTATGGCGCCCAGTGGCGCAGCTGGCGCGGTGCCGATGGCGTGGTGGTGGACCAGATCAGCCAGGTGATCGAGCAGATCAAGCGCACGCCGGACTCCCGTCGCCTGATCGTCAATGCCTGGAATGTGGCCGAGATCGACAAGATGGCGCTGCCACCTTGCCACATGATGTTCCAGTTCTATGTGGCCAACGGCAAGCTGTCCTGCCAGCTCTATCAGCGCTCGGCGGATATCTTCCTGGGGGTGCCGTTCAATATCGCCTCCTACGCCTTGCTGGTGATGATGGTGGCGCAGGTCTGCGATCTGCAGCCCGGTGAGTTCGTCCACACCCTGGGCGATGCCCACCTCTACGCCAATCATCTGGAGCAGGCCGATCTGCAGCTCAGCCGGGAGCCCCTGCCGCTGCCGAGCATGCGCATCAATCCGGCGGTGAAGAGCATTTTCGACTTCGTGTTCGAGGACTTCGAGCTGCTGGATTACCAGTCCCACCCCCACATCAAGGCTCCCGTGGCTGTCTGAGGCGAATTCCGTGGAAATAGCATTGATCTGCGCCCTGGCCGAGAATCGCGTGATCGGCAAAGAAAACCAGTTGCCCTGGCGCCTGCCGGGTGACCTGCGCCACTTCAAACAGGTGACCATGGGCAAGCCAGTGGTGATGGGGCGCCGCACCTTTGAATCCATCGGCAAGCCGCTGCCCGGCCGCACCAATATCGTGTTGACCCGCGCCGGCGATTTCGCCCCGGAGGGGGTGCTGGTGGCCCACGCGTTCGACCAGGCCATCGCCCTGGCCGAGCAGCAGGGCGCCGCCCAGTGCATGATCATCGGCGGGGCCGAGATCTATGCCCTGGCGCTGCCGCTGGCGCGCCGGCTCTATCTGACCCATGTGCATGCCGATGTGGATGGCGATGCCCACTTCCCCCAGGTGATGTGGGGTGACTGGCGCATCGTCAAGCGCGACAAGTTCCCCGCCGGCGACGGCAATGAGATGCCCTACAGCATTTCCGAGTACGAACGGGTGGTGGAGTAAAACCGCGCCTGCCAGGCCCTTGGTGACGGGAACTCCTGGGGAGCCAAAGCGGAGTGGGCTTAAGTGGGTGCAGCGCGCTCGATGATGGTGTTGATGGGCCTCGCCGCTGCGGGTGTCGGATATGAGCAAACGGATCTATGCGGGGCTCTCCGTCATGAGCTGTTCCCTTATGAGATATGCTCGTCGAGCCTTTGGCTGGGGGCTTTTGTGCGGCGTGCCTGCCGTGGTGTGGGCGGGCGAGATCGAGCCGCGCGCCTATGTGAATACGCCGGTTGGGGTGAGCTTCCTGTTGGCGGGGTACTCTCACGCCCAGGGCGGCTTGGCTACCGAGGCATCCTCCCCGCTTCAGGATGCTGAGCTGGAAAACGATTTTCACATCGGTGCCTATGCGCATTCCTTTGATTTCTTTGGTAAGTCGGCCAAGGTTGATCTGATCCTGCCCTATGCTGAGCTGTCGGGCAGCGCATCGGTGGCCGGGCAGCCGCGCGAGCGGGAGGTGTCGGGCTGGTGTGACCCTCGGCTGCGTTTCTCGGTGAATTTCATCGGGGCTCCGGCGTTGACGGTGAAGGAGTTCGCCGGCTATCAGCAAGACCTCATTGTCGGCGCCAGTGTGCAGATATCGGCCCCCTGGGGACAATACGACAGTGACAGACTGGTCAACCTGGGTAGCAACCGCTGGTTCGTCAAGCCGGACCTGGGGATTTCCAAAGCCTGGGGGGACTTCGTGGTGGAGCTTTCCAGCGGCGTCTTTCTGTTCGACGATAACGATGATTTCATGGGGGGGCAGCGCATGGAGCGCGACCCGCTGTACACCTCCCAACTGCACCTCAGCTATGGCTTGGGCCGCGGCGTGTGGGTGGCTGTGAGTGGGGTAAGGGATGTTGGTGGCCGCAGCACGCTCGAAGGCGTCGCCCGGGACGACCGGGAGAACAATTCCCGCATTGGCGCTACGCTGGCCCTGCCGCTAAACCGCTATAACTCAATCAAGCTGTTTGCCAGCAAGGGCGATCAAACCCGCATGGGCAGTGACTACGACATGTTTGGCATCATGTGGCAGCACCGCTGGGGCGGAGGGCTGTAGCGCGCTGGCTTGCGTTGGCGTTACCGGGTGGCGGCATTTGCTGGCTAATGCGGTGTGGCAATGATTTGTGCGCGACTGTGCAGGCCCCGTGCATGTGTCATCAAACAATGGTTCAGCTTTGGTTGCGCGCCGCGATGCCTGCGGCTGATGGCGCCTCTGGGCGAGGCGCTTATTTCTCTCGGGGCCATCTTTTCTCTCGTGATGCAGCTGTGTACGCCACGTAGTGGGCGTTTCGCCCCTGGCTTCTGCATATCTGTATCCATACATTGATATCAGCTCTGTATCTGTATCGCTCCTCCCTCGCTTCTTATAGTGCGCGCCATGCCTGGGGGGCACCCGTCACCCGGCGGTTTAATCCATTTTGTTGGCCCGGGTGTAGTGTGGGCGGAAAGGAGGCTTTTATGGCGAGTGCAATGCAACTGATTGAGATTGGTCGCGGTTTCGGGCTGCTGTCTGGGGCGGTACGCGCCATGACGCTGGCAGGACTGGCCAGTGGCGCGCTGGTATCCACTGCCAATGCGTATAACCAGGTGGATGTCATCGCCACCAATGCGGCCGGCGCCGCTGCGGGCAACGGCACCTTCGCCAGCTATTCACGCGTCGCGCTGAGCGATGCGGGCTCAGTCGGTTTCTTGGCCGCGCTGACCGGTACTGCGGGCGGCAGCACAGACAATGCAGGTGTATACCTGTGGCGTCTCGACGGTGGCGTGGCGCAACTGGCGCGGAAAGGGAGCGTGGTCGCCGGCACCGGGGCCACCTATGGCAGTTTCGACAGCTGGGGATTTGCCATCAATACGGCCGGGCAGCTTGCTTTCAAGGGCGTGCTAGCGGGGGCGGGTATCAACACTAGCAATGATTCTGCGCTGTTCCAGTACAACGGCCTCGCCACCAGCCTGATGGCACGGGAGGCCAGCGTGTTGTCCGGCACCGGTACGACCATGGGTGAACTCAACCTGATGGGGGTGGCAGATGATGGTGATGTGTTGTTCTCCAGTCAGCCCACCGGCAGTGAGGCATCGGTGTTTCGGCGCAACAGCAGCGGCGGCAACGTGCTGGAAAGCAAACCTTCAGATGTCATCGATGGCCAGACCGTACTCCAGTATGAAAGTTATGCCATGGCGCCTGATGGCACCTGGTTGTTGCACGGCCATACCCAGAACAACCTGACCAGTGACATCATCTTCACCAAGGATGTGTCGCTCCGCCTCATCGCCAAAGCCGGGCAGCTGGTGCCAGGCAGCAGCGATGTGTTGAACAGTTTCAGCGATACGCGCATCAATGTGCACGGTGATGCGGTGTTTGCGGCAGATACCGCCGCCACGCTGGGGGGCGCCAGCAAGGGGACGGGCTTGTTCGTCAGCGATGGCAGCACGGCGCGCACGATTGTGCGCGAGGGCCAGGCCAGTGCTGATGGCAACGGCTATTACAGCGATCTGGGGAGCCCGAGCAATATCAATGCGGCTGGCCAGTTTGCGTTCAATTCGAAAATTGCGGGAGGGGGCAGTTCCACCTCCGGGCTGTTTTTCTACAACGGCAGCACGGTGAAGAAAGTGCTGCGCGCCGGCGATGCGGTGGAGGATGGCAATGGGCTGTTTTCCGATCAGACCTGGGTGCGCGAAGTGACGGATGGCGGTCAGATGCTGATACAGGCGTTATTGACCAACACCAGTGGCGGGGCCGCGGATGATAACGCCATCTACATCGGCGATGCCGAGCAGATGCTGTTGGTGACGCGTGAAGGGGCTACCGTCGGGCGCTCCAGTGTTAGCGCGCTGGGCAATTCGCAGCAGATGGATCTGAACAGCCACGGTCAGGTGGCCTACAGTGCAACCTTGGCCAATGGCGCTCAGAGCATCTACCTGTTCACGCCCGAGTTGCACTGGCGCCGCAATGTCTCGGGCAGCTGGGACAACAACAGCAACTGGACCATTGGTCTGCGCCCGGAGGACATGCACGACGTGGTCATCGACACCGCCACCAGCCTGGTGGTGACTGGTCCGGCCATGGATGAGGCGGTGAAGTCTCTGCAGGTGGGCGGCGGGGCGGGCATTGCGACCCTTGCCTTGAAAGGCGGTGCGATCAAAACCGTTGACGGCGTTACGGTGAAAAACACCGGCGTGCTCACCGGTGACGGCCGCGTTGAGGGTGATGTGCTGAACCAGGGCAAGGTGATCGCCAATAACCTGGGGATCACCGGCGATCTCAGCAATCAGGGCGTCATTCAGGGCAATGGCCGCATCAGTGCCCGGGTGCTCAATCAGGTGGATGGCAGCATCCGTGTCAACCAGGGCGAGCAGATGGAAATCGCCGGCGCCGCCAGCAGCAATGCCGGGCGCATTGAGGTGAAAGCAGGCGAGCTGCAGTTTGATAGCCAGCTGACCAATGTCGCGGGCACGGGGCTCATCACCGGGCGCGATGCAACGCTGCGATTCCAGGGCGGACTGCTGAATCAGGGTAGCCTGGCACTGGCCTTTGGCACCAATGACGTGTCGGGCGATATTGAAAATACCGGCAAGATCGTGCTGTCGGGGGGCGGTGATGCGGTGTTCTACGACGACGTGCACAGCAATGGCACCATCCATGTCGGGGCGGGATCAGACGCGGTGTTCTTCGGGCGGGTGTCCGGCGCAGGCGCCTACACCGGCAGCGGTACCGTATTCTTCGAAGGCGATCTGGCGCCCGGCAACAGCCCTGCGCTGGTGAAAATGGATGGCAGCATGGTGCTGGGGGATGGCACCTATACCGTGTTCGAGATCGGTGGCCTGGCGCGCGGCAGCGAGTACGATGCCTTCGACATCGGCGGCCTGGCTAGTCTGGGTGGGCGCATGGAGGTGGCGATGCTGAACGGTTTCACCGGTGAGGCGGGCAGCGTGCTGGATCTGATCATTGCCGACGAGATTCTCGGCGGCTTCAGCGACGTCAGTTATCCCACGCTGGCGGGGCTCGGCTGGCAGCTGTCGCTGGTGAAGGATTTTGATGGCAGCCGGGATGCCTTGCGCCTGAGCATGGTGTCGGCATCAGAAGTGCCGGTGCCGGCCTCGGCTTGGTTGTTCGGCAGCGCGATGGTGGGCTTGGCCAGCATCGGCCGCCGCCAGCGGGGCTGATTAGGCCGGAATGGAAAATGGCGGTCTGGTGACCGCCATTTTTTTTGCGGCCACCAAGGGGGGCATGAAGGTGCTCCCTCGCGGCGATGATCTAACAGCCTGCTAAAGGCCTCCGGTGCGTCTTGCGGCGTATATTTGACGTTGGCCTAGTGTTGCCGCCCGGTGCGCGCCACGCACCAGGCCTGCACCTCCCGTGCCCCGGCTTGCTTCAGCGTGCGTGCCAGGCTGTCCAGGGTGGCGCCGGTGGTCATCACGTCGTCGACGATGGCGATGCGCTTTCCCTGTACTTCGGTGTTGACGGCAAAGGCGCGGCGCAGGTTGCGCTGGCGCTGATCCAGGGCCAGTTCGCTCTGGGCCTGGGTGGCGAGAGGCCGCCGGCAGCCGTCCGGCAGTAGTTTCAGGCCCAGTTGGCGTGCAGCGGGCCTGGCCAGCAGCAGCGCCTGGTTGAAGCCCCGCTCGCCGAGCCGGGCGTGGTGCAGCGGCACCGGTATCACCAGGTCGGGCCGAGGCGGATCGAGGCGTGCTACGGCGTGGGCCAGTTGCCGCCCCAATAGTGGCGCAATGCTGAAGCTTTCGCGGAATTTCAGCATGTGCAGCAACTCCCGCACCGGGCTCTGATAGCCGAAGGCCGCCACGCTGAGATCAAAGGCGGGGGGATTGCTCAGGCATTCGCCGCATATCTGCCCGCTGGCGCTCTCCGGCAGGGGCAGGGCGCACTGGCGGCAGGCGGGCCCCATGTGAGGCAGGTCGCGCTGGCAGTGGGCACAGAGGGCGTCGCGGTCCAGCTGGCCGCAGAGCAGGCAGGCTTGCGGCAGGGCCCTGGTCAATGCCGCCGATAGAAAGTTGTAAACCACAGGCATCCTTGCAAGTTGACAGCGCCGGTCCTGGCGCTATGATGGCGCGTTCTTTCATCTATGTCTGAGAAGTATGCCATGACCCAGGCCTCTGCACCCATCCGCCACGACTGGACTTACGAAGAAGCTCAGGCGCTGTTTGATCTGCCCTTCCCGGAGCTGATGTTCCAGGCGCAGACGGTGCACCGCCAGCACTTCAACCCGGCGGAAGTACAGGTCAGCACACTGCTCTCCATCAAGACCGGCGCCTGCCCGGAAGATTGCGCCTACTGCCCCCAGAGCGGTCATCACGATACCGACCTGGACAAAGAGAAACTGATGGAAGTGGAGAAGGTCATCAGCCAGGCTCGCGAGGCCAAGGCGAAGGGCGCCAGCCGCTTCTGCATGGGCGCCGCCTGGCGCTCGCCCCGCGACAAGGACATGCCCTACGTGCTGGCCATGGTGAAAGGGGTGAAGCAACTGGGGCTGGAGTCCTGCATGACCCTGGGCATGCTGAGCCGCGATCAGGCCAAGCAGCTGAAAGAGGCCGGCTTGGACTTCTACAACCACAACCTGGATACCAGCCCGGAGTTCTACGGCAACATCATCACCACCCGCACCTATCAGGATCGCCTGGACACCCTGAACCACGTGCGCGAGATGGGCATCAAGGTGTGCAGCGGCGGCATCGTCGGCATGGGCGAGACCCAGAAGGACCGCCTGGGTCTGCTGATCCAGCTGGCCAACCTGCCGGAGCACCCGGATTCGGTGCCGGTGAACATGCTGGTGAAGGTGGCGGGCACCCCGCTGGAAAACGTCGACGACGTGGATGACTTCGACTTCGTCCGCATCATCGCCGTGGCGCGCATCCTGATGCCCAAGTCCCAGGTGCGCCTGTCCGCCGGTCGCGAGCAGATGAACGACCAGATGCAGGCGCTGTGCTTCATGGCCGGTGCCAACTCGATCTTCTACGGCGAGAAGCTGCTGACCACCGCCAACCCCGAGGCGGACCGCGACATGCAGCTGTTCAAGCGCCTGGGCCTGCGGCCCGAGGAGCGCTGCGTGGAGCGCGACGACGCCGACCAGATCGAGCACCTGGCGGAGGAGATGGAGCACGCCCGCGAAAACAACAACGAGCACTACTACAACGCCGCCGTCTGATGTGGCATGACGTGCTGCGCGCGCGCCTGGATGAGCGCCGCGCGCAACAGCTCTACCGGCAGCGGGTGGTGGTGGACGGCCCCCAGGGGGCCGAACTCGAAGTGGCTGGCCGGCGCTACCTGGCCTTCTGCAGCAACGACTACCTGGGCCTGGCCAACCACCCGGCGCTGGCCGCCGCCATGCGTCAGGGGCTGGAGCGCTACGGCACGGGCGGCGGCGCCTCCCATCTGGTGAGCGGCCACAGTGCCGCCCACCACGCGCTGGAGGAGGCCCTGGCCGCGTTCACCGGCCGGCCCCGGGCGCTGCTGTTCTCCACTGGCTACATGGCCAATCTGGGCACCATCGCCGCCCTGGTCGGGCGCGGCGACAGCGTGCTGGAGGATCGCCTCAACCACGCCTCGCTGCTGGATGGCGGCCTGCTCTCCGGCGCCCGCTTCCAGCGCTACCATCATGCCGACGTGGACGATCTGCGCCGCAAGCTGGCGCGCGCCGAGGATGGCCTGCAACTGGTGGTCACCGATGGTGTGTTCAGCATGGACGGCGACCTGGCACCGCTGCCGGCGCTGGCCGAGGCCTGCCGCGCCCAGGGCGCGGCGCTGATGGTGGACGACGCCCACGGCTTTGGCGTGCTGGGGGCCACCGGCCGGGGCTGCGTAGAGCACTTCGGCCTGGGGCTGGAGGAGGTGCCGATCCTGATGGGCACTCTGGGCAAGGCGATTGGCAGCTTCGGCGCCTTCGTCGCCGGCAGCGAGACCCTGATCGAGAGCCTGATCCAGTTCGCCCGGCCCTATATCTACACCACCGCCATGCCCCCCGCCGTGGCCGAGGCCACCCGGGCCGCCCTGGCGCTGGTGGATGCCGAGCCCTGGCGGCGGGATCAGCTGCGCGCGCTGATTCGCCGCTTCCGCGCCGGCGCCGAACAGCTGGGCTTGCCGTTGATGGACTCGGAGACCGCCGTCCAGCCGCTGCTAGTGGGCGATGCCGGCCGCGCCCTGGCCCTGGCCGAGGCGCTGAAGGCGCGCGGCATCTGGATCACCGCCATCCGCCCACCCACCGTGCCCGCCGGCAGCAGCCGTCTGCGAATCACCCTGTCCGCCGCCCACAGCGAGGCGCAGGTGGATCGTTTGTTGATGGCCCTTGATGAGTGCATGAAGGCATGAGCTGGCAGCTGACCCACTATTCCTGCCTCGGCGCCCAGAGCGCCGGCCCGCTGGCGCTGCTGCCGGGTTGGGCCATGCCCCACGCCGCCTGGGGGCTGATGATCGACGCACTGCGCCAGCAGTTTCATGTGATCGCCCTGGACTGGCCCGGCGCCGACGCCGAGGCCCATCAGCTCGACGCCCTGCTGGACGGCCTCGCCAGCCAACTGCCGGCGCGCTGTCACCTGCTGGGCTGGTCCCTGGGCGGCATGCTGGCGGTGCAATACGCCGCCCGCCACCCTGAGCGCGTCGGCGGCCTGGCCACCGTGGCCAGCAACGCCTGTTTCGTCGCCGCCGAGGGCTGGCCCCAGGCCATGCATCCGGTGCAGTTCCACGCCTTCGCCCAGGATGTGCGCCGCTCGCCGGAGACCGCTCTGCGCCGCTTCACCGGCTTCCAGGCCAAGGGCGATGATAACGAGCGCGAGTTGCTGCGCCAGTTGCGCGACGTGCAGGCCCGCCAGCCCACGCCAACCCCGGCGGTGCTGAATGCCGGCCTGGCGCTGCTGGGCGGGCTGGACAATCGCGCCGCGTTGCGCGCCCTACAGCTCCCCCAGCTGCACGTGCTGGGGGAGCGCGACAATCTGGTGCCGGTGGCGTGTGCCGAGGCCCTGGCGGCGCTCAACCCCGCCGCGCGCATCGAGGTGGTGCCGGGCGCCGCCCACGCCCCCTTCCTGGCCGACCCGGATGCGCTGCTGGACTGGCTGCTGGCCAGCTTCCCGCGCCTGGCCGATGCGCTGCCTGATGTGCCCGCCGGGGCTGATCCCTATGCCCTGAACAAGCGCGACATCGCCGATTCATTCTCCCGCGCTGCCGCCTCCTACGACAGCGTGGCCGACCTGCAGCGCCAGGTGGGCGACGCCCTGTTGGCCATGTTGCCCCCGGCGCTGAAGCCCGCCCGCAGCCTGGATCTGGGCAGCGGCACCGGCTATTTCAGCGCGCGCCTGGCCAGCCGCTTCGGCGGCCAGACGGTGGCGCTGGATCTCGCCCCGGGCATGCTGATGTACGCCCGCCACAAGCGCCCCGTGGCCAATCTGCAGTGGGTGTGTGGCGATGCCGAGCGGCTGCCGTTGGCCACGGCCAGCCAGTCGCTGGTGTTCTCCAGCCTGGCGCTGCAGTGGTGCGATGGTCTGGAGCGGGCGATGAAGGAAGTGGCCCGGGTGCTGGAGCCAGGCGGGGTGTTCGCCCTGGCCACCCTGCTGCCGGGCACCCTGGTGGAGCTGGAGCAGGCCTGGCGCGGGGTGGACGAGCACGTGCACGTGAACCGCTTTCTGCCGCTGGCTGACGTCGAGCAGGCGGTGGCCGCTTCCGGTTTGAAACCGGTGGCGGTGGAACAGCGCCGCTGGGTGATGCACTACCGTGATACCCCGGCCATGCTGCACTCCCTCAAGGCCCTGGGGGCGCACAACGTCAACGCCGGCCGCCCGCGCGGCCTGGCCGGGCGCCGCACCCTGAATGCGCTGGGGGAGTGCTACGAGCGCTTTCGCGTTCAGCAGGGGCTGCCCGCGAGCTATCAGGTGTATCTGGCCGTTTTTCAGCGCTAGCGCCTGCTGAGCACGCGCAGCGCCTCCAAGCGCCGCAGCGGCCATGCGGGCTTTCCCGTCGGCCGGTTAGCGGTTGCGAAGCGTGAACGGCTCAACCTCATTTGCGGAGATTGCCATGCAAAAGCGCCAACACTATTTCGTTGCGGGCACCGACACCGGCGTGGGTAAAACCCTGGTGAGCTGTGGCCTGCTGGAGGCCTTCAAGCGCACCGGCGTGCCTGCATTGGGCCTGAAGCCGGTGGCGGCCGGGGCGGATGAGACCCCGATGGGCCTGCGCAACGAAGATGCCGTGATGCTGGCGGCGGCCAGCTCGGTGTCACCGCCCTACGAACTGATCAATCCGGTCTGCCTGCGCGAGCCGGCCTCGCCGCATATCGCGGCGGCGCTGGAGGGGCGTCGTTTGTCTGCCGACCGCATCGCCGGTATGTGCCGCGGCGCGGCCGCCACCCATCGCGGGGTGCTGCTGGTGGAAGGGGCCGGCGGCTGGCGGGTGCCGATCAGCGAGCGCGAAACCATGGCGGATGTGGCACGGGTGCTGGGCCACTCGGTGATTCTGGTGGTGGGCATGCGGCTCGGTTGCCTCAATCACGCCTTGCTCAGCGCCGAGGCCATTGGTCGGGATGGCCTGGTGCTGGCGGGGTGGGTGGCGAACGTGATCGACCCGGAGATGGCGCATCTGGAGGCGAATATTGCCACCTTGGTGCGCATGTTACCGGCCCCGTGCCTGGGCCGTGTGCCGCACCTGGGTGAGCCGGCGCCGGAGCAGGTGGCGGATGCCTTGGATATATCTCTGCTCTGATAATTAGTGGTCTGCTTATAATCATTTGATATTAAATTTTGTCTTCCATTGGCCGAGTCGACTGGTGTGATGGGGCTGAATCTGCTTAAATAATAATCAGGTCAGGTGGTTTTTTTCGATAAGTCAGGAGGTCACTGCCATGCGAATTGATTCCGGTTCCATGCTGCAGGCGGGGCTAGAAGGCATGCGCGCCGGGCAGCAGCAGGCCACTGATGCGGCCAAGCGCATTGCCAACTATGGCGCCAAGGAACAGGCCGAGGGCGTCAATCCAGGCGATTTTGCCAAGGATGCCGTCGAGCTCAAGTTGGGGGAGAACCAGGTCAAGGCCTCCGCCAACGTGGTCAAGGCGGCGGATCGTTCACTTGGGGCGATGATCGACACCTTCGCCTGACGTATAGAACGATGTGCCATGATGACCACCCCCATTACAGGCTCGCCCTCTTACGCTAGTACGGTAGCCGCACAAGGCGGGGAGGGGCGGCTACCCGCCAGTCCTGAAGGGCAATACCGACCATTTCCTCCCGTGGAGGGCATGAACGCCACGGCTGCAGCCGGTAAATCGGCGGCCTATGTGGTTTCCTTGTCCACCAGTGCGGTTGCGGGGGGGGAGCAAGCGGCCGCGACAGGTGAAGCTGAGCGCCTGCGGGTGCAACAGCAAGCCGAGCAGAAAGCCCAGGCCAAGGCCCAGCAGCAGGAACAGAGCGCGATTGCCCAGCTTGCCGCCCGCGACGCAGAAGTGCGCATGCATGAGCGCGCGCACTCCTCGGTGGGAGGGCAGTTGGCCGGTGCCCCTTCCTATCGGCTGGTGCGCGGGCCGGATGGCAAGAGCTACGCCACGGCCGGCGAGGTGTCCATCGATATCAGTGCAGTGCCCAATGACCCTGAGGCGACGCTGATCAAAGCTGAGCGAGTCATGCGGGCCGCCTTGGCGCCGGCCGAGCCCTCGCCACAGGATCTTGCCGTGGCGGCCTCGGCGGCACAGTTGATGGCCGAGGCGCGGGCAGAGATTGCGGCGCGCAAGGCCCAGCCATCTGAAGGCGAGGATGAGGGGCAGGAGAAAGACGAGCCCTCGGTGGCCAGCGTCAATGCCAAGGCCGAGGCCGAGCAGGCGCGCGAAGAGGAAGAGCGGCAGACCCGCGAGGCCGAGGAGGCCGCTCAACTGGCGCGCTTTGAAGAGGCGCGTCGCTCAGCCGCTGAATTGGGGCGGCGTCTGCTGGAGATCGGCGCGCTGGGGCAACAGCTGCGCAACGGCGGCCTGGTTGACGCCTCCGCCTGAGCCGGCGGCAGCTTTAGCATCAGCAGAAAACCGCTATGGGGCGTCGCATCGCGTGGTCGCGCATGGCGCCGAACCGGGTGAGGCACGGCGGCACCAGGCCGACATCAGTGGCGCGTTAGATCCCGGGCGCGCTCCAGCTCGTCGCTGTAGGGTTCGTCCTCTTCATCACTGCCACTGCCGCCGATGCGGTGTTCCTCGTTGGCCCAGCCTAGCAAGTCCTTGTCCTGACAGCGGCGTGAGCAAAACGGACGGTGCGGGTAAGCGTCGCTCCACTCGATGGGGGCGCCGCAGCCGGGGCAATTCAGTTTCAAAGTCATGATGCATTGGCTCGTTTCTGGGCCGCCAGGGCCAGGTACTGCTGGTGCAGCTCTGCCACGCGGGGGGCGAGCTCGCTGAGCGGCGCGCTGTTGTCGATCAGATCGTGGGCTTGGGCCTGGCGCTGGGCGCGACTGGCCTGGGCGGCCATGATGGCGCGCACCTGGGCTTCGTCGTTGCTGTCGCGCTGCATGGTGCGGGCCAGCTGCACCTCTTCAGGCACATCCACCACCAGCACGCGATCGGTGATGGCGGTTTGGCCGGTCTCGATCAGCAGGGGGGATTCCAGTATCGCGTACTCGCTGCTGGCGTTGGCCAGCTTCTCGAAGGTGCGCATGCCGATCAGCGGGTGCAACAGCTGCTCCAGCCACTTGCGCTCCTCGGCGTCCTGAAACACCCGCTGGCGCAGGGCCGCGCGGTCCAGGCGGCCATCCGCCTGCAGCACGCCGTCGCCGAAGTGTTCGCGAATGCTGTCCAGGGCGGGTTCGCCGGGTTCAACCACTTCGCGAGACACCTGGTCGGCATCCACCACGGTGATGCCGAGGGCGCGAAAGGCATTGGCCACGGCGCTCTTGCCGCTGCCGATGCCGCCGGTGAGACCAACCACGTACATGTCTTTTCCTCTTATGGTTGTGTAGGCAAGGTGCCGACCGCGACTCTGTTGCAGGGGCGATTGTAGGGGGATCGGTACGGTGCATCCAGTGTTATGCAGCGATACCGGCACGCCATGCCCTGCCAGGCCATCGACTGGCAGGCGGGTGGTAGCGCGACGCCTGGCGCCTACGCTGGGTTGAATGGCCGCAAATGAGCATGTTTTCAACACCGCCGGCGCGGCTCCCAGCGGTTCGCCAAATAAAAAGGGGCGGATAGCCGCCCCTTGTGATCCTGCGGGTGCTTATTAAGCGGGCTCGGCCACGCGCGCTGCCGGAGCGGCGGTCTTCAGCTGAGCGGCGGGCAGCTTGCGGCCCAGCATCATGTCGGCACACTTCTCGCCGATCATCATGCACGGCGCGTTGGTGTTGCCGCCGATCAGGGTGGGCATGATGCTGGCATCCGCAATACGCAGGCCTTCGATGCCGCGCACTTTCAGCTCGTGGTCGACCACCGCCATTTCATCGTTGCCCATCTTGCAGGTACCCACCGGGTGGTACACGGTGTCGCTGCTCTTCACGATGCCCTTGCGCTTCTGCTCTTCGCTCTGCAGTTCGGTGCCGGGGTCGATCTCCTCACCGATGTAGTCGGCCCAGGCCGGGGCGGCCATCAGCTTGCGGCACCAGTCCAGCGCCTTCAGCAGCTTCTGCCAGTCGTACTCTTCGGCCAGCAAGTTGAAGTCGATGGTGGGGGCATCGAAGGGATCGCGCGACTTGGCCAGCACGGTACCGCGGCTCTTCGGGCGCAGGTTGCAGGCGTGCAGGGTGATGCCATGCTCCTTGGGAACCTTGTCGATGAGCCCGTACATCAGGATCGGTACGAAGTGCATCTGGATGTCGGGGCGATCCAGGCCTTCCTCGGTGCGGAAGAAGGCGCCGGCCTCGATATTGTTGCAGGCACCGATGCCTTTGCCGTTGACGAAATAGTCCCAGGCGGTCTTGGCTTGCAGTAGCGGATTGGTGGCGGCACTGTTGAGAGCCACGGGCTTCTTGCAGCGGTAGCGCACCAGCACGTCCAGGTGCTCCTGCAGGTTGTGGCCCACGCCGGGCAACTCGTGCACCAGCGGCAGGCCGGCGCGGGCTTGGTCTTCCTTGCCGCCGATGCCGGACAGCTGCAGGATGTGCGGCGACTTGATGGCGCCGGCAGACAGCACCACTTCCTTGCGCACGCCCACTTCCACGCGCTTCTTGCCTTTGACGAAGTACTCCACGCCGGTGACGCGCTTGTCCTTCAGGATCAGCTTGCTGACGTGGGCATCGGTGACCACGGTCAGGTTGGGGCGGTTCATCGCCGGGTGCAGAAAGGCCACGGCACTGGAGCAGCGCTTGGAGCCACGGATGGTGGCCTGGAAGCGGCCCACGCCATCTTGCTCGGCGCCGTTGAAGTCGTTGTTCAGGGGCAGGCCAATTTGTTGGCCGGCTTTAATGAACAGGTCGAACAGTACGTTGTCACCCGGTGCCTCGCGCACGGTCAGTTCACCGCCGGCGCCGTGGAAATCACTTTCACCGCGCACCTGGGCTTCGCCACGCTTGAAGTAGGGCAGAATCTCATTGTAACTCCAGCCAGGGTTGCCGGCGGCGGCCCAATCGTCGTAATCCTTGGCGTGGCCGCGGATGTAGACCATGCCGTTGGCAGCGCTGGAGCCGCCTAGGGTGCGGCCGCGCGGCACGAAGAAGCGCTTGCCGTCCATGTGCTTTTGTGGCTCAGACCAGAAGTGCCAGTTGAGCTTTTTGTCCTTCAATACCTCGGCGCAACCACCGGGCATGTGAATCATCGGGTTTTTGTCTTTGGGGCCGGCTTCGATCAGCAGCACCTGATTGTTGGGGTCTTCCGACAGGCGGCTGGCCACTACGCATCCGGCGGAGCCGGCGCCGACGACGATGTAATCGTACATGGATATCTCTCTGGAGTTGGTCCGGCGCTCTCTAGCGAGTGCCTTGTTGTTTTAAGGGCTAAAGCCCGGCGCCGGATCAATACCCGTCGCAAGTGGGTAAGGTTTTTACACCAGGGGGGCGGGGGCGTCAATGATCCAGCGCACGCTCTGTACCATGCTGACCAAGGCGTAATGTTAGGGGCGGAAATGAGGCGGCTCTCAGGCCCCCTCAAGCTCGCGCAGCAGCTTGAATAGCTCGCGGAAGTGTTTGCCGGGCTTTTCCGCATCCAGCTCGCGCTTGGCGTCGCGCACCATTTGTCGCAGTTGCTGGCGGTCGGCCTGAGGGTGCTTCTCCAGCAGTTGTTGAATGGCGCTGTCGCCCTGTTCGATCAACTGCATGCGCAGGTGCTCCAGCTGGTGGAAGCGCGCGTTGCTCTCATGGTGGCTGCGATCCAGCGCGGCCAATCCGGCCAGGACGCTCTCCACCTCCAGCTCGCGCATCAGCCGGCCGATGTATTGGCGCTGGCGGCGCAGGCCCGAGTAGTCCTTGATGCGGCGCGCCAGCAGCACGGCGTCGCGCAGCTCTTCGGGCATCTCGATGGCCTTAAGCTGTTTGTCGGGCAGCTCCATCAGCCGCTCACCGGCCTTCTGCAAGGCCTCTGCCTCACGCTTGATCTCGCTGCGGGAAGGGCCTTCGTAGTCGGTTTCCAGCTGCTCGTCGGGGAGCTCGTCTTTGCGTCGGCGTGCCATGTGGACCTCAGGTGTAGAACAGGGTGGCGAGCCCCAGGAAGGACAGGAAGCCCATGGAGTCGGTGATGGCGGTGAGGGTCACGCTGCCGGCCAAGGCAGGGTCCACGCCGAAGGAGCGCAGAATGGTGGGCAGCAGCACCCCGGCCAACATGCCGACCGTGATGTTGATGACGATGGCCGCCGCGATCAGCATGGCGACCATGGGGTCGCCGTACAGCACTGCGGCGCCCACCGCGACCAGCATGGCCATGCCGATGCCGTTGGTGAGGGCCACCAGGGCCTCCCGCGACAGCAGCCAGCCCACGTTGGTGCGGCCGATCTGGCCCAAGGCCATACCGCGGATCATGATGGTGAGGGTCTGGGAGCCCGCCACGCCGCCCATGCTGGCGACGATGGGCATCAGCACGGCGAGGATCACCACCTTCTCGATGGTGTCCTGGAACACGTTGACCACCGAGGAAGAGAGGAAGGCGGTAAACAGGTTGACCACCAACCAGATCGCCCGGCGCGGCGCGGTCTTCAACACCGGGGCGAAGGTGTCCTCTTCGTGGTCCAGGCCGCCCAGACCCATCAGCGACTGATCGGCGTTGTCGCGGATTACGTCGACCACGTCATCGATGGTGATGCGGCCGAGCAGCTTGCCGTGGGCGTCCACCACCGGGGCGGATACCCAGTCGTGGCGTTCGAACAAGTTGGCCACGTCCTTTGCAGACATGTCGGCTTCGATGGGGTCCACGTCGGTGGTCATCAGCTCGCGCACGGTGAGCTCGGGGTCCGACACCAGGATCTTGCCCACCGGCAGCAGGCCGAGGAACTCGTCGTCCTTGTTGACCACGATGATGTTGTCGGTCATCGGCGGCAGTTCATCGTGGCGGCGCAGGTAGCGCAGCACCACGTCCAGTGTCACCCGCGGGCGCACCGTGATGGTATCGGTGTTCATCAGGCCACCGGCGCTGTCCTCGGGGTAGTCGAGAACCTCTTCAATGCGCTGGCGGTCGGCCTGGTCCATGGCGTTGAGGACTTGCCGGGTGACGCGCTCGGGCAGCTGTTTCAGCAGGTCGGCGATGTCATCGGTGTCCATGTCCTCCATGGCGGAGGCCATTTCCTGGGCGTTCATCTCGCGCAGGAAGGGGGCGCGGATGTCTTCGGACAGGTATTGCAGCACCTCGCCGTCGTGATCTTCATCCACCAGTTGCCACAGCAGGTGGCGGTCCTTGGGCGGGCTGGACTCGATCAGGTGGGCTACATCGGCGGCGTGCAGGCTGTTGAGGAGGCGACGCACCTGCACGAAGGTACCGCTGGTGAGCGCTTCGTTGAGCTCATCTAGCGGGGAGCGGGATTTTTCTTCTTCGCTCGAGCTGACCATGCGCGTGTCTCGGGTGGAGCTTGCGGGGGGCCATTATGCGCGAAAAAAACTAGGGCGGACAGCGCGGTGAGCGGTGAAAATGCCTCTGAATCCATATGTTTGCGATGGGCGAGGGCGATGCTTACTCGCCTTCGCCGAAGTAGTCGTTGATCAGATCGCAGAGTGCTTGCAGGGCGGCGTCGGCGTCGCTGCCATCCGCCGTCAGTTCCAGCTCGGTACCCTGGCTGGCGGCCAGCATCATGACCCCCATGATGCTCTTTGCATCGGCCTTTTTGCCGGCCTTGTCGAGGGTGATCTTGCTGCCAAAGGCCGAGGCGGTGGCCACCAGTTTGGCGGCCGCCCGGGCGTGCAGGCCGAGTTTGTTGATGATAGTGATGCGGGTGCTGGCCATGAACTCAGTTCCCTGCCTTATTATTCTGCTTGGTCACCAGCTCTCGGTGGCGGACTTGTACATTGTTCAACGTGGCGCGGAAATGTCGATACAATCGCTCGGCGAGGTACACCGAGCGATGTTGGCCGCCGGTACAGCCGATGGCCACGGTCATGTAGGCGCGGTTGTTGGATTCGAAACGCGGCAGCCAGGTGTCGAGAAAATCGCGCACGTCGTTGAACATCTGGTGCACTTCTTCGAGCTGTTCCAGGAAGTCGATGATTTCGCTGTCCTGGCCGGTGTGCGGCCGCAAGGCGGGAATCCAGTGCGGGTTCGGCAGGCAACGCACGTCAAACACCAGGTCGGCATCCACCGGCACGCCGCGTTTGTAGCCGAAGGATTGAAACAGCACCGACATGTTCAGTTCGTTTTCGCGCAGTACCAGTTTTTTGATCAGATCGCGCAGTTCGTGCAGGGTCTGGTGGCTGGTGTCCAGGCTCAGATCGGCACTCGAGCGGATCGGCTCCAGCAGTTCGGCCTCCTTGGCGACCGCCTCCTGAAGGGCCGTTTTTTCATTTGATAGCGGGTGCCGCCTGCGCGTTTCACTGAAGCGCTTAATCAGGGTGGCGTTGTCGGCGTCCAGATAGATCACGTCGACCGCCACGCTGTCTGGCAGGCTCTGCAGAATCTCCGGGAAGCGGGCGATGTCTGCCGACATGTTGCGGGCGTCGATGCTCACCGCAACGCGGTCGTGCTCGGGGGAGTCGCTGGCCAGCATGGCTTCTACCAAGCGATCCAGCAGGCCTGCAGGCAGGTTGTCGATGCAGTAAAAGCCGGCGTCTTCCAGTACGTGCAGTGCAGTGGTTTTGCCAGAGCCAGAGCGGCCGCTGACGATGACCAGCTTCATTTCATAGCTTTCCTGCTCGATCATCGCTTTTCCTTAGCGAACGGCTGCGGCGAAGAGGGCTTCTGCACTGTCCTGGGCGCGCAGCGCGCTGCGGTAGTCCTCGCGCTCGAAGCGTTCGGCCAGTGCGGCCAGGGTTTCAAGGTGGGCCTGGTTGGCATCCTGGGGCACGATTAGGGCAAACAGCAGATCCACCGGTTCTCCGTCGATGGCATCGAATTCAATCGGATGCTCAAGCCTCATCAAGGCCCCGACGACCTGCTTGCAGCCGGCCAGGCGGCAGTGGGGGATGGCGATGCCGTGGCCGAGGCCAGTGGAACCGAGGCGCTCCCTGGCCATCAGGCTGGTGATCAGCTCGTTCAGGTCGAGCTCGCCGGCATCGTCAGAAATGAGTTTGGCGACCTGCTCGATCGCCTTTTTTTTACTGCTGGCAGACGCACCCACTTGGGTGCGCTGCTGATTCAGAATGTCGTCAATGCGCATAACTACCTGGCGCCATTACCTTGTTTGCGCTCAAGCTGCTTTTCTTTGTGCTTGAGGACCTGGCGATCTAGTTTATCAGCCAGAAGGTCGATGGCGGCATACATATCGTCGTGTTCGGCGATGGCGAACAAATCGGCGCCGGAAACGTGCACATTGGCTTCAGCCTTGTGGCGCATTTTCTCCACGTTGAGGGTGACCTCAACGGAGTTGATGTGATCGAAGTGGCGCTGGACGCGAGCGAGCTTCGAGTTGACGTATTCGCGCAGGGCGTCGGTGAGATCTACGTGGTGGCCGCTAAGTTTTACTTGCATAGATGCGTCCTCTTTCGTTGTGTGAGGGCGGTCGTATGGCCCCGCCCGGTTCCACCGTGAAGGCCTGATTAAACCAGGCGCTTGCGTTCGTTGGAAGGTGGAATGTTCAGCGATTCCCGATATTTCGCGATGGTCCGGCGGGCGACGTTGATGCCCTGCCCTTCCAGCAGATCGGTGATCTTGCTATCTGACAATGGTTTGCGGGGGTTTTCTCCCGCCACCAGCTTTTTGATCATTGCCCGAATGGCGGTGGACGAGCACTCGCCGCCATCATCGGTGCCCACGTGGCTCGAGAAGAAGTACTTCAGCTCGTAGATGCCGCGGGGGGTGTGCATGTATTTCTGGGTGGTGACGCGCGAGATGGTGGACTCGTGCATGCTCACCGCCTCGGCGATGTCGGCCAGCACCAGGGGCTTCATGGCTTCTTCGCCGTAGTCGAGGAAGCCGCGCTGGATGTCGACGATCTGGCTGGCCACTTTCAGCAGGGTTTCGTTGCGGCTCTGCAGGCTTTTCAGGAACCAACGGGCTTCTTGCAGGCTGTCGCGTAGGTAGGCGTTATCAGCGCTGGTGTCGGCCCGGCGCACCAGAGTGGCGTAGTAGCTGTTGATGCGCAGCTTGGGGGCGATCTCAGGGTTGAGCTCCACCGTCCAGCGGCCGTTGATCTTGCGCACGAAGACGTCAGGCACCACATATTCGGCTTTGCTTGAGGCGATGCTGTCACCGGGGCGGGGATTCAAGCTCTGAATCAGCTTGATCACCTGGTGTAGCTGCGGCTCTTTCAAGCGGGTGCGGCGCAGTAAAGTGGCGTAGTCGCGTGTGCCCAATAGGGGCAAGTATTTGTCCACCACCAGTTTGGCTTCTGCCAGCCAGGGGGTATCGGCAGGCAACTGACGCAATTGCACCAGCAGGCAGTCGCGCAGGTCTACCGTGGCCACGCCAGGTGGGTCGAACTGCTGGATGCGATGCAGAACCGCCATCACTTCGTCCAGCTCGATCTCCAGCTCTGGCGGCAGGCCAGCGTGGATCTCCTCCGGGCTGACGGATAGCATGCCACTGGGCTCGACGGCGTCGATGATGTTGGTGGCGATCAGCCGGTCGGTGTCCGACATGGTGCTCAGGTTGAGCTGCCAGTGCAGGTGGTCCTGCAGGGTCTCCGCCGCGCTGTTGCGGGACTCGAAATCCATCTCGTCGTCATCGCCGCCAGCGGCACCGCTGCCGCTGCCAGAGGACTGGAATACATCGTCCCACTTGGTGTCGACCGGCAGTTCGTTCGGGATGTTGTCGGCCCAGTCGCTGCTGTTCAGCTCGGTGGCCTCGCGCTCTTCGGTGCGCGGGCCGGCCTGCTCAAGGTTGCTGCTGCCTTGCTCAAGGGATTCGGTCTGACTGGGGGAATCCTCCGCCATCTCCAGCATGGGGTTGGATTCGAGTTGCTGCTGGATTTCCTGCTGCAGGTCCAGCGTGGACAACTGGAGCAGTTTGATTGCCTGTTGCAGCTGAGGCGTCATCGTCAGCTGCTGGCCGAGTTTTAGTTGCAGCGATTGTTTCATGCGATCGACAGCAGGCTACCGCGTTGATACTGGAGGGATCCGTCTCCGGGGTGGTGCTTTCGCACTACCTTGAAAAGCCGGGGCTTGCTCTCAGTGTAGACCTGCCGTTCGGCTCAGGCAATCGGCGGGCCAAGATTGTGATGCAGTTTTTATTTCAGGCTGAAAGCGAGCAATGATGCGGTGGGCGGTGCGGTTGCAGCACGGCCCGGGCCTCATAGGTGGAAGTGCTCACCGAGGTAGACTCGTTTCACGGTCTCATTGCTCATCACCTCAGCCGGCGGGCCTTCTGCCACGATGTGGCCCTCGCTGACGATGTAAGCGCGCTGGCAGATGTCTAGCGTCTCGCGCACATTGTGATCGGTGATCAACACGCCAATGCCCTTGGCCTGCAAATGGCGGATGATGGACTTGATGTCGGAGACCGAGATCGGGTCTACCCCGGCAAAGGGTTCATCCAGCAGGATGAAGGCCGGCTCCATGGCCAGGGCGCGGGCAATCTCTACTCGGCGGCGCTCGCCGCCTGAGAGGGCCATGCCCAGGCTGTTCTTGATGTGGGTGATGTGAAATTCTTCCAGCAGGTCGCGGGCGCGCTGTTTGCGCTGCTCCCGATTGAGATCCTTGCGGGTTTCCAGTACCGCCAGCAGGTTTTCCTTTACGGTCAGCTTGCGGAAAACCGAGGCTTCCTGCGGTAGGTAGCCGATGCCGGCGCGGGCCCGGCCGTGCATGGGGAGCCGTGTGATGTCCTGCTGGTCAATGTAGACCCTGCCGGCATCGGCGGGAATCAGGCCCACGGTCATGTAGAAGCAGGTGGTCTTGCCGGCGCCGTTGGGGCCCAGCAGCCCGACGATTTCGCCCGAGCTCACCGTGAGGCTTACGTCGCGCACTACGGCGCGGCCCTTGTATGACTTGGCGAGGTGTTCTGCGCGCAGTTGAGGCATGATCAGGGGGCCGTCGTCGGAGCAGCGGGAGTGGTGGGCGCGGCGTTGTCTGCGGGCGGGATGACCACGCGCACGCGCTTCTGCGGCTCATTGGGGGCCGCACTGGCCTTCACCACGCGCTGTGTGACGTAGTAGTCGATGCGATCGCCGTTGACGGTGGAACCGTCTTGCTCCAGGTTGGCGTCCTGCTCCAGGATGATGTGCTCTTCGGCCACGTTGTAGCTGAGCTGCTTGCCGCGGGCCTTGACCAGGCCTTTTTCGGCTTCGGGTTGCTGCTGAAAGCTGGCGGGGTTGCCGGTGGCCGTCATCATGCTCAGCTTGTTGTTTTGCGACTTCAGCACCACTTTGTCCGCTTCGATGCGGATGGAGCCCTGCATGATCAGAACTTTGCCGGTGTAGGTGGTGGTGCCTGCGCGCTCGTCCTGCTCGGCGCTGTCGGCGGTCACCTCGATCGGCTGGGTGCGGTCCTCGGGCAGGGCCAGGGCATGTGCCGAGGTCAGCCAGAGGGCGGCGAGCAGTGCGTTACTGAGCTTCATAGCGGCCCTTCACCCTGGATTTGAGTTGTACGGTGTCCCGGTCCAGGAAGGCGCGCATACCCTGCGACTCGGTGGTGCCCTGGGGGGCGCTTATCATAACAGCGTCATCGGTTTCCGCATATTTTCGCTTAGGCTCCACGCGCAAACTGTGGGTGCGCAGTGTGCTGCTGTCGGCCAGCTTGGTGGCTTGCACCTCATTCTCAAGCCAGAGATTTTCCCCGCCCTCACTCATGCGCCCACTGCCGGCCTTGAGGGTCCAGCCTGGCTTGCCGTCGGTGAACAGGGTAGCGGTGGGGGCTTCCAACAGCAGTTGGTCGCCGTTGCTGAGGTGGCGCACCGACGGGCTGGCGATGAGTTGAGCCAGCTGGCCTTGGTTGTCGTATTCGCGGATGCGCACGTGTTCGCCGAAATAATCCTCCGCCGGCTTGCCGTTGGGGTGTACTCGGTTCTGCTGTTGTGGGGTGGCGGCAAACAGCCATACGAGTGATGCGATGCTGCCCGCCAGTGCCAAGGGCAAGCCCTTGGGCAAAATGTGGCGGCGCCAGGGCATCAGAGGTACTCCTGCAGCAGCGCATCCAACGTGCCTTGGGCCTTGAGGATGAGTTCGCACACTTCTCGCACCGCGCCGGCGCCACCGGGTTTGTGGGTCTGGTAGCGCGCGTGTTCGGCCAGCAGTGGGTGGGCATTGGCTACGCACATGCCCAGGCCTACCCGGCGAATGGCACCTAGATCAGGCAGGTCATCGCCCATGTAGGCGGTCTGGGCAAGGCTGAGGCCCAGTTGCGCGAGGAGCTCGTCCAGGGCGGCGTGTTTGTCTTCGCGCCCCTGAATCAGGTGTTCGATGCCCAGCTCCTTGGCGCGCCGTTCCACCATGGCGGAGCGGCGGCCGGTAATGACGGCCACCTGGATGCCGCCGCGCTGGGCCAGCTTGATGCCCAGGCCGTCCAGGATGTTGAAGGCTTTTATTTCCTCGCCGGCGCTGGTGTAGAGCAGGCGACCATCGGTCATCACGCCGTCCACGTCCAGCACCAGCAATTTGATTGGCTGGGCGAGGCTGTTGAAATCCGTCATGGTCAGGCAACTCCCGCGCGCAGCAGGTCGTGCATGTGCACCACGCCCACCGGGCGTTGGGCATCATCCACGATCACCAGGGCGCTGATCTTGTGGTCTTCCATCTGTTTCAGGGCTTGGGCGGCCAGGATGTGGGCGCGGGCAGTGCGGCAGTTGCGGTTCATCACCTGGTCGACCGGCGTGATGCGGATGTCGATGTTGTGATCCAACGCCCGGCGCAGGTCGCCGTCGGTGAACACGCCAAGCAGGCCTCCGTGCTCGTCCACCACGGTGGTCATACCCAGGCCTTTGGCACCCATTTCGATCAGGGCCTGCCCCAATAGCGCGGTTGGGCTGACCTGGGGAATGGCGTCGCCGGAGCGCATCACATCGGCTACGTGCAGCAGCAAGCGACGACCGAGGGAGCCGCCCGGATGAGAAAAGGCGAAGTCTTCCGGGGTAAAGCCTCGGGCGTCCAGTAGGGACACTGCCAGAGCATCGCCCATCACCAGGGTGGCGGTGGTGCTGGAGGTGGGGGCCAGATTGAGCGGGCAGGCTTCCTGGGCGACGCTGACATCCAGGTTCACTTCGGCGGCTTGGGCCAGGGCGGATTGGCCGTCGCCGGTCATGCTGATCAGCGGCGTCCCCAGGCGCTTGATCAGCGGCAGCAGGGTGACAATCTCGGCGGTGTTGCCGGAGTTGGACAGGGCCAGCACCACATCCTGGGCGGTGATCATGCCCAGGTCGCCGTGGCTGGCTTCCGCCGGGTGCATGAAGAAGGCCGGTGTGCCGGTGCTGGCCAGGGTGGCGGCAATCTTGCGGCCGATGTGACCACTCTTGCCCATGCCGGTGACCACTACACGGCCACTGCAGGCGAGCATCAGCTGGCAGGCGCGGGCGAAGTCATCGCCGATGCGGCCTTCCAGGCAGGTGACGGCCTCTCGTTCGAGGGCGATGGTACGGCGGCCTGTGCTGATAAGTTGTTCTGGTGTCATGTGCAACGGTGCGTCATGGCATTGGGCCGCCCATTATAGCGAGGATGCCC
This sequence comes from uncultured Pseudomonadales bacterium, assembly GCA_964649985.1. Classification (GTDB taxonomy): domain Bacteria; phylum Pseudomonadota; class Gammaproteobacteria; order Pseudomonadales; family CAZYQX01; genus CAZYQX01. The sequence goes on along the minus strand of CAZYQX010000010.1, from coordinate 44,820 downwards.
AGGCGTGGGGTGGTCGGGGTAATCCTGCCGCTATTTCCTGCGCGTATCTACAGGAGACGATTGTTTGGGTTCGGCGGCGGTACGCGCTACAATGTCGCCCTTTTGATTATCCGACCCTGGCCAGGAGTGCCGTGAGCCCGTCATGAGTGACGCCTTTGTCAAAATTCGCGATCTGAGCTTCTCCCGGCGCGGGCGCATGATCTATGACGGCATCAGCCTGGATATCCCGCGCGGCAAGGTTACGGCCATCATGGGGCCCAGCGGCTCGGGCAAGACCACCCTGCTGCGCCTGATCGGTGGTCAGTTGAAGCCCGATTGTGGTCGCGTGGAGGTGGATGGCCACAGCGTGCCTGATCTCGCTCGCCAGGAGCTGTTTGAGTTGCGTGCCCGTATGGGCATGCTGTTCCAGAGTGGGGCCTTGTTTACCGACCTGTCTGTGTTTGAAAACGTGGCCTTCCCGCTGCGGGTGCACACCCGGCTTTCGGAGGCACTGATCCGCGATATCGTGTTGATGAAACTGCAGGCGGTGGGGCTGCGTGGCGCCTGGAGCCTAATGCCGCACGAGCTGTCGGGCGGCATGCAGCGGCGGGTGGCGCTGGCGCGGGCCATTGCGCTGGACCCGGAGATGGTGATGTTCGATGAGCCCTTCGCCGGGCAGGACCCGATTTCCATGGGGGTGCTGGTGCGCCTGATTCGCCAGCTTACCGACGCGCTGGGTATCACCAGTGTGGTGGTGTCGCACGATGTACAGGAAACGGCCAGCATCGCCGATTACATCTATATCGTGTCTGACGCCAAGATCGTCGGTCAGGGCACCCGCGACGAGCTGTTCGCGCATGAGTCGCCCCGGGTGCGTCAGTTCATGCAGGGCCTGCCGGATGGGCCGGTGCCGTTCCACTATCCGGCGCCTGATTACGCCACTGACATGCTGGGGGCCTGATGTTGCAACGTCTCCAAATTCTGGGGCGCAAGGGGCTAGGGGTGCTCGAATCCCTGGGGCGTTCCGGTTTGTTCATTCTGCAGGCGCTGGTCGCCGTGCCCAATCTGCGGCAGGGTTTCCCGCTGCTGTTGAAGCAGATTTACAACGTGGGCCTGCTGTCGCTGGTCATCATCGTCGTGTCCGGCCTGTTCATCGGCATGGTGTTGGCGCTGCAGGGCTATACCGTGCTGGTGCGCTTTGGCGCGGTGGATGCGCTTGGGCAGTTGGTGTCCCTGGCCATGGTGCGGGAGTTGGGGCCGGTGGTCACCGCGCTGTTGTTCGCCGGTCGGGCGGGGTCTGCACTCACGGCCGAGATCGGCCTGATGAAAGCCACTGAGCAGTTATCCTCCCTGGAAATGATCGGCGTTGATCCGTTGCGCCGGGTGATCAGCCCGCGCTTCTGGGCCGGCTTCTATTCCATGCCGATCCTGGCCATGATCTTCAATGTGGTGGCGATTTTTGGCGGTGTGTGGGTCGGCGTGGATGTGTTGGGTGTCTACGAGGGCTCCTTCTGGGCCAATATGCAGAACTCGGTGGATTTCCGCGAGGACATTGTCAACGGCATCATCAAATCGGTGGTGTTTGGCATCCTGGTGACCTGGATCGCGGTGTTTCAGGGCTATGATGCCGAGCCCACCTCCGAGGGGATCTCCGAGGCGACCACCCGCACCGTGGTGTATTCCTCACTGGCCATTCTCGGCTTTGATTTCATTCTCACCGCCATCATGTTTGGAGCGTTCTGATTCATGGGCAAGACGCGTGTAATTGAACTGAGTGTGGGCGCCTTCATGTTGCTGGGTGTTTGTGCGCTGGCTGTGCTGGCCTTTAGGGTCAGTGGTTTGAGCTTTGATAACTCCCGCCCCACCTACACCTTGGTGGCGGATTTTGACAACGTCTCAGGGCTTACGGATCGCGCCAAGGTTTCCATGGCGGGGGTAGTGATCGGCCGCGTCAGCAGCATTCAGCTGAACCCGCGCAGCTTTCGTGCGCAGGTGAAGATGCAGATCTTCAAGGATGCTGGCCAGTTTCCCGAAGACAGCATCGCCGCCATCCAGACCCAGGGATTGTTGGGTGAAAAGTACATCAGCATCAGCGTGGGGGGTGCCGAAGAGTTGCTGGGTGATGGCGCCAAGATCGACGATACCCAGTCTTCCCTGGTGCTGGAAGACCTGATTGGCAAGGTGCTGGCCAATCTGACCTCGAAGAAATCTTCCGAATAAGGAGTCGTGCCGTGAAGTTTAAGCAGTGGATGATGGCCTTGTGCGGCGTGTTGGCGCTGGCGGTGAACACCTCCCACGCCATGGCGCAGGATGCTCAAGGTGCTTATGAGACGGTGAAGGGCACCACCGACAAGGTGCTGGCACTGGTGCAGGAGGCCAAGGGCTATTACAACCAGGACCCCGAGCGCTACTACCGGCAGGTCGACAGCATGCTCAGTGGCGTCTCCGACTTCAAGGGCTTTGCCCGCAGTGTGATGGGGCGCCATGCCTCCAAAGCGGCCATGGACGGGCTGGATGCCGCTGGCAAACAGAAACTGCAGTCGCAGATCGACCGTTTCACCGAGTCCTTCCGAGTCGGTCTGGTGCACACCTATGCCGAGGGGCTGCTCAAGTTCAGTGGTCAGCGCATTGAGGTGCAGCCCCCGCGCGGTGGCGATGAGGGGGAGGGGAGCGTAGAAGTGGCCCAGCTGATCTACGGCGATGCGCCCAAGCCCTACACCGTGCTTTACAAGATGCGCAAAGACAAAGACGGCGCCTGGAAGCTGCGCAATGTCACCATCGAAGGCATCAACATGGGCAAGGTCTACCGCAGCCAGTTTGACGAGGCCATGCAGAAGTACAAGGGCGATATCGATCAGGTAATCGCCAACTGGTCGGTGAAGGCCGTCAATACCGATAGCGCCAAGGATGCGGGCTGATGGCGTCGATCCAGTCCCAGTCTGCGGGGCGTATTTTAGTCAGTGGCGAACTCACTGCCGACACCGCCCCGGGGCTTGAGAGCGAGGGGCGGCGGTTGTTGGTAGCCGGCACTGGCCGCTGCGAAATCGACCTGGCGGGGGTGAACTACGGCTCCAGCGCTGGCGTTGCCTTGCTGCTGGCCTGGTTGCGGGCGGGCCGGGCGGGCGGGCGCGAGGTGGTTTTCTGCAATGTGCCCGCCGGCATGCGCTCCATCGTCAATTTCTCTGGTCTGGACAGTATTATTCCGGTCGCGGACCCCTAGCGGCTTTTGCTAAGATTCGCCTCTTCCCTTTTTTATCTATTGTGCGGAGTGAGCGATGCAGCCAGAAGCCTTGCAGCAGCTGATCCAATCCAAGCTGCCCGAGTGCGAGATCCGCGTCGAGACCGATGGCTACCACTTCACGGTCACGGCCATCGGCGAGGTCTTCGCAGGCCTCACCCCCGTCAAGAAGCAGCAGCTGATCTATGGCTGCATCAACGATCTCATCGCAGATGGCACGGTCCACGCGGTGAACATCAAGACCTACACGCCCGCTCAGTGGCAAAGCATCGGCGCCTGATCGCGCCGCGGAAATATTCATGGGCAGCAAACTACTAATTCAGGGCGGCACCACGCTGGATGGCGAGATTCGCATCTCCGGCGCCAAAAACGCCGCCCTGCCGATTCTCGCCGCCACCTTGCTCTCCCGGGAGCCGGTGACGGTGTGCAACGTGCCACACCTGAACGACATCACCACCATGATCGAGCTGCTGGTCTGCCTGGGGGCAGAGGTAGTGGTGGATGAAAAGCTCAACGTGGAAGTCAACGGCGGCACCGTCAACAATTTGGTGGCGCCCTACGAGCTGGTGAAAACCATGCGCGCCTCCATCCTGGTGCTGGGGCCCATGCTGGCCCTGCACGGGCATGCCAAGGTGAGCTTCCCTGGCGGCTGCGCCATCGGCAGCCGGCCGGTGGATTTGCACCTCAAGGGGCTGGAAGCCATGGGGGCACAGATCACCATCGAGGGCGGCTACATCAATGCCGTCGCCCCCGGTGGCCGCCTCAAGGGTGCGCACATCCTGTTTGATACGGTGACCGTAGGCGGTACCGAGCAGCTGCTGATGGCCGCCGCGCTGGCCGATGGCACCACGGTGCTTGAGAATGCCGCCCGGGAGCCCGAGGTGGTGGATCTGTGCCACTGCCTGATGGCGATGGGCGCCGATATCTCCGGCGTGGGCACCGATACCCTCACCATCCGCGGCGTGGAAGCCCTGCACGGCTGCCGCTACGACATCGTGCCCGACCGCATCGAGACCGGCACCTTCCTGGTGGCCGCCGCCGCCACCCGGGGCCGCGTCAAGCTGAAGGACACCCGCGCCGACATCCTCGAAGCGGTGCTGGTCAAGTTGGAAGAGGCGGGCGCCGACATCCAGATTGGTCCCGACTGGATCAGCCTGGACATGCACGGCAAGCGGCCCAAGGCGGTCAGCGTGCGCACTGCGCCTTACCCGGCTTTCCCCACCGACATGCAGGCCCAGTTCACCGTGTTGAACGCGGTGGCCGAGGGTTCCGCCCGGGTGATCGAGACCATCTTCGAGAACCGCTTGATCCAGGTGCACGAGCTGAACCGCATGGGCGCCAACATCACGGTTGAAGGGCACACCGCCATCGTGCAAGGGGTGGATCGTCTCACCGGCGCGCCGGTGATGGCCAGTGACCTGCGCGCCTCGGCCAGCCTGGTGATCGCCGGGCTGGTGGCCGAGGGCGAGACGCTGGTGGATCGCATCTACCACATCGACCGCGGCTACGAGTGCATCGAAGAGAAACTGCAACTGCTGGGCGCCAACATCCGCCGCCTGACGGAATGAAACCATGAGCAGCGAAATCACCATTGCGCTCACCAAGGGCCGCATTCTCAAGGAAACCTTGCCGCTGCTGGCCCAGGCCGGCATCGCGCCGCTGGAGGACATCGCCACCAGCCGCAAGCTGATCTTTGAGACCACCCACCCCGGCGTGCGCCTGCTGGTGCTGCGCGGCTCCGACGTGCCCACCTACGTGCGCCATGGCGCCGCCGACGTGGGCGTGTCCGGCAAGGACATGCTGCTGGAGTTCGGCGCCCAGGGCGTCTACGAGGTGCTGGACCTGGGCATCGCCAAGTGCCGCCTGATGACCGCCGGCAAGGTGGGCATGCAGGTGCGCGAGGGGCAGCGCATCAAGGTGGCCACCAAGTTCGTGCAGGTGGCCAAGCAGTTCTACGCCGAGCGCGGTATTCAGGCGGACATCATCAAGCTCTACGGCGCCATGGAACTGGCCCCGCTGATGGACCTGGCGGACCAGATTGTCGACATCGTCGACACCGGCAACACCCTGCGCGCCAACGGCATGGAGCCCTTCGATCTGATCGCCCAGATCAGCTCGCGCCTGATCGTTAACCAGGCCGCCATGAAGATGAAACACGCCGCCATCCAGGGGCTGGTGGATGCCGTAGCCGGCGCGGTGGCCGCCCGGGGCTGACCCTGGGGCGACTGAGCGCCGCATCCGCCGCTTTACGCTGGGTGGACCCGCGCAGCGCATCCACCCGCCGCGGGCGAATGCCCCTAATCCCGCCGCGTGCGGGGCGCTGCCTACAGCTCAATCCATTCAACAGCAGGTGATCTCATGCTCAACATCGCCCGTCTCAGCACCGCCGACACCGACTTCGACGCGCGCCTGGATCATCTGCTGGCCTGGGACAACGTCTCCAACCCCGAAGTGGTGGCCCGGGTACAGGAGATCATCAACCAGGTGCGCCAGCGCGGCGACCAGGCCCTGGTGGACTACACCAACCAGTTCGACCGCCGCAGCGTCGCCAGTCTGGACGACCTGCGCCTGAGCCATGAGGCGCTCAAGGCCGCCTACGAGGCGCTGCCCGATGGCGACCGCGAGGCGCTGGAAATCGCCGCCGCGCGCATTCGCGATTACCACCAGCGCCAGCGCCAGGAGTCCTGGCAGTACCGGGATGCCGACGGCACCCTGTTGGGCCAGCAGATCACCCCGCTGGATGCCGCCGGCCTCTACGTGCCGGGTGGCAAGGCCTCCTATCCCTCCTCCGTGCTGATGAACGCGCTGCCCGCCAAGGTGGCCGGCGTGGGGCGGTTGGTGATGGTGGTGCCCGCCCCGGGCGGCGAGCTGAATCCGCTGGTACTGGCAGCGGCGCACGTGGCGCAGGTGGACGAGGTCTACACCGTCGGTGGCGCCCAGGCGGTGGCGGCCCTGGCCTATGGCACGCCGAGCATCAAGCGGGTGGATAAAATCGTCGGCCCGGGCAACGTCTACGTGGCCACCGCCAAGCGGCTGGTGTTCGGCCAGGTGGGGCTGGACATGATCGCCGGCCCCTCCGAGATCCTGGTGGTGGGGGATGGCTCCGTCAGCCCCGAGTGGCTGGCCATGGATCTGCTGTCCCAGGCCGAGCACGACGAGGATGCCCAGTCCATCCTGCTCAGCCCCGATGCCGCCTATCTGGACGCGGTGCAGGCCGAACTCGACCGCCTGCTGGCCACCCTGCCGCGCGAGCCCATCGCCCGGGTGGCGCTGGAGCAGCGCGGCGCACTGGTAAAGGTGCGCGACATGGAAGAGGCCATCGCCATCACCAACCGCATTGCGCCAGAGCACCTGGAGTTGGCGGTGGCCGATGCCGAGGCGCTGGTGCCGCGCATCCGCCACGCCGGCGCCATCTTCATTGGCGCCCACACCCCGGAGGCCTTTGGCGACTACTGTGCCGGCCCCAACCACGTGCTGCCCACCGCAGGCACGGCGCGTTTCTCTTCACCGCTGGGGGTGTATGACTTCCAGAAGCGCAGCTCGCTGATCGGCTGCTCCCCGGCCGGCGCGGCCAAACTGGCGCCGGTGGCGTCGACATTGGCCTACCGAGAGGGATTGGCGGCTCACGCGCGCTCGGCGGAGTATCGCAAGAGCTGATGCCGGTGGCACGGCGATGCGACTCAAAGCCGCCCCTCGCTGGGCGGTTTTTTTATGCCACCTCATGGGAGGGGCTTTTTCCTGGTGCCCGATCGCGATCTTGATCAGGCGCTTAGGCGCTGCCGTGTTTCAACTGCAGCAGGCGGTTGGCGATCTGCTGCGACTTTGCCATCAACAGAAGTCCAAGCAGCAGTCGCGTGGCGTACATGGCGATGTCGGCCACTACTTCTTCGTCAAATTCCTGTAGTGCTATGCCGCTGTATACCAGCAGCCCCACCAGGGCCGGAAACGCGGTTGAACACAAAAACAAACCGATCAACGCCGCGCCCACACGCGCCAGCCTGTCGCCAGCCACGGGCAGCGGATCGGCCGGTGCCGAGGCGGGTACCAATAGCCTGGCCGCCGTCATGGGGAAGGCCCACAACACCGCCGAAATCGCCAGCAGCGCCATACCAATCATGGATACCGACAGGGCCTTGCCCGCCGCTTGGCCGGTTTGGTCCAGGGCATAGAGTAGGGCCGGGAAGAATTTTGCATTAGCGATAAAAAGCCATAAGGCAAAAAGCCGTATACCGATCGCGACCAGGGTGTGCAGGTGCATGTTGTTCAGCGCTTGTTGAAGTGCATGGGCAATGGCCAAACCGCCCTAGCGGGCGGCGTGGTCGAGGATAAAACGCAGGGCATCGTTGCCGTAATCCAGGCCGGCCAGGTGGCCTTCGTTGTGGCACACGGTGACACCGGCGCCCGGGATGCGGGCGGCCATGGCATGGGCGTGTGCCTCGGGCACCAGCGGGTCGATGGTGCCCTGCCAGAAGTGGATCGGCACCTTGATCTCAGGCAGTGAGAAGCCCCAGTGGCGCGCAAACAGGATCACGTCGTGCACCACGGCTTGCATGCCCTGTCGGGAACCATTCAGCAAGTCGCCCACGAACATCTTGCGCAGGTCTGGCCGGGCCAGCATTTCCACCTCGTGGCCTGGCACGTATTTGATGATGGTGTCGAATATGGGGTCGGCAAAAGGGCGCAGCATGCCGACCATGCCTTTCAGCATGCTGCCCATCGGCTTGCTCATCATGGTGAGTAGCGGCTCGGCTGGCGGGTCAATCCGCCCTCCGGGGCGTCGTCGCCCAGGGTGGGCGCCACACCGTCAAACACCGCGCCGGCAATCACCTGCTCGGGCAGGGCGTGGGCGGTGGCCAGCAGATAGGGGCCGCCGCCCGAGAGGCCCACCAGCCCGAAGCGCTGTAGCCGCTTGTCGTCCACCAGTTGCTTGATGTCACCGGCCCAGTCCGCCACGCTGTGGTTGAGGTGCGGGGTGGAGAGGCCGATGCCTGGGCGCTCGATGCCCAGCAAGCGGATGCCATGCTGTTCGGCAAAGGCGCGGGCCGCGAAGGGGATTTGGCGCCGGGCGCCGGGTGAGCCGTGAAACCACAACACCGGCAGGCCGTCGGCACAGCCGAACTCGGCCACGCCCAGTTGGCGGCCATCCTTCAACACGATGCTGTATTCGCTTAGGGGGGGCAGGTCGTCGAGGTGGGCGTCGTGGCTGTTTGGCATTCCGGTGCTCTGTAGTGTGTGGGTGATACCCGGCTAGCATAACGGGGGGAGCAGGGCTTGGCCAAGCTGCTGGCGTGTATCTGTGTGGGCGAGTGCCCCGAGGTTTTTCAGATGCCGTTTGACGCAAGGTATTTGCTGGCTGGTTGCAGGAGCTCTGTCGCTGTCGTGCCTTGCATCAGCGGCGCGGATGGTGCACAGCCAAAGGGTGGACGCCATGAAATATCGGCGGCGTGCATTTGCGATAAAATCACATGGCAGGTGAGCACTTCAGGGTTGCTGTTATAAAGTGGCTCTGAGTGTCCAGAGCAGGGCTCACCTGTTGGATAGCGGCTTCAGCATAGGGATGTGTGTGTTGTACTTTGGTTTTCTGGTCCCCCTTCCTCTGCCAGTGCTCTTTAAAGGGCTCGCCAGGCAACGCTTTTATCTGCTCAACCTATTGGCGCTTGGTTGTCAGGCGCCTTCTGTGGCCCATGCGCTCACGCCTTCACTGACCGGGCCGCTTGCGCGGCTAAGGAATCTTCTATGTTGCGAAGAATGATGTTGTCAACGGTGATACTGGCGCTGCTGCAAGCGTGTCCGGTGCTGGCGGCGAGTTTTGATTGTGCCAAGGCGGGAACACCGATAGAGAAAATGACCTGTACGGACCCTGACAGTTCCGCGCTCGAAGCGATACTGGCAAGGGTTTATCAACAGGTCAGCAGCGAGAGCCCCAACGCAGAGCAACACCGGAAGGCGCACGCGCAGTGGCGTGAAAATGTGCTTGAGCACTGCACTGATTCAGAGTGCCTGCAACAGGCCTACGCGAGCCGCATCAACCAGATAGCGGATACCGATGCGGATGTGATGTTGGCCGCGATGCAGCGTGTGCAGCAGGCGAATGCGGGACAGCAAAAGCCTTACTACAAACTGGATCATCACAGAAAAGCGCTAGGCGCGCCAAAGGACGATGTGATCTTTAGGCGGGGAGTCCTGATGGATGATCGTGAGCTGTTTTTGGCTGCAGGTCGAAGAGTCAATGAGCAATTTAAGTGGATGCATTATGTTTTGTACGACTATCCCAGTTTTCAGATCAAAATGGGTGAGTTTGTTGTAGGTAAAAACAATAAACCTGTTCATTTCTCAATAGATTATAAATTTATTGCTACCACATACCAGAACAGCGCAAATGAGCCTAATGGTTTCAAACTCGCACCCGAATCCCGCCTGAAATTTTGTAACACCTCAGCGCCTTATATGTACCTCGCGGGCCTAGAGGGTGGTAGCCGCAATGAGGCGCCATATCGACGTCTGCTATTGGCCAAGACCGGCAGCAATGCTGTCCCGCAAAGCGCTGTTAGTTGGTGCTCAGACGGCTCTGAGCAGCACCTTGTGCGGCTGTATGGCGACTTTTACCCGGTAGGCGATAACGTTTACTTGATTGACGACTGGCAGGAGCTGTTGCTGCCATTAACGCAGCGCGGTGATTTGGTTGGTCAATGCCAGACTGACGAGGTGGTGTCGCTGGATCTGACGCCGCACTGGGACGAATGGCGTGCCATCACCAATATGGAAGCGGATGAGAGCCTGCAGCAGGTGGCGGCCAAACTCTCCACATGGGTATCTGAAGCCGCGGAGGGCTGTAAGCAATGAGCAGCCAAATAAGCGAAGAATTAAACAGGCGTTCTGAATCTTGACCACTACATGGCCGGGCACGCCAGGCAACGCTTTTATCTGCGCAACGCATTGGCGCACGGTTGACAGACACCTTCTGTGGCGGATGCGCTCACGCCTTCACTCACCGGGCCGCTTGGCCTGGGCCGCTTGCGCGGCTAGGGAATTTCTGATGTTGAAAATAATACTGCAGCCAATGGTGATATTGGCGCTGCTGCACGCAGGGCCGGTGCTGGCGGCGAGTTTTGATTGTGCCAAAGCGTCAGGCAAGGTCGAACAGCTTATTTGCGCTGATGCGGCGCTGTCCGCACTGGATGAGCAACTGGCGCAAGAGTATAAACAGGCGCTAGCGCTCGTTGCTGCCCCCGATGCACTCAAGCAGGATCAACGCGCCTGGCTGAGGCAAGCGCGCAAGGAATGCACAAACGCCGAGTGTCTGATAAAAGCATATCAGGCACGCCTGAGCGCACTTCATGCTTTGGGATTGCAACCGTCGCCGGCCGACGATACCTGCCGCTTGGGCGAAATGCCGTGGTATACGGTCAATGCACCGATCGAAGGCAACTCAGACCCAGTACGTCTTTATAAAGATAACGATGGGAAGCGCTATTTGGGTGTAGAAAGTGGCCTAGTGATAAACGATGAAAGAAACAAAAATCTCTATGTTTTTCCCTGCGGGGCCGATAGAGTCGCCGCCGTACCCGGCTTTGAAACCAAAGGCTACAAGTATATTGCAATATTCTCACCCGTCATCCGTATGGGTGACATGTCGATCGGAATTAACAAGCTAATCAATAATGAAACCGGCGACTGCCCGGATAGCGCGTTTGGCGTCACGCTGCAGAGTTCTCCAAGAGGTGAGCTTGATGTAATAAATGAAAAGATGATTATGCGGCGGCTCACCGTCGCTAGGAGCATCGCACTGGGCGCATGCGTGATGGTGCCGGAGCGCGTCATTCAGCAACGCCTCGCCGCGATAGAGGGGGAGCTTGCACGCGATGGCGAGACGCTTTATTTCCTCGACAGGGAAGCGAAGCGCATCATCGAATTCGACCCGCAGCTCAACATGAAGCACTACTGCCAGCAGGATGAATATTTTGTGCTGGATCTGCCTAAATATCAGGCCGCTATGATGCATGCCATCTGGAACGATGAGCCCGGGCGCACATACGCCACGATTGAAAGCAAGTTGATGGATCTGGTGACACGCGTTAAGCAAGAGGAGTGCAAGTGATGGCGCTGATGGGCAAGGAGCACGTTACCCATGTGCGGCTGTTCAGCGAGGAGCTTGGCAACAAGCTAAGGTGCTTATGGTCTGTCAGATGCCTCTCTGGGATAAAGCATCAGTACATTTGATGTTCGCCTGCGTGAGATATTTATTCAACTCAAGCCGCGAAAGCAAAATAGTGAATTGCGCCATTTAAGGAGGAGACGCGGACGAAGGGTAGCTGCCTGTGCGGTTGTGTGGCATATGAAATTGAGTCATCGTTCAAAGGCTATCAGTATGAACACTCATGGGGTCACCCCACCCGACCAGCCACGCCGCCGATGCGCGTAGCCGCATAGCCATCGCGGCACTGGATTGCATCAAGTGCCACGGCTATTCAAACACCACCATGGCTGACATCGCCCGGCCAACGCGTTACACGTATTTTAAATCCAAATAGGAGGCCCTGTTCGCCGGCATCGACCAGGTTGCCCTGGCCTTTGCCCTGAGCGTAGCGGAACATGCACGCCAATTCGGCACATTGGAAGAGCGCATCGTAGAGACCATCGTCATCGTGGTGCAGCAGATGCCGCAGCACCCGTACCTGTCGCTGATCTTTGATCGGGAGATGTTGGGCGCACTGCGCGCCCCAGCCTTTTCGAACCTGGCCACCGAAGTCTTCGCGCAGATCACATCCCTGCCACTGATCGAGATCTGTCCCGCCCTGGCGGCAGAAGAGATAGAGGTGTCGGAAATCTTGTCGCGTTTTGCCTTGTCGATGATGATGTTCCCGGGGCGCTATGCCCGCGACCACGACGGTATGCGCCAACTGATCAGCAGGCGCGTCCTGCCGGGTCTAATCCCAGAATGAGTGCAGGTTTTCCTTGTCAGGCAGTTGATTAGGTTCAAGGATTTGGGCCTTCCTTGGAAAAGACCTCACAAAAGCACCGACGGGGCGTTGAACGATGGGGGGCATCGGCCGGAGTTCGGAGAGTTGAGTGAATACTTATTGACCACGATAAGCTCTGCTTTTGTTTCTCGCATCACTTCAACGGGCCTGCCGTGCTTGTGCCAGTAAGCGGAGCTTTAATGGCGCAAAAAACGACTTCTTAGCGGGCGATAGCGCTCAGTGAGCTTGCTCTGTGGTGGGCACGACACCATGCCCAGTAACACGCTGCTTTGTGCGGGTGCCCGCCACCTCAGGTAGGGTTGCCATACACATGCTTGGCAGCCTGCCAGGCAAAGGTCATCGCAGGCCCAAGCGTCGAACCCGGCCCGGGGTAGCAGGGCAGGATCGCTGCTGCATTGTTACCGAAAGCGTACAACCCCTCAATCACGCTGCCATCCGCGCGTTTCACCTGGGCGTGTTCATTAATCACCATGCCGCCCTGGGTGCCGAAGTCACCGGGGTTCAGGCGCACCGAGTAGAACGGCGGCTTGATGATGGTGCCCAGGCAGGGATTGGGCTTGAAGTGGCTGTCGCCGTAGTAGCGGTCGTAGGCGGCATCGCCGCGCTGGAAGTCGAGGTCTTGGCCGGTTTTGGCGAAGCCATTGAAACGCGCCACGGTGGCGGCCAGGCCCGCGGGGTCTACGCCGATTTTTTCGGCCAGGGCTTCCAGGGTATCCGCCTTGGCGATAACCCCTTCATCAAAATAGGCTTGGGGGATCATCTTGTCGGGCATGGCCCAGGGCCACACCCCCCGGCGCACCCGGAAGGCGTGGTCGAAGATCATGTACTGGGGCACGCAGGGGTTGCCCTGGGCGTACTTGCTGAAGGTCTCCTTCAGGTACGACATGTAGTTCTGCGATTCGTTGGCGAAGCGCTCGCCGCGCTGGTTCACCACGATGGTGCCGGGCAGCGACTTGTTGACGATGCTGAGGAAGGGGTAGGGGCGACCGGGCACCTGCTTGGTGGTGCACCACCAGGCATTTTCCATCAGTGCCAGTTGTGCACCTACTGCCTCGCCGGCGCGGATGGCGTCGCCGGTGTTGTGCTTGCAGCCGGCGCTCCACTCGCGGTTGGTGGGGGCGGGCAGGTAGCGCTCGCGCATGGCCTGATTGTGCTCGAAGCCGCCGGCGCCCAGCATCACCGCGCGGGTGGCGCGAATGGCCAGGCGCTGGCCATTTTGTTCGACGATGGCGCCCTGCACCCGGCCGTCTTCCACCACCAGCTCTTTCAGTGCCGTGTTCAGCCAGAGCGGAATCTGGCGGTCGCGCAGGGAGAGAAACAGGCGGATGATGCCGGCGCCGCCACCGGTGGTGCGGCGGCTGACGCCCCGGCGGCGCAGCAGCCAGGGGATGTCAGCGTAATAGCTCAGCAACAGGCGCAGGATCACCCATTTGCGGCGGCGCTTGTCGTCGATGAGGATCTTGCCTTCGCGCTGGGTGACGGCGAACTTGTAGTTCATGTAGAGCGCGCCCTGATCGCGCACCACGTCCATATCCTTGCCTAGGGCGCTCCAGTTGATGGGCTCGGGCTCCAGGGAGCGGTGGCCGGTCTTGGCGCCGGGCAGGTGGCTGAAGTAGTCCGGGTAGCCGGCCAGGCTGATGTAGCGCAGCCGGGTGTGCTGGTGCAGGTAGTCGATCATGCGCGGGGCTTCGCGCAGGTAGGTGCGCAGCATGTCGCGGGGCACCTGCTCCCGAGGGATGGTGTGGTCCAGGTACTGGTAGGCCTGCTCCTCGCTGTCGTCGGCGCCCGCCGCCACCGCATAGCGGTTGTTGGGCACCCACACGCCGCCGCCGGAGATGGCGCTGGTGCCGCCGGCTTTGTCGCTCTTTTCGATCACCAGTACCCGGGCCGGGTCAGCACCTCCGGCACGGGAAAAATCGTGGCTGCAGATGGCCGCCGTGAGGGCGCCGTTGCCGGAGCCCACCACCAGTACGTCTACTTCGTGATCCCACTGCATGCTCACGCGCTGCCTCAGCCCTCGTCAACCAGGGTGACGTATTCCTTCTCTTCGGCCCAGCGGTCACCCACCTCGGCGATGTCCATGAAGAACTGCTGATACCACTGGCGCAACTTGTAGATGGGGCCGTCGCCGTCGCACAGCACGGGGTTGTCCACCCGGATCTTGTTGTGCCAGATGGCCACGTCGTCCATGAAGCCTTGGGTGGTGGAGTCGGCGTGGCGCTGAATGATGTAGTCACACAGATCGCGTGGAACGCCGGGGATGCGCTTGAACAACAGGCCGAAGCGCAGCTCGAAGGCGTTTTCATTCACGGGAATGTTGGCCACCAGCAGGCGCGATTCCAGCGCGATACCTGCTTGCAGCATCACCGTCATGCGCGTGGTCATGACCCCGGGGCCGAAATAGGTGGCGACGCTCTCGAGAGACTCGCTCTTGCCGTCCGCTTCCATGGGGCGGCCTTCCATGTACTGGGTGAAGGTGTGCCCTTTCACCACATTGCGGAAGCCCTTGGGATTGGCGTTATGCACCGGTGCGAAGTGCGCCATGTCGGCCATGTTGTCGATCAGCTCGCGCGGGTCGTTCTCGATGCGGATCATGTTCATGTGCCAGTCGCACCAATCGTCCGAATAGTACTCAGGCTGCTCGGGAATCTCCTGCTCGGGAATCGGCTGATTGCCCTCGGGATCGTGCCATATGTAGAGCAGGCCGTTTTTCTCCAGAGTCGGCCAAGCCTTGATGCGCGCCTTGGCGGGGATGTTCTTGGCGTAGGGAATCTTGCTGCACACGCCGTCGGTGCCCCATTCCCAGGAGTGGAACGGGCACACCAAGTTGTTGCCATTCACCGTGCCCAGGGCCATGTCGGCGCCCATGTGGGGGCAGTAGGCATCAAGGATGTGCACCTGATAATCGGCGCCGCGATAGGCCACCAGTTTGGTGCCGAAATACTCCAGGCTCTTGGGCTCCTCACCAAAGTGGCGGGACAGACCCAGACAGTGCCAGCCTCGTGCAAAACGCACGCTGGAGCGGGGTTGGCAGGACGTGGCGGCGGTCTGGCTCATGGGGCACCTCGCGAAGCCTTAAACATGGATATGATCAATGAAACATATCCTAAGTGATCAAGCGGTCATATACTAGGGATGCAAAACTAAAATTTATTCTAGGAAGCCCCTGCAGCGGTTTCCTCCCAGCAGGCCTCCATGCCGATGAGCACCACCTCAGCGAAGACTCCGCCATTGCGCGGTCGGCCCCAGGATGCCGACGGCAACGCTACCCGTCTGCGCATCATCGAGGCAGCCAGAGACTGCTTTTCAAGGCACGGTTACGGCAATGCCACCAACCGCATGATTGCCTCGGCGGCTGGGGTGACCGCTTCCGCACTGTACAACTATTTCCCCACCAAGGCCGATCTTTACGCCGCCGTGGTGGAAGTGGGCGAGCAACAGGTGGCGGATGCCTATGCGCAGGTGATCGCCAACATCGACTCACCCCTGGACGCTATCTGCGCCATCTTGGATTTCAATATCGGCGTACACGGCGCGGAGCCAGAGCGCGCCCTGTTTTATGGCCATCTGCGCTCAGAGATTGGCCGCCACGTTGAGTTGGCGGCGCGCCTGCAAAACCGCGTGAGCCCGACTGAAAACATCGTCCGCTCACTGCTGCAAGAGGCGCGGCGTCGCGGCGAGATCAGCGACGCCATGCCGCAGGAAAACGTGGAAATGATGCTGTTTGCCTGCATGCTGGGCATGTCGGCCTATGGGCTGCAGGTGGACAAGGAGCAGCAGCAGATGAATATGCGGGCGTTTCGCATGCTGATAGATGGATCGCTTATCCGCCGCTCTTAGGGTTGGCGGTGCTGCGCTGGCTTCGATCGCGCGCGCCTAAGGAATTGGGAGGCGGGTTGTGCCGCCCCCTGCGTTAATCAGCCTGGTGTTGATCAACGGCCAAGCACATCGTCGCGCACGCTATTGGCCAGCGCCGCCACGTCGGCGATATCGGCATCGCTCACGCCCAGTTCCTTGAGGGTGGCCCCCAGCAGTTCGATCACCGCATCCACGTGGCTGTCGTCCAGGCCGCGTGCCACCAGATGGGCGTGGCCATCGCGCATGGACTGTCCGGTGTAATTGTTGGGGCCGCCGGTGACAAAGGTGAGAAAGGCCTTTTGCTTTGCCGCCTGCTTGCGCATGTCGGTGCCATCAAAAAAATGTTTGATGCGGTTGTCGGCCAGAACCTTTTCATAAAACTTATCTACGGCTGCTCCGATGGCCGGCGCGCCACCCAGGCGTTCAAACAAACTGGCGGTCATGCGAATTTCCTTTTTAGCTCTCAGGTGTCTCTGGCGGGTGAAACGCAAGGCGTAGATCTTTGCCAGACGCGCGCCTGGCATTCCCACCGGAATACTCAGCCTAGTTGCTATTAATACACTTGCAACATGCCCGCCGAGTTTAATGGCGCGCGCATTGATCCAGCGCGCTTGACGTGTGTTCTCCTGCTTCCCACACTGCTTGCGTCAGTGTTTGCATGGGAGCACCTCAATGCAGCAGATGGAATACACCCTGCCCTGGTGGCAGATGACCTACCAGGTCCTGGCCGGCATTCTGTTGGTGGCCGTGCTCGGGCTGGTGTTGACCGTGGCCTGGATGTACTGGAAGGATGTGCACGAAATCCGCCACACCCTGCGGCGCAATTATCCGGTGCTGGGGCGCTTCCGCTATCTGTTCGAACACCTGGGGGTGTTCTTTCGCCAGTATTTCTTTGCCATGGATCGCGAGGAGCTGCCCTTCAATCGCGCCATGCGCAGCTGGGTTTATCGCGCCGCGAAAAATGAAGACAGCACAGTGCCCTTCGGCTCCACCATGCCGCTCAATGTGCCGGGCACATTGTTGTTCAGTAGCGCCTTGTTCCCGCCGTTGGATGACCAGATCCTGCCAGTATCGACGCGCGTGATTGGGCCCTATTGTCGACAGCCATTCACACCGCGTAGCCTGTTCAATATCTCGGCCATGAGCTATGGCGCCATCTCGGTGCCGGCGGTGCGGGCCTTGTCGCAGGGCGCGGCCAAAGCTGGTTGCTGGATGAACTCGGGGGAGGGGGGCTTGTCGCCACACCACCTGAGTGGCGGTTGCGATATCGTGTTTCAGATCGGCACGGCTAAATATGGTGTGCGCAATGATGACGGCAGCCTGAGCCACGCCAAGCTGCAGGAGCTGGCGGCCATCGAGCGCGTGCGCATGTTCGAGATCAAACTGAGCCAGGGGGCCAAGCCGGGCAAGGGCGGGATTCTTCCCGGTGCCAAGGTAACACCTGAAATTGCCCAGATTCGCGGTATTCCGGTTGGGCAGGACTCGCTCAGCCCCAATCGCCACACCGATATAGGCAGCATCGACGAGCTGTTGGACCGCATCTGTGAGATTCGTGAACTCACTGGCAAGCCGGTGGGCTTCAAAACTGTGATGGGTTCAACCGAGTGGGTGGATCAACTGTGCAAGCGCATTCGCGAGCGAGGGGTTGAGCGCTATGCGCCGGATTTCATCACCCTGGACAGCGGCGACGGCGGCACCGGTGCAGCCCCCCAGAGCCTGATCGATTATGTAGGCATGCCGCTGCGTGAGAGCCTGCCGCTGTTGGTGGACAAGCTCAACCAACACGGCTTGCGGCAACGCATCTGCGTGATTGCCTCCGGCAAACTCATTATTCCCGCCCACGTCGCCGCCGCCCTGTGCGCCGGTGCCGACTTCGTCAACACCGCGCGCGGTTTCATGTTTGCACTGGGCTGCATCCAGGCCTTGCAATGCAATAAGAACACGTGTCCGACAGGCGTCACCACCCATAACCCCCACCTGCAGCAAGGCTTGATCCCCGCCGAGAAGTCCGAGCGGGTGGCCAACTATGTGCGCAACATGGTGCATGAGGTGGAAGTCATCGCCCACTCCTGCGGCGTGGCCGAGCCGCGATTGCTACGCAGGCACCACCTGAGGGTGATCAGCGAGAGTCGCCAAAGCGTGCCGCTGGATGCGATCTATCCCGATGTGAGCCCGATGACCAGCGGCGATGACGGTTGCTGAGAGTCGCATGTGGGCTGTGCTATCGCTGCACGGCGAGATAGCGCATAATAGACGCCATTTTGCTGCCGGGGTTCCGGCAGGCACTTGCACAGTGAGAGATAGAGCAGAACGTGACCGATACCGAGAAGATGGCCGCCGTGGCCGAGAGCAGCGCCGAGCAGGCTGACAACAACCGCGCCGAAGGTGGGGAGGGCGGTCGCCGCCGTCGCCGCCGCCGTGGTGGCCGTGGCAAGGGCGAGCGCAGCACGGCCCAGCAGGCCGGTGGCAGCTGGGATGTTTCTCAGTTCGATGTGCCAGAGGAAGAAGGCAAGGCGCGCTTCCATGATTTTGACCTGCCCGATGAATTGATGCGTGCCATTGCCGATCTCGGCTTCCAGTACTGCACACCGATTCAGGGCAAGGTGCTGCCTGCCACGCTGGATGGCTATGACGCCATCGGCAAGGCGCAGACCGGCACCGGCAAAACGGCGGCATTCCTGGTCACCATCATTAATGATCTGCTCAGCAACCCGATTGAAGCTCAGCGCTACATGGGTGAGCCGCGCGCCGTGATCCTGGCCCCCACCCGGGAGTTGGTGATGCAGATCGCCAAGGACGCCGAGGGCCTGTGTAAATACAGCGGCCTGAACGTGGTGACGCTGATCGGCGGTGCCGAGTATCAGAAGCAGCTGCAGCAGGTGGAAAGCAAGCTGGTGGACATCGTAGTGGCCACCCCTGGGCGCCTGATCGACTTCTTCGAGCGCGGCGACCTGCATCTGGATTTGGTGGAAATCCTGGTGCTGGATGAAGCCGACCGCATGCTGGACATGGGCTTCATTCCCCAGGTCAAGCGCATCGTGCGCCAGACCCCGCGCAAGACCCACCGCCAGACCCTGCTGTTCTCCGCTACCTTCACGCCCGACATCATGAACCTGGCCGAGCAGTGGACCCTCGACCCGGTGATGGTGGAAGTCGAACCCGAGAGCGTAGCCAACGTATCGGTGGAGCAAATCGTCTACATCGCGGCCAACGAGGAAAAGTACGCTATCCTGCGCAACCTGCTGGCCATGGATGACGCTACCAGTGTGATGGTGTTCGCCAATCGCCGCGATCAGGTGCGCAAGCTGCACGATCGCCTGGAGCGCGCGAAAATCAAGGTTGGCATCCTCTCCGGTGACATCCCCCAGGGCAAGCGTACCCGCACGCTGGAAGACTTCCGCAATGGCGTGTTGGACGTGCTGGTAGCCACTGACGTGGCAGGGCGCGGTATTCACGTAGATGGCGTGAGCCACGTGATCAACTACGATCTGCCCGAAGAGCCCGAGGACTACGTGCACCGCATCGGCCGCACTGGCCGCGCGGGCGCAACAGGCACCTCCATCAGTTTTGCCACCGAAGATGATGCCTTCCGCCTGGGGCCCATCGAGCAGCTGCTGGGTAGCAAGCTCCCTTGTGTGCAGCCGCCGGCGGCACTCTTGGTGGATCCGCGCCGTACGCGCGCTCAGGCGCCTGCCGAAGCCGCCAATGCTGAGGCGAGTGAGCGCGATGCCGAAGGCGAACAAGCCACCGAAGCTCGCGATGCCTGACCCCGCTCGGGGTCGGCCTCCTGCGCCGGCCCCGTTTGCCCCCCCCCTCTTTTTATTGCATCTGTTTGCCAGGTTCTCTTCGCCGTGGCCACTGTGGTGGTTGCTCGCCGCCTGCAACTCCCCCTTTATGTGCTGATGTGCGCATACCCCGCTAACTGAACCGGCCATGGCTGTGGCAGCGGAGCGCGCCGGGCTGACCGCTGGCTCGCTCGCTGGGTGCTCTTAGTGTCGATGCTGGGATTGGCTCAAGGGGCTGGCCCACGGCGAAATTGGCCGCGAGGGAATATGCTGCTGGAAATGGGCTGTCGCCTCATGCGGGTGGGGGGCTGATCCCCGCATGCTTGGGCACATGTGGCGCCCTGTCACGTCGTTATGCGCGCAGGGGTGATGGGGCAAGCGGCGGCTTCAGCTGATGCAGCCCACAGCGCGCATCTGAGGGGGGGCTTAGTCTTGCTGCGAGTATTCCGGGGTGAGCCGCATCAACCCGAGGCATGCCAGTGCGCCGGCCAGTGCGCAGGCTACAGTCAGGTCGGTGCCCTTCAGGTGCTGGCTGCTCCACCATATGGCCGCAGCGGCCAGGGCCAATAGCAATAGCTGGCTGATACTGCTGCCAATCCACTGCCAGCGCCACAACCAGGGCCAGAAGCGATCTTCGTTCAGGGAGTTGACCACCCCGGCAAAGGCAAACAGTCCGGTGAGGCCTGCCACCACCAGTTGCGCCGTTTGTTGCAGGCTCAGTTGCGATAGCATCAGCTGCTGGGCATCAACAGGGTAGGTATTCCATGCGATCAGCGCGCAGAGCGAGGCGTAGAGCAGGTGAGGCATAACGCGTCCTGTTAGCGATTCCGTACTTGCAGGGCAAATTTTAGAGCGAGCCAGCTTGGGTGCGGTAGTGTTTACTGACACAAAATGAGAACTGCTTCATATTTTTGCGGCAGCTATTGCTCTGCTCAGCCGGCCAGTTTATCGCGCCAGAACTTGGTGCCGCCACACACGGCGGCGGGCATGGCGACCAGATTCAAAATGGGCACCATGGTGGCCAGCGAAACCGTCAGGCCAAAGCTCAGGGCGGGCAGCCGCTGTGCGCGCAGTGACTGGCGCAATTGACTGAAGGGCTGCTGGCGGTTGTCGGAGCAGTAGTCGGTGTATTCCACCGCCTGCATCCAGGCGCCAAACAGGAACCACAGCGGGGTGGCCAGCAGGTTCAGGCCGGGAATGAACATCAGCACCACCAGCAACAACATGCGCGGTAGGCTGTAGGCGGTCTTCTGTAATTCGCGTTTCAGGGTGCGCGGCACCAGGGCCAGCAGCGCCGCCATGGAGTTGTCCTGTGGCGGCACGTTGCCCAACAGGGCGTCCACCCGCTCCGCCAGCAGGCCGTTGAAGGGCGCGGCCAGCAGGTTGGCCAGCGTGGTGAAGCCGTAGAACAATGCCAGCAGCAGCCCCACGGCGAACAGTGGCCACAGCAGAAATTCCACCCACACCAGCCAGTCCGGCAGCTGGGGCAGCATGGCGTCCATCCACACGCCAAACTGGCTGATGGCAAAGCCGATCAGGCTGAAGAACACCAGCGTGTTGACAGCGATGGGCATGAGGGCAAACCAGCGCAGCTCCGGGCGCGCCAGCAGGCGAAACCCCTCGGCCAGGTAGCGGGCGCTTTCGATCATGGACATGCCTCCGTCATGCGATGTGGCCTATTATAGGGGCAACGGAAAATGGATGGGCGGGAGAGCGACGATGATTGAAACCATTTTGGTGCTGCTGGTGATGTCGGTGGTGCTGGTGCTGGCGGGTGTAAAGGTGGTGCCCCAGGGCATGAATTGGACGGTGGAGCGCTTTGGCCGCTACACCCGCACCCTGGATGCCGGACTGCACCTGATCGTGCCGCTGGTAGACACCATCGGCCACAAGCTGAACATGATGGAGCAGGTGCTGGACGTGGAGCCCCAGCAGGTGATCTCCAAAGACAACGCCATGGTCACGGTGGATGCGGTGTGCTTCTTCGTGGTGATCAACGCCCAGGATGCGGCCTATGAGGTGAGCAACCTGTCGCTGGCCATGCGCAATCTGGTGATGACCAACATCCGCGCGGTGGTGGGCTCGATGGATCTGGATGAACTGTTGTCCAAGCGCGACGAGATCAACACCCACATCCAGTCCAAGGTGACCCCGGCCGCGGAGCCTTGGGGTGTGCGCATCGCCCGGGTAGAGATCAAGGACATCGCGCCGCCGCCGGATATCGTCAACGCCATGGCGGCCCAGCTCAAGGCCGAGCGGGAGAAGCGCGCGGTGATGCTGGAGGCCGAGGGCAAGGCCAACGCCGCCCGCACCCAGGCCGAAGGTGAGAAGGCGGCCATGATTGCCCGGGCCCAGGGCCAGCTCGAGGCGGCCAAGCTGGAGGCCGAGGCAAGAGAGCGCCTGGCCCAGGCCGAAGCCGTCGCCACTCAGGTGGTGGCCGAGGCCATCGCCCACAATGGCCGGGATGCCATTCAGTATTTTGTCGCTACCAAATACATCGAATCCCTGCAAACCATCGGCAGCGCCCAGAACTCCAAGCTGGTGATGATTCCGCTGGAGGCTACCGGCGTGATCGGTGCGGTGAGTGGCATTCAGGAGTTGTTACAGCGGGTGTCGGCGGAATCGACTGCGCACAAGGTGCCGTGATCGCCGCGAGGCCACGGGGGGCGATTCAGGATGAATCGCTAGGGAACCTCTGAATAAGTCCATCAAGGCGATGATGGCTAGGCAAAATCATGCGAAAAAGCGGAGTTTACTGGTCGTAAATGAGCATTTTACTCACCGCTTGCGGTTCGCCCTTCGGGCGCCTTCGGCGTTCAACGCCCTTGCAGGCTTGTTGTGAGCATGATTTTAACGACGCCCTTGCAGGCTTGTTGTGAGCATGATTTTAACGACGCCAGAGCGCCTTGATGGACTTATTCAGAGGTTCCCTAGCGGGCCACCGTTGTTGGAGCCCGCTTTTTGACAAAATATGGGGGGGGATAAAAAATGGAATTCTTCGATTTTCTAACCAGCAAGCCGCTCTGGTTGATTCTGGCGGCCGCCATGGGCGTGCTTGAGCTGCTCACCTTTACCGGCTTCTTTCTCGGCTTCGCCTTCGCCGCCCTGGTGGTCTACGGCGGCTTGTGGCTGTGGCCAGACATGCCGGCGGTGGGGGTGGCCGGCTTGTTTGCCTTGGTGTCGGTGGCCTCCAGTTTTGCCTATACCCGCTTGTTCAAGGGCTTCAGCCGCAAGACTGACGCACCGCTGCTCAACCAGCGCCTGGCGCGCAATATCGGTCATGTGGGGGTTGCCGTGGAGGCCTTCGAGAGTGGCATGGGTATGGTGAAAATCGATGATGGCTTCTGGCGCGCCCGGGAAGAGGGGCTGGCCCCCATTGCCGCCGGGGATCATGTAGCGGTGGTGGGTGTGGAGGGCGATTACCTGTTGGTGAAGCCGCGCTGATATGGGGGTGAATAACAAAGGGGCCTGTGGGCCCCTTTGTTATTTTGCTCAGGCTAGCTGATTTGCCCGGCGGCGCGCCGCCCCCAGCAGGCCCAGGCCGCTGAGCATGAAGGCCCAGGCGCCGGGGAGGGGGACTTCGCTGGCATGGGTCACATTGAGTGCCACCGAAGTGCCGTTATAGCTGAGGCTGAAGGTGTAGCCCTCAATGATCGGGGCGATGAATTCATCGAATCCGCCCAGGATGGAGGCTGCCGTCAACAGCACGATGGAGTCGCCATTGCTCGGTAGGTAGTTATCCCAGAGCGACAGCGTCAGCTTGCCGGCGAGTTTGGCCACACCATCGACGATGACCTGA
The DNA here is from genome assembly GCA_964649985.1 of uncultured Pseudomonadales bacterium. Lineage (GTDB taxonomy): Bacteria > Pseudomonadota > Gammaproteobacteria > Pseudomonadales > CAZYQX01 > CAZYQX01. Next base: position 21,180 of record CAZYQX010000010.1, on the reverse strand, counting down.
TCGTAGGCGCCGGCGCCCCATTCGATCAGCATGCTGCTGGCGGCGGTCTGGGTGTAGTCACCCATGATGTGGGTGGTGCCAGGTGAATTGCCGGGGGAGAGCTGGCCGCCGTCGTTGAACAGATTGCCGTGGAAGGTGCCCACTGCCAGGATGCCGCCGTTGAAATCGAACAGGGCCGTTGGCGAAACGTAGATATCGCTGGCTTTGAGCAGGCCGTTGTTGAGCACATACTGTGCGTTGTCAGCCAAGTTTAAGGCGTTGGCTTCGTTGCTGCCGCCATCCTGAACGAATTTTCCGCCAACATTCTCGGTGCCGGACTTCAGTGCTCCGTCGTTGAGGGTGTAGCGGCCAGTGGCGCCTATATCCAGCTGTTCAGTGGTGTGGCTGCCTCCGCTCTGAGTGAATCGGCTGTTTTCAACTTTGTCAGTCGTGCAGTTGGTATAGAGGCAATTGCTGTAGTCGCCGCCTACTACCGTTTTGCGGGTGTTCAGCTCGCCACCGGCCATGGTGTAGTCGGCCTGGGTGCCTCCGTTGTTACCGTAGGTGGTATAGCTGTTGTAATAGCCAGGAACCCAGGTGTAGGTGTAGTAGCCGCCCCAGTAATAGTCATAGACGTAGCTATAACTGTAGTAGCCATTTACCCAGTAGCTCGAGGTGTAACGGTAAGACGAGTAGTTGCCCGCAACACTCAGTGTGTCTGCCGTGTGCGCGCCGTCATTATGTAGGAAGTTACTGGCGCTAATGTTGGTTGTCTGGGTGTTCAGCGCACCTCCCAGCAGGGTGTAGCTGGACGCGGTGCCTGCCTGGTTCAGAACGCCGGCAGAGTGGTTGCCGTCGTTGTGAACAAAAGCGCCTTGCAGACTGGTGTTAGCTGCAGTGAGCTCGCCGCCGTTCAGGGTGTATGAGCTTGTTTTCCCGACATTCAAGTTGCTGCCAACCGTATGGTGGCCATTGTTCTGTACAAATGTGCCTTGCAGGTTGGTGTTGCCTGCTGTGAGCTCGCCATTGTTCAGGGTATATAAGCTTGCTTTCTCGATGTTCAGGTTACCGGCAACGTTGTGTGTACCGCCGTTGTGCTCAAAGACGCTGGCGGCGTTGCCAGCGCTCGTGCCAATGGTGGTGTTGTTGCTTGATAGTGTGCCATCTGCCAAGGCGTAACTTGCCGATTTGTAGCTGTAGTAGCTGCCCCAGCAGGAGTAGTAGCCACAGCTGTAATAGCTATTGCTGTAGGTAGCGCCGTCTCTCAGGAGCAGGTCGCCATTGACGATGTGATCGCCGCCGGTCTGCACAAATGTTCCACCGGTCAGGGTGGTGCCTGCGGTTGTCAGCTGGCCGCCGGAGAGGTTGTAACTGCCTTCATAACCCGGAGTATTGTTATACCAGTAATTATCGTTGTTGCTTGGATTGCGCCCTTCAATGGAAAGGGCGAATGACACATTGTGGTTTCCACCGGACTGGTTGAAAGCACCTCCATCAAGGATCGTTTCCTCGCTGCTCAGCTCCCCGCCACTGAGGTTGTAAACGCCTTGATAGGCCAATGTGGCGCCAGACCAGTAGTCGCGGTATGAATCACGGCCAGTGATGCGGAGAGCATCGCCCACCTCGTGGGCTCCACCTGCCTGGTCGATCTGCCCGCCGAGGATGCCGGTGCTGAGGGTGGAGATTAGACCTCCGTCCAGTTGAATGTGGCCAGCGGCCTGTGGGTCGTAATAGTAGGTTTGGCCGCGCACCTCGAGCGACGTGGCGGCGTTCTCACCGTCGGTCTGATGGAGTTCGCCGCGCACGGTTGTGTTATAGCTGGAGAGTACGCCCCCTTGAAGCTCGTACTGTGCCCCTTTGCTGATAGTCAGGTTGCTGGTCTTGTGCAACCCGCCCTCCTCAACGAAGTGGCTTCCGCTGCTGAGCTCACTGTAGGATGTGCTCAGCGAGCCGTCGTTCAGCTGGTAAGAGCCGTTGGCATTCAGATTAAGCTGATAGGTGTCGTGGTTTCCACCGCGCTGGACCATTTCACCCGAAATGTAGCCCCAACTGCTTTCCAGGCTCCCTGCGCTGAGCTCATAGCGGCCGGTTGTGTAGAGGTAGAGCGAGTATGTGTCGTGGCTGCCTCCAGACTGCTGGAACAGGCCTTGCGCATCACTCCCTTCAAAAGAGCCAATCGAGGTGGTGCTGGTGTTTAGGGTGCCGTCACTCAGAGCATAGCTGCCATTGCCTTGGCGCCCTTCCGTGTAGGCATAGGTCCAGCCGTAGTTGGGGGTATAGAGCCATTGATATCCGGCTTCAGTGTTGGTGCCTACATTGAGTGTGTCGGTATCGTGGGCGCCGCCCTGCTGCGCTAGGCTTCCCCCGGCACTCAGGTTGGATTTCATGCTGCTCAGGTTGCCGCCTTCCAGGGTGTAGCTACCCCCCTTGAGCTGCAAGTTGTGTGCGGAGTGCTGTCCGCCGGTCTGCGTGAAGGCTCCACCATGTGTTACATCGGTCGTGGCGCTGATGAGTGAGCCGTCGGCTAGGGTGTAGAGTGCAGTTGTGCCAGACTCGGCTTCACCTTCCTCGGTGGTCGAGCTGCCGCTTAGGGTCAGCGTGCTGTCTACGTTGTGAGTGCCGCCGGTTTGGTTGAATGCGCCTCCGCCAGTGATATTGGTGAGGTAGGTTTGCAAATTGCCGCCGCTTTGGCTTAACAGACCTCCATCATGGATGTTTGCCGACGGGGTATTAAGCTCGCCGCCATTAAGTTGATACTCGGCCTGCTCGCCGCTGATATCAAGGCTCTGCGTATCGTGATAGCCGTCTGTCTGACTCATTGTTCCGCGCGAGCCGACTACGGTTTCTGATGTGCTGAGAATGCCTCCATCCAGTTGGTAGCGCGCCTGCCCTGCTTCGCCCTCACCCGCAAGCTTAAGCAGGTTTGAGGTGTGATAGCCTTGTGATTGGATGATCTCGCCGCCCTGTTCTACATAGGTGGCTTGGCTGTAGAGATCCCCCCCAAATAGCCTGTAGGTACTCTTGGTACCGTCTGCCGCCGCGCCGCTCGCAACTAGGCTGTTGGTGGCAAGGATGCCTCCGCGTTGTTCGATCAGGCCGCCAGTGTGCACGGCGGTTTCAGGAGAGGCGAGCACGCCGTCATTCAGGCGGTAAGTACTGCGGGCACCGTCTACTACGCCTTGCACCAAGAGGGCGTGTTCTGTGAGGTGCTCGCCGCCGGCTTGCTCCACCTGGCCGCCATCCACAAGCGAACTGTCGTGCGCATTAAGGGTCCCACCATTGAGCTGGTAAAAAGCGCCATTACCCGTAACGCTGAGGTTACCTGTGGTGTGCGAGCCCGCATCTTGGGTGAATTCGCCACCGCTGTTTAGCGCGGTGTTGGAGCTGCTCAGTTCGCCATCGCTCAGCTGGTAGCGGCCATGCTTGTCGTCATCCCCTGCGCCTGAAAGCGCTAAGGTCTGGGCTACTGTGTGAGTGCCGCCAGTCTGGGTCAGCAGACCGCCGCCTTGGATGGACGCATTTTGGCTGTTAAGTGCGCTGCCCTGGAGTTGGTATTCAGCTTTTCCGTCGCTGTCATTGTCACCAGTCAGCACCAGTGCGTTGGTGTTGTGCTCACCGCCCCGTTGGGTGATGCGCCCTGCAGCTTCAAGGCGAGTGGTGTCGGTCTGGAGCTGGCCGCCGTTAAGCTGGTAGGTGCCTGTTAGCCCAGAAACATCGCCTTTCACCGTAAGTGTCTCGGCAACGGTGTGTTTACCTGCTTCCTGGAGCATCGCCCCCTGGTCGATGGTAGTCTGGCGGCTATCCACAACGCCATCTTCCAGTCTCATCAGGCCTTGTGAGCTATCAGCACTGGAGATGCGGAGCTCATTGTTTGTCGCCAGTTGACCGCCGGTTTGGATCAAGGCGCCCGTCTGTACATCGACCTCTGCGGCGTTGAGTTCTCCGGCGGAGAACCGGTAAATGGCGTTGTCGCTGCCGGTCAGCGTGAGCTTGTCGGTGGTGTGACTTCCGCCACTTTGAGAGGCAGCCCCACTCACGGTGGTGCTGCCCGTACTCAGGATGCCGCCACCCAGGTCGTAGCGGCCAGCGATGCCAATAGCCATCTCGCCATTGGTGCGGTTGATCCCGCCTGCTTGTATAAATGTGCTGAGGAATGCGCTGTCATCGCCGCCGATGCGTTCCTGTGTTGCGTCCAGGGTGCCGCCGCTCAGCAGGTAATCACCGCTGCTGTTGCTGGAGCCAACGTTCAGGGTGGAGCTGACGCCATGATAGCCGCCAGTTTGTATCAGTTTGCCGCGACCGCCGTTGCGACCTAGATCAGTTTGCATGCTATCGAGCATGCCATTGGTCAATACGTATTTACCGGTGCCGCCTGCATCGCCGATGGTGAGCAGGCTGGTAATGAAGGCATCTCCACCGGTCTGGTAAAGGGTGCCGCTGCTGCCGAGCCCTACGGTGACAATGTCTTCAACTAGTGCATTGCCTGCGGCCAGTGTGTAGGGGGGGGGTGTTGACGACCAGGTCAGCCAAAGCGTGCTGGCCTTGCAGTAGAAGTGCCGCGGAAGCAAAAAATAGAGGCGTGCGCTGGCGCATGACCGACTCCCTTCGATGATGGTTGTTAGTGTTTATTTACTTCAGCAAAGTATGCCGAAGCTCGTTGGGACTGGCAATAGATGGATGGTGGTTTTTCTGACGCTTATTTGTGGGCGGGTGAATTGTGCCAATTATTTGTTGTTGGTCGTGTTGTTGAAAGGTCATTTCAAAACAGGGTGTTGCGTTCTTGCGGAGGACTTTGGATGGGGAGAGGGGGGACGTGTTGGTTCACGGCCTCCTAAAAAAGCGGTTTGTAAGCGCTTACTTTCTGGTGGGCGAGGGTTGCGCGCAGGAGGGGGGCTCCCGCGCGGCGCAGGTGGTTCAGTCTTCCATATCCACATCGCCCTTGCCCGCGCCGTGGGGCGTGTGGGCGTGGGCTTCGCCGTGCAGGGTGGCGCCGGCGTTTTTGAGGATGTCGACGATCTCGCCGCTGTTGCGGTGCTGGTCGGCGATGTCGAGGATGCTCAGGCCGAGCGGGCCGGTGGCGTTGAGGTCGCGGCCGGCGGCGACGAACATGGCGATGAAGCGGCCGAAGTCGTCGTCGCGCATGGACTGGTAGGCGCGCTCCAGCACATAGAAGTCCGGGGTGCAGTCGTCGGCGGGGGTGAGGCTGAGGAATTCGGCGACGCGGGCGTCGCTCCAGTCTTCTCCGATGATCTTCTTCTTGTCTTTTTTGACGGCGGGTGCGGCCATGGTCGTTCTCGCTCGTAGAGGTTCAAGGGTGGTGTCGCAGGCGCGGCAGCGGCGGCGAACTCGCGCTCAGATGCCGGTGCTTCGCGGTGGCGGCCGCGCCTGCGGGGTATTGGTGCCGGGTGGAGGTGCTGCGCTGCTCCACCCGGCGGGAGGGCTGCGTCAGCCCTCCAGTTTCTTCAATAGCAGTTCGTTCACCGCCTGCGGGTTGGCCTTGCCCTTGGAGAGCTTCATGGCCTGGCCGACGAAGTAGCCGAACAGCTTCTTGCGCTTGTCTTCCGGGGCGGCGCGGTATTGCTCCACCTGGGCGGTGCTGCCGTTGATCACCTCGTTGCAGATGCTTTCGATCAGGCCGCTGTCGGTGACCTGCACCAGGCCCTTCGCCTCGATGATCTGGTCGGCGCTGCCTTCGCCGTTCCACATCGCTTCGAACACCGTCTTGGCGATCTTGCCGGAGATGGTGCCGTCTTTGATGCGCTTGATCAGGCCGCCCAGCTGTTCGGCGCTGACCGGGCTCTGTTCGATTTCGAGGTCGGCGCGGTTGAGCTGGCCGAGCAGCTCCACCATCACCCAGTTGGCGGCGGTCTTCGGATCTTTACAGTCGCTGGCGACGGTCTCGAAGTAGTCGGCCATGGCGCGTGTGGCGGCAAGCAGGCTGGCGTCGTAGGCGGTGAGGCCGTAGGCGCTTTCGAAGCGCTGGCGCTTGGCGTCGGGTAGCTCGGGCAGCGCCTGGCGCACGCCTTCGATGTAGTCCTTGTCCAGCTCTACCGGCAGCAGGTCGGGCTCCGGGAAGTAGCGGTAGTCGTGGGCCTGTTCTTTGGAGCGCATGGCGCGGGTTTCGCCCTTGTCGGCATCGAACAGGCGGGTCTCCTGGCGCAGGCTGCCGCCGTCTTCCAGGAGGTCGCGCTGGCGCGTCACTTCGGACTGGATCGCCTTCTCCACGAACTTGAAGGAGTTGACGTTCTTGATCTCGACCCGGGTGCCGAACTTCTGCTCGCCCTTGGGGCGCAGGGAGATGTTGATGTCGCAGCGCATGGAGCCTTCGGCCATGTTGCCGTCGGAGATGCCGAGGTAGGTGACCAGCGAGTGCAGGTACTTGAGGTAGGCCACGGCTTCCTTGGCGCTGCGGATGTCCGGCTCGGAGACGATCTCCAGCAGCGGGGTGCCGGCGCGGTTCAGGTCGATGCCGGTCATGCCCTGGAAGTCTTCATGCAGGCTCTTGCCGGCGTCTTCCTCCAGGTGGGCACGGGTCACGCCGATGGTCTTGGTGCTGCCGTCCTCCAGGGTGACGGTGATCTCGCCGCGACCGACGATGGGGTGGTCGTTCTGGCTGATCTGGTAGCCCTTGGGCAGGTCCGGGTAGAAGTAGTTCTTGCGGTCAAACACCGAGCGGGTGGCGACTTCGGCGTTGATGGCCAGGCCAAACATCACCGCCATGCGCACCGCTTCGGCGTTCAGCACCGGCAGGGTGCCGGGCATGCCGAGGGAGAGGGCGCAGGCCTGGGTGTTGGGCTCGGCGCCGAAGCGGGTGGCGGCGCCGGAGAAGATCTTCGACTGGGTGGCGAGCTGGACGTGTACTTCCAGGCCGATCACGGTTTCCCATTGCATGTGGACGGCCTCCTTATTGGGCGATGGGCGCGAGGGCGCGGTGGAAGTCGGTGACCTGCTGGTAGCGGTGGGCGAAGTTCAGCATCAGCCCCTCCTGCCAGTAGTTGCCGATGATCTGCAGGCCCACCGGCTTGCCGTCCACCAGTCCCGCCGGCAGCGACATGGCGGGCAGGCCGGCCAGGTTGGCGGCGATGGTGTAGATGTCTTCCAGGTACATGGTCAGCGGGTCGCCGGCCTTCTCGCCCAGGCGGAAGGCCGGGGAGGGCGAGGAGGGGCCCATGATGACGTCGACCTGCTGGAAGGCCTTGGCGAAATCCTGGTGGATCAGGCGGCGGATCTTCTGCGCCTGGCGGTAGTAGGCATCGTAGAAGCCGGCAGAGAGCACGTAGGTGCCGACCAATATGCGGCGCTTGACCTCGGCGCCGAAGCCTTCACCGCGGGTGCGGGTGTAGAGGTCGTGCAGGTCTTTGGGATCGGCGCAGCGGTAGCCGTAGCGCACGCCGTCGAAGCGCGACAGGTTGGCGCTGGCCTCGGCCGGGGCGATCACGTAGTAGGCCGGCACCGACAGGTGGGAGTGGGGCAGGCTGATGTCCACCAGCTTGGCGCCCAGTTTCTCGTACTCGCGCAGGGCGGCCTGGGTGCGGGCGGCGGTCTCGGCGTTGAGACCGTCGCCGAAGTACTCCTTGGGCACGCCGATGGTGCGGCCCTTGAGGTCGCCGTTCAGGCTGGCGCTGTAGTCGGGCACCTCGATGTCGGTGCTGGTGGAGTCGCGCGGGTCCACGCCGGCCATGGCGTTCAGCAGCAGCGCACAGTCCTCGGCGGTGGCGGCCATGGGGCCGGCCTGGTCGAGGCTGGAGGCAAAGGCGATCATGCCGAAGCGGCTGACCCGGCCGTAGGTGGGCTTGAGGCCGGTGAGGTTGCACAGCGCCGCCGGCTGGCGGATGGAGCCGCCAGTGTCGGTGCCGGTGGCGGCCGGTGCCAGGCGCGCGGCCACGGCGGCGGCGGAGCCACCGGAGGAGCCGCCGGGCACGCAGTCCAGCGCCCAGGGGTTCTTCACCGGGCCGTAGTAGCTGGTTTCATTGGAGGAGCCCATGGCGAACTCGTCCATGTTGGTCTTGCCCAGCATCACGCAGCCGGCCTCGGCCATCTTCGCCACCACGGTGGCATCGTAGGGCGGGATGAAGTTGTCCAGCATCTTCGAGGCGCAGCTGGTGCGCACGCCGGCGGTGGTGAAGATGTCCTTCTGGGCGATGGGCAGGCCCAGTAGCGGCGCATTGCTGCCACTGGCGCGGGCCTGGTCGGCGGCGCGGGCGGCGGCCAGCGCCTGCTCGGGGCAGACGGTGATGAAGCTGTTCAGCTGGCCGTCCAGGGTCTGGATGCGGCCCAGGAAGTGCTGGGTGAGCTCCTCGCTGGAGAAGCGCTTGTCGCGCAGGCCCTGCAGCAGTTCGGCGATGGTCTGGGTGTGCATGGTCATTATTCGATCACCTTCGGTACCAGGTACAGGCCGCTCTCGGCCAGCGGGGCGATGGCCTGGAAGGCTTCGCGCTGGTTGGGCTCGGTGACGGCGTCTGGGCGCAGGCGCTGGGTGGCGTCGTGCGGGTTGGACATGGGCTCGACGCCGGAGGTATCCAGCGCGCTCATCTGGCCGACCATGTCGAGAATGGCGGACAGGCGGCGGGTGAGCTCGGGGATGGCATCGTCATCCAGTTTGATGCGGGCCAGTTCGGCCACGCGCTCGAGTTCGGCGCGGTCGATTGCCATGGTGCTATTCCTGGGCTGGTAAAACCCGCTACGTTAGCACAATTCGCGGCGCTTTCGGAGGGGCGGGGGTGTGGTTCCCGAGCGCTTTCGGCATTAGTCGACCTTGCCCAAATTTCGCCCGGTTGTTAAAGTTCTCCGGTTTTTACGCCAGCGTTTCTGCCGGGCACGGAGCTGCCCGCCGCGGGGCGTCACTGAAGGTTCTGACACCCATGTTCAAAAGCATTCGCGGCCTGTTCTCGAACGATCTGTCGATCGACCTGGGAACGGCCAATACCGTGATCTACGTACGCGGCCAGGGCATCGTGCTGAACGAGCCCTCCGTAGTGGCCATTCGCATGCACAATGGCCAGAAGACCATCGAAGCGGTGGGGATGGACGCCAAGCGCATGCTGGGCCGCACCCCTGGCAACATCGCCGCCATCCGCCCGATGAAGGACGGCGTGATCGCCGACTTCCAGGTCACCGAGAAGATGCTGCAGCACTTCATCGCCAAGGTGCACCGCAACAGCTTCATGAAGCCCAGCCCGCGCGTACTGGTGTGCGTGCCCTGCAAGTCCACCCAGGTGGAGCGCCGGGCCATTCGCGAATCCGTGCTCTCCGCCGGTGCCCGGGAAGTGCGCTTGATCGAGGAGCCGATGGCGGCGGCGATCGGCGCCGGCCTGGCAGTTGAGGAAGCCACCGGTTCCATGGTGGTGGATATCGGCGGTGGTACCACCGAAATCGCCATCATCTCGCTGTCTGGCGTGGTCTACTCCGAAGGTGTGCGGGTGGGCGGTGACCGCTTCGATGAAGCCATTGTCACTCACGTGCGCCGCAACTACGGCTGCCTGATCGGCGATGCCACCGCAGAGCGCATCAAGAAGGAAATCGGCTCCGCCTTTGCCGGCGGCGAGCTGCGCGAGATTGACGTGCGCGGCCGCAACCTGGCCGAGGGCGTGCCCCGCTCCTTCACGCTGAACAGCGATGAGATCCTGGAGGCCCTGACCGAGCCGCTCTCCGCCATCGTGCAGGCGGTGCTGAGCGCGCTGGAGCAGTGCCCGCCGGAACTGGCGGCCGACATCGCCGAGACCGGCATCGTGCTGACCGGTGGTGGCGCACTGCTGCGCAACATCGATCGCCTGCTGGCCGAAGAGACCGGCCTGCCGGTGGTGGTGGCCGAGGATCCACTGGGCTGTGTGGCTCGGGGGGGCGGCAAGGCGCTGGAGATGATGGATCAGCACAGCCTGGATCTGCTCTCTACCGAGTGATGGACGGCCGTTCTATGCTGCCTGACGTTTCGGCCCGCTTGTGCGGGCCGGTGCGTTTATACGTGGCGTGTTGTCGCCGGCTTGCGTGGGTGGCTGGCGAGTGATGAAGTGCCAGCCGCCGAGCATTGGGGCACACTTCTGTGAAAACCTGAGCGGGTGTGCAGCGTGTAAGCCCGCCAGCTGAATGACACTGACATCAGAACAGGGAGCCTGTCATCAAACCGATCTTCAGCAAAGGTCCTTCCCGCGGGTGGCGTGCGCTGCTGATGGGAGCACTCGCTTTGGCGCTGGTGGTGCTGGATCACTTTGGCATGATTCCCCAGCTGCGCCAGGGCTTGGCGGTGGCGGCCACGCCGTTTTACTGGTTGGCCGATGCCCCGCGCCGTTTCAGTGAGTGGGGCAGTGAAAGCCTGTCCTCCAATGAGGTGCTGCGCTCGGAGAACGCCCAGCTCAAATCCGAGCAGCTGGAGTTTCATGCCCGCCTGCTCAAACTGGAAGCGTTGGAGGCCGAAAACGAGCGCCTGCGCGAGTTGCTGAACTCCTCCTCCCTGGTGGATGAGCGGGTGCGGGTGGCCGAACTGATTGGCCTGTCCCCAGACCCTGCCCGGCAAATCGTCATTCTCAACCGCGGTAGTAACGACGGTGTCTATGTGGGGCAACCGGTGCTCGACGCCTATGGCTTGCTCGGGCAGGTGCTGGAAGTCACGCCGGTGAGTTCCCGGGTGCTGCTGATTACCGACGGTCTGCACGCCGTGCCGGTGCAGGTGAATCGCAATGGCTTGCGGGCGGTGGCGGAGGGCAACGGTAAGCCCCATGCACTGGATGTGCGCTATGTGTCGGCTTCCTCCGACATTCGCAAAGGCGATCTGCTGGTCACGTCAGGGCTGGGAGGGCGCTTCCCGGCAGGCTATCCCGTGGCCTTGGTGGAGTCGGTGGCCTTTGATTCAGGTGCCACCTTTGCCGAGGTGGTGGCGCGCCCCTCGGCGCAACTGGCGCGCAGTCGCTATGTGTTGCTGGTGTTCTCCGAGGCGCCGCCCACCCCGCCACCGGTTGCCACACCCGCCCCGCCGGCCCCGGCCTGTCCACCGCCAGCGGCTGAGCAGGCCAAGCCTGCGCCAGCCAAAGCGTCAGAGTCCAAACCGCGCCGCGCGGCCCAGTCCCACAAAGACCAGGAGGCCCGCTGAAATGGTGGCCCCCGCCGCCCGCGGCCGCTGGGTGATTTGGCTCAGTTTTGGCGTGGCCTTGCTACTCAGTGTCATTCCCTATCCGTACTGGCTTGCCTGGGGGCGGCCGGAGTGGGTGGGGCTGGTGCTGATCTACTGGAATATCGCACTGCCCCATCGGGTGGGGGGTTTTTCCGCCGTCTTGGTCGGTCTGTTGCTTGATGGTGTGACCGGTGGCCCTGTGGGGCAGCATGCCCTGGCATTGGTGGCGGTGAGTTATGTTTGCTCGCTGTTGTTTCAGCGCGTGCGCCTGTACGGTACTTTGCAGCAAGCCATACTGGTCATGGGGCTGTTGGGCGTCGGGCTGCTGGTGCGGCACATGTTGCTGGCGGTGACCGGCCAGGCCCCAGTGTTGTGGTTGTCGCTGTTGCCTGCACTGGTGAGCGCGGTGCTGTGGCCCTGGGTAATGGCGGTGCTGCGCTGGATGCGCCGCGCCTTCCACGTGATTTGAGGCCTGCCATGTCCCTGATTTATCTCGCTTCAGGTTCCCCCCGCCGCCGGGAACTGCTAGACCAGATCGGCGTGCCGCACCAGGTGCTGAAGGTAGAGGTGGATGAAACCTGGCTGCGCGGTGAGTCCGCCGAGGACTACGTGGTGCGGCTGGCGATGGACAAGGCCGCCGCCGGCTGGGCGAAAGTGCAGGCGGAGGGCGGGGCGCCGCTGCCGGTGCTGGGCGCCGATACCACGGTGGTGCTGGGCGGCGAGGTGCTGGGCAAACCCCGCGACCGGGACGACGCCATCGCCATACTGAGCCGTCTGTCCGGTCGTGCTCACCAGGTGCTCACCGCCGTGTGCCTGTGCCAGGGCGAGCGCCTGGCGTGGCGCTTGTCCCGCACCGAGGTGCGTTTCAAAGCGCTCAGCCCTGATGAAATCGAGGCCTACTGGGCCAGTGGCGAGCCCGCCGACAAGGCCGGCGCCTATGGCATCCAGGGGCTGGGCGCGGTGTTCGTGGAACAGATGGCCGGCAGCTACACCGGTGTAGTCGGCCTGCCCCTGTTCGAGACGGCCGAGCTGCTGCAAGCATTCGGTGTGACGCCCTGGCAGGGAGTGGCGCCATGAGCGAGGAAATCCTGATCAACGTCACGCCGATGGAAACCCGGGTGGCGGTGATTGAAAACGGTGTGTTGCAGGAACTCTACCTGGAGCGCAACCGGGCCAAGGGCCTGGTGGGCAACATCTACCGTGGCAAGGTGGTGCGGGTGTTGCCGGGCATGCAGGCGGCCTTCGTGGACATCGGCCTGGAGCGCGCCAGTTTCATCCACGTGTCCGATATCGTGCTGCCGGATGGCCGCTACCCGGAAGCGGACGCCGATGTGCGCAGCTTCCTGCACGAGGGCCAGTCCGTGGTGGTGCAGGTGATCAAGGACCCGATCGGCACCAAGGGCGCCCGCCTCACCACCCAGCTGTCGGTGTCCTCCCGCTTTCTGGTCTACATGCCGAAGGAAACCCACATCGGCATCTCCCAGCGCATTGAAGACGACAACGAACGCGCCCGCCTGAAGGGGATCGTCGAGGTCAGCCAGCAGCAGCTGGGCCTGAGCGGGGGCTACATCGTGCGCACCGCGGCCGAGGGGGCCGGGGTGGACGAAATCAGCGCCGACATGGCCTTCCTGCACCGGCTGTGGCTGGCCATCGCCGAGCGCAAGTCCTGTGCCGCCACGCCCTCGGTGATCCACGAAGACCTGCCGCTCTACATGCGCACCATGCGCGATCTGGTGCGGCACCAGATCGAGAAGATCCGCATCGACGGCCGCCGCGCCCACCAGCGGGTGCTGGAGTTCGCCCAGCAGTTCACGCCAGAGATTGCCGAGAAGATCGAGCACTACGACGGCGACCGGCCGCTGTTCGACCTGTTCAACGTCGAGGACGAGATCCAGAAGGCGCTGTCGCGCAAGGTGCAGCTCAAGAGCGGCGGCTACATCATCCTCGACCAGACCGAGGCGATGACCACGGTGGATGTGAACACCGGCGCCTTCGTCGGCCACCGCAATCTGGAAGAGACCATCTTCAAGACCAACATGGAGGCCGCCCAGGCCCTGGCCCGCCAAGTGCGCCTGCGCAACCTGGGCGGCATCATCATCATCGACTTCATCGACATGAAGGACCCAGAGCACCGCCGCCAGGTGTTGCGGGTGCTGGAGAAAGCGATGGAGCGCGATCACGCCAAGAGCAGCATCACCGGCGTGTCGGAGCTGGGCCTGGTGGAGATGACCCGCAAGCGCACCCGGGAGAGCCTGGGGCAGACCCTGTGTGAGCCCTGCGCGGTGTGCCAGGGGCGCGGCTCGGTGAAGACTGCCGAGAGCGTGTGCTACGAGATCTTCCGGGAGATCCTGCGGGAGGCCCGGGCCTACGAAAACAAAGAACTGCTGGTGCTGGCTGCACAAAGCGTGGTGGATCGCCTGTTGGACGAAGAGTCGGCCACGGTGGCGGACTTGGAAGAGCTGATCCACAAGACCATCCGCTTCCAGGTGGAGCCGATGTACAGCCAAGAGCAGTTCGACGTGGTGTTGCTCTGAGGATGCGAGCATGCTGCTGAAAGGACTCCGGCACCTCTCCCGCACCTTGTGGTTGGTGGCGGCGTTCTGCCTGCTGCTCACGGCCTTGCTGGTCAGCGTGGGGCGTTACTACCTGCCTTTGGTGGCCAACTACAGCGAACCGCTGGCGCGGGAGCTCACCCAGCGCTTGGGCATCCAGGTGCGCATTGGCGCGCTCAACGGCGAATGGCGAGCGCTGGGGCCGGTGCTGGCGGTGGAGCGCTTTGAGTTGTTGCCCGACCCGTCGCGCCCCCCGGCCGTGATGCTGGAGCGTGCCGAACTGTCATTCGACCTGATCGGCAGCGCCCTGGCGCGGGCCCCTCGCTTCAGCCAGCTCCATGCCGAGGGGGTGATGGTGTCGCTGGAGCAGACGGCCGAGGGGCGGTGGCGCCTGCAAGGGCGTGAGAGCCAGAGCCCGCCGCCGTCGCTGGATCAGTTGCTGCCGATGCTCGGCTGGGTCGATGAGGCGCAGATCAGCCGCACGGTGCTGCAACTCCTGCCTCACCAGCGCCCTGCCCGGGCGGTCCAGCTTAGCGAACTGGCATTGCTCAATGACTTCGGGCTTACCCATCTGCGGGCTGAGGCCATGTTGCCCGGCGGGCGCGAGCCCCTGAGCCTGCGGGCAGAGGTCGAGCAAGCGCGCAACGGGCCGGCCCTTCGTGCCTACGCGGGCTTTGCCAACATGCGCTTCGATGGGCTCGAGTGGGCGACATGGGATGCCCGCGGTGAAGGCCTGGGGGGGCGGGTATGGCTTGACTGGCAGCGCAGCCAGGGGCTGCATCTACAAGCTGAACTCACGGCGGATCAGCTTCAATATCGCCAGGGTGAGCGCCTGTGGCAGTGGCAGGGCCCGGCACTGCAGCTGCAGCTACGCTCGCCCAGCGGGGGTGGGCTGGAGGCAGATCTCGCCTTGGCCCCCAGCCAGCCATTGGGGGTCGCATGGCCGGCTACCCGCGCCCAGCTCTCAAGCCCCGATCTCAAGCAATGGCGCCTGTGGCTTGATCAACTCAGCGCGCCGGCCGTCAATGAGGCGTTGCTGCAATCGGGCCTGCTCACCCCCAAGCTGAGTGACATGTTCCGCACCATGGCGCTACAGGGCCAGCTGCGCGATGTATGGCTCGATTTTCCCCTGCATGACGCGCGCAAGTTCAACCTGCAAGCAACACTGGAGCAGGTGGGGCTGTCGCCACATCGGGGGATTCCTGGTGGCACAGGTATCAGCGGTTTTTTGCAGGCTGATGCCAAGGGGGGGCGCGTCGAGCTGGCCAGCGATGGCTTCAGTATGTTTTTCCCCGGCGTTTATCGACAACCGCTGGCCTTTGCACGGGCCGACGGCGTGGTGCGTTGGCATCTTTTCCCCCACCATGCGGTGGTGGAGAGCGGCGTGCTGGCACTGGAGGGAGAGGATGGCCATGCCCGGGGCCTGCTGCGGCTGAGTCTGCCTTACGCTCACGACTATGGCCCGGCCGAAATGGAACTGGCCATCGGTCTGCGCGACAGCGATGCCAGCCGACGCAACAAGTTCATCCCTTACATCCTGAGCGAAGACCTGCGCCGCTGGCTGGATGAAAGCATCCGCAAGGGCCATGTGCGCGACAGTGCCTTCTGGTTCCGGGGCTCTCTGGAGCATGGGGGCAGCCGCACCACCCAACTGTTTTTCGACGTGCAAGGCGGGGAGCTGCAGTATCACAAGGATTGGCCCGCCATCACCGAGCTGGACGGCCTGGTGGTGATCGACGATGTGGACATCCTGGCAGAGCCGCGCCAGGCCAAGGTATATGGCTCCGCATTGCAACAGGCCCGGGTGCGGGTACAAGCGCGCGATGGGGTGGTGGTGGATGTTGATACCGGCCTGCAGGGCGATGCGGCTGACATCCTGCGCCTGATCAATGAGAGCCCGGTGCGCAGACAGGTCGGGGATGGGCTGGCGGAGTGGCAGGCCAGCGGTGCGGTGAGCAGCCGCATCAAACTGCATCTGCCCATCAAGAGTGGTGAGCTGGGGCGCGACGCGGAGATCTCGGTCGAGAGCCAGCTGGTGGACAGCAAACTCGATATGGTGCCCCTGCGCTTGCCGATTGAGAAGCTAAATGGTGTGCTGCAGTTTGATCTCAAGCAGGGGCTGAGCGCCCAGATGCTGCTGGGGCAGCTCTGGCAGCGGCCGGTGCAGGCGCAGCTACGCACCCAGAAGGGCGAGTTGCAGCTGGAGGCCCAGGCGCGGGTCAGTGGCGCCGATGGCAGCCGCTGGCTGGGGCTGCCGGCGTTTGCCAAGCTCAGTGGTGAGAGTGAGTACAGGGTCAAGCTGCGTCAGCCTAGTGGTGCACGCCGTAGCATCGAAGTGGAGAGCAGCCTGGCCGGCACCGCCATCGAGTTGCCCCAGCCCTTTGGCAAGCCAAGCGCCGAGCGCAGGCCGGTCAAGGTGCGGGTCAATAGTGAGGGCGAACAACAGCGCCTGGTGATAGAACACGCGGCGATTGATGCGCGCCTGCAGCTCAAGCAATGGGCGCTTCAGGGGGGCGGCATTGGCCTGGGCAGCGCAGCGCCCGCCGCCGGCGATCGCGTGTTGATCTCCGGCCGGTTGCCCGACTTTGCCTATGCCCAGTGGCAAGCGGTGTTCAAATCCGCTAACGCGGCCTCTCCTGGCGCTGAGGGGCAGGGCGCCTCGGCTGCAGACTGGCGCTCCCGGGTACGCGTAAGTGGGCTGGTGATAGATCGGCTGGACGTGGGCGCGCTGGTATTGCCCAACGCGAAAGTCGATGCCGAGCGGGACCGCGATGCCTGGCGGCTCAGGCTGAGTAGTGCGCCGTTGGCCGGTAGCCTGCGCCTGGCGGATGATGCCACCCAGCCTCTTGCGCTGTCGCTGGATTATCTACGCCTGGAGCCGCCCGCACCACCACCGCCTCCCGGTGTGATCCCCCCTGATCCCTGGCGGGATATGGACCCGGCTACGTTGCCCGCTGCTGATGTTGAACTGCGGGAATTCAAGCGTGGCGAGCTGGATTACGGCCAATGGCGGCTGCGCTTGCGCCCCATGCCCGGCGGTACTCGCATTGAAGGCTTGCATGGTTCCGCCAGGGGGCTGGCGGTAACGGGCTTGCACGGTGAGGGGGATGCCAGCCTGGAATGGCAGCGCATGGCAGATGGCTCGCACCTCACCCGCATGCGCTCGCGCTTTGGCGCCGACAACTTGGGCGACGTGCTTGAGGCCTGGCAATACGGGCGCTCAGTGGAGAGCCAGCGGGCCCACTTCGATCTGGACGCCCACTGGCCGGCGAGCCCGGCTGGATCGCGCCTGGCCATCATGTCGGGGGACCTGGGTATCGATATCCAGCAAGGGCGTTTTCTGCAGGTGAGTGGCGGCACCAACGCCCTGCGGGTGATGGGGCTGCTCAACTTTCACGCCGTGTTGCGCCGCCTGCGGCTCGACTTCTCCGACATGTACGGCAAGGGTCTGAGCTTCGACAGCGTCAAAGGCGGGCTAGCCCTGCAGGCCGGGCAGGCCAGTTTCTCACCGCTGCTGCAGGTCAATTGCCCCTCCAGTCAATTCCAGTTGAGTGCGAACCTGGACCTGGTGAGGGAGCAGATCGACGGCCAGATGCAGGTGACCCTGCCGCTCAGTGGCAACCTGCCCTGGGTCGCCGGGTTGGTGGCCGGCTTGCCGGTGGCGGCGGGGGTGTTCGTCGCCTCGAAGCTGTTCGAGCACCAGGTCAACGTGCTCAGTAGTGCTGTGTACAGCGTCAATGGCCCCTGGGCCGAGCCCAAGGTCGAATTCCGCCAGGCCTTCAACACCAGCCCCCGCGCGCCTGCCGAGGAGAAAAAAAATGCCCCACCGCCTAGCCAGCCTGCAGATGCTCAGCGGCCCGGAGCCCGGCCCCAACCTTGAGCGCGCCTCCCGTCTGCTGGCGCAGGCCGCTGAACAGGGCGCCCAGCTGGTCGTGCTGCCGGAGAACTTTGCCGTGTTTGGTGGCGACACCGCCGGCTGTGGCCGAGCCGAGGCCAGTAACAGTGGCCCACTTCGCCAGTTTTTGAGTGAGCAGGCGCGCCAGCACGGTCTCTGGATTGTGGCCGGCACCCTGCCCACCACCTGTTTGCCGGACGGGCGCGAACTGCAAGACGGCCGGGTGCGCGCCGCCTGCTTGCTGTTCGATGATCAGGGCAGCGAAGTGGCCCGCTACGACAAGATTCACCTGTTCGATGTGGATGTGGCCGATGCCCAGGGGCGCTACCGGGAGTCAGACCAGTTTGCCCCGGGCGATCAGGTGGTGGTGGCGGACACGCCCTTTGGCCGGCTGGGCCTGGCGGTGTGCTACGACATCCGCTTTCCCGAGCTGTTCCGGTGCATGTTCCAGCAGGGGGTGGATCTGATCGCCGTGCCGGCCGCCTTCACCCGGGTCACCGGCGAGGCCCACTGGCAGGCCCTGTTGCGCGCCCGGGCGATTGAAAATCAAGTCTGGGTGATCGGCGCCAATCAGGGCGGGCGACACAGCGACACGCGGGAAACCTCCGGCGGTTCATGCATCATTGATCCCTGGGGCGCGCTCGTGGCCAGCATGGACAAGGGTGAGGGTGTGATCGTGGCCGACATGGACCCGCAGCAACAGCGGGAGCTTAGGCAAAAAATGCCGGTGCATCTTCACCAGCGGTTCATGGTGGGTGAGCTGCGCAAGGATTAAGGGGCTACGGAAAAAGTTGGGGGGTGGATCGCCCTAGCGCATCCACCCACTTCCCAGGCTACAGTGTGCCCAGATACAGCGCGTTCAGCTGCTCGCCCCACAGCGCATAAATCCAGCCGGCTGTCGCCAGGTAGGGGCCGAAGGGGATGGGGATTTGCCGGTCCCGGCCCAGGGCCAGAATCATGGTGATGCCCACCACCGCGCCCACCAAGGAGGAGAGCAGGATGATCCCCGGCAGGGCCTGCCAGCCCAGCCAGGCCCCCAGGGCGGCCAGCAGTTTGAAATCGCCATAGCCCATGCCTTCCTTGCCGGTGACCAGCTTGAACAGCCAGTACACGCTCCAGAGCGACAGATAGCCCGCCATGGCACCGATCACGGCATCCTGCAGTGGCGTGAACAGGCCCCAGATATTCAGCAGCAATCCAGCCCACAGCAGCGGCAAGGTGATGTCATCCGGCAACAGCTTGTGGTCGAAGTCGATGCCGGTCAGCGCCACCAGCGCCCAGGTCAGGCCCAGCAGGGCGGCCGCCTGTGGCGTGGGGCCCAGTTGCCACACCACGGCCAGGCTCAGCAAGCCGGTAATTAGCTCAACCATCGGATAGCGGCCGCTGATCCCCGCGCCACAGTGAGCACAGCGGCCACGCAAAAACAGATAGCTGATCACCGGGATGTTCTGCCAGGCCCGCACGGCTTCGCCGCATTGCGGGCAACGCGAGTGTGGCACCACCAGATTGAAGCGCCCCTCAGGCAGTGCCTGGGTGGGGGGCTCCTCCAGCATGGCCTTGGCCTCTTCACGCCAGCTGCGCTCCATCATCAGCGGCAGGCGGTAGATCACCACATTGAGAAAACTGCCCAGCAGCAGGCCCAGCACCAGGGCTCCGGTGTAGATTAGCCAGGGAAACTGTTCGTGGACCAATTGGAGTTCTGCGAGTGTCACGGTGGTGCTCCGCTCAGGAGAAGCGTGGATCGAACGAGGGCGGAATAGAACGTATGCGCTCTTGTGCGGTGTATAAGCGCATTGAATCCTCGTCGGGGATGGATGGCTCAGCTCAATGGGCTATCAGCTATGCCAATCCAGCTCCCGACAAACCTGGGCTTGAGGGTTATACCACCGCACCCAGTTGGAAAATGGGCAAGTACATGGCAACCATCAGGCCACCCACAAGAATACCCAGCACCGACATGATCATTGGCTCCAGCAGTGAGGAGAGGCTGTCCACCGCTGCGTCCACTTCCTCTTCATAGTGGTTGGCCACTTTGTCCAGCATTTCGTCCAGCTTGCCGGACTCCTCGCCGATGGCAACCATTTGCAGAAGCATATTGGGGAACAGTTCGGTATTGCGTATGGCTTGGGCCATTTGGGTGCCGGTGGTGACCTCGTCGCGGATGCGTTTGATGGCTTTATAAAAAACACTATTACCGGCGGCGCCTGCGACGGAGTCCAGGGCGTCCACCAGCGGTACACCTGCACCAAAGGTGGTGGCTAGGGTGCGTGAAAAACGAGCGACAATGGACTGGTAAAGAATATTCCCTACCACTGGAATCTTTAGCATCGTGCGATCCACAGCCTCGGAGAAGGGCTTACTGCGCAGCCGTGCTTCTCTGAAACCAACACCTGCGATAATCAACCCGATCAGGATGATATACCACCATTGCTGCGCCAGTTCGGACAGGTTCAATACGAATAGGGTGAAGGCAGGTAAATTGGCGCCAAAACTTTGAAATGTCTCGGCGAAAGTCGGCACGACCTTGACTAACAGAATCCCCGTTACCACCAACGCGACGATGATCACAGCTGCAGGATAGGTCAGGGCCTTCTTGACCTTCTTTTTTAATGCCTCGCTCTTCTCCTTGTAGGTGGCCAAGCGATCCAGCATGGTTTCCAAAGTACCAGATTGCTCCCCTGAGCCGACCAGACTGCAAAAAAGCTCGTCGAAGTAGCGAGGGTGCTTTGCCAGCGACTGGGCGAAGCTGGTGCCACCAGCCACATCGTTGCGAATGCTCATGATCAGCTGGCGCAAGGAGGGGTTTTCAACCCCTTCGGCAGTGATGTCAAAGGACTGTATCAAAGGTACGCCCGCTTTCATCATGGTGGCGAGCTGCCGAGTGAAGATACAGATATCTAAAGGGGCAATTGTTTTGGTGCGTTCACCAAACAGCGGCTTTGCTTTCTTCTTGACAAGTTTTGGGTCGATGCCCTGCTTGCGCAGTTGGGCGCGCACTGCCGCTTGGCTCGAGGAGGCCATCTCGCCCTTCATTTTGTGGCCGCGCTTGTCGGTGCCTTCCCAATGGAAGAGCACCGCGGCGGTGGCGGTATTCTTGGCCTGGGCTTTGTTCGCGGGAGTGGCCATGCTCAATCCTTGGTTACGCGGTTGACTTCTTCGAGGCTGGTGAGGCCCTTGGCGACTTTCAACAGGCCTGAGCGGCGAAGGTCATTGAAGCCCTCCTTGCGCGCCTGCTCACTGATCTGAATGGAGTTGCCGTTTTCCATGATAATCCTTGAAATGGCTGGCGTGATGCGAACCACTTCATAAATGCCGGTTCGGCCCTTGTAGCCATGGTTGCATTTGTCGCAGCCCACCGGCTTCATGATGGTGGCTTCCGCCAGCAGATCCTCGGTAAAGCCCTCTTCCAACAGGGTCTGGCGCGGAATGTCTGCCGGCTTGGCGCAGTGGGCGCAGAGTCGGCGCGCCAGACGCTGGGCGATGATCACGTTCAGCGAGGTAGCCAAGTTGAAGGGCGGCACGCCCATGTTTAGCAGACGGGTGATGGTTTCGGCCGCCGAGTTGGTGTGCAGGGTGCTCATCACCATGTGGCCAGTCTGGGCGGCCTTGATGGCAATTCCGCTTCATGCCGCGCGTGCCCGCCGAGGTGA
>CAZYQX010000009.1:0-77280 GCA_964649985.1 uncultured Pseudomonadales bacterium | reverse complement strand
AGCCCAGCATGGTGGCCATGTTCGGCTTGATCATGCCGGCGCCCTTGCTGATGCCAGACACCGTGACCGTCTTGCCGGCCAGTTGCAGCTGGCGGCAGGCCCCCTTGGGGCGGGTATCGGTGGTCATGATGCCGTGGGCAGCCTCCTCCCAGCCATCCGGGCGCAGTGCCGCCAAGGCGGCGGGCAGGGCAGCCTCGATTTTTTCCACCGGCAGCGGCTCACCGATCACGCCGGTGGAGAAGGGCAACACATTGCAGGCGTCCGTTGCCAGCAGCCCGGCCAGGCTGGCGCAGGTGCGCTCGGCATTGACCATGCCCGCGTCGCCCGTCCCCGCGTTGGCGTTGCCGGTGTTGATCACAAACCAGCGCGGGGCGCCCTGCGCCATGTGGCGCTTGGCCAAGGTGACCGGCGCCGCGCAGAAGGCATTCAGGGTGAACACACCGGCCACCGCACTGCCCTCGGCAAATTCGAATACGGTCAGATCGCGTCGCCCGGGCTTTTTGATGCCAGCAGAGGCCACGCCCACGCGCACGCCCGCAACGGGTTTGAGTTCAGCCAAGGTCTCGGGCCCAACCGCCATGATGTATTCCTCTGTAATTGCTGACGGCTGGAGGCCGCCCTGAAACAGTGCGGGGAGGCCCTAGCCTCCCCGCACGATACTCACACGCCGAGAGATCTCAGCTCAGTGCGCCATGGCACTGCTTGAACTTCTTGCCAGAACCACAGGGACAGGGGTCGTTGCGGCCGACTTTCTCCCCCTCGCGGGTATAGGGCTGCGCGGCCTGGGGCTGCTCACCGGTCGGCGCCGCTTCGCCTTCCGCCTCACCCATGGCATTGAACTCTTCGTGCATCAGGCGCATGCGCTCGCGCTCCTGGGCCAGCGCCTCACGCCGCTGGGCTTCGGCGGCGTCCACATCCGCTTCACGACGCACCTGCACCTGGGACATGAAGCGCACCACTTCATGGCGGAAATTGCGCAGCATCTGCTCAAACAGCTCAAACGCCTCGCGTTTGTATTCCTGCTTGGGATTCTTCTGCGCATAAGCACGCAGGTGAATGCCATGGCGCAACTGATCCATGGTGGCCAGCTGTTCCTTCCAAAGGGTATCGAGCACCTGGAGCATGATGTGCTTCTCCAGTCGTCGCATCAGCTCCTCGCCCACGGATTGGGTCTTCTCCTCGTAGGCCTTATCAAGGGCCTCAAGTACCCGGGCGCGAATCCCCTCTTCATCCAAGCGCTCGTCTTCATCAAACCACTGCTGCAAGGGCAGAGATATGCCGAATTCAGCACTGATATGCTGCTCAAGCCCTGCAATATCCCACTGCTCTGGCAGGCTCATCGGCGGAATGAATTGTTCCACCACATCGTTGACCACATCCTCCCGGAAACCAGCCACAGCCTCCGCCACGTCTTCGGCCACGAGCAGCTCATTGCGCTGCGAGTAAATAACCTGCCGCTGGTCATTGGCAACGTTGTCATATTCGAGCAGTTGTTTGCGGATATCGAAATTGCGCGCCTCGACTTTACGCTGCGCCTTTTCGATGGCATTGGTCACCATGCGGTGCTCAATCGCCTCACCCTTCTGCATCCCCAATGCCTGCATGATCGCCTTAACGCGATCCGAGGCGAAAATCCGCATCAAACTGTCTTCAAGCGACAGGTAGAAACGCGACAGACCGGGGTCACCCTGGCGACCCGAGCGGCCACGCAGCTGATTGTCAATGCGTCGAGATTCGTGGCGCTCAGTGCCAAATACATGCAAGCCACCGGCTTCCATCACCTGCTTGTGGCGGAGCTCCCATTCCTGAGTCAGTTTTTGAACCTGAGCCTCGCTGGGATTTTCCAGCTTGGCCAGCTCAGACTCCAAGTTGCCCCCCAGCACAATGTCGGTGCCCCGGCCCGCCATATTGGTGGCGATGGTCACCGCCCCAGGCCGCCCCGCCTGAGCGATGATCTCAGCTTCCTGTTGGTGATACTTGGCGTTCAGGACCTGGTGAGGAATGCCTTGCTTCTTCAGATAAGCCGACATGATTTCGGAGGTTTCCACCGAGGCGGTCCCCACCAAGACCGGAGCGCCTTTGGTCTGGCACTCCTTGATGTCGTTGACGATGGCCTCAAATTTGTCCTCCTGGTTCAAGAAGACCAAATCGTTGAGGTCCTTGCGCAGGCATGCGCGATTGGTGGGGATCACCACCACGTCGAGGTTGTAAATCTGGTGTAATTCGAACGCCTCGGTATCCGCCGTGCCGGTCATGCCCGACAGTTTTTCGTACAAGCGGAAGTAGTTCTGGAAGGTGGTCGAGGCCAGGGTTTGGCTCTCCGCCTGAACCTTAACCCCCTCCTTGGCCTCCAGCGCTTGGTGCAGGCCTTCGGACAAACGGCGGCCCGGCATAGTGCGCCCGGTATGCTCGTCAATTAGCACGATTTGGTCATTCTGGACGATGTATTCTACGTCCCGGTGAAACAGCGCATGTGCGCGGATAGCTGAGTGTACATGGTGCAGCAGGCCAAGATTGGTCGCCGAGTACAAGCTGTCACCCTCGCCCAGCAAGCCGTCCTTGGTCAGCAGCTCCTCGATCAAGAGATGGCCTTCTTCGGTCAGCTCGATCTGGCGCGACTTCTCGTCCACCAGGTAGTGGCCGGTGGGCGTCCCCTCTTTCTCCTCGGCCTCTTCACCGCGCTGCAGCTTCGGCACATAAGTGTTGATGCGCTTGTACAGCTCAGAGCTGTCTTCCGCCTGGCCGGAAATGATCAGCGGGGTGCGCGCCTCGTCGATCAGAATTGAGTCGACTTCATCCACTACCGCAAAGTGCAAACCCCGCTGCACCTTATCTTCCAGGCTGAACGCCATGTTGTCGCGCAGGTAGTCGAAGCCGTATTCGTTATTGGTGCCGTAGGTGATGTCGCATGCGTAAGCAGCGCGCTTCTCCTCCTGGGATTGACCGGAGTAAATCACGCCCACGCTCAAGCCCAAGAACCGGTGCAAACGCCCCATCCAGCCGGCGTCACGGCTGGCCAGATAGTCGTTGACCGTCACCAGATGCACGCCCTTGCCAGTAATGGCGTTCAGGTACACCGGCAGCGTGGACACCAGCGTTTTACCCTCGCCGGTGCGCATTTCAGCAATGCGCCCCTCATGCAGCGTCATCCCACCGATGAGCTGGACATCAAAGTGGCGCATGCCCAAAGCGCGCTTTCCGCCCTCCCTGACCACCGCAAATGCCTCTGGCAGCATCGCGTCGAGCGTCTCCCCCTTGGCATAACGCTCGCGGAACTCATCAGTTTTGGCGCGAAGTTGCTCATCAGAGAGCAGACTCATCGCGGGCTCGAGGGCGTTGATTTTCGCCACCACCTTGCCCATGCGCTTGAGTTCGCGATCGTTCTTGGAGCCAAAAACTTTTCTAACCAGATTTGCCAGCATACGCCCAGACCAGAAACGACCCGCGTGGAGCACGCGGTTCCCAAAAGGTGCACAGTAAAGCGAATGACGAGGGATTAGGCAAGCCCAGAGCTACAATAGAGCGCCTCAGAGCTCAAGAATAGGACGCAGTAAACATTTGGCAGGCCCCGATAGCCCCCTAAATCTCAGCCGAAAAAAAGGGGCCATGAAGGCCCCTTTCCCTGCTTGCATGCGCTTACACCGCCGCAGCCGGGCTGGCATATGAGATGGGCGATGCTTTCTCTTCAAAAGTCACCACCTCCCAGGCATCCCGCTGAGCAATCAATGCACGCAGCAATTGATTGTTGAGGGCATGACCGGACTTATAGGCCTGGAATTCGCCGATCAGGCTGTTACCGAGCAGGTAAAGGTCACCAATCGCGTCAAGGATCTTGTGCTTGACGAACTCATCCTCGTAGCGAAGACCGTCCTCATTGAGAATGCGATATTCGTCAACCACGATGGCGTTATCGACGCTACCGCCTTGCGCCAAGCCCTTGGAGCGCAGGTATTCGATTTCATGCATGAAACCGAAGGTGCGAGCGCGGGAGATTTCCTTCACGAAAGAAGTGGTGGAGAAATCCACTTCGGCCTGCAGTCGGCGACCGCGAAACACGGGGTGGTCAAATTCGATGCCGAAGCACACCTTGAAACCATCGAATGGCAGGAAGCTGGCGACTTTATCACCCATTTCCACCCGAACCGGCTTCTTGATGCGAATGAAACGCTTGGGCGCTTCCTGCTCCTCGATGCCGGCGGACTGGATGAGGAACACGAAGGGGCCGGCACTGCCATCCATGATGGGCACTTCAGGGGCGCTCAACTCCACATAGGCATTATCAATGCCCAAGCCCGCCATGGCAGACAACAGGTGCTCAACGGTAGAGACCCGCACGTCGCCTTTGACCAGCGTGGTAGAGAGTTCGGTATCGCCCACATTCTCCGCGCGCGCCTTGATTTCGACCACGGGGGTCAAATCGACTCGGCGGAACACGATCCCGGTATCGACCGGTGCGGGACGCAAGGTAAGGTATACCTTCTGGCCGGTGTGAAGGCCAACACCGGTTGCCTTGATGGCGTTGCGCAGCGTTCGCTGTTTGATCATCATCGACGACACTCCAGAAGCGCACTGTCTGCCTCCGCCTGCCCCATTGCCCAATGGCAATGAGCGACAGCCTCACCGAGTGCGCCCCACCCGAGGGTGAGGCGCTCGCTGCCTGGCGTCAGTCCGCCTGGCGGCGCAGGAAAGCGGGAATATCGAGATATTCCATTTCCTTGTCACGGCTTGCCGTCACAGCCGGCTCACGGGCCGGGCGATGGCGGAGTACCGCAGGGCGCTCCAGTTCACTGTAATCTACTTGCTGCGCGGCCTTGGGGGCGTTTTCGACCAGCTTGAGCGGCTTCTCCGCCTGGCGGTCTCCACCCAATCCGGTTGCCACCACGGTGACGCGCAACTCGTCCGTCATATCAGGATCGATCGCCGTGCCCACCACAACTGTGGCGTTCTCGGACGCGATCTCCTCGATGGTATCGCCCACTTCCTGGAACTCGCCCAGAGAAAGGTCGGGGCCAGCCGTGATGTTGACGAGGATGCCGCGCGCGCCCTGGAGATTGATGTCGTCCAGCAGCGGGCTGTGAATGGCGGCCTCGGCAGCTTCACGCGCGCGGTTCTCACCGCGCGCAGCGCCAGTCCCCATCATTGCCACGCCCATCTCGGACATCACGGTGCGTACGTCCGCGAAATCCACGTTGATCATGCCGGGGCGAACAATGAGGTCGGCAATACCCTGTACTGCGCCCAACAATACATTATTGGCCGCGCGGAAGGCATCCATCAGGCTGGTATTTTTCCCCAACACCGGCAGCAGTTTTTCGTTAGGGATAGTGATCAGGGAGTCTACATTTTGCGCCAGTTCGCGCAGACCTTGATCGGCGTAGGCGACACGCTTTTTACCTTCAAAGGGGAATGGACGGGTCACAACGGCAACGGTCAGAATACCGAGGTCACGCGCCACTTCGGCCACGATAGGCGCAGCGCCGGTACCCGTGCCACCGCCCATGCCGGCGGTGATGAACACCATGTCGGCACCGCTCAGCACATCTGCAATGCGATCGCGATCTTCCAGCGCCGCCTGGCGACCAACCTCAGGGTTGGCACCCGCACCAAGCCCTTTGGTGATGGTGCTGCCGAGCTGCAGCACGGTGCCGGTAGACACATCGGCCAGCGCCTGGGCATCGGTGTTGGCGCAGATGAAATCCACGCCCTCCACGTGCGCAGACATCATGTGACGAACCGCGTTACCGCCACCGCCGCCCACGCCGACCACTTTGATCACTGCGCTCTTGGGAACGTTATCCACCAGCTGGAACATAGCCCCTCTCCCCTGACCTTCGCTGCCTGATTCGCCGACCGCTTGCGCGGCTAATGAACACTATTAAAAATTGCCCTGAAACCACTTCTTCATCCGCACCAGCGGACTTTCACTCACTGGACGCTTGCGGCTCCCGCGCTGCTGCAACGCGCCTTCGAGCTGCTGCTTGGCGCCATACTGGAGCAAACCAACCGCCGTAGAGTAAATCGGATTGGTGACAATATCCGACAACCCATTCACATTCTGCGGCTCGCCCAGGCGAACCGGCATGTGGAAAATCTCTTCCGCCAGCTCAATGGCGCCCTCCATCTTGGAGGTCCCCCCGGTCAGCACGATGCCGGCGGGAATCATGTCCTCAAAGCCGCTGCGACGAAGCTCGGCCTGCACCAACGTAAAGAGCTCGTCATAGCGGGGCTCTACCACTTCAGCCAAGGACTGGCGAGAAAGATCCCGCGGCGCGCGCTCACCCACACTCGGCACCTTGATCAATTCTTCAGCCCCCGCCAGTTGGGTCAGGGCACATGCGTACTTGATCTTAATCTCTTCGGCGTACTGGGTTGGCGTGCGCAACGCCATGGCGATGTCGTTGGTGACTTGATCCCCAGCGATGGGGATGACGCCCGTGTGGCGGATCGCGCCTTCAGTGAAGATCGCGATATCCGTAGTGCCGCCACCGATGTCTACCAGACAGGCACCCAGTTCCTTTTCATCTTCCGTGAGCACTGCATAACTGGACGCCAGCTGCTCGAGAATGATGTCGTCAACTTCCAGGCCACAGCGGCGAATGCATTTTTCGATATTTTGTACTGCATTCACTGCACAGGTAACCAAGTGTACCTTTGCCTCAAGCCGAACCCCAGACATGCCCAGGGGTTCTTTAATACCTTCTTGACTGTCAATAATATACTCTTGCGGCAAAATGTGAAGCACTTTTTGATCTGCGGGAATAGCCACTGCCTGCGCCGCATCAATAACGCGCTCCAAATCCTGCGGCTGCACTTCCCGATCGCGTATTGCGACAATACCGTGGGAGTTGAGACTGCGTATATGACTACCTGCAATACCGGCATATACCGAATGTATGCGACAGCCCGCCATCAATTCGGCTTCTTCTATTGCGCGCTGAATAGATTGCACCGTTGATTCGATATTAACGACCACCCCTTTTTTTAAACCACGCGAGGGATGAGATCCAATTCCCACCACCTCAATGACGCCATCGTCGTTGACTTCGCCCACAATGGCGACGACCTTCGAGGTTCCTATGTCCAGGCCGACGATCATGCGGCCATCACTCTTGCTAGACATTCAGCGTTACTCCGGGGCTCAGGGGCTGCTGGTTTGTTCTTCGGGCTCAGAGGTGTGAGCATCATTTGCAATGGGAGCGCCGTTCACCAGCGAGGTGGCGGGAAGCTCCTGGGCTTTGGGTTTCCATTTTACCGCAAGCCCATTGGTATATCGCAGATCAACGCGCTCAACATCCTTCATATTCTGGCTTAGCTTTGCACCATAAACCCATGCAAACCTTCGCATTTTGTCCATTATCTGATGCGTTCCAAGTATCACTGGAATACCGTCACCGACATATACTGTAAATGCACCTTTGGCATCCATTTCCAGCGCTTTAAGACCAATACCCAACGGCCTTAGCAGCTGGGTGAATTCGCGATAATTATGCATTAGCGCACCAGCGCTTCGTTCAGGCCCGCGCAATAACGGCAAATCGCCCACCTGGTGCATATCTTTTGGGGCAAATACGCCACCCGCCCGATTGATTAATGCATTATCACCCCAACGGGCTATTGGCGCCTGCTCGACAATCTTTACCACCAGGCCATCTGGCCATACCCGCCGGACATTAGCGCTGTATACCCAATCGAGTGTTTCAAGCTCGGTTTTAATGGCGTCGAGATCGACGCGAAAAAAACCCACTGAGGCATATGGCTCGATGGCGGAAGACACATGCTCTCGACTGACGTGAACAAAATTCCCGTGAATCGCCACGCGCTTGACCGGAAATTCCATTTTCTTGAGTGTCAGCGCAGCCACGCCAATACACGCCGCCAAAACTACCGCCCCAATCCCCAGCAGGACCAAGCGCAGTAGGCGCCCCCAGGCCACGGGCTCCCGGACGCGTGCGGTGCGCGAGGCTCCCCTTGAGGCAGCGATAGGCACGCGGCGAACTGCTCCGCCGGCCGGCCGCTGGTATTGTCGGGTTGCGCCTTTCACCTTATCACTCCGGCTCGCCGACCAACTGCCGGCGCGCGAGAATCTGCGCCAGGGCGCCTACATTGCCCGCCCCCTGAGTGACAACAATGTCTCCCGCGCGTACAACATCTTTCAAAATGGCGGGAACGGCGTCGATATCTTCGCAAAAAACGGGGTCAACATGGCCGCGGCTGCGGATGCTGCGGCACAAACTGCGTCCGTCGGCGCCAGGGATGACCTCTTCTCCAGCCGCGTAAACCTCAAGCAGCAGCAGCGCATCGACTCCCGACAGCACCCGTGCGAAGTCTTCATACAGATCCCGGGTCCGGGTATAGCGATGCGGCTGGTAGATCATCAAGACGCGCCGGCCAGGGAAGGCGCCGCGAATGGCGCGCAAGGTGGCCTCGACTTCAGTGGGATGGTGGCCATAGTCATCCAGCAGCAGCGCGCTGCCGCCCTCCACGTCAAACTCACCGTAGATCTGGAAGCGGCGACCAACCCCCTGGAACTTGGCCAATCCGCGAAGAATCGCTTCATCGGACAACCCTTCATCGGTGGCCACCGCAATGGCCGCCGTGGCATTCAGTGCGTTATGAACCCCAGGCGCATTCAGTGCCACCGCCAATTCAGCATGCCCATCCGGCCGGCGCACCTTGAAATGCGTGCTCAAGTGCTCCTGCCTGACTTCAAGCAGGCGATAATCGGCGTCCTCATTGAACCCGTAGGTCAGTACCGGGCGCGTCACCTGTGGAATCACCTCGCGCACCACCGGGTCGTCGCTGCACATCACAGCCAGGCCGTAAAACGGCAGATTGTGCAGAAAATCGACAAAGGTTTTCTTCAGGCGGGAAAAATCTCCGCCGTAGGTGCCCATGTGGTCGGCATCGATATTGGTGACCACCGTAACCATGGGCTGCAGGTGCATGAAGGAGGCATCGCTCTCATCCGCCTCGGCGATCAGGTAACGACTCTCACCCAGGCGCGCATTGGTGCCGGCACTGTTTAACAGACCGCCGATGACAAAGGTGGGGTCTAGCCCGGCTTCGCCGAAAATCGAAGCCAGCAGACTGGTGGTGGTGGTCTTGCCATGGGTGCCCGCCACCGCTACGCCATGGCGGAACCGCATCAGCTCGCCGAGCATTTCTGCGCGCGGCACTACAGGCACGCGGGATTCGCGCGCCATCAACAACTCGGGGTTATCCTGCTGCACGGCGCTGGACACCACCACCACATCGGCGCCCACCACGTTTTCGCGGCGGTGGCCGATCTGAATTTCGGCCCCCATGCGCTTCAGGCGCTCAGTGGTCGCCCCCACCTTCAGGTCAGAGCCGGAAATGCTGTAGCCCTGATTCAGCAGGACTTCGGCAATGCCGCACATGCCGGCACCGCCGATACCCACAAAGTGGATGCGCTTGATCCGGCGCATTTCGGGCACCTCAAACGGGCGATTCTGGAGTGCGGCTACGGTTTTTTTCTCAGTCACTGCATATCTCCAGGCATTCTTGGGCAACGCGCTCGGCGGCATCTGGCAGAGCCAGTCGACGGGCCTTTTGGGCCATCGCCAGCCATTCCTGGCGACGGCCACCAATATCGCGCAGCAGGTTGGCCGCGCGCTCAACGGTCAGTTCCTGTTGGGGCACCAAAAACGCCGCCCCTTGGTCGGCCAGCCAGCGGGCATTGGCCGTCTGGTGGTCGTCTACCGCGAAGGGGAAAGGCACCAACACCGAGGCCGCCCCCACACACGCCAGCTCGGCCACGGTCATGGCGCCCGCACGGCACAACACCACATCCGCCCAGGCGTATGCCTCGGCCATATCATCAATGAAGGCATCTACTCGGGCATTGACCCCCAGGGTCTGGTAGACCTTGCGCACTACGCTCTCGTGAGCACGCCCTACCTGGTGCCATACTTCGGGGCGCTCTTCGGGCGCCAGCGCCGCCAATGCTTTGGGCAGCACTTCGTTGATGGCTTTGGCCCCCAGGCTGCCACCGACCACCAACAACCGGCCAGCCCCCTGCCGCGCACCGTAGCGCTCGGCGGGCGACGGTGCATCGATGATTGACCCCCGCACCGGGTTGCCGACATAGCGCGGCTGCACCGCATCGGCCAACGCGTCAGGGAAGGCCTGCAGCGCGCGACGTGATAAGCGCGCCAGCAGACGGTTGGTGGTGCCGGCGATGGCATTCTGCTCGTGGATCACCACCGGCACCCGCAACAGCCAGGCCGCCACGCCGCCAGGACCAGAGGCGAATCCGCCCATGCCCAACACGCAATCCGGGCGTACCCGGCGCAGCACCTTGATGGCTTGCCACAGCGCACGCGCCAGCGCCACCGGCGCCCCCAACCAGCTGCGCCAGCCCTTGCCGCGCAGGCCGCTGATCTCGATCAGATTCAGGCGAATCCCTGCTTCAGGCACCAAACGCGCTTCGATCCCCTGGGCGGTACCGAGCCACTCCACATGCGCGCCGTGGGCGAACAGCCGCTCGGCGGTAGCCAGCGCGGGGAATACATGGCCGCCGGTGCCCCCCGCCATGATCAGGATGGTGCGCGCCTCGCTCATACGGCGCCCCCCACGGTGAATCCTGGGCTCTGATTCGCCGGCGCAGACGCCGGGCTAAGCTCCCGTGCCGTGCGCAGCACCATCGCCACCAGCACACAGTTCATGATCAGGCTACTGCCGCCATAGCTGAAGAAAGGCATGGTCAACCCCTTGGTGGGCAGCAGGCCGCAATTCACACCGATATTGATGAAGGCCTGGAAGCCAAACAACAAGGCGATGCCATAGCTGACGTAGGCCGAAAACAGCTGGCCCTTCAACTCAGCCAACCGCGCAATGCACAGCACGCGGTAAACGAAATAGGAAAACAGCGCGATGACCACCAACATGCCCAGCATGCCCAGTTCCTCTGCCAGGATGGCGATCACGAAATCGGTGTGCGCCTCGGGCAGGTAAAACAGTTTTTGCACGCTGTTGCCCAGCCCGACGCCGGTCCACTCGCCGCGACCAAAAGCGATCAGCGACTGGGTCAGCTGGTAGCCAGTGGCGTACATGTCGGCCCAGGGATCGGTAAAAGCCGTCAATCGTTTCATGCGGTATTCGGAAGAAAGCGCGGTGAACACCGCGGCGGCACCGACCACCACAATGATGCCGACGAACTGCACCAGCTTTACCCCGCCCAGGAACAGTACGCCCATGGCGGCGCCCATCATCACCACCGCCGCGCCAAAGTCAGGCTCCGCCAGCAGCAGCACGGTAAACACCATCAACACCAGCATCGGTTTGACGAAGCCGATCAGCCGCTGGCGCACTTCGTGCAGCCGCCGCACCAGATAGCTGGCCAGGTAGATATTGACGAACACCTTGGCCACTTCAGAACTCTGCAGGTTCATGATGCCCATGGGCAACCAGCGCCGACTGCCGTTTACTTCGCGCCCAACACCCGGCACCAGTACCGCGATCAGTAGCACGATGGCCACCATCAGAAAAAACCAGCTGCGCTCCTGCCAGTAGCTCATCGGGATGCGAAACACGTAGGCCGCAGCGATGAAGCCCAGCACCAGATAGATGCCGTGGCGAGTGGCATGGTAGAGTGGGTTTTCGAAGGTATCTGCGGCAAAGCCCATCGAGGCCGAGCTCATCATGATCCAGCCGAAGGCCAGCAGCCCGAGGGTCGCGGCGGTCAGTTTGGTGTCGAGCAGGCCAGGCGACAGCGCATCGGTGTTTGGCAGCAGCGGGCGCAGTTTGGCGATCATGCGCCACCTCCACACCATGCCAGGGCCGCCGCACTGAACACGTCGCCACGATGCTCGTAGCTGCGGAACATGTCGAAACTCGCGCACGCCGGCGACAACAGCACGCTGTCACCGGCCTGTGCCAGGCTTGCCGCCTGCTGCACCGCCTGCTCCATGCTGCTCGCACGGCTCACCGGCACGCGCCCGGCAATGGCAGCTTCAATCGCATCGGCACTCACGCCGATCAACACCGCACCCCGGCAGCGGCGCGCGATCTCGTCGCCCAGCTGGGCGAAGTCCGCGCCTTTGCCATCGCCGCCGGCAATCAGCACCAAACCGCCCCCCAGGCCGGCCATGGCCGCCACCGAAGCGCCGACATTGGTGCCTTTGGAGTCGTTAAAGAAGGCCACGCCATCCTTCGCGCCCACCCATTGGCAGCGGTGCGGCAGGCCGGCGAACGCTTTCAGCTCCTCCAGCATGGCGGCCATCGGCAGCCCCACAGCGTGCCCCAGCGCAAGCGCGGCTAGGGCATTTTCCAGATTGTGGCGGCCGGGGATACGCACCTGCGCGGCAGGCATCAGCGGTTTGAATTCGAAGGCCAGCCACGTTTCGCCTGCGTGCTCTACCAAGCCGAAGCCATGCCGATCCGGCCGATCCAGACCGAAACTCCAGCGTGTAACGCCCTGGGCCAGCAGTGGCTCGCTAAGGGCATCGCCGCGATTGACCACCACCTGGCGCGCACCGAGGAAAATGCGGCTTTTGGCCTGGTGATAGGCCAACACGCTAGGGTAGCGATCCATGTGGTCCGGGCTCAGATTGAGCAGGGTGGCCACTTCAGCCTTGAGGCTGTGGGTGGTTTCCAGCTGGAAGCTGGAGAGCTCCAGCACGTAGAGCTCAGCCTCGCCCTCGGCCAGCATATCCAGCA
This sequence comes from uncultured Pseudomonadales bacterium, assembly GCA_964649985.1. GTDB lineage: Bacteria > Pseudomonadota > Gammaproteobacteria > Pseudomonadales > CAZYQX01 > CAZYQX01. The sequence continues at coordinate 64,602 of CAZYQX010000009.1, read as the reverse complement.
CCGGGGTACCCAGGTTGCCCCCCACCTGAACTTTGCGACCAGCCCGCTGCGCCATGTTGCCCAGCAGTGTGGTCACCGTGCTCTTGCCGTTGGAGCCGGTGATGGCGACGATAGGTGCGTTGACCTCGCGCGCGAACAGCTCGATATCCCCCACCGCACGCACGCCACTGGCCAGCGCCTCGGCGATAGCCGGCGTGGCCAGCGCCATGCCCGGGCTCACCACCAGCTCATCGCACTGGGAAAGTGTTTCTGCACGCAGCGGTCCCAGTTCCAGGAACACCTCGGGAAACTCGGCGCGGAAGGCGTCGAGGCCAGGCGGCTGCTCACGACTATCCACCACGGCGAAGGGCAATCCCCGCCGTGCCAGATGGCGTGCACAGGAGAGACCGGTCTTGCCCAGCCCCACCACTATGCGCCGCGTATCGCTCGCGATCAGTCCGCTCATGTTTCAACTCACCGGAATTTCAGCGTGGAAAGGCCCGCCATCACCAACATCACGGTGATGATCCAGAAGCGCACGATCACGCGCGGCTCGGGCCAGCCCTTCAACTCGAAGTGATGGTGGATGGGCGCCATGCGGAAAATCCGCTTGCCGGTCATCTTGAACGACGCCACCTGCAGGATCACCGACACGGTCTCCATCACGAACACACCGCCCATGATGAACAGCACCACTTCGTGGCGAATGATCACGGCGATCACACCGAGCACCGCGCCCAGGGCCAACGCCCCCACATCGCCCATGAATACCTGGGCCGGATAGGTGTTGAACCAGAGAAAGCCCAGCCCAGCCCCCGCCACCGCGCCGCAGAACACCGCCAGCTCGCCACTGCCGGGCACGTGCGGAATATGCAGATAGTTGGCGAACTCGACATGGCCGGTCAGATAGGCAATGACGCCGAGCGCCGACCCCACCAGCACGGTGGGCATGATGGCCAGCCCGTCCAGGCCATCGGTCAGGTTGACGGCGTTACTGGAACCCACGATCACCAGATAGGTGAAGACGATGTAGAACAGCCCCATCGGCAACACGAAATTTTTCAGGAATGGCAGGTAGAGGCTGGTCTCCGCCGGCACCGTGGCGGTGAAATACAGCACGGCGGCGGCCCCGATGCCACCCACCGACTGCCAGAAATACTTCCAGCGCGCAGGCAGGCCGCGGCTGTTTTTCTCGATCACCTTGCGGTAGTCATCCACCCAGCCCACGGCACCGAAAATCGCCATCACGCCTAGCGTGATCCACACATAGCGGTTGTTGAGATCCGCACACAGCAGCACCGCCAGCGCAATTGCCACGATGATCAGCGCCCCGCCCATGGTGGGGGTGCCCTTCTTGGAGAAGTGCGACTGCGGGCCATCATCCCGCACTGCCTGGCCAATCTGCCGCGACACCATCTGCTGGATGAAGCGCGGCCCCAGCCAGAGGGAAACAGCAAAGGCCGTGATCACACCCAGAATGCTGCGCACCGTGATGTATTTGAAGACCGCAAAAGCCTTCCAGTACTGTGCGAGAAAGTCTGCCAGCCAAAGCAGCATCTATAACGCTCCGATTCAGTTCTGCACGCCCGAGAGGGCGGCGATGATAGTTTCCATGCGCGCGCTGCGCGAGCCCTTTGCCAGTGCAATATCCCCAGGGCCCATGGCGCTCTGCGCATGCTCGATCAGGCTCGCCTGATCATTGAAAAGAATGCCTTTCTCACCAAAGGCTTGCACTGCTTCCGCAGATTGCGGCCCGACCGCCCACAGGGCGTCAAGACCGCGCTGGCGGGCATACGCACCGATTTCCCGGTGGTAGCGCAGGCTGTCCGGCCCAAGCTCAGCCATATCGCCCATCAACAAGATGCGCCGCCCCGTGCAGCTACTCAGCACATCAATGGCTGCGCGCATGGAGCCCGGGTTGGCGTTGTAGGTGTCGTCAATCAAGTCGGCACCGTTGACGGCAGATAGTTTGCGCAGCCGGCCGGCGACGCTCCCCACCTGCGCCAGGCCATTCGCTATCGCTGACAGCGGCACCCCGGCGGCAAGCGCTGCTGCCGCCGCCAAGGTGGCGTTCGCCGCATTGTGCGCCCCCAGCACCGACATGCTGACCGCAACAGAGGCCTCTCCCGCGTGCAGCCTGAAGCTGAGGCCCTGCGCATCGGAACTCACGTCCGAAGCCCACACATCTGCGGGGCCAGCAACGCTGGCCAGCACCACACGCCCCGTCGCACGGGCACGCCACTGCTCGGCAAACGCTGCATCGGCATTGATCACCGCCACAGCGGCGCCGTCGTAGATGGCGCCTTTGGTGTCGGCGATGCCCTGCTCGCTGCCCATGCCAGCCACGTGAGCCGGATACACGTTGGTCAGCAGTGCGACGCTCGGTTTGGCAAAGCGGCACAGGTAGGCAATATCACCCGGCTTGCCGGCGCCCATCTCGATCACCGCATAGCGATGCTCAGGCGCGAGCCGCAACAGCGTGAGCGGCACGCCGATTTCGTTGTTCAGATTGCCGTGAGTGGCCAAGGTCTCGCCGCAGGCAGACAAAATCGCCGCCAACATCTCTTTGGTCGACGTCTTGCCAGCACTGCCGGTGAGGGCGATAACAGGCCCGCTGAACCGCTCCCGGTTCATCCTGGCCACTTCGCCCAGCGCCACCAGCGTATCGGGCACGCGGATCTGCGGGATGTCGGCATCCACCCAGCTGGAGACCAGGGCAGCGCAGGCGCCGCGCTCCATCACATCCTGCAGGAACTCATGGCCATCGAACCGCTCCCCCACCAGCGCCACAAACAACTGGCCTGGCCCGACGCTGCGCGAGTCCGTTGAAACGCCCAATACCGCAGCATCCTCGCCACGCAGTTCTGCACCCAGTGACGCCGCAATCGCTGCCAGAGTCCATTCGCCGATCATGTCGCCTCCCGTTGAGCCAGTGCTGCGCCGACCTGCGCCACATCGCTGAAGGGATGTTTCACGCTTGCAATTTCCTGATAGTCTTCGTGCCCCTTGCCGGCGATCAGCACACAATCGCCGGGCGCGGCTTGCGCAATGGCGCGCGCGATCGCCTCCGCTCTGGACACCACGGCCTGCGCGCCGTTTGCGGTACCGCGCAGGATGTCGGCAATGATCTGCTCCGGCGCTTCGCTGCGGGGATTGTCGGAGGTGACTAACACGCGATCCGCCAATGCCACGGCCACCTCGCCCATCAGCGGCCGCTTGCCCGGATCGCGATCACCGCCACACCCAAACACACACCACAGCTGCCCCTGCACATGCGGACGCACCGCCGCCAGCACGGCGCGCAGCGCATCCGGCGTGTGGGCATAATCCACCAGCACGGTCAGCCCAGCCCGGTTCGGCACTGCTTGCAAGCGCCCAGGCACTGGCTGAACCCTGGCAAAGGCAGCCAATATCTCGCCGAGCGGCAACCCGCGCACCGCCAGGGCGGCAATCACAGCCAAGCTGTTGTAAAGATTGAATTCCCCCCACAGCGGCGAACAGAGTTCACCCTCGCCCCACGGCGTCACCACCCGGCAGGAGGTGCCCGCTTCGGTGTAGCGCACGTGCTCAGCGCGCACCTCGGCCTCGGCATTGCGCAGCGCATAGCGCAGCTGCTGCACGCTGGCGTCGCATCCGCGCCCCATGTCGTCACTGGCCGGATCATCGCCATTCAACACTGCAAAGCGCAGCCCCGGCATGGCAAACAGGCGCGCTTTGGCTTCGGCGTATGCCTGCATGTCACCGTGGTAATCCAGGTGATCGCGACTGAGGTTGGTGAAAAGAGCGCAATCGATGGTCAGCCCCGACACCCGCCCCTGCACCAGCGCATGGGATGACACCTCCATCGACACCGCCCGGGCACCTGCGCCGCGCAGCTCGGCCAGCATGCCCTGCAGTACCAGCGCACCCGGCGTGGTGTTCTGGCTTTCGCGCCAGAGGCCGCCCGGCAGCCCCCAACCCAGCGTGCCCACCACACCACACGGCCCCACCACCGCCTGGTAAACCTGGGCCAGCAAGTAGCTGCAGGTGCTCTTGCCGTTGGTGCCCGTCACGCCAAAAATTCGCAGGTCGGCCCCCGGCTCGCCCCAGAAGCGCCCGGCAATCTCGCCCACCCGCTCCCGCAGCCCGCTCACGCCGAAGCACGGCACACCCAGCGCCGGCGCCTCGGCCCCAGCCTGTTCGTAAACCACCGCGGCGGCTCCCGCGCTAACGGCAGCCGCCATGAAAGCGCGGCCATCCACCAGCTCGCCCGGGTAAGCCAGGAACAGATCCCCCGGCTGCACGCGCCGGCTGTCATCCGCCACACCGCTCACCCGAACGCATTCAGCCGCTGCGGGCAAAGCCGGCAGCAGCTGCAGGAGGTCGGCGGTCAGGCGCGGGCTGTTCATATCAGTGCACCACCTGAGCCACGCTTTGCGCTGGCGGCGGTATCACCGCATCGGGCGGCACGTTCATCAAGCGCAAAGCCGCCCCCACCACCGGTGCGAAGGCCGGCGCGGCCACCTGCCCGCCTTTGTAATATTTGCCCTGGGGATCATCGATCACCACCACCGCCACGATGCGCGGGTCACTTACTGGTGCGAAGCCGGCAAACAGGGCACGATAGCGATTCTTTTCGTAGCCGCCGGCCCCAACCTTGTGGGCCGTGCCGGTTTTGCCGCCCACCCGATAGCCGGGGATCTGCGCCCGGGTGGCGGTGCCCCCGGTATTGGTCACGGTCTCCAGGATCGGCAACATCTGCTCAGCCACCGGCTCGCTCAGCACCCGCTGCCCGGTGGTGGGCACCGTGTCCTGCTTGAGCATGGTGATCGGGTTCTTGATGCCGCGGTTGGCGAACACCATATAGGCCTGTGCCAGCTGTGCGGGCGTTACCGACAAGCCGTGACCAAACGCCAGCGTCACGCGCTGAATCTGGTTCCAGCGGCGATGGTTGGGCAGCACCCCCGCCGCCTCGCCGGGAAAGTTGGTTTCGGTGAGGGAGCCAAAGCCCATGCGCTCGAGCATGTTGCGCACGGCCAGATCCTCCAGCGACAGCGCGATCTTGGCGATGCCCACCTGGCTGGACTTGGTGATCACCCGGGTGACGTCAATCAGGCCGTAGTTAACCGGGTCTTTCAGCAGCTTGCCGTCGACCGCATACTGGCCCGGACCTGCGTCAATCGGGGTGTCGGGTTTGAATTTGCCCGCCTCAAGCCCGGCCGCCACCGCGAAGGGCTTGATGGTGGAACCCGGCTCCATCAAATCGGTCAGGGCGCGATTGCGGGTGGAGCCCGGCGCCGCCTGACCGCGATTGTTGGGGTTGTAGCTGGGGTAGTTGGCCATGGCCAACACCTCGCCGGTGCGGGTATCCAGCACCACGATGGAGCCTGCCGCCGCCTCGGCGTTCGCCACGGCGGCTTTCAGCTCGCGGTAGGCTACATACTGCAGACGCAGGTCGATGCTCAACTGCAGATCCTGGCCAGGGCGTGGCGAGGAAATGGCCTGAATATCCTGGATGATGTTGCCATGCAGATCCTTCAGCACGCGCTTCTGGCCCGGCTGGCCGCGCAGCACTTCATCAAAGGCCAGCTCCATCCCCTCCTGGCCCCGGTCATCCACATCGGTGAAGCCCAGCAGATGGGCGGTCACGTCACCGGCGGGATAAAAGCGGCGAAATTCAGATTTGCGGTACACACCGGGCGCCTTGATCGCCATCACCGCCTGCGCCTCTGGTGGCGGCAGGTGGCGGCGCAGGTACATGAAGCCCTTGTTGCGATAGAGCTCGAGCTTGTCTTGCAGCTCAGGGGTGGTCATGCCCAGCGCCTGCGCCAGCGCGCGCTTCTGGGCGATGGAAGCATGCACCAACTCTTTGGGGTTGGCCCAGATGGTGTCCACCGGCGTAGTCACCGCCAGCGGCTGACCATTGCGGTCGGTGATCATGCCGCGATTGGCGGGAATGGTCGCCGTGCGCACCGAGCGGTTATCGCCCTGGGTTTTGAGGAAATCCTGGCCGCGCGCGCCATCCAGCACCTGCAGCGACAGGATCCGGTACACCAAAAACAGCGCCAGCAGCCCCATCCCCACCAAAACGGTGCGAAAGCGCCAGCTGTCGACGGCCTGATGAGTTGCTGTTTTCATTGGTTCAGAATCGCAATGGCATCGGTGGCGGGTACATCCATTTGCAATTTGTTGCGCGCGATGGCCTCTACACGCTGAGGCGCGGCCCAACTACTCTCCTCCAGCAGCAGCTGCCCCCACTCAACCTGCAGCTGATCCTCTTCTTTTTTCAGCTTCTGCAGCTCGGCAAACAGCGTGCGACTCTTGTGCACGCTATACACACGCCCAACCGCACTGATGATCACAGCCGCGAGCAGCATCATGGCCAGCACGGCCGGAGGCGACACCGAAGCACCTCGGGCGACTGAGTTCTGGGATTTGCTTTCAGCTTCCATGACCCCCCCCTTAGGTTTTCACGGCCACGCGCAGCACAGCACTGCGCGCCCGAGGGTTCTCGGCCACTTCAGCCTCCCCCGGCTGAATCGCCTTGCCTACGCCCTTCAGCTTTGGCGCCAGCACGCTGGCCGGCACCGGCAAATGGCGCGGCAACTCGGGGCCGCGCTCGTGATTGCGAATGAAGCGCTTGACCATGCGATCCTCCAGCGAGTGGAAGCTGATCACCGACAATCGCCCCCCCGGCGCCAGCACCTCAACCGCCTGATCCAGGGCGCGCTCCAGTTCACCCAGCTCGTCGTTCACATGGATGCGGATCGCCTGAAAGGCGCGGGTTGCCGGATGCTTGCCCTTTTCCCAAGCGGGATTGGCGTCTGCCACCACCTTGGCCAGATCCAGGGTGCGCTCGAACGGCTGCTCCACCCGACGCGCAAGAATGGCGCGCGCCATGCGTCGCGCAAAGCGCTCTTCGCCGTATTCCTTCAACACCCGCACGATCTCCTCCTCGGAGGCGTGCGACAGCCATTCGGCGGCGCTCTCCCCCCGAGTGGGGTCCATGCGCATATCCAGCGGCCCATCGCGCAGGAAGCTGAAGCCGCGCTCGGCCTCATCCAGCTGTGGGGAGGACACGCCGATATCCAACAACACGCCGGCGACGCGCCCGGTCAGGCCGCGCTCGGCCATGCATTGAGCCAACGATGAAAAGGGGGCATGGATGATGTCGAAGCGGGCATCGCCGGCGAAGCGCTCGCGCGCCACCGCCACCGCCTCGGGATCGCGATCAAAAGCCAGCAGCCGGCCGTCGGCCGACAACCGTGACAGTATTTCCGCGCTGTGGCCACCGCGCCCGAATGTACCGTCCACATAGAGACCTGACGCATCCGTCACCAGCGCATCAACAGCCTCTTTCAGCAACACGGTTTGGTGCACGGCGCCCTCCCGGCTCACAGGGTCAGCGTCAACAGTTCTTCTGGCACGGCGGCATCAGACGCCACCTCCGCCAGCCCGCGGTCGCGCTCGGCGATCCACAGGTCTTCACTCCACAACTCGAATTTGTTCACCTGCCCCACCAGCACCGCCTTTTTATCCAGCTCGGCGTACTCACGCAGGGAAGGGGGCAGCAGGAAACGGCCGCTGCCATCCAGCTCAACATCGCTGGCATAACCCAGCAACAGGCGCTGGTAATTGCGCACCTTGGGGTTAAACGCGGGCAACGCCTGGAGCTTTTGCTCGATTTCTTCCCAGGCAGGCATCGGATAGACCAGCAAACAGCGGGCGTGAGTATCTATGGTGGCCACCAGCTGCCCCCCACAGACATCCATGAGACGCTCGCGATGCTTGGCCGGCATGGCCAAACGCCCCTTTGCGTCCATGGCGATGTGACTCACCCCTCGAAACAAATGCCGCCTCTCTCGCCAGAAACCGACCCCAGAAAACCACTTTCACCCACTTCATACCACTTTGCGACACTATAGAGAGCGACCACGGTGATTGCAAGGTAAAGAGGGGCTATCTGGAGGGGAAAATCCACGAATGAGCAGCGATCCACACACCATCTGGCGAGGCAAAAATGAAAACAACAGGAGGATCAGAGAGGTAGGGCTAGAACTTGAGAAAATACTTTAAGTAGCGCGCGGGGTCCCTTGCACCACGCAGGCACCTGCAGAAGAAAAAGTGGAGAAAAGTGGAGAAAAGCGAGTCAGCCGATAAGCCGGGTTCTGTCGTGGACAGTCATTCCTCTGGGACTAGTGTCACCACAAGCCTCTAGCGACCTACCCGAATCCAGCGCGGGTCACGCCAATGGATTCCTATTTGGTCTTGCTCCGAGCGGGGTTTTCCATCGCCACGCCTGTTACCAGCCGCGCGGTGCGCTCTTACCGCACCATTTCACCCTTACCGGCGACCGAAGCCGCTTAGGCGGTATACTTTCTGCTGCACTTTCCGTAGGCTCGCGCCCCCCAGGCGTTACCTGGCGCTCTACCCTATGGAGCCCGGACTTTCCTCCACACCGCCCCACCGCAGCCTGATGGCCTTTGGCAGAAACAAGCGCAGCGACTGTCTGGCTGACTCGAGGGCCACGTTAACAAAGCGCCTCCCGCCCACGCAAGGGACTTATTGCCAGACGCTTGATAATCCGCCCCAACAGCCCCATATTGATGGCATCAGCGCAAAGCGCCCTACTCCCGCACGCCTCGCCACCCACGTCCCGCGTTCGGCCCCACGCACCCACCAGCTCAAAAAAAAACCAGCCGTTCCGGTTAATACGGCACAATCCAAGGCGCAAGGCAGAAATATTCCGCAATCTGTGCCTATACTGCAGCAAACCAGCATCAAGCAAGCCAGGATGACAAAGAAAAGCAAATCCAAACTGGGGGCCGATCCCCACGCAGAGCGCGAAGCTCAGAAATACCAGAACCCCATCCCCAGCCGGGAGTTCATCCTCGAACACCTGGAGCAGTGCGAGGGCCCTCGCACTCACGAAGAGCTCTGCGAATCCCTTGGCCTCAGCAGCGAAGACGACGTGGAAGCCCTGCGCCGCCGCCTGATCGCCATGGAACGCGACGGACAACTGCACCGCAACCGCCGCTATGCCTACGCCCCCATCCTCAAACTGGATCTGGTGCGCGGCAAGGTGGTGGGCCACAAGGAGGGTCACGGCTTCGTCGCCCCGGAGGACGGCAGCGACTGGATGTTCCTCAGCCCGCGCGAAATGCGCCGCGTCTTCAACGGCGACGAAGTCACTGCCCGGGTCGACAGCGCAGACCACCGCGGACGCAAACAGGCCTCCATCGTCGAGATCCTGTCGCGCAACACCACCGAAGTGGTAGGGCGCTATTACCGCGACCGCGCCTGGGGCACCGTAGTGCCCGACAACCCCAAGATCCAGCATGAAATCCTCATCCCCGAGGGCGAGAACCTGGAAGCCCACACCGGCGAATACGTGGTGGTGCAGATCACCGCGCAACCCGAGCGCCACGGCCAGCCCACTGGCCGGGTGATCGAGGTACTGGGCGAGGCCATGGCCCCCGGGCTGGAAATCGACGTCGCCATCCGCTCCCACGGCATTCCCTACGCCTGGCCGGAAGACGTCGAGCGCGAAATCGCCCACTACAGCCCCACCGTTGCCGAAGAAGACAAAAAAGGCCGGGTCGACATCCGCCACTTGCCGCTGGTGACCATCGACGGCGAAGACGCCCGGGACTTCGACGACGCCGTCTACTGCGAGAAGAAAAAGGGCGGCGGCTGGCGCCTGATCGTAGCCATCGCCGACGTCTCCCACTACGTCAAAGTCGGCTCCCCCCTCGACAAAGAAGCCAGCGAGCGCGGCAACTCGGTCTACTTCCCCGGCCGGGTCGTGCCCATGCTGCCGGAGATTCTCTCCAACGAGCTGTGCTCCCTCAAGCCCCACGACGACCGCCTGTGCATGGTCTGCGAGATGACCATCAGCGCCCAGGGCAACCTGAGCGGCTTCGTGTTCTACGAAGGCGTCATGCACTCCCACGCCCGCCTCACCTACAATCAGGTGGCGGCCATGTTGGGCGGGCGAGAAGACCTTCGCGCACGCTACCGAGACCTACTGCCGCACCTGGAGCAGCTGGAGGCCCTCTACCACTGCCTGCGCAAGACCCGCGAGGCGCGCGGCGCCATCGACTTCGAAACCGTCGAGACCCGCATCGTGTTCGGCCCGGACAAGAAGATCGAAGAGATCGTCCCCACCGAGCGCAATGACGCCCACAAGATCATCGAAGAGTGCATGCTGTGCGCCAACGTCGCCACCGCACGCTTCCTGCAAAAGCTCAAGCTGCCCGGTCTGTACCGCGTGCACGAAGGCCCAACCCTGGAGAAGCTGCAAAATCTGCGCGCCTTCCTGGGCGAGGTCGGCCTCAATCTCGGTGGCGGCGACAAACCCGCTCCCGGTGATTACTCCGCCCTGCTGGCCCAGATCCAGGACCGCCCGGATCGCTCACTGATCCAGACCGTGATGCTGCGCTCCCTGAGCCAGGCCATCTACCAGGCCGACAACCTCGGCCACTTCGGCCTGGCCTACACCGCCTACACCCACTTCACCTCGCCGATCCGCCGCTACCCGGATCTGCTGGTGCACCGCGCCATTCGCTCCGTCATCGCCAGTGAGCGCGAGACCGCCCTGGTGCGCCGGGTGGACGACACCCGCAAGATCCCGCAGCAGCAGATCTTCCCCTACGACGAAGCCGCCATGGACAGCGCCGGCAGCCACTGCTCGATCACCGAGCGACGCGCCGACGACGCCACCCGCGACGTGGTGGCCTGGCTCAAGTGCGAATACCTCTCCGACCGCATCGGCGAAGTCTTCGACGGCGTGATCAGCGCCGTCACCTCCTTCGGCCTGTTCGTGGAGCTCTCCGGGCTCTACATCGAGGGCCTGGTGCACATCTCGGCGCTGAACAACGACTATTTCCACTTCGACCCGATCAAGCACCGCCTCACCGGCGAGCGCACCCGGGTCAGCTACCGCCTGGGGGACCCGATCAAGGTCAAACTGGTGCGCGTGGACCTCGACGACCGCAAGATCGACCTGGAAATCGCCCAGAGCGAAAAAGTCGAAGACAAAAGCCGCGGCAAGACCGTGCGCGAGCGCCTGGCCACCGGCGAACTCAAGCCCGCCCCTGCCGGGCGCAGCCCGCGCAAGCGCAGGAGGCGCTAAGCCATGGCGAAAGACACCCTGATCTTCGGCCTGCACGCCGTGCAGGCCGCCCTGGAGCGACGCGCCGAACAGATTGAGGAGCTGCTGGTTCTGGACGGGCGACGCGACCAGCGCCTGCAGGCCGTGCTGAGTCGCGCCGAGCAGGCGGGCATCCGCGTGCGCGCCCTGCGGCGAGAAGCGCTGGACAAACTCGCCCCCGGCAACCACCAGGGTGTGGTCGCCCGCCTGAGCGCCCAAGGCGGCGACAAGAGCGCCGCCATCCTCGACGAAGGCGAGCTACATGCCCTGCTCGACAATCTGGATGGCCCGCCCTTCCTGCTGGTGCTGGACGGCGTCACCGATCCGCACAATCTCGGCGCCTGCCTGCGCAGCGCCGACGCCGCCGGCGTGCACGCCGTCATCACCCCCAAGGACAACGCCGCCAGCCTCACCCCGGTAGCCCGCAAAGTGGCCTGCGGCGCAGCGGAAAACGTGCCACTGGTGCAGGTCACCAATCTGGCACGCTGCCTGCGGGAGCTGCAGGAGCGCGGCATCTGGATCGTCGGCGCCGCTGGCGAAACCGATCAGAGCCTGTACCAGTCCGACCTGCGCGGCCCCCTGGCCATCGCCATGGGCGCAGAAGGCAGCGGCCTGCGCCGGCTCACCAAGGAGTGCTGCGACTTCCTGGTCAAGATCCCCATGGCCGGCAGCGTCAGCAGCCTCAACGTGTCAGTCGCCACCGGCATCTGCCTGTTTGAAGCCGTGCGCCAGCGGGGTACCTGACCCCGCCATCCCGCACAACCAAAGGAGCTCGCCATGACCCGCGCCCCCTACCTGCTTGCCACCCTGCTGCTGCTCCCCCTGCCAAGCCACACCAGCGAAGACCCTCGGCTCGCGGAAGGCCGCGCCGCAAGTCAGGCCTTCGCCACGGAGCTCAAAGCCGCACTCACCGGCGCCCTGCAGACAGGCGGCCCAGCAAAGGCCATTGAGGTCTGCGCCAGCCAAGCCCCCTCCATTGCACAAAGACTCTCTCAACAACACGGCGCCGTGCTCACCCGCGTCAGCCTCAAACCGCGCAACCCCGCAGCCTCACCGAACGCATGGCAGCGCGCCACGCTAGAGGACTTTGAGCAGCGAAAAACGGCCGGCGAGCCCGTTGAGCGACTGGAGAGCCTGCAACATGCCGAAGGGGAGACGCGCTATATGAAGGCCATCCCCACCCAGCCACTGTGCCTCAGTTGCCACGGCACGCAACTGTCGACCGAAGTCAAGTCAGCCCTTGCGGCCCGCTACCCACATGACCAAGCCACCGGCTTCGAGGCCGGCGACCTGCGCGGCGCCTTCAGCATCGTATGGCGCGCCCCCGCAGGGCATTGATCAAAAGCTCACCAGCCTGTAGAATGTCCGGCCTCGCTGCGCCCACACTGGGAACGCAACGATGAACTCCTTGCCTTCCGCCGCGTCGGAAGGCTGTTGAATCCGTGAGGAGCAGTTAAATGCGTCACTACGAAATCGTATTTCTTGTGCACCCCGATCAGAGCGAGCAAGTGCCCGCCATGGTCGAGCGTTACAGCGGCATGGTCCAAAACGCCGGTGGCACCATCCACCGCGTTGAAGACTGGGGCCGTCGCCAGTTGGCTTACCCTATCAACAAGGTGCACAAAGCCCACTACGTGCTGATGAACGTTGAAGTCGGCAACGAAGTCATCGAAGAGCTGACCACCAACTTCCGCTACAACGACGCCGTGCTGCGCAACGTTGTAATGCGTCGCGATTCAGCGGTGACCGAAGAGTCGCCGATGATGAAGAGCGAAAAGGAAGGCCGTGAGCGCCGTGGCCGCGGCGACCGTGATCGCAACCCGATCCAGGCTGACGACGACGCTGGCGACCAGGGCGAAGAGTAATCTTCACCCCGCACCGCCAAGCATAAACACGTAATTTGGGAGTAAACCTAATGGCCCGTTTTTTCCGTCGCCGCAAGTTCTGCCGCTTCAGCGCCGAAGGCGTTAGCGAGATCGATTACAAAGATCTGGAAACCCTGAAGCAGTACATCTCCGAAACCGGCAAGATCGTACCCAGCCGCATCACCGGCACCAAGGCTAAGTATCAGCGCCAGCTGGCTACCGCTATCAAGCGCGCCCGCTACCTGGCTCTGCTGCCTTACTCTGACCAGCACCAGTAAGCTGGTCGCCGGTGCCCGCGCTCCGTGAGGGCGATCGCTGAATACGCCATGCGCGGCCGCCTACAGGCGGTCGCCGCGGCTTCGCTGGCGATGGGCACCGTGCTGTTTTTTTGGGTGGGCGTGGCGATTCTCGCCCTGACCACTCTGCGGCAAGGGCCGCGCGAAGGCAGTACGCTGCTCGCGTGGCTCATGCTGCCCACCGGATTTCTGGCATACAGCGGCGAGCAATTGCCCCTGCTGTGTAGCCTTGGCGCCTTTGCCGCTGCCACCACGCTGCGTGCGACCGTCTCTTGGCCCTGGGCACTGACCGCGATCAGCTTGGTCGCCCTGCTGGAAGGCATCGCCCTGCTCACGGTAGGCAAGCCCTACCTGATGGCGCTCGTGCAGTTATTTGGCCAGGTCATTGAGCAGCTGAATCAGCAGCTGACCGGGCCACAAAAACTGAGCCCGCCCGACGCCATGCAAATGGCCGGCATGATGAGCTCACTCAGCGCCGTGGCGATCACCGCCAGCCTGCTGCTTGCCCGCAGCTGGCAAGCCACGCTGTTCAACCCGGGCGGTTTTGGTGAAGAGTTCAGGGCACTGCGCCTACCGCGCCCCCTGGCCGCCGCCCTGCTTGCCGCAGCGGTGGCATGCCTGGCAGCAGGCCCCGGCATCACCGAATGGATGTGGCTGCCCGCGCTACCCCTACTGGTAGCCGGACTAGGACTGATTCACGGCCTGGCCGTCCAGCGCAAACTGGGGCCGGGCTGGATGTTCGCCTTCTACGGCGGACTTGTATTCCTACCGCTGCTGCGAGAGCTACTGGTTCTTGTCGCGGCGCTGGATAGTTGGCTGGATCTGCGGGCCAGGCGCGCCAATACGCCGCCAGAACCCCCTCCGGCCTAATGTGTTGGGCAATACCGCCCGCACTGACAGCTGAAACTGAGGAATGAACAATGCGCGTTATCCTGCTGGAAAAAATCGGCAACCTGGGCAACCTGGGCGATCAAGTTAACGTACGCGCCGGTTACGGCCGCAACTACCTGATCCCGTTTGGCAAGGCCGTGCCCGCCACCGCCGCCAACCTGGAATCCTTCGAAGCCCGCCGCGCCGAGCTTGAGCGCATTGCTGCCGGCAAGAAAGCTGAAGCCCAAGCGCGCGCAGACCGCCTGGTAGGCCTGGGCACCGTGACCATGGCCGCCAACGCTGGCGACGAAGGCAAGCTGTTCGGCTCCATCGGCACCCGCGACATCGCCGACGCCCTCACCGCCGCTGGCGTTGAAGTGTGCAAGAGCGAAGTGCGCCTGCCCAACGGCGCCCTGCGCGACCTGGGCGAATACGACATCGACGTGCAGGTGCACAGCGAAGTCACCGCCACCGTCAAGCTGGCCGTTGTGCCCGCCTAAGCGGCGCGCCGGCGCCGGTCACTCCGGCAGCAAGCCAAAAAGCGCGCCCACAAGGCGCGCTTTTTTGTTATGTGCACTCCACATACCAGACAAACACCCGCAAAGCCGGCACTGGCCATCGAATCCGCTTTAAGTGCCTCGACTTTTCCGCCAAAATGGTGGCCCTAGCCACCGACAGCCGACCCCAAAGCTCACCGCGCATGGACTTCCCGGATTACCCGATCGACGACGAAAGCCTCAGCCGCATCAAGGTGCCCCCCCAGTCGTTGGAGGCGGAGCAGGCCGTGCTGGGCGGCCTGATGATCGCCAACGGCAACTGGGATGGCGTCGCAGAACTGGTGCGCGCCAGCGATTTCTATCGCCCGGAGCACCGCTTGATCTACGAAGCTATGGAGCGCCAAGTTGAAGCCCGCTACCCGCTGGATCTGGTGACCCTCTCCGAAGCCCTGGACCGCTCCGGCGAGCTGGCCAAGGCCGGCGGTATCAGCTACCTGGTGGAGCTGGCCAAAAACACCCCCAGTGCCGCCAACGTGCAAGCCTACGCCCAGATCGTGCGCGAACGCGCCATTCTGCGCAAACTCATCGACACCGCCAACACCATCGCCGACGACGCCTACCACCCCGAGGGGCGGGACTGCGATGCCTTGCTGGACGATGCCGAACGCAAGGTGATGCAGATCGGCAACGAGCGCATCCGCGGCGGCGGCCCCAAGGCGGTCAACCCACTGCTCAAGCATGCCGTGGAGCGCATCGACGAGCTGTTCAATACCGAGGGCAGCCTCACCGGCTTGACCACCGGCTACACCGATCTGGATGGCATGACCAACGGCCTGCAACCCGCCGACCTGATCATCGTCGCCGGGCGACCATCAATGGGTAAAACCACCTTCGCCATGAACCTGGTGGAAAATGCCCTGATGGGCGCCGGCAAACCCACCGTGGTGTTCAGTCTGGAAATGCCCGCCGAAGCCCTCATTACACGTATGATCTCCTCGGTGGGCCACATCGACCAAGGCAAACTCCGCACCGGCAAGCTGGACGAAGACGACTGGCCTCGCCTCAGCTCGGCCATCGCCAAGCTGAAAGACAAACCGCTATTCATCGACGACACCCCCGCCATCACCCCCACCGAGATGCGCTCGCGGCTGCGCCGGCTAGCCCGGGAGCACGGCGAGATCGGCTTGATCATGGTGGACTACCTGCAGCTGATGCAGGTGGCTGGCGGCAAGAGCGAGGGCCGCACTGCCGAGATCTCCGAGATCTCACGCGGCCTCAAGGGCATCGCCAAAGAGTTCAATGCGCCGATGATCGCCCTGTCCCAGCTCAACCGCTCCTTGGAACAGCGCCCCAACAAGCGCCCGGTGATGTCGGACCTGCGGGAATCCGGCGCCATCGAGCAAGACGCCGACATCATCGCCTTCATCTACCGAGACGAGGTCTACAATCCGGAGAGCCAAGACAAAGGCGTCGCAGAAATCATCATCGGCAAGCACCGTAACGGCCCGATCGGCACCGTGCGGCTGGCCTTCATCGGCAAGCATACCCGCTTCGAAAACCTGGCCTACACCACCGGCTACACGGACTTCGAGGAGTAAGGCTTCCCGTGATGACAAATATCCAACGTCAATCACCTGCATCGCAACGCACAGCATTGCTGAAGCACACGCTGACAGCGCCCCCTGAGCAGCCGCCCAACAGCGCCACGCCTATAACACCAGCGGCAAAGCAACAGCAACAACACATGGATGGCACCTGATGACCACACCTTCGGCGACAGCTGGGGGCAAAGCCCCCGGAGAGCGTTACGCAGAATTAGACCTACTGCGGTTTATTGCGGCACTTAGTGTTGTTGCCTACCACTACTCGGCGTTCCAAGTTCCACACGCGAGCGGTACCCTCTACCCATTTGCCGCGATCATGCCTGTTACACAGTATGGATATTTAGGCGTCAACCTGTTCTTCCTCATCAGCGGCTTCGTCATTCTGGCCTCGGCGCTCAACAGAAGTTGCTTGGAGTTCGCCATCTCCCGTGCCGCACGCCTCTATCCAACCTACTGGGTCGCCGTGTGCTTGACCACCCTCACGATTTATATGCTCGCCCCGCCAGAAGCCCACATTGAGCCGCTCAGATTTTTAGCCAATCTGACGATGCTCAACGATTACGCCGGCATTCAGGATATTGATGGGGTTTACTGGACACTTCATGCAGAACTCAAATTTTACTTCATGATTTTCGTGCTAATCGCGACGGGGCTGATTAAACACATCAAGCTCTGGCTAGGCGTCTGGACGGCCACAACGGCCTGCTATTTACTGACCCACCAACCCTTTTTTCTCGGTTGGATCATTTCGCCCAGCTACTCTTCATATTTCATCGGGGGAGCCGCTTTTTATTTAATTCGAAAAGAGGGACCGCAGCCCTTCTACCAGGCAATTGCCGCTATATCACTCGCCCTCTCTTCCATCTACGCCTTCCGCCAGGCATCAGGTTTCTTACACGCCCCAACCCCCAGCGAATGCTGGACAGCCACTGCCATCATTTGGCTGAGTTACGCTATCTTTTATGCCATCGCCCGCGGCTGGCTCACACTGAAAAGCACCCCCACACTCCTTATCTTGGGCGGCCTGACATACCCTCTCTACTTGATTCACGCAAAAATCGGCCACCTACTCTTTGACGCACTCACCAGCAGCCTCAACCCATACCTGGCCACTGCATGTATAGTGCTTTTTATGTGCCTCCTGTCCTATGCATTGCATCTCTATATCGAAAAGCGTGCATCTAATGCGCTGCGACAGTCTCTAGACAAACTGCTGCAAACCATCACCCGGCGAAAAGTGCGGAATTAAGCCATGAGCACAGAAATTGAGCGCAAGTTCCTGGTACATCCGCGCGACTGGGCAAGCATGGGCGCAGGAACAGCCTACCGCCAAGGTTATCTAAGCAGCACGGGCAACGCCATCGTCAGGGTTCGCCTGGCTGGCGAGCAGGGCTTCCTCACGATCAAGGGTCGCACCACGGGTATTAGCCGAGAGGAATTTGAATACCCAATCCCCGCCGCCGACGCCAACGCCATGCTCGCCATGTGCCCCCCCCCTCTGATCGACAAGACCCGCTATGTCATTGAGCATCAAGGGCACACCTGGGAAGTCGATGTATTCCACGGGTTGAATGAAGGCCTTACCGTGGCGGAAATCGAGCTAGCAAGCGAACATGAACCCTTCGAGCGCCCCGATTGGCTGGGCGACGAGGTATCACACGACCCGCGCTATACCAATGCAGCGCTGTCAAAAGTTCCCTACACACGCTGGGAACACGCCGCTGCGGGCGCCCATGCCCCTCCCTCCGACGCAATCACTTAAAACCGGCATGAGGCGCCACGATCGGATGCGATTCATATAAACTGGATGCCCGCCAGAGCAACCGCGTGAGCCCACCAGCCCTCCGCAGCAACATAAGGTGCCTCGCGAGTAGATAACAATAAATAACGCGATAGCGCCGAATCAGCATGATAGCAAACCCCTCAATTCAGACCCTGCGCGCAATCGCAATATTCCTCGTCATAGGGATTCACATCACTAAAGATGGCCCCATCGCAGGCGCCTACGCATTTTATGATTGGCTCGATCACACCCTACTGCATGTCAGAATGCCCATCTTTACCGTCATTTCAGGCTACTTGTATGCCTACAAGACCGTCTGTGCACAGAACTTCACCGCATTTGCACAGGGCAAGGCCAGGCGCCTACTAATACCTTTCGCCGTCGTCGCTAGCGCCGAATACTTCGCCAAGGCCATGCAAAACGGTGCTAGCTGGACCGATGTGGCGCGATGGCCGAACGAGGTTTTCATACTCACCTATGAGCATTATTGGTTTATTCAATCAATTTTTCTCGTCATCCTTTTCACCGGCGTTTTAGACATTTTCCACAGATTGGCGAACACAAAAAAATGGGCCCTCTGCCTCACCGCCACGCTGCCCTTCTATTTTCTTATGCGCGGCGTGAATTTCGATTATTTTGGCATCAGCGGTGCGAGCTACCTGCTTCCTTACTTCCTTTTTGGGGTGGGACTAAACAGATTCCCTCACATCCTCAGCCACAAAAAAGTTGTTGCAAGCCTGTGTCTAGCGTTGGCCGCATGCATAACACTTCAACAACTCACCCTTGCCGGAATGCTCGATATCGACACCAACCCGCGCACTGCACTGGGACTTTTCCTGGGGCTAGGCTCCTGCTACCTCCTGTTCTGGCTACAACCCTCATTTGCCCCCCTGGCGAAACTTGGACATTACTCCTTCGCCATTTACCTGTTTCAAGGTTTCACAACCCCCATGGGCAGATACATCGCCAAATGCATGCAGTTGGAGGGTCACGGTTATTTCGTGGCAGTCCTGAGCATTACCGCCGCCTTAGGCATCCTGGCCGAGCGCATTTTTTCGCTCTCCAAGCCGTTTCGCCTAGCCTTCTTGGGCGTTAAGTAACACGCCCAGATGGGCGTTAGTACGGAAGTGTCGGATTTCTTATCAGACGCCCAGACAACCATACAGGGAAAAACAGGCACAACGCCCACCCCGTGTCGGAACTCTTTACACTCGCGCGACAAAACGCCGCCACAGACAAACACAACCCCATGTATTTCATGAACAAATACAAGTTGGCCCGCAGATTGCTAAACATAAGCCAGTTCGAAATACACGCTAGATGCGTATCTCACCGTCCACTCGTATTGCCAGGAGAGCAAGATGAAAAAGTTTCTCGCCCTTAGCGCCCTTGCCGTTGCAAGCAGCAGCGCTTCCGCGCTTGTCATTTCCCCAAGCAACTGGGGCCCCTGCGTGGGCACCAACAGCTGCACCATCGGCAGCCAGGTTACCCTGAGCACCGCGCCAAGCAGCCTGAATTTCCTGGAGAAAGATGCATACGGCGCCAAAGGCCTTGGCGTAACCGGCGCTGAGCCTGGTGAAATTCGCCCACGCGAGTTCATCAACGTCACCTTCCGTGACGCTCAGGTGGTTGAATTCCTTGAAATCGTATTCCTTTACAACGGTCCTGAGTTCAACGACCCGAAAGAGATTGCGGTAGTCGGCGCTGACAACCAGACCTTCAAGCTCAAAACCACCTCCACTGACAACGTTGCAGTGTGGGACGGCCTGGGCACTGTAAGCAGCTGTGGCGGCACGTTCTATGGCACCGGCGGCACTGGCTGCTTCCGCATCGACAACCCCTTTGGCGATACCGAGATCTCTGTGCTGTCCTTCACCGCAGAAATCCCCGATGATTCCAAGTGGGGCCAACAAGCCGATTTCGCCATTGGCAAAATCGGCACCGTGCCTGAGCCAACCACCCTCGCACTGCTGGGTGCCGGCCTCTGTGGCCTGGGCTTTGCTCGTCGCAAAACGGCCTGAGCCTAGAGCCATATCTGGCTAAAAAAAACGCCTGCTTATGCAGGCGTTTTTTTTGTTTTGCAATCCCTACTCACTGACCATCCGCCCGCCTGAACCGCCCCTCAGCGACCTTCCACCATCAGAGACGCACACTGACTTAGGCTAGCGCATCTCAGTCACGTCACTGAAATTTTCCTGCAAGCCGCGCTGGAAGAAGCCCTTTGATGATCCGCCGCTCTTCACGCGAAAACAGGCCCAAAAGGCCTAGGCAAAATACCAACAAAATAACGCTGGCTTGCCAAACCACTTCAAAATAGCTTGCAGGAGAGCGCCAAGCCTCAGGCAACGCTTGCATGCCCAAACACAAAGCCACCGCGTATGCCAATATGGGGAATAACGCGCGGTAAAAGCTCCAGGCTGACATTTCAATGAGGCGGAACAGCCGCCAAGCCACAAAACTCGCGCGCGTCAGGTAGTAACACGCCGTCATCCCGATGGCGGCCCCCACAATACCGAGATCACTGAAGCGAACCAACACGTAGGTCAACACCACAGAAATAATGGCTTCCACCAGCCCCATCACAGCCAGGTAGCGGTGGTCACCATGCACATAAAGGCAGGTGCTGACGGGCGTCAGCATGAAGAACACAAGCTTGCCCACCAACAACCATACCATTGACTGCCAAGCCAATTGCGCGTCGAACTCCGGCCCCATCCACACCTTGATGAACGGCATGCCAAGGGTGACCAGGCCTACCAATACCAACCCGCCAAACATGCAGTTAATTCTTGAAATCAACACCACCTTGTTGCGCGTTTCCACCAAATCACCTTCTGCGTGATAGCGAGAAAACACCGGGGTAGTCATATTGGTTGCTTTCCCCATTAACTCTATGGCGTAGTCAACCAAGCGTACGCCAACGTAATAAATAGTTAGCGTGTTCGTCGATAGCAAAGCGGCAACAACAAAGACATCCGCTCTATTCTTAATGATGCTGGCGCTATCTATCGCAAAGGTCCACAAGCTGAAATTGAGCAGGGATTTCACTGTATCGCGCGATGCCAGTGCTGGACTGACGCGCATTTCCCGATATAGATAACGCGCAATACCATAAAAAACGAGGTTCGAAAAACCATCAATAAAAAACGCCGCCCATGCCACTTCCAGCAGGCCATAGCCTAATTCAAGCAGTGTGACTGTGGCAGCCGTATTCACCAGTTTGAACACGAGGCGCGACCAGGAAACCAGATCATAGCGATAGTGGGCAACCGCTACTCCGGCAAAGGCCTTGAAAGGAAACTCAAGCGCCAGCGACGCTCCGGTCACCAAAATAAGGGCACTTGCCAATGCCTGTGACTCAGGCTTTACCGTCCAGTATTGCACCATGCACGATGCCGTGTATGCGGCAACTAAAATTGCGCCGCCCAAACCACAGTAGATCATAAACGCCGTCGATAGCGTTCGGTTGATGGCCGCCGTATCCTTTTGCGTAAAAAACCGCGTTAGGAACACAGTTATCGATGAGGCAAAGCCCAAGTCAAAAATATAAAACGCCGAGGTAATCCCACTTACTACAATCCACAGCCCATATACATCCTCACCGAGATGGCGAACCATATACGGCAGCATGCAAAACCCAATTGCAATCCCCACCAAGGTTTCCAGTGTGCGAACTGCGGAGCCTTTGATCAGTGAACGAGCAATGGACATCTGATTACCTTATTAATACTCACCAACTACCCGCAAACAGCCTTAGCGCGGCAGGGCAAGCTCTAGAGTTAACGGGCACGAAAAAGCTCAATGTGCCTCAACAGGCAGCCCAGCGCGCTTTATCTGTTCACGCAGTTCCCCCTGGGTGACGAGATAAAACACTTCGGATGACCGGATACTCTGCCGAAAGTAATCAGACCCACCCCCGTGGAAGGCCTTTGCCCAAGCGTAAATACCTTCGCGCAATGACACCTGCCAGCCCCTGTTAATCAAACCAATGCCACTCCTTAGGCGCAAAGAGCGCAGATCATGCATGGTTTCCAATGCCAGCAGCTTTCGCCGGCGAATTTCCTTGGACAGCGCAATGGATCGCGGAACGCCAAGCGCATAAGGCTCACGCGATGGAGGCAGGCCTAGGCCACAATCAGCGGGGCCATAGGGGTGGAACTGGGTCAAATGGGGATGATTGGTGTACAGCCAAATCTCCAGATTTTCTAACCGGCAGCGTGCCAGCGCCTCATAAACAGCCAACGCCACATACTGGTGATCCAGATGGGAGTCCAAGACCGGATGGGGGAGGAAAATCACCTCGGGGCAATGTGTTCGCAACTGAAATTCGAGGTCGTCAATCAGATTTTCCCACGTACTTAGCCCATCATGCGGAGGCAGGGAGGCTACATTCAGATTTCGGTACACGCGAAGATCTGTCACATTTGAAAACTGCGCGCCAAACGCTCGCGTAGGCGCCTTATACATTTGCTCAAGGCGCCCGGAAAAATAGCCCAAGTTACACACATTCTTCGCTGGCACCCCACCAAACATCGGCGCCGTCAGACTATCAATAACCCGAACAAACCCTTTTTCCTGAAAATTTTCGGCCTGTGTTTCATAAAGCGCTCCGTAGCTCCAACCACCGGAATCACCAGCCAACACATTGACGATCTGAGCCCGGGGAGCATGCGCTGAATACACCCCAAAAGCGGCAATCTCTGCATCATCGGGATGGGGAGAAAATATACAGATTGATTTTCCATCCAAGGGCGCTTGTCTAAATAGAAACAGCTCAGCCGCTTCAGACACGCGAGCGCCACGACCATGTAACGAGATGCGAGCAATGCGCTCTTCACCATTGAACAGCTGCGTGACATCTACATAGCGCCGCCCTCTCGCGCCAAACTCAAATGCAAACGAAAGTTTGCCACGGCAGGTTGAAACCGTAATCCGAGGCAACAAGAGCCAGCCCAATGGGGTGGCGGAGACCTTAAGCGACAAAATGCAGCAATAAGAACCCAGCGGCAAATCCGGCAGTGAAGCCTGCCCCTGCTGCAGAGAAAGGGCCATTCGCGCGTCTGCGTTACGAAAATCGTAGTGATCATCGGCGCGCCAGTCATAATGGCAAAAAAGCTTCTGCCTTAACTGCAGCATTAACGCGAGAAGGCCAATCCCTCCCAGCAAACAGAGCAACGTCGGCCACATCATGATTGCTCACCGTTCGCTCGACTCTCCACCGACATCCTCCGCACTTGCCACCCATGCAACTCGTCATTGCTTAAATGATAAGCCTCCAATATGCCATCAACCATTTGGCTTTCACGGTGTTGCCGCGAAACCAAAGCATAGGCCGCCTGAGATAGGCTGCGCTGCAAGCCCTCATCATTCACCATGCGGCAAAGCGCTTTTGCCAGCGCCACCGCATCACCAGGCGGCACTAACAGCCCGGTCTCCCCCTCTTTAACCACACTGGGCACGCCCCCTACCTGGGTAGCCACAACGGGAACGCCCATCGCCATCGCCTCGAGAATTACCAGCGGCAAACCCTCACTCAAAGATGGCAGCACAAACACATCCATACGGGCTAAAAACGGGACTACATCTGGCTGATACCCTGCGAAAATCACATGGTCGACCAGCCCAGCCTCATGGACGTATGCCTCATACTCCGCGGCCCAGCCCCCATCCCCCACAATCAACAACACTGCGCGAACCCCATTACCCACCAAGGAGGCAAAGGCCCGCAACAAAACATCGATGCCCTTTTTAGGTTCTAGTCGTGCGATGGTGCCGATTGTCAGCGGATCGGAGGCAGGCGGGAGGCGATCAGCGCCCACAAAATAAAACTCATCAATGCCATTAAGCACGGTGCTTACCCGCGCCGCATAACGCCGCTCGGCCCGCAGCCCCAAACATTGCCGCAAACAATCCAGCGCCTCGTTGTGAAGCTGGGGCGACACCGTGATAAATTCTGTGCACAACACAATGCTGGCCGCATGTGCCAAACGGCTAAAAAACAGCCGACGCCGTGATACCCCCCCTTGCTCATTCATCGCCATCAGCCGCGATGATCCATGCATGGTGCCCACAATATGCGGCAGTCGGGCCAACCGCCCGGCCAAACCACCAATCAGCAGAGGGCGTATGCCGTGCAAATGCACGACATCAGGCTTCAGCCGTCGCAGCTCGCGACATAAGCGCCACACATTCGCAAAGGCCTTGGCACTTTGCCCGACGTTATCATTCAGCTGAATGATATCCACGCCAAGTGACAAAAAAGGCGGCGCTATCGGGCCCGCACAGAGCGCAATCAGGCTAACGCGACAACGCCTGGCGAGCAGGCCCCTGGCTAGCTGACAAACGTGCGTTTCTACGCCGCCGGTGCCAAGGCTGCGCAGCACCAACACAATGTGCGGCAAATTTTCATATCCCTTTGCGCTCATCAATGGCCCCGACATCCATTCCTCATTGCCTGTATGCGATTGAGCAAATGGTCTTTACACCAGTACAACATGCCCAAACCTCCACTTCGCACGATTTTGTAAGAGCGCAAGGGAACATCCGGTTTAGCAAAGTGCCGTTTGTAGTCGGATACCTTGCCCCCCCCCGCTAAAAGATCAAAACATGAGACGTCAGGATCGGCAAAAGCCTCTTCAATGGCAAAGCCCAAATGAAGCCCTCCCAATGAAAGCTTGTCATGAAAGCGCTCGATGTAGCCGCTCTGCACGTTGTAGATCCGCCCCCCGATCCGGATGTTATACAAAACCGACAATGGCCGCTCATCAAGAACCAAGAGCGCTAGGTCTATCTGCGCACCAGCCTCATGCAAGCCATTCAGCAAGCGCTTTTGAAAGGCCAAACTTTGCTTGCCATAGCACGCCGCTCCCCAGCGTACCCGATGAAAATCATTCAACAGCGAAAAAAATTCATCAACCTGGTCAGGAAAGAGATTGCGCCGCTCGACCCGCCCCATCCCATCTAGCAATTTGCGCCGATTAAACATGCGCAGGCGCGTATTACTGCCTAACCCGGCCAAGTATTCGGAAAACGCCCCTGACGTATTCACGACATAAGAGACATCCTCCCAGATTTGGCGAACCCGCCATCCCCGTCTGGCAGCCCACGCCCGCAGCCCCCGGTCCATGGCGGAATCTAAAACGACATCTTCAAAAACGGCCTCCCCCCAGGGCAAGGCTTCTAGATGCTCAGCCAAGCAACGAAAGGCGCTCTCCTCATCATCCTGGCGAAGCAGAAAGGCATTGTACTCCGCCCGCGGCGTCGACAAGTGACCATAACTGCAACCGATCATCTGCAAGCGGGGATAGGTTGCAGACAGCCCAAGCACATTCAGTCTGGCTCGATCAAGGTACACGGGGGCCAACGCCAGAGGCCCCCTGCCATCCTCCACCAGCAGCCACTTCGCGTCCCCTTTTGTATCGCCGCCCCAGATGTCCCACCATGTCTCACGCCAGGCAATACTCATAAACAGCGGGTCGGACGACCCCTGCAGTGCCTGCCATTGCCTCAGCAGCTCAGAGCAATCTTGAGCACCGCTCATCGCCGTTTCCGCCGTCGCCCCACAGGAAGAGGTGCTCCTCCGCCCTCGCCCCCGGCTTGTTGCATGGCCAGACGCAACACCACCACAGACAACCCGCCAAACAGGTACCATTCATAGCTAGTAAGCCCGTAGCTGGCAAAGCTGAACAGGATGTTCATCAGCAACCAGACCTGCAATGCGTTAGTCAAATCGACCAAAAAGCTGTCGCCCGCTTGAACTTTTGCCATGGCAAGCTTTGCTTGGCGAAAGTTTTTGACTATCGCATTCATGAAACACAAGAACAAACCCAGCCCAACCAGCCCCAGCTCCTGCAAAATTTCTAAATAGAGGTTATGCGCAGGCTGGGCATGCCCGGAAAAATGGAAATTGGTTTCTCTAGAGGCGCCTAGGCCATGGCCAAACACAATGCGTGGCTGCGCGGCATCCCAGTTTTGCTCCAAGCCTTCTAGGCGCCCCTTACTGGTTTCCGAGCCACGCACATTCTCATCCCCCGTGAGCGATAAATAGCGCTCCCGGGTAATGTCATCCAATGACGCGAAAAACGCCAATACCACACCTACCATCGCCAACGCGAGTTTCACCTTGTGTTGGCTTTTCCAGAATATCGCAAAAGCAATGATCGCCAACGCCAAAAAGCCAGTGCGTGACAGCGTCAATTTCATGGCCAACAGCAACACCGCCAGAAGTAGCACATAGATCACGCGCCGCAGAAATCCTTTGCCTATCAAGTAGTGTAAGAAAGGCAAAACCGATGCGATGACGAAGGCCAGGCCATTGGGGTTAATCACATCAGATGGCGCACCTGCCAAGCGGTTTGCCATCTCCCCATCCCCCAAATAGGTTTGCGATCCCCAGTAGCCTGTAGCGAAATGCATCCCCAGCGGTTCAAGGACGCGGATCACATTACAAATAACAAAGGTAGCGACCATCCAACGCAATTTGCGCTCTGTATCCACCAACCACATGGCAAAAAAGAAAAACATGGATGCTTTGATAAAGCTTTCCAACCCGAGGTTGAGCACCGTACCGGGCCAGCGAACCAGCGGCAGGGATATCAGCACCCAAACAAACAACGCAATAATCCACTTCGCGGTGGCGCGCGCCTGCGGGTCGACCTGTACGCGAGACTCTTGCATGCGCTTGTAGGTCAAATAACCCAGCCCCATAACCAACAGCATGTCGAAACGCACCACGCCGAGCAGGGGAATCCTGGACGGCAGGTGGAGAAAAAAGCTGACCAAAAACAAAAGAAAAATTTTGAATGGCAGATCAAAGGGCTCAGGTTTGCCCTCGCTCGCGATCACGGGTCTCATCAAACCACCTTGCCTGCTGCGCGTATGATGTCCCTGTAACAGCCATCGACGCCATCTACAGCGGCTTCAATATCGTAGCGACTGACAGCCGTCGAGGCATAGGCGGTGAAGGGCGCTCGGGTAGACACCGACACCTCCCTCAAGGCTGTTGCGATGGCATTAGCATCAGCCACCGGCACCGTCAGCGCCGGGGTGTCAGCCACAACCTCCCTCAACCCTACACAATTGCTGGCGATGAGTGGCGTTCCACACACCAACGCTTCCATGGGCAGCAATGGGCACGTCTCCCAGCGCGACGGCATCACCACGACATCGAGCCCCTTTAGCAATCCAGCCACATCGCGCTCAAACGGCATAAACACGAAATGCCCATCCAGGCCCTTTTGCTTAAGCGCCTCCTGCTCTTCCCGAACAAAGCCCCCGCCCCCTACACACAGCACTTGGAAGGGGCGCTCCAAGCCGCCATCCGCCTCAATGCGCGCCACGGCGTCCACCAAAAAGCGAAACCCCTTTTGCGCCATAAATCGCCCGAGGAAGCCGATCAATAAGGTGTCCTGGGAAAGGTTGAGTTGTGCATGCAAATCCCTTCGCTCCGCACGCATTAACCGTTCACCATCTATCCCATTCAGGATGACCCATGTACGCCATCGCGCAGCAGCGGGAAACATCTGCAACAGGTTCTCTCTGGCATCATTTGAAATCAGGTGAATACCTGCAAAACGACTAAACAAAAGCGCTAGTAAGCGGCGCTTTAAACGGCCTTTGAAACCTGCAAATTGAGTTTCCAGAAGTACATCGTGAGAGGTCAGCAGCACCGGCACTTTGGTGAAAAAGGTCGAAAGCAGCGCAAGAAAGCCCGACGTGAAACCGTGGGCATGAACCAGCTCCACCTCACCGTCCTGAAGCGCCTTTTTTATCGAAGCAATGAACTCGGCCAATCCAGGCGCTGCGGAGACGAAATGCCATGCCGAAATGGCATCCCCAAGTTCTTCCTGAAGTACTCGTGCTTCAGGAATATCAATGGTGAGAATAGATACGCGCCATCCCCTCCGGGCAAGCCGGGAATACATGTCACGGATATATGTTCGAATGCCCCCCACAGGCCAGCGAACAACCAACAATATATTCATATCCATTCACCCTAGAAACGCAAACCCACCACAGGCAGACAGAATACGGTGTTCACACAAAAGTTTCGACTTACCGGGGGCTTTTAATATAGCTAATATACATTTGCATCTTCTTCACCCGCTCATCCGCCGGCTGAACCCACGCCATAACGCAATGATTTTGAAGAGCTCAGCTAAAAGTGTGACCCGCATCCCACCGGCTGCGGATCTGTCCCGCGTTTATCACTGAACACTGTGATCTTGCACGCAGATTTATGATGTTTCACCGCGCTGCAAGGAAATCTAGTCGCATGCATAGCTATACTAAAAGCCAGTTCCCTAGAGGCCGGTATGGTTTCATAGGGCGAATTTTAGAGCTTATGCAGTGAGAGGTGATCCATGAAACTGCGACACGCCGCCTTTGCCTTAGTATTTCAGGGACTTGCAGCATACTCCTTCGCCGCCCCGGAAATAACCAAAGTAACTGGCGATCCCTCTAACGGTCAAACTGCAACGATCTCTGGGCGCAACTTCACCGTCGCGACATCCCTTGTTTCGCCGGTATTTGACATGATTGAAAATCAGCCGCTATATGCAGGCCTCAAAACAGGTGATGCAGTGCCGGCAGGTAAAGGACTGTGGAAAGAAGTCACAGTGATGGGCACATATACTCGCCCAATGTCTATGCACATAGGCAATTGCCGCGGCGTGCGCAATGCGTGCTACAAGGGATATGGCAATGCGCACTTGGATTACCTGCAACCACTTGAAGGCAAACCCATTACCACCCTGTATTCCTCCTGGTGGTTTAACCCCAGTGAAGACCCCAATGGGCGCGGAGGCTCTAACAAATTCCTGCGGGTTTGGGATGACCCCAACGGGCGTGGAACGCGTACTTCCTGGACCCCGGAAACCCTTGGCACCATGTACGACAGTAACCCCGTCGTTACTAAATGGGCACAGTGGGCTGGAAAAGTCGGCCAGTGGAACCGAATGGAGCTCTTGCAAGATGGCGCATCAGGCACCATCAAAGTGTGGGTGAACGGTCAAAAAGTGTACGACATGACAGGCTATGTGAAGTCCAACAATGGCATCGGACTGAATGTGGGGCTGGTTGGATTCAACGCAACAGGCAATATCGCCGCCGGAACCTACGATAGCCTGAAGTTCATGCTGTCAGATATCTATGTGGCCGATAATATCGCTCGCGTTGAAATTTCCGACAAGCCGACCTGGAGTGACACCACGGCCATCAAGGAGATCCAACCGGCAATCTCCCGCACTGACACTGAGATCAAGATCAAGCTGAATCAGGGCGCTATCCGTGATCTGAAAAGTGCCTATCTGTATGTCGTAGATAAAACGGGCCAGGTAAACGAGAAGGGTATCCCCTTGAAACCCGCCGCACCCGCCGCACCTGTGCTGCAGTTGAATTGATGCAGAACCTTATCGCCCTCCAGAGTCTTAACTGGGGGGCGATAAGGGTGCCTCCGCAGTAAACCGCAATTAGGCATCACGCCATCCCACCCTCGACGGCTCCTCTGAAAAATTGATCAGCAACGTTGCCTAAACGGCAAATTGATTGCGCCAGTATTCATCAGCACATCCTGCATGCAGCCAAAGCCAGCGCGACGCCTCAGGTTGGCTTGGCGGCTAGATATGTGCAGGGCAGCGCCTAATCTCAATCACGCCGCTTCGCACATGCCATGCGATTCGATGAGCAAAAACTACATCCGCTCACTGGGACAAGGCTATTTCTGCCATCTGTTCGCTTGCATACCTAAACAAGAAAGAATCAAGCCATAAATCCGCGCGATTATGTACATCAGATGGATTGGGTACGCGATCACAAACTGTTTCAGCCAACGATGTGAAGGCACCCCGCGCATTCTATGAAGTGTCACCACACCGACGACCCCCATGAACGCGACCATGAATACCGCGGCAGCGCCAGCTGATAAGCAAAACACGGCAACCACCAAGCCAATGAGTGCCGCCAAACTAATAACTACGGCCGCGAACATCGCATCAAAACCGGCTTTGCGCGTTTGTAGATAGTTTGATGACTGCCACACTTGCCTAAAGAAAAAGCCCTTCAGCTCATTGGGGTATCCATAATGGATCACCGAGGCCTCCGAGCAACGCAACAACCGGCAGCCCCGCTTCACTAAACGCCCCGAAAACTCAGTATCCTCCCCTGCAGTCACCTGTTCATTGAAGCCTTCTAATGCGCGAAACAGATCACCTCGCACGAAGCAACTACCGGTCGCGAGAGCCCCCACGCTCACGTTGGCCTCCACCACATCAGGCGCCCAAGCCTCCTCTACCCAGCTGCGTTGAGCCGGCAACCTGAAATAGCCACCAACCGCCCCGATGCTTGGATCAGCAAAATATGACAAGCTGCTTAAAAGCCAGCCCTGCGGCGCTTCACAATCCGCATCGATGAATGCGATAACGTCCGGGGAATCGGCTGCCTGCACCCCAAGATTCCTGACGCGGCCGATTCTTGCGCCGGGCGCAGAGACAACCCTGACCCCCATGCGTTCAGCAATGATTGCGGTGTCATCCGTTGAGCCGTTATCGACAACAATGATATCCAGCTGAACCCCAACCTGCTCCTGCGCCTTGAGCGAAGCCAGGCACCGACCAATGGTACCGGCCTCATTCAGCGCAGGGATGACGACAGCAACGCGAGTCAATGCGGTGGGTTTCATTAGAAGTCTCTTTTAATCACGCGGAGCTTTCCTGAGGACTCCCGCAATATTTCATTCACCCGCTCAAACGCGAGGAGCACGCCATCGTCAAACCTGTCTTTGATTTGCTTGGTCAATATTTCTACCGCGTGCTTGAAGCCCTGCTCGTCAACGACCAGTCTAATCGTCAGGCGGTCCACTGCCGGTTGAACAAATTGCACCCCTCTTATGGCACAGCCATCCCGCTTGAGATCTTCCACCATGTAGAGAAAAAATTCGCCATGGAACCTATCTCCACGCGTGTTTTGAAGAATGTCATATTCACGCCCGTGAATGCCCCCCAAAACGGGGAGCGTTCTACCACATGGGCACGCTTCATTCGACAACACGCCAAAATCGCGCATCCTGTAGCGAATTAGAGGCATGCTGAAATTATTCAGCTCGGTCACGACAATTTCACCAGGCTGCCCAGCAGGCACCGGTGCACCATCCGGACCGACAATTTCAACAATCATATTCTCTGCAGATAAATGCAAACGCCCATGCTCGCATTCATGCGCAATGGTGCCCAGCTCACCACAACCATATTCATTGAAAACTCGGCATTGAAATACCTCTGCCAGCAGGTGCCGATCGCTTTCGGTAAGCACTTCAGAGGTGGTGATCACGGCTTGAGGGCGGAGCCGAGCGCTGTAAGCTCGCAAGCGCACAAATTCCGCAAACTCACGCAGCATCGATACATAGCCATAGAAATATTTTGGCTGAAACTTTTCCAGCTCGTTGGTATATGACTCCAACGCGGCATCTGAAAAATTAAATGCCGAAACCCGGCGGCGATTTGTAACAAGGTCGATCAATCTTGCCCGCAGACGTTGTGATTTCTCCATCGGCACGCCCCAAAAGCGAGCCTGGCGATCACCCACATCAATGCCCGCCCATTCATATCCTCGCCATGTGGCTGCAAGCTCATGCGCCATGGAGCGGCTATCTTTGCGCACCGTCACCGGAGCACCTGTTGACCCCCCCGTCGTTTTATCGCGGTGCAGGAGCGGCTGCCGATCTGATAGAAAGGAAGAGAATTGCTCTCTGATTGCAGCTTTTTCCAACAGTGGCAGGCTTGAAAGCTCATTCAGCCGGCTCAGCGAGGGGGGCAGTATGTTGCGATAATAAGGCACGTGTTCGCGCGCATGCGCTAGCAACTTATTCAGTTTCTCCAGCTGGTGCTGCTCCAGCTGCTGGCGGCTCCAATACTGGCTGCGACGAAGCCGCTTCAAATGTGGGTAGATCCACTCCCCGCGTAGCACAACCACGGGATAATAGACAAAATACTTGAAAAACAAGTGGTTAAGATCCATGACGCCCCGCCGACAATACGCCTACCTGTAAGTACCATGCTGAATATTGCTGCGCCATCATGCTCGCAGAGTAGTGCTGCTCAAATTTCTGGCGTGCCAGCTCGACCTCCGGCGCAGATCGACCAGCGGCAAGCCCTGCCTTCAATCCGGCCACATAGTCATCGACTACCCCGGGCTGGCATAGCCACCCCGCCGAACCGTTTTCCAATACACGGGGTATCCCCCCCACACGGCTTGCGACAATCGGGCATCCCGCCCGCATTGCCTCGAGGATGGTCACCGGCAAGCCTTCGGTGAAGGAGCTGTTCACATACACGTCCAGCATCGAGATATAGCGCCCAGCATCCGCAACATAACCGGCGAACCAAACATCGTCGGTCAGGCTGAGAGAGTCCGCTAAGGCTCGCAATGCCTGCTCCTGCCTGCCAGCCCCCATCAAGGCAAGCTGCACGTCAGGGACTTGTTGCTTGAGCAAAGCAAACGCGTGAAGTAATACATCGAAGCCTTTTTCTTCGGAAAGTCGCCCGATGCTACCTATCACAGGGCCACGCAATTTCATCCGTGATAATTGCTCCGCGACTGGGTCGTTCGGCCTAATTTCAGGCACGCAGGCACTGATCCCATTCTGGATTACGCTCAGATTCGCCAAGCGACGCCCAGCTAATTCACTGCGCTGCAGCATGGCCTCACTCACCACCGCCACCCCCTCCATGAAGCGCAGTGAAAAAGCATCCAGCCACTCATAGATGCGCATTTTGCTGAACCCTCCGACACTGGTCCAACCGTGCAAGGTGGCTACCAGTGGGAGTTTCCTATAGCGTCGAGGCATAAACCCAAACAGGATGTTGGCCTTATAGCCATGGGAGTGCAGAAGATTGATTCCTTCCTGTTTCGCGCGCTGCAAGATGCACTGAGCGCCTTTTAGATTCCATCCCGCCGCCATTCGCTCCACCCAGCAGGGCAAACCTTGCTCACGCAACACCTTCTCGAGCGGCTTTTCACCTTCGCCAGGAAGACCAATACTGCAAACTATCGCATCGACGCCTTGTCGACGCTGCTCAGCAACCAACTCCACCAATACGGCTTCAGCACCGTAGTACCCACCACTATCGATTACATGCAGTACCTTCTGCACAGGTGCCAACGTCATTTTTTCATTCCCAGATAGCGATAACCGTGAATGATTTTCTTAAAGGCACTCATGTTATAACCCACCGGGTATCGATTGATGGCAAGCGGGTCTTCCAGCGGTGACCGCCCTGGATAGGCCAAACACGCATATTCGTATCCCGCGCGCTTCACCGCTTCGGTCACGGCCGCATTGATGTCCCGATCCATGCCATTTGGATAGCAGAACCCCGTGACCTTGCGCCCCAACTGTTCTTCGATGCGATGTTTGGAATTTATAAGCTCACGGGACAGCTGCGCCGCATCCACGCGAGAAAGGATGGGGTGTGTCACGGTATGACTCCCGACACTAATCAATGCCGGGTCCATTCCTCGCAGCTGATCCCATGTAAGGGCTTTGTAAGGATCGGGTGGCGGCTGATCAATAGTAACGCTCAGGCCTTGGCAGAAGTCGCGTATGTATTGCCACTTATCACTTTCATCCAGCAATAAACAGTGATCCGCGGCGGCGTGCCACGCAGCCATCGCTTGAGATGGCAACGCATAGTGCTGCCCCGTATGGGATCGCCAATAAGACTTTTCAGTTCGCTTCAATGCAAACTTCAAGATGTCCGGCCACATCCAGCAATCGCCATCGACAAAACCTGTTGCAACAAAAATTGTCGCGGGCAGATTGTGTTCTTTGAGCGCTGGCCAAACAAACTCGGCAAAATCGCTATAACCATCATCAAAGGTGATAGCCACACTATGCGGCGCCAAGGTGCCTTCCCTGTACTGCTTTAAAAGCAGGTCGAGCGGCTGTACATTGAAGTTGCGCTTTAGTTCTTCCAACTGGCGATGAAAAATATCCGTTGGGATACCGAGTGAGCGGCTTGCACCCGGTAAAACTCTATGGAACATCAAAACCCGTGGGTGATCCGCACTCATGTGCCGTATCACCGGAAGTAATCTTCCTAGCTGCAAGGCATTGAAAATCAGGTTGGAAATAGGCACGTTGCTTAGAACCGGCGAATGAGCACTTTTACCAACGTCTTCCACGCTTTGCTGTAGCCTGGGTCGGTCGCAATGGATCGCAACGCATCACCGATGGGCTCGCGCCATGCATTCTCCCCCTTTGCGACCACTAACGCTCGCCCCGCATAGGTATCGGCCCAAGCACGTCGCTGAAGCCGAGCACTCACTGCAGTCGGATAAGCGGAGAAGAATTTATTCATGATCCGCACTGCATTTTTGTAGCGGCCACGATAATTTTTTGACATCTGCCCCGGCCACTCCCTGTAGTGGTAAGTCACTTCAGCCAAGAAGCAAAACTCCCAACGCGTGGATATGCGCAACCACAGATCCCAGTCGATACCCATGGGGAGGCTCTCATCAAAGATGCCGCACTCATCCAGGGCTGCCTTGCGCACTAATGCCGTGCCGAAAGGAATGAAGTTTTCGATGATCAAGTTATCGGTAATGCAGCCGGCATGACCCGCCGGGACATCATGCCGTAGGAAGTGCCCGTGCTGATCCATGTAGTCCACGCGACTGTACACCACGCCAACGGCGGGAGCCTTCAAGATGCACGGCATCTGCAATTCAAGCTTTCTGGGGTCCCATAGATCATCGCCATCACAAAACGCAATGAACTCCCCAGAACACGCCCGCACACCGGCATTCTTTGCTTTGGGCTGCCCCTGATTGGCAAAGCGCAGATACTTCACCCTGGGGTCGTCCAGGAGGGGCTTTACGGCTTCTTGAGTATTGTCTGTTGAGCCATCGTCAATGACGATCAGCTCGAGATTTTTCCAGGTTTGAGCCAAGACTGAACGCATGGCATCTGGAAGGTACTGCCCCATGTTGTAGGTAGCAATAACAACGCTAACCAATGGCTCGCTCATACAGGTACCTTGCATATCGAAAAGCGGTATTTGCCGGATGCTTCCTGCGGGATGCGCTCCACGTCGCGCACCTCGATGCGCATCTCGGGGCCAAACACCTGCTGCAATTCCGCCACAAGTGCTCGGTCGGTCTCCATCGTATAATTGGCGGCTTTGACGCGATTAACGGTCAATTCACAGCGCTGCTCCTGGACCATTTGCATCTGCTCGATGCCTGGGATATCGGTGAGCGTGCGCTCGACAAGTGAAACCCCCGCGACCCGGGTGCCATCGGGTGCGACCAGGAAGTCGGCCACACGTCCCTCCACCCGCTCCATGAGTGGCAAGCCTCGACCGCAAGCGCACTTCCGCGCACTCGGGACTCCCACGTCCTCCACCCGGTAGCGGAGCAAGGGCATTGCCCGATTGTTAAAGTCCGTCAACACAATTTTGCCCGGCTCACCCGGCGCGGCTGGCGAGCCATCATCGCGAAGAAATTCGATGTAAAGATGCTCTGCATTGAGATGCATGCCGTTATGCTGCTCGCACTCACAGGCGATGAGCCCCACCTCTTCACATCCGTAACGGTTGGTGACTTTGCAGTCCATCACCTGCTCGATCAATTCGCGCTCGTGCTGCAATAGCATCATGGAGGTTGCTACGATTGCCCGAGGCCTGATATCTGTTACGCCGGCCTGTTGTAGGTACTTGGCAAAAATATAGATTGAATGGGCATGGCCAAATACGGCGCCAGGTTGCTCTTTGCGCCACTGGTCAACAAAAGCCCCCATGCTGGCATCGTTCAGGCCCATGGTATCGAGAAAGATGACTCTATCGAGTAGCGCTCGTCTGAGCTTTTGTTTTAGCGTTTTTGCGACGGGTGGGTTGCCCCAAATGGCCGCACGCTTCACGCCCAGATCCCATCCCGACCAGCGATCCGCCATCAGCGCTGCAGCATTGCGCTTTTCCTCACATACTTTGTCAAAGTAGAGCTTTAGCGAGACCCCTGTTGAACCACCCGTCTTGGCCGTAATCAGCTGGGTTTTGTTGAATTCACGACTCAGGAAAGCATCTTCATTGTCTCGAATATCCTGTTTAGTCGTAACCGGTAGGCGACGGTAGTCTTCCGGGGTTTTAATATCGGCGGGGGTCAGCCCGAGCTGCTCCATGCGCGCGCGATAAAACGGCGAGTAGTCCCATGCATACTGTATGGTCTGCTGCAGCGCAGCCCACTGCCGAGCGCGAATTTGCTCTTCCGAATGCCACTGGCAAGCTTCAAGTAGCTGCTTTTGCTGCAGCTTGATACTGCGATCGCGCAAGTCCCAAAGTGGGTAAAACAGCTGCCGTGAAAGGCGCTCCATCAAACTCATTTCAAGCTCCTGTTCAACCCGTCAGCTCGCCATATAAGGACATATGCTGTGCAGCCATCTTTTCCTGACTGTACTCTTGGACGACTTTGTTTCGCCCATTTCGGCCCATTTCGGCAGCGGCCAAAGGATCGCGCATCAATTGCTCCAGACACGCCGCTAATGCCGCCACATCCCCCATGGGGTAGAGCAAGCCATGCGTACCATGTGTCACCAACTCCGGATTGCCGCCAACAGCACTGCAGACCACCGGCTTTGCTGCCTGCATGTATTCGATGATGGCATTAGAAAACCCTTCCGATTCTGAACATAGAACCGCAACATCAAAGCAGTCAATGAAAGAGGCCACATCGGCTTGAGCGCCAAAAAACTTCACCCGTCCATCAAGCCCGTTAGCGCTGACCAGTGCCCGGCACGAGGCATCATCTCCACCGCCGATCATATGCAGCTCAGCGGAGGGAAACGCCTCTGACACTTTGGCAAAAGCGCGCACCAGATCATCTAAGCGCTTGATCGGTCTGAAATTGGCCACCACACCGATCACGGGCCCACCCGCCCGGTGACTCGTTATCTGCGCCTGACTTTCTTTGTGGGGGGGAAATCCATTGTAGATAACCGCCAACTGTGACGAAGCAAACCGCTCCTCGCGTGCGGTGATGTCACTCACTGCCTTGCTGTTACACACCACGCGATCCACACAATGCCGGGTCAAGCGGAGTAAAGCGAGCTGCCCCGGGGTGTACCAGAATCCCATGTCACGACGCGAGATGACGACCTTGAAGCCCAGCAGCTTGAATACAGGCGGCGCCATGATCGACGCATCATTGAAAAAGACGTGGACCAGCCCGAACCCCTGAGCCTTAAGCTTGCGTGCATAGGCCAGCAAACGCCACCAACTAGCAGGGCGGCTGATGCCGCCCACATCAAGCACGTCGACGGGGGCAGGGAACGCACCACTCGCAATGTATTCCGAAGAGCGAAGAACCGCCATACGCACTTCGACGCCTCGCGCCAGTAATGAACGCACCAGCGTCAGCACTTGTCCTTCGGTGCCCGCGTAAGGATTCTTATAGTAATCCAGCAATATGCATATTCGACTAACCGTCATTGATGCCTACCCCACCCGCGGCGCCCAAATCACCTGCTTTTCACCCTTGAGATAACGCCAAGTGGCATGGGCAGAGGCGACATTGAGCAGGCAGAAGTAGTAGGGCAAGGCAAGCACGGTTGGCAGGCTGGCGCCCGTCAGACTGCGCCGATGGCCCAGCAGCGCCAACGCATAGAACCCGAGCTGCCCGTACAGGGCCAGCCCATAAAAGCCGCCATTCCCCCACAGCGCGGCGTTAGCTAATAGCACCGTGATCAGCGGCACGAAGGCCAAATAGCGCAGCAGCTTGTGTGACCACAGCTGGAAGGCATACACGCCAAACGCGGGAGTCAACAGCTGCCGCATGTCGTGCAGCGCCCAAAGCGCCCGCAAAGAAACGCGAACCCGCATGCGGTACTCACGCCCACTTTCGTTGAGAGCCGGTTCCTTTAGTAGCGCATCAGGCTCGTAAACAACGCGATAGCCCTGCTCCACCACCTTGAGCGGCTGCACAAAATCGGGTAGCTGGTCAGGATTGAGGTGGCTGTGAATGGATTTCCTCATCGCGTCCACGCCACCGTCAACGCCCACGATGGACCCCATGCGGGTCTCTCCCTCGCGCAGCATGTTTTCGTATTTCATGTATGCGCTGCAGCCGTCACCCACCAACGATCCGTCTGGATTGGTGTACACCATCTTGCCGGTCACATAGCCGACGTCCGGGTCGGCGAAGTTGCGCACCAGTTTGCGCACCGTATCCACCGCATAGATCGAGTTGGCATCGCTGAACACCAGGATTTCGCCTTTGGCCTGAGGAACGATCAGGTTCAGCCCGGACGTTTTTCCTGCGCGCGGCACCTGACGCACGAGGGTGACCGGGATATCAGCCTCAGCAGCGATGCGCTGAACAATGGCGTCGGTGCCATCAGTGGATTCATCGGAGACGACAATGATTTCGAGCAGTTCACGCGGGTAGTCCTGCGCCAATTTGTTGCGCAGCGTGGCTTCGATCTCACGCTCCTCATTAAACGCAGGTACAAGAATACTCACCGATGGAAGGAACACATCGTCCTTGCGCACGGGCCTGACACTCGGCCAGCGACGCACTAGCAGCGGGTATCCCACATAGATGTACACCACCAGCAGCGCAGATAGCCAGAAAACCAGTTGTGTCATGCGGCGCGACTCGAGGTTGAAGTGGTGGTTATTAGCCCTCGCTGAGCAAGTATTTCGGCTACGGTGGTAAAGCTGAAATCATCCATTAGGGCAGCCAGCCGGCTCTCGCAGGCATCGAGGTTGTTGTAGTGACGAAAGCGTGAAAGCAAACTGGCATGAACCCGAGGCTGTTCGGGATCAATTTCCCAGGGGTGAAGGTAGAAGATGAACGGTTCACCCTCACTGTTCACCCGCGCCAATCCCCAGCGGCTAAAGGCGTAGGGGTACAAACGAAAATAGCCGCCCCCCGCGATGGGCAAGGTGGCACCCGCCAACGGCAGCGTGGTAAGGGGAAACTCCACCAGCTCACGCCCACTCGGGGCGGTGATGCGATAGGGGAAACGAGGCGTCCCCGGCATCCCATAGCGATCATGGCGAACCGGAAAAATGCTGGAGTCGTAGTCAAATCCCGCATCCAACAACACGTCTAGCGCCCAGGCTGAACGCGCGGTAATCGAATAACTGGCAGCGCGGTAACCCCGCACCGGCCGCTGGGTTTGGTCTTCTAGCAGAGCCTTTGCTCGAAAGGTCTCCTGGCGAAACTCTTCTGGTGTCTGGTTGTAAACCAAGCGGTGGCTATAGCCGTGACAGGCAACTTCATGACCCGCGGCGGCAATCTCAGTCACCAGATGTGGATAGCGTTCAGCCACCCAACCCAACACAAAGTAAGTGGCGCGCAGGTTGCGCTCGGCCATCATTTCAAGCAAGCGACGGGTATTGCGCTCCACGCGGGATACGCGCCCCTCCCAGCTGTGGCGATCAATGACCCGCTCAAATGCGGAAACGTGAAAGTAATCTTCCACGTCTACTGTCATCGCGTTGATTATTTTTGCGCTCAAGAGCGATGCTCTCCCTCAATCGTTTTCTGCATCCGATGGCTGCCACGACATGGTGCCAACAGGAAACAACATTCCCCGAAACAATTCAGCAGCTTGGCTACAATCTGTTCCGCTGCAGGGAATCACCGCCCAGAACTCCTCCACGGCGGGAGCCAGGTGCAACGGCAGCAGCAGCTGCAAGGCACGCGCGACAGCGCGCTTACTGCTTACAATGGGCCCCACGCGGAACCACTGCACCGCCAGCGCAGGTGCACCATAACGATAGCGAGGGATGAGCTGCATATGAGGTATCGGCTTCTCACTAGCACCGTTCCACGGCCGCGCATCGGCAAATACCCGCTCATCGCTCAAAGCCTCTTCACCTGGCCCTGGCCAATACCTAGCGTCCCGCATCACATCCACCAACTGCCCGCCTGCCCCAACATATTGCTGTAGGCGCCCATCTGGCTTATGCATGCTGAGTGCCACAGGTTTCCAGCTCGCGCCCAGCGCCACAGGGGCTGGTACTGCTTGGCTCGGCACCGGCGG
This sequence comes from uncultured Pseudomonadales bacterium, assembly GCA_964649985.1. Lineage (GTDB taxonomy): Bacteria > Pseudomonadota > Gammaproteobacteria > Pseudomonadales > CAZYQX01 > CAZYQX01. The sequence goes on along the minus strand of CAZYQX010000009.1, from coordinate 24,541 downwards.
CTCCGCCAACCATGGCACTAACAACCCAGGCATTAACACCATCAGCGTTGCCAGCACGTTCGCCGGCGCGTTATTTGGCACCGATTTGTCGACTATCGCTATAGCGCTGTTTGAGGACGGCAGGCGGTGTAGCAACATGAGCAGTGGGGCATACATGACAAAGAACAGCACCCAGCCCAGCATTTCATGATTGCTGACAAGTGAGCTTTGCATCTGGCTGTAGTAGGCCACCAGGGTGATGAGGAAGACCCTCACCCAGTTGGCCACCAGACTTACACACGTGCCCAACAACAGCACGAGGATGGTCCATCGAGGCGCCAGATCATGCTGGCGAGCCCCCAAACTACACAAGATCAACCCAACCACTAAATAGCGGAGACCGGAGCAACCATTGGCGATGACCAAACTCCCCGATGGCAACGCAATATGGTTGCCGTAGATATGCGCAGTAATGGGCGTCCATTCACGCACCATATACCCCGTGGCCACCGAGGTGAGATTCACCAGATGATCACCGAGCGGATCCCACACCGGAAAAATAAAGTACAACATGAGCGCCGGCCCAAGACAGGCGCGCGCGGCCGGAGCCCCAAAACAAGCCCCCCAGGCACACCAGAAAATCACGGGCAACAGCAGACTGTGAAGCAGCTCCAATCCCACCAAGGCGGCACTGGCCCATAGGAGGCTGCAACCTGCACCTACCAGCATGAGAAGCCAGCGCAGGCCCTGCCGAGCAGGGACGTCAGCCCGGCGAGGCGCCTTCACGATGGCTATCACCGTCAGCGGTAAAAGCAACAGGACATAGCCATAGGCTTCGTCAAATGCCGTCCACAACTGCCACAGACGTGGCGCCACCGGCACAAGCATGACCGAGAAAAGCGCGATCAGGGCAATGGGTGACACAAGCTGCGCTAGCGCAAACGGCGTAGTTCTCATTGAAAATGCCTCTTGCTGAGGCTAGGGTCAATGGCGGCCGGCACTTAGCGCCCCCCGGAGCTATCGCGTTGTTCAAAGGTGTAGCGCAATGCCAAGCCAACACGGTTTTCGGTGTAGTCACCTTCAACCTCACTGCTATCGCGCTCTTCGCTCTCGAGGGTACCGACGAGCCACCAGGAGCGCGCGAACTGCCACCCAGCCTCCAGCGCTAAGGTGTAGATGTCGTCCTGGCGATTGTTGGGATCGTCGGTATAGTCAGTGCGCTCAAGCGTATAATTCACGCTGGTCTCGAAGTTCTCACTCCAGCGATAGTCGAGGCCTGCACTGCCACTTTGGCTCACCTCATCCTCGAGCGTAATGTCAAAGTCCTGCTCATCACGCTGCATGCTCAGGCTGACTTCGCAACGGTCGCACACACGCACGGTGCGGTAATTCAACTCTATGCTGCGGCGTTCGACGATATCGATCACATCGAAGTTAGGGTCACGGGGGTCGAAATTGTCATCCGGAACAATGCCATCCCCCTGCCCCAGGCCAAAATCGCCAGTGTCCAGTCCCAGTGCGGAATCAGTCAGTTCCTGGGTACCCGCCAAGCTGAACGAATGTCCTGCCGCGTTCAGATCCGCATAGGCACGGTAGTAACCACCGGAAACGTCATCCCCCTGATCCCGCGTCGTGCGATTGCGCCCGATAGAGGCTTCAACTCGGCCGAGCCGGTAGCGTTGCACTGCACTGATCCCGGCACGCTCCGTCTGCAGGTCTGTCTGGCCTTGCTGATCAAAATCGACGTCTTGCCGTGAGACGTCCAGACTGAGATCTAAGCGCGGAGTAATCAATCGCGTCCAGCCAACATTGCCCGTTTGCCGGCTGCTGTCGTTGTCTGTTCCGACATCGACTTGGTTGCGCACCTGCATCTGCTCAGCGCTGATGTTGAGAAAATCATGGTCGCTGACGGGAAGACGCAACTGCGGCCCCGTGCCGATGATCTCTCGGGTTTCGCGATTATCCGAGATATCCGCCTCGCGGGTATCGGTGCGCTCGTTGCTACGCGAATGACGCAATTGCCAGTTGAGCATTTCGGGCAGCAGCGCAAACTCAAACTGACTGTTGCCGTTCAGTTCATTGCTGGTGCTCTGGGTATTGCGATCGAATTGCGTATGCTCGAAATCATACTGCCCGATAAAATTTACTCGGCCGCCCTGGTGGGCCAATTCCAGCTCACTACCCAGCGTGAACTCACGATCAGATAGCTCATTGCGCTGCGTCTGAAGGCTGTTGTCCGTATGCGTGATGCCGCCTTCCACTTGCCCGGCATATTCCAGCGCGTGGACCTGCATGCTCACGCTTGCCAGTAGGGCTGACGCAATGTGCAGAGCCAATCGGCTGGGCGTACTGGGGATGGCTGCGGCGATGTGTGTAAAAAACCGCCCCGCCATCACGCCACGCAACACCCGTTCGCCATGCACGCGACTTAGCTGCAACCAGTACCGCTGTCCCACCGCGGGTTCAACCAAGTCCTTCTGCTGCACGCTAGCCATTGTTGAATACCATACCTATCAGTTTTTCTTCCGGCACCGCTTCAATTGCGGCATTGATCTGATCTTGTGTCACTTTGCCGTAGGGCACCACCAAGAGCACGAAGTCGACCAAATCCGCCAGAATGCGAGCCTCCGCCGAACTACCAAGAGGTGGCGCGTCAATCACGATGTAGCGATCTGAATACCGCGACAACACATCTCGCATGAAGTTTTCCATGCGAGATGACGCATAAAACTCCGCGCCCGTCATATAACTATGCCCCGCCGGAATGATGCGCATACGCGGGATGCCCGAAGCATAAATGATGTTGTCAACTTCAAGATCGGGGTTTTCTAGATATTCTGTCAGCCCGTATTCAGGCTCCACATACAGCAGTCGATCCACACTGGGATCGTAGAGGTTGCAATCAACCAGCAAGGAGGTTTTGGCATAATCCAGCGCGAAAGCAGCGGCCAAGTTCAGGCTAACAAAGCTCGCTCCGCTCTGAAGCCCCACACCGCTCACCAGCACGACGAAATTTTGCTTACCTGCGCGCTGCAGTAACAAGGTGCGCAAGTCCCTGAATGCGTTCAAGGCCTCACGGTTTTGGGATGCGGCATGAATGATTTTGCGTTCATCCAACTCTTCGCGACTGAGCGGACGCACTTCTGCCATCTGGCGGATATGGGGCCGGGAGTCCACGACTTCGAGCGAAGCCCCTTGAGTATTGTTTTCAGTCATACCCGGTCTCCCGCGATCATCTGTTTCACGATGGCTAGGCTAACGCGATTCATATCACCCCCATCAGGCGCGACACCGTAATAATGACGTAAAGCACGATGACCAGAAGGGCGCAGAAGCTCAAAACAACCATGTCGGAGCGCAGCATACGCTTGGAAAAGGGCGTGGTCAGGTGTGGCACCACAGCTATCACCGGCACCCCAGTTTGAGACTCCAGAGGCTGCGGAAAACGCACCCGCGGATCAAGCTGGATGAATGCGAGCAATGCCGCGATGGGCACCAAAATACCCAGCAACGGCCCTGCTAACACGAAGTGCATGAACTGCAGCCCCTTGGGAACCGAAGGGTAAGACGGACTTTCTTGAATACGGTAGGTAACGCCCTGCCCTTCAACGTCCAGCGTCATGGAGATGCGCGCACGCTCTTTACGCTCGAGTAGATCTTCGTAAATGCCTTTTGTCACCGTGTAGTCTCGCGACAGCTCTGCAAGCTCAGCTTGGCGTGCCGCGATGCGCTTTGAGCGTTCGTATTCCTGATTTAGCAAAGCCTCGGTGGATTGAACGCGCAGCTGTTTGGACTGGATTTCGGACTCGACATCCGCCTGGCGCGTACGCAACTCGGCATACACGGGGTTGGCCGTCTGAGAAACTGTGCCTTGCCCGGTTCCTATCGGGCTGCGACTGTTGGCATCTCGCCGCATATCGTCGATTTGCTGCCGCAGCCGGATAACATCCGGATGGGTATCCGTATAAGAAACCCTTAACGCCTCAAGCTGGCGCTGAGCCGCCGCGATCTGTTCCTGTACCGCGTCCGCGTTCATGCGCTGACTGACATACGGGCCTTCTTTGGCGATCTGCTGTTGCAACACTTCGCGGCGCGTACGCGCATCGGCGATATCGAGTTTCATCCGCTCGATTTCCGCCAACAGCTGGCTGATACGCACACTGGAAGCCTCTGGGCTGCCATCCTGATTATCCGAGTTAAACTGTTTTAAGCGCTCTTCGGCCTTCATCAGCTGGCTTTTGTAGGTTTTAACCTGGCCATCGATAAATTCATATGCGGATCGACTTTCTCGCCGCTTGGATTCCGCGCTGTCAAGAATGAAGACATCCACAACAGAACTCATAACGCGAAAAGTGCGCTTGGGATCGTTGTCGGCGTAGGTGAGTCGGATGAAACTGCTGCCCCCGGTTTTGCTACCACTATCACCGACAATCTTTAGACTGCTGCGGAGGCCCGTGAGAACCAATTCCTGCTTTTCTGCAGTTTCAGAGCCCTTCAGCAGGCCGGATTGTTTGGCGATGAGCTCCAGCAGGCGACGTGATTGCAGCACGTCCTTGGCTTGCTGTGCGCGATCCACTTCAGTGACAGCGGCCGACCCTTCTAACAGCGGTTTGATGACATTGCGCTCATCGGCAAACAGTGTGGCCTGTGATTCATAGGTGCGAGGCATGAATAGCCCCACCCCCAAAACCAGCAGACTCACGACGCAAAAAGCCACCACCATGAGCGTCTTGCGCAGCACAGCTTCTCGCAACAGTGCTCGCAGGAACTGTATCAACATCGAGGGCATCTTTTACCCCTATCTCGTATGCAGGCACCCGCCCTCACAGGCGGGTCGACAGGTTAACCGTCTCAGAACATGCGCTCGGGGACAGTGAGAATATCGGAGGGGAGCAACGGGTAATTGGTTTCCAGCCGCCCCTTGGCGAGAATGTCGTCCAAACGCACGTCATAAACCTTCACCCCCTCGCGGGTGTGGCGATACAACTTGGTGCTATTGCCATCGGCAAAATTGTTGGCGCCTCCCGCCAGCAGCACAAGATCAAGCACCGTCATGCCTTTGCGATAGGCGACAGACGTAGCCTGATTGACGGCCCCCGTCACGCGCACACGCTGCTGAAAATCGGTGCTCACCGGCTCATCGACGATGACTGTGACCTGCGGCGCACGCACAAACTGCTCGAGCTTGCCGGAGAGCCCCCCCCCAAGCGCCTTGGCCGTGAGACCCGCCGCCTGAATATCACCGACCAGCGGCATGGAAATTTTGCCATCGGGGCGCACAACAACCGCGCGGGACAATTCTGGGTCGCGCCACACCGACACCGACAAGCGGTCACCCACGCCGATGGTGTACTCCTCGGAGCTGTAATCCGGCCCCGCCACGGGGGCTTCCCCGCTCGTTGGCGCACTGCTGCAGCCGGCCAGTAACGTTGCTACCAAGCCGATGCCCACAACATTTTTTAAAATCGCCATAACCCCTCCTGTTAACGCACTCCCGAAAGAGCGCCTACCGAATCCACTCAGTGAACGCCTTTACCCAGCAAGATTACTTCCACAGTCTGAATGACGATCAGGCAGTCCAGCAGCAGACTATGGTTTTTTACGTAATAGAGATCGTACTTGAGCTTATTTTCTGCATCCTTGACCGACGCCCCGTAGGGATAGCACAGCTGCGCCCACCCCATCAGCCCCGGCTTTACCCGGTGACGCGCATCATAAAAAGGGATTTGCTGTGCGAGGTCGGAGACAAACTCCGGGCGCTCCGGGCGCGGGCCGACAAAACTCATTTCGCCACGAAGCACGTTGAAGATCTGTGGCAGTTCATCTAGGCGCGTGGAGCGGATGAAGCCACCAACCCGGGTGATACGGCTGTCGTTTTTCTGCGCCCATACCGCTTTGCCATCCTTCTCGGCGTCGACACGCATGCTGCGGAATTTGCAGACATCGAAGTGTCGACCATTGAGCCCCACACGGCACTGACGATAAAGGATAGGACCGCGACAGCCACTCTCCAGCCATACGGCCAACGCCGTCAACAACATCAGCGGCCACACCAGAAACAACAGCAGCGAGCAGATCAACAGATCAAAGGCGCGCTTGGTGAAGTCGCGCAGCCGACTGAAACGGAAACCATCCGAAAACACCAACGATGCTGGCTGAATCAACGAAATCTCGATTTTGCCGGTCTCGCGCTCATAGAAGGTGCTGGCCTCCAACACGTTAATGCCTTCCAGCTTGCAATCGAGCAGATCATTGATGGGCAACGGCGCGCCGCCATCTCCGCGCCGGCGACGGCCATCCGTAACCACGACGACCTCGTCGATATGTTCCTTGACCACGACCTCAAAAAGACTGCCTGGCCAGTTGATCAGGCGCGCCTCAGGCACGGCAATTTCAGCCTCCCCTGCCGGGACCGCCCCCACCACGCGCACCCCACGGTCAGACGCGCCATCCTCGAAGGCCTCAATCAGCTCCTTGGCGCGATGCCCGGCCCCCACCAAGAGTATGCGGCGGCGCATGGCCTCCTCGCCCACCACGAGGACGAAGACCCGCCTGGCCAGCGTGACAAGCACGAAGGACAGCATCAGCGCCGGGGCCAACACCCCACGCCCTAGCGACATAGCAGGAATCAAGAGATACAGAACTAACAGGAGTAAGCAGCCCAACAGGAAATAGCTGACGACGGTGCGCACCGCCACCCCCAGCTCGCCCTCTTTGAAGCGAGCTTGGTTCACCCCCATGGCCATGGTGGAGAGCATGAGAATAAGTGAGTAGATGCAAGCCTTAGGCAGCAAACCCTCCCAGGCGAGCGATGCATTCCCGGCCACTAGCCAAACACCCGCGTAAGCGGACACCACATGCAACGCGGCCTCTACGGCCCCGAGCCACAAGTGCGAGGTATGGATATAGTGGTTGAAAAGCCGAACATGCACTAAAACCAACTCCATTCGGAAGGCAAAACACGACTGGGCAAAAATACCATTGCCCAGCAGATACGGCATCCAAGTCTAGCATATATCAACACTGCAGTTATGCCGCGTTGCCGCGCTACAACCAATGGTTATAATGGAATTTCATTACAACCCGGCTGCACTGCTCATGTCCCGACCTCTCACGCCAGAAATTGACGAACAGCTGCAATTCCAGGCTCAAAGACTGCGGTCGATGAGGATTGCAGATGTCGTGGATGACAACAGCCGGCTCTTTCGGCAGGAAGTGGCGGGGCTTTGCGTTGACGCAAGCAAACACCTGATCGATGCCGAGGCCGCGTCCGCGCTGTTGTCGCTGGCCAAGGCCTGCAACTTCGATGCGTGGCGTGCGGCCCTACAGAACGGCGACGCCGTCAACCACACCGAACAGCGGGCCGCCCTCCACTCGCTGCTGCGAAGCCCACAGGCACCTGCGGGCCAGGACGCCGCATGGCACGACGTACAAGCTGCCCGAGCACAATTGGCCCGCTGGGTAGAGCAACTACAAGCAGGCGAGTGGCGGGGGTTCACAGGAAAAGCCATCACTGACGTTGTAAACCTGGGTATCGGCGGCTCCGACCTAGGCCCAGCCTTCGTGGTGGAGGCGCTGCGGGACTACCACCACAGCACCATTCGCACGCATTTCGTCGCCAACATTGACGCCAATCAGCTGATGGGCGTGCTAGCAAAGCTCGACCCGGCCAGCACCCTGTTCGTAATGACATCCAAATCGTTCACCACCCAGGAAACCCTGGTCAACGCAGCCACTGCACGCCAGTGGCTGGCCGACGCCGGCGCCAGTGAACGCGACCTCAGCGCCCATTTTGTGGCCATTACCAGTCAACCCGCGCGGGCGCAGCAATGGGGTATCGACCCATCCCGCACACTGCCGTTCTGGGACTGGGTGGGCGGCCGTTTTTCGTTGTGGTCAGCCGTCGGCTTTCCCATTGCCGCCGCCACCAGCAGTGAGGTTTTCGACCGCTTGCTCGCCGGCGCCCATGCCATGGACCAGCATTTTTTCCTATCCCCGGTTGATGAAAACCTGCCGCTGCGTCTAGCATTGCTGGATTACTGGTACACGCGCTTCTTCGACGCCCACAGCCAAGTCGTCCTGCCTTACAGCCATCTTTTGCGACGTCTGCCCGATTTCCTGCAGCAGATGATCATGGAAAGCAATGGCAAGTCTGTGCAACGCAACGGCCTGCCGGTAGAGGCCCCCACCAGCGCGGTCATTTGGGGCTCTGAGGGCACTAACGGCCAGCACTCTTTCCACCAGCTATTGCACCAAGGGACGCGCCTCATACCGGCGGAATTCATCCTGCCACTGAGGAGCGCACACGAGCCTGGCGAGCATCAATCCCTGCTGGTCGCCAACTGCCTGGCTCAGGCGCGCACTCTGATGTTGGGCCGGCCACGCGAAGAAGTCCTGCAGGAACTGCGCGACAAGGGCTTGCCAGAGGCAGAGGCCTGTGCACTTGCACCCCACATCGAAATGCCCGGAAACCGCCCAAGTACGCTAATCTTGATGGATCGCCTGACGCCTGAGACGCTCGGCGCGCTCATTGCACTTTATGAACACCGCGTTTTTGCCCAAAGCGTGCTTTGGAACATCAACCCCTTTGATCAATGGGGTGTAGAGTTGGGCAAGCGCGTTGCCAATGATATCCACAATTATCTGATTCAAGACGGCGACACCGCCGGACTGGATCACTCCACCCGTTTCGCAGTGGAGCGCTTCCGCCGAGCCAAAGGCTGAAGCCAGCACATCATCCAAGGGGAATTTCAGGATGCATCCCAGCAGTAACGAGATCAAATTGGCTGTCATCGGGCTGGGCTATGTAGGCCTTCCGCTGGCGGTGGAATTCGGCAAAAAAGTGCCGACGCTCGGCTTCGACATCAATCAACGCCGTATCGAAGAGCTAAACAACGGCCAGGACAACACCCTGGAACTCAGCCCTGAAGAGCTCAAAGATGCCCCTCTGCTCAGCTATGCCAGCGATGCAGCGGCATTGGAGGGCTGCAACGTTTACATCGTGACCGTCCCCACCCCGATCGACAAGCACTGCCGGCCGGACCTCACCCCCCTGGAGAAAGCCAGTACCATGTTGGGCGGCGTGATCCGCAAGGGTGACGTGGTCATCTATGAATCCACGGTTTACCCGGGTTGCACGGAGGAAGTGTGCATTCCCATCATCGAGCGCCTCTCCGGCTTGAAGTACAACGTTGATTTCTTCGCCGGTTACAGCCCGGAGCGTATCAACCCCGGTGACAAGACCCACCGCCTGCCAACCATCGTCAAAGTCACCTCGGGCTCAACGCCCGCCGTGGCCGATTTTGTCGACGAACTCTATCGCAAGGTGGTCACCGCCGGCACCCACAAGGCCAGCAGCATTCGCGTAGCCGAAGCCGCCAAAGTGATCGAAAACACCCAACGCGACATCAACATCGCGCTGATCAACGAACTGGCGCTGATCTTCAACCGCTTGGGCATCGACACCCAGGAAGTACTCGAAGCCGCCGGCTCCAAGTGGAACTTCCTGCCCTTCCGCCCAGGACTGGTGGGCGGCCACTGCATCAGCGTGGACCCCTACTACCTGACCCACAAGGCGCAGGAGATCGGCTATCACCCCGAGGTGATCTTGGCCGGCCGCCGCATCAACGACGGCATGGGCAACTATGTGGCGGAGAGTGTGGTAAAGCTGATGACCCGCAACCGCATCCCGGTCGTGGACTCAAAGGTGCTGGTGATGGGGCTCGCCTTCAAGGAAAACTGCCCGGATCTGCGCAACACGCGGGTGGTCGACATTATTCACGAACTGCAGCAGTTCAATGCCCAGATTGATGTATTCGACCCCTGGGTGGATGCCAGCGAAGCTGAACACGAATACGGCCTGACCCCCATTGCCCAACCTGAACCAGGCCGTTATGACGCCATCATTTTGTGCGTGGGCCACGATCAGTTCAAGAAAATGGGCGTAGATGCCATTCGCGCCTTGGGCAAACCTGCACACATCCTCTACGATGTGAAATATGTCCTCCCCAAGACCGCCAGTGACGGCCGTCTTTAACCGAGCAGAGAACACCACATGCGCATTCTTGTCACCGGCACTGCCGGTTTCATCGGCTCTCAGCTTGCCCTCCGCTTACTGGAGCGTGGCGACGAAGTCATCGGCGTTGACAACCTCAACGACTACTACGATGTGAACCTGAAGAAGGCACGCCTGGCACGTCTCACCTGCCATAGCGGATTCACGGACATTCGCGCCAGCCTGGAAGACGCCCCGGCCATGGCCGAGGTATTCCGCAAATACCAACCCCAGCGCGTGGTAAATCTGGCGGCCCAGGCCGGCGTGCGCTATTCGCTGGAAAACCCGGCCGCCTACATCAATGCCAACCTGGTGGGCTTCGGTAACGTGCTGGAGGGGTGCCGCCACAATCAGGTCGAGCACCTGGTGTACGCCTCCACTAGCTCGGTATACGGTGCCAACACCAACATGCCGTTTTCGGTGCACGGCAACGTTGATCACCCGCTGACCCTGTATGCGGCCACCAAGAAATCCAACGAACTGCTGGCCCACAGCTACAGCCACCTGTTCAATCTACCCACGACTGGCCTGCGCTTCTTCACCGTTTACGGCCCCTGGGGCCGGCCGGACATGGCCCTGTTCATGTTCACCCGCGATATCCTGGCCGGCAAGCCGATCCAGGTGTTCAACTACGGCAAGCACCGCCGGGATTTCACCTATGTGGATGACATCGTCGAGGGCGTGATCCGCACGCTGGACAAAGTCGCCACGCCGAATCCGGAGTGGAGCGGGGATCACCCAGATCCCGCGACGTCATCGGCCCCCTACCGCATCTACAACATCGGCAGCAATCGCCCGGTGGAGCTGCTGGACTACATCCGGCTGCTGGAAGAAAACCTGGGGATGAAGGCTGAGCTGAACCTGCTGCCGCTGCAGCCAGGTGACGTGCCAGACACCTACGCCGACGTCGATGCGCTGATTCAGGATACCGGCTATAGCCCGTCCACGCCGGTGGAAGTGGGCATTGCGCGTTTCGTGGAATGGTACAAGGACTACTACAAGGTCTGAACAGACTCGCCGCCCAGGGGCACTCCCCGGGCGGCGATCACCACCACCGCGATTAACCGCCCGATCACTCCGGCGCGCACGTACGGCTATAGCGCTCCAGCCAGATCCCTTCAAAACGATGTACCTGCACACACGCCCCCACATGCAAGCGAAGCTGGCGCCGGTAGCTGGCCAGTAGCTCGGTCGGCAGGGCGTAGTCCCGGTGCCGGATCAGCCAGGCCTGGCCGTGCCCACGCAACAGCCTCGACAGATCAGCGGGGTAGTGCTCCGGCGGCATGAAATGGGTGGCGGGCGTCAATGCAAAGGGCAACGGCTGCCAGCGGCAGCCGGCCGCCGGGCCGGGCGGCAACACCGCCGCCAGCGACACCTGACTGAACGGCGCGTAAAACACCACGGGCTCATCCGCGTGGCATTGCGTGGACATCACCTGCGCCACCTGCCGCCAGGCCTCCCCCCCTCGCTCGCCATAGGCGATAGAGCCACTGCCCAACAACAACAGCCAACCCGATAACACGGCATTGCGCCAGTGCCGCCCTGGCACACTCTGCAGCACCAACACCAATGCCAACAGCCAGAACGGTACGAATGCCGCCAGGTAGCGCGCGATAAAAGCCGGCTTGTACAACGACAACAGCCCCAGCAACAGCATGGGAATGAAGGCCAGGCAAAGCCCGAGCATGACGCCAGGCTTGCCCCGCACGCGCCCCCAGTTAACGCCCAGGAACAGCAGCGCAGCGGCGGCGGGCAGCAAGGCCCACCGCTGCCAACCCGCGGCGGACTCCCCTGCACCGGCATACACGACTAGCGCATCCAGCACATGGGTGGCATTCAGCGGCGGCACCCACGCCAATTGCCCCTGATCATGTGAGAGGATGAACCACGCCAGCGGCAACACCAACAAGCCGATCAGCACATGCGCCAGGTAGAACGCCGGCCGTTTCCACAGCCCTCCCGCCGTGACCAAGGTAGCGAACACCACCAGTGCCGGCACCAGCAACAGCGCAAAAAAATGGCAGTACGCGGCGGCGACCATCGTCAGCACATAAAGCGCCCAGGCCTTGAAACGCCCATGATCCAGCGCCGACAACCACGCCAGCGTACTCGCCACGCACAGCAGCCCAGCCAAGGCGTAGCCGCGAATCTCGAGCCCATAACGCATGCAGAAAAAGTGCATGGCCGTGAATGCCGGCACCCAAAGGGCCGCTTCCGGCCTCATATAGCGCCTCGCCAGACACCACAACAAAAATAGTTGCCCGGCAAAACACAGCAATGAAAACAGGCGCAGCCACGCAACCCCGTCATCCAGTGTGCGCCAGGGCAGCAGCAGCAGGTAGTACAGCCCCATATTCGCTTCAGAGCTTGTGATATAGCGCCAGAGAGCAGACCAGCCGCCACTCACAAAGTGCAGGGTATAGGCCTCATCAAGCCATACACCACGGGCGAGCGTTGGCCTCCAGCCAAACAGGAAAATGCCGGCGATGCTCGCCAGCAGCGCGAGCACAGGCAAGTAAATGCCTCGCCGCTGACCTGACACCAAGCCACCGCCCCCCAACAGAGGGTCAATGTCGCGAGTGGAACGCACCAGCTTAGCTCCCTACCGAACTCGTGCCGGGTAAACCCGGTCAGCATGACAAGCACAATTATCGCAACCCGACCTCAACGCCCCCTACAGCTGGGCGCGTTGAGAATAAGGACAGCAGCGCCTAAAAAAAGAAACGGACCCGTTTGGATCCGTTTCTACTACGCAGCAGGCTGGTGACCAGCGCGCGCTTGCGGCTGGGCGTCAAACGCCCATCAATGCAAGGATTTCGGCGGTTTTCTGCTGCATCAAGGCCGCGTCGGCACGGGCCTCGACATTCAGCCGCACCACCGGCTCGGTATTGGACATGCGCACGTTGAAGCGCCAGCCCTCGAACTCCATGCTCAGGCCGTCGGTGTGATCCACCGCCTTGGCACTGGGGCCATAGTGGGCTTGCAGCTTGTCCAGCACCGCCTTTGGATCCTCAATGCGGTTGTTGATCTCACCACTCACCGGATAGGCCGCCACGCACTCGCCCACCAGCTGGGACATGCTCTTGCCGCTGCGGCTGATCAGTTCGACCACCAACAACCAGGGAATCATGCCACTGTCACAGTAGGCAAAGTCGCGGAAGTAGTGGTGCGCGCTCATCTCACCGCCGTACACCGCATCCTCAAGGCGCATGCGCTCCTTGATGAAGGCGTGGCCGGTCTTGGTGAGGATGGGCTTGCCACCACCGCGCTGAACGATATCCATCGTGTTCCAGGTCAGGCGCGGATCGTGAACGATGCTCGCCCCCGGCGTCTTGGCCAGGAAGGCCTCGGCCAGCAAGCCAACGATGTAGTAGCCCTCGATGAACTCGCCGTTCTGATCGAAGAAGAAGCAGCGATCGAAGTCACCATCCCAAGCAATGCCGAGATCGGCACCATGGGCCTTGATGGCCTCGATGGTGGGCGCACGATTTTCCTCCAGCAGCGGATTCGGCACGCCATTGGGGAAGTGGCCGTCGGGCTGGTGGTGCACCTTGATGAAGGTGAATGGCAGATGCGGCTCCAGCGCATCCACCACCGCACCGGCACCACCGTTGCCGGCGTTGACCACGATCTTCAGCGGCTTCAGGCCGGACACATCGATATAGGACAGCAGGTGCTGAATATAGGCCGGGCGGCTATCCAGCGCCTGTACCGTACCCTTGCGCTCGGAAGTTTTGAACTCGCCCTGCTCGGCCAGCCGCTGGATTTCTTTCAGGCCGGTGTCGCCGCTGATGGGCTTGGAGCCCTCGCGCACGAACTTCATGCCGTTGTAATCCTTCGGGTTGTGGCTGGCGGTGACGGCAATGCCGCCATCGAAGCCGCCGTGGAAGGTGGCGAAATACACCTCCTCGGTGCCGCACAGGCCGATGTCGAACACATCGGCGCCGGCGTCGTTCAGGCCGCGGATCACGGCTTGGGCCATGCTCTCGCTGGTGAGGCGGATGTCCCGCCCCACCACCACGCGCTTGGCGCCGAGAAAGTCGGCATAGGCGCGGCCGATGCGGTAGGCGATGTCCTCATTGAGTTCATCCGGCACGCGGCCGCGAATGTCGTAGGCCTTGAAACAGGTCAGCGTCAGGCTCATGCGATGATGTCCTCAGCCCTTTTGCTTGTAGTGGTGTTCGAAGCAGTACTGGGTGGCATCTACAAAGCCCTCCACGCTACCGCAGTCGAAACGCGTGCCCTTGAACTTGTACGCCAGCACACAACCATCCTGAGCCTGTTGGCGCAGGGCGTCGGTCAGCTGCACCTCGCCGTTTTTGCCGGGCGGGGTGTTGCGCAGGATGTCGAAGATGTCCGGGGTCAGGATGTAGCGCCCGATCACCGCCAGGTTGCTGGGCGCCTCTTCCTTGCTGGGCTTCTCGACCATGTCGATGACGCGATACAGACCGTCCTTGATCAACTCACCGGAGATCACGCCGAACTTCTCGGTCTCTTCGATCGGCACTTCCTGAATGGCCACGATGGAGCAGCGGAACTGCTTGTACAGTTTCACCATTTGCGCCATCACGCCATCGCCTTCGGCAACCGTGCACAGGTCATCCGACAGGATCACGCCGAAGGGCTGATCGCCCACCAGTCGCTGACCGGTGAGGATGGCATCGCCCAGACCGCGCATGGACACCTGACGGGTGAAGGAGAAGGTGCAGCGCTCCATGACGGTGCGGATGCCTTCCAGATACTTTTCTTTGCCGGTGCCGGCGATCTGGTGCTCCAGCTCGTAGTTGACGTCGAAATGATCCTCAATGGAGCGCTTGCCGCGACCGGTGACGAAACCGATATCGGTCAGACCGGCCTCCATCGCCTCTTCCACGCCATACTGCACCAGCGGCTTGTTGACCACCGGCAGCATTTCCTTGGGCATTGCCTTGGTGGCGGGCAGGAAGCGGGTGCCGTAACCAGCGACCGGGAAAATGCACTTTTTGATCATGAGTTTCTTCTGCTCCAGCAGAGGATAAAAAAAGGGTTATTGCGGGCTGCGGCCGTAAACATCCTCGAACCGCACGATATCATCCTCACCGAGGTAGCTGCCCGACTGAACCTCAATGATCTCAAGGGGAATCACCCCGGGATTGGCCAACCGGTGCCGGTTGCCCAAGGGAATATAGGTCGATTGGTCCTCCCCCAACAGGAAGGTCCGCTCTCCACAGGTGACCTCGGCCGTGCCACTGACCACGATCCAGTGCTCGGCACGATGATGGTGCATCTGCAAGGAGAGTTTTTGCCCAGGGTTGACCACAATGCGCTTCACCTGAAAGCGCCCACTGCTCACCAGCGATTCATACGAACCCCACGGCCTGAATACCGTTTTGTGCGAGGTGGCCTCCTCGCGTCCAGCCCCCATCAGCTTGTTGACGATGACCTTGACGTCTTGCACCCTAGACTTGTCGGCCACCAAGACCGCGTCAGGCGTTTCGACCACCACCAGATTGTCGACACCCACCGCCGCCAACAGGCGAGAATCACTGCGCAGATAACTGTTGCTGACATCGTGGGCCACCACATCACCCGCAAAGGCGTTGCCCTGGGCATCCAGGTCATTCACCTCCCACAGCGCAGACCACGACCCCACGTCGCTCCAACCGGCGCTCAGCGGCACCACGGCACCACGCTGGGTGCGCTCCATTACCGCATAGTCAATGGAGTCCGACGGGCACGCCGCAAACAACGCGCTATCAACTCGCACGAAATCCAGGTCCCCTTGAGAAGCCCCCATGGCCTCTCGGCAGGCACTCACCATGGCTGGGGCGTGCTGTTGCAACTCGTCCAGATAGGTCGCCGCTTTCATCAGGAACATGCCGCTGTTCCAGTAGTACTCACCGCATTCTACATAGGTCTGTGCGGTTGGGAGATCCGGCTTCTCGACAAAGCGACCGATGGCATAACCCTGCCCGGCGGGCAATGCGGCTCCTCGCTGGATATAGCCATAACCCGTTTCAGGCGCCGTTGGCACGATGCCAAAGGTCACCAGCATCCCCTGCGCAGACAGGGCTCGCCCCTGCTCTACAGCAGACTGAAAGGCGGCAGCATCTTTAATCACGTGGTCAGCCGGCAACACCAACAACTCGGCTTCAGGGTCTTTCGACAACGCGAACAACGCCGCCAGCGCAACGGCCGGCGCAGTATTGCGCCCGACGGGCTCCAGCAGGATGCCTGCGACATCGCCGCCACAAACGCGCATTTGTTCGGCCACCAGAAAGCGGTGCTCCTGATTGCACACCACGATAGTGCCCGCTTGACCGGGCACACCGCGCAAACGGCCTACCGTAGCCTGCAGCATGGTTTCATCGCTATCGGCCAGCGCGAGAAACTGCTTGGGATACATCTCGCGTGACACCGGCCACAGGCGACTGCCCACCCCGCCGGAGAGAATCACTGGAAACAACACCTTGCCCAATTCCTTATTCTTGTTAATCGGACAATCACACTATAGCGACTGCACACGAACTCATGATACGGCCAGCGTGGGCCAACAGCAACGCACCCCCCCAGCTGCGGCACCCAAACTATCACCCTTTTGATCCAACATTATTGCAGCTGGCAAACGCGGCCTCCTTACTATAGACAACGCTCGGCCAGACGCTACAATGGCGGGCTTTGCACGCTTGGTATCCCACCAACGCACCCGGACACGGCCCGCCCTACCATGATGAAAAGCAGCTTCACGAAGGAAGAACTGATCGACTGCGGCCACGGCCGCCTGTTTGGCCCGGGCAATGCCCAGCTCCCCGTCGACAAGATGCTGATGTTGGACCGTATCATTCACATCTCTTCCGAGGGCGGTCTCTACGGCAAAGGCGAGATCAAAGCCGAGCTGGATATTGATCCAAAGTTGTGGTTTTTTGAATGCCACTTCCCCGGCGATCCCGTCATGCCCGGCTGCCTGGGCCTGGATGCCATGTGGCAGCTGGTGGGCTTCTATTTGGGCTGGCGTGGCAACCCCGGCCGCGGCCGCGCGCTGGGGGCCGGAGAAATCCGCTTCACTGGCCAGGTGCTGCCCGATGCCAAAGTGGTGTCCTACCACCTGCACCTGAAGCGCGTGATTGAGCGCAAGCTGGTGATGGGCATCGCCGACGGCGTGCTTTACGTGGACGGCAAGGAAATCTACACCGCCAAAGACTTGCGTGTAGGCCTGTTCACCTCGGCCCAACCCAGTTTCTGATAAGCTTTTCCGTATCCGCCTGACTGTTTGAGGATTTACTAGGATGAGACGCGTCGTCATCACCGGCCTCGGTATCGTATCCTGCCTCGGCAATGACGCCGACACAGTGTCTCGCGCCTTGCGCGATGGCAAGTCTGGCATACGCCTCAAGCAGGATTATATTGACCACGGTTTCCGCAGCCATGTGGCCGGCTCAGTGGATATCGACCTGGAAGCCCTGATTGACCGCAAGCAATTGCGCTTCATGGGCAACGCAGCGGCTTACGCCTTTGTCGCCATGCAACAAGCGCTGGCCGATTCGGGCCTTAGCCCTGAGCAGTCCTCCAACCCACGCGCAGGCATCATCGCGGGCTCCGGTGGCGCCTCCAGTGCCAGCCAGGTGGAGGCGGTCGAAATCCTGAAGGAAAAAGGCATCAAGCGCGTGGGCCCCTACCGCGTGACCCAGACCATGGGGTCTACGGTATCGGCTTGCTTGGCCACGCCTTTTGCCATCAAGGGCGTGAACTACTCCATCTCCTCGGCCTGCGCCACCAGCGCACACTGCATCGGCAACGCCTACGAGCTGATCCAGTGGGGCAAGCAGGATGTGGTGTTCGCCGGCGGCGGTGAAGAAGAACACTGGACGCTGACGGCACTGTTCGACGCCATGGGCGCGCTCTCCAGCAAGTACAACGAGACGCCCGACAAAGCCTCTCGCGCCTACGACGCCAACCGCGACGGCTTCGTCATCGCCGGCGGCGGTGGCATGCTGGTGCTGGAAGAACTCGAACACGCCAAAGCCCGTGGCGCGAAGATCTACGCCGAAGTGGTGGGCTACGGCGCCACCTCCGACGGCTATGACATGGTGGCCCCCTCGGGTGAAGGCGCCATGCGCTGCATGCAGCAGGCCATGGCGACGGTCGACGGCCCGCTGGACTACATCAACGCCCACGGCACCTCCACCCCGGTGGGCGATGTGAAGGAACTCGGCGCCATCAAGGCCACCTTTGCTGGCCAGACAGTCCCCAAGATCAGCTCCACCAAGTCGCTGTCGGGTCACTCACTGGGCGCTGCAGGCGTTCAGGAAGCCATCTACAGCCTGCTGATGATGCGCGACAACTTCATCGCCGGTTCGGTGAATGTGGAAACCCTGGATGCAGAGGCCGAAGGCCTGCCCATCGTGACCAAAACCATCGAAAACGTCGCGCTGGAGCGCGTGATGTCCAACAGTTTCGGCTTCGGCGGCACCAATGCCAGCCTGATCTTCCAGCGCTATCACGGCTGATGATCTGATGGCAAAAAAAGGGGGCTTCACGCCCCCTTTTTTGTTCTTAGCGGCTTGGCTTATTTCTGCGCTTCTTTAAAAGCCTTCATCAAATGCTCGGCCGCGTCTTGCGCAAATTCAGCTTCACCCTCTGCATCCAGCTGCTGTGAGTAGAGTTTCAAACCTACCCCGCGCCAGCGCAGCTGCTGCTGTTCACTGGTCATCTCCAGGCTCAATTCATAGTCGCGGTAGAAGGGGGGAAGTTTTTCTGCAGCTGATGGCCCCACGGCGCGACCTTTCATACCCCGCCACTCGCGAAAGCAGTCATCGGATCCCAGCGGACCACTCACATTAGCGCCCTGGTGTTGGCCAATATGATAATCCAGCACGACATCAGCCCCGCGCTCCACGCGCACAAAGCCCATGCGCTTCAAACGCTGATCCACCACGTCGCGCACCGCTTTATCCACCGCCTGCGACTGGGCACTGCACTCCCCTGTCGCCATCGGCGGCCGCTCCCAACGATAGCTGCGCGCCATGGCCAACGCCATACTGGGATCCGCCTCGGTCTGCACCCGCACAGAAGCACAGCCGGAGATACCCACCAACAGTGCCAACGCACAGGTTTTGAATAACCTCATGTCCCTCAAACTCCCGAACCTTTTTGTGTATTCTAACCGGCTTTTCAACAGCAAGCAGCGGAACTGCGTCAAGCCCATGGCTCACTGGCTCTACAAGACCGAACCAGATGTATTCGGCATCGACGATCTGAAACGCCAAGGCACCGCCACCTGGGAGGGGGTTCGCAACTACCAGGCGCGCAACTTCCTGCGCCAGGCACGGCTGGGCGACATCGTGCTGATCTACCACTCCAGCTGCAAGCAGGTGGGCATCGCGGGCCTGGCGGAGGTGGTGCGCGAGGCCTACCCCGACCCCACCCAGTTTGACCCCGACAGCGACTATTTCGACCCCGCCAGCAAGCCGGACAACCCGCGCTGGAGCCTGGTGGAGGTGCGCTTCGTGCGCAAGCTGCCCCGCATCATCTCGCTGGATGCGCTGCGGGCCATGCCGGCACTGGCGGGCATGGCGCTGGTACAGAAGGGCTCGCGGCTGTCGGTGATGCCCGTAAGCGAAGAGGAATGGCAGGCCATCGCGGCGTTGTTTGAGCAAGCGACGGGGTGATCACTACAGGAACCTTGCGGGCAGACGCCGGTCAATAGCGGATTGGTCGCGCCGGCAAGCCCCGCTACAATCAGCTGGCCACAAATTCAGGACGACTCGAATGGATGTTCGCTCACAGCTAGACACCCTGCGCCAATGGCTGAACCAGCAGATCGTCGGCCAGCCGCAACTGATCGACAGCCTGCTGATGGCACTGCTGGCCGATGGCCACATCCTGGTGGAGGGCGCACCCGGCCTGGCCAAGACCAAAGCGATCAAGGCACTGGCCCAGGGCATGGAGGCGGATTTCCACCGCATCCAGTTCACGCCGGATCTGCTGCCCGGGGATGTCACCGGCACCGAGATCTACCGCCCGCAAGATGGCTCCTTTCACTTCCAGCCCGGCCCCATCTTCCACAACCTGGTGCTGGCGGACGAGATCAACCGCGCCCCCGCCAAGGTGCAGTCCGCCCTGCTGGAGGCCATGGCCGAGCGCCAGATCAGTATCGGCCGCGAGACCTTCCCGCTGCCGCCGCTGTTTCTGGTGATGGCGACCCAGAACCCGATCGAGCAGGAGGGCACCTACCCGCTGCCGGAGGCCCAGCTGGACCGCTTCCTGATGCAGGTGCTGGTGGACTACCCGGATGCCACCGCCGAACGGCAGATCCTGCGCCTGGCCCGGCAGGAGGCCAGCCACACCCCCGCGCCGCCGCCCACACCGCTGCCCCAGCAGGCGCTGTTCGCCGCCCGGGAGGCGGTGCAGGCGCTGTACCTGGCGCCGGCGCTGGAGGAATACATCGTGCAGCTGGTGATCGCCACCCGCCGCCCTGCAGCCTACAACGCCGAGCTGGCGCGCTGGATCGAATACGGCGCCAGCCCGCGCGCCAGCATCGCGCTGGAACGTTGCGCCCGAGCCCACGCCTGGCTGGCGGGGCGTGAATTCGTCAGCCCGGACGATGTTCAGCGCATCGCCCACGCCGTGCTGCGCCACCGCCTGATCCTGAGTTTCCAGGCCCAGGCCGAGGGCATCAGCGCCGATCACGTGATCAACCAGCTGCTGCTGCACGTGCCCGTCGCATGAGCCTGAAAAGCCCCAACATGCGCTACGAGCCGACGGGGGTTCAACCCAGCCTGCCGCTGTTGCTGCAGGCGCGGGAGCACTGCCAGGGGCTCCATCCTGGCCGCAGCAGCCCGGCCCGTAGCCTGTTGAGCGGCGGCTACCGCACCCACTTCCGCGGCCGCGGGCTGGAGTTCGAGGAGGTGCGCGAATACCAGGCCGGCGACGACATCCGCGCCATCGACTGGCGCGTGTCCGCCCGCAGCGGCAAGACCTACACCAAGCTGTTTCGCGAGGAGCGCGAGCGGCCGGTGTTCCTGTTGGTGGAGCAAAGCCAGCAGATGGCCTTCGGCAGCCAGCGCCGCTTCAAACAGGTCACCGCCGCCAGCACGGCGGCACTGCTGGCCTGGGCCGCGCTGGATGACGGCGACCGCGTCGGCGGCATGATCCTGCGTGAACAACACTGTGTGGACCTGCGCCCCCAGCGCCGGACGGCCGCCGTGTTGCACTGGCTGCAGCAGCTGGCCGCCCCGGAGCCCAGCGCCCCCACCAGCCCCGGCGGCCTGTTGCCCGCCTTGCAACAGCTGCGACGGGTGTTGCGCCCCGGCAGTGCGCTGTTTCTGATCGTGGACTGGGCCAGCCTGGACGCCTCGCTGAACAGCGAACTCTACTGGCTCAGCCAGCACCACGACATCGCCTGCATCGCCATCTACGACGCCCTGGAGCAGGAGCTACCCCCGGCGGACGGCTACGCCATCAGCGACGGCCAGCACACCCGCTGGCTCGACACCCGCCTGGCACAGCGCCGCCAGCAATATCGGCAGCAATTCGACCAGCGCTGGGAACAGCACCGCCAGGCCCTGGGCCGGCTGGGCATCCCCCTGCTCGGCCTGCGCAATGATGCGGAGCTGCTGCCGCAACTGCAGCACTTCATGCAAAACCAGCGGAGTCGGCCACATGGGCAACGCTGATCCGCTGGCCGAGCTGCGCGACATCCACCTGCCCGCCGCCATTGGCGCCTGGCCGCCGGCCCCCGGTTGGTGGATGCTGGCGGCCCTGGTGTTACTCGGCCTCGCCCTCTGCACCTGGCTGGGCTACCGGCACTGGCGCCGCAACGCCTACCGCCGCGCCGCGCTGGCCGCCCTGGCCAGCCAACGCGACCTGCCACAACTCAACCGGCTGCTCAAGCGCTGTGCCATCGCCCGCTATGGCCAGGCCGAGGCCGCCGCCCTGCACGGCCAGGCCTGGGTGGATTTTCTGCAGGCCCGCTGCCGCAAACCGCCTTTTTCAGCGGCCTCCGCCGCTCTGCTGGCCAGCGCCACTTACGCCCCCGGTGATCACCGCCTGCCACCCGGCCTGCGCCAGGAGGCGCAGCGCTGGTTGCGCCGCCACCGCTAGGAGACGCCGTGTTTCAGTTCGCCTGGCCCTGGATGTTCGCCCTGCTGCCACTGCCCTGGCTGCTGCGTCGCCTGCTGCCCGCCCAACCACAGGGCGGCGATGCGCTCTACCTGCCCTTCGCCGCCCGCATGGTGGCGATGCAGAGCGAACCGCCTTCGCCTGCGACCTCGCGCCTCGGCCTGGCCAGCCTGTGGCTGATCTGGCTCTGCCTGCTGCTGGCCGCCGCGCGCCCCCAATGGGTGGGTGAGGCCGAGCAGCTGCCCGCCACCGGCCGCGACCTGATGGTGGCGGTGGATATCTCCGGCAGCATGAGCACCGAGGACATGCGCTGGAATGACCAAGCCGCGCCGCGCATCGAGGTGGTCAAACACCTGCTGGGCAACTTCCTCGCCGCCCGGGAGGGAGACCGGGTCGGCCTGATCCTGTTTGGCGAGCGCGCCTATCTGCAGGCGCCCCTCACCTTCGACGGCAAGACGGTGAAAACCCTGCTGCAGGAGGCCCAGATCGGCTTTGCCGGCAAGGCGACCGCCATCGGCGACGCCATTGGCCTGGCCATCAAGAAACTGCAGGCGCGGCCACAACCGGCCAGAGTGTTGCTGCTGCTCACCGATGGCGCCAACACCGCCGGGCAGATTTCACCGGAGCAGGCCGCCGGGCTAGCCGAGCGCAGCCAGCTGCGCATCTACACCATCGGCATCGGCGCCGACGAAATGATCCAACCCGGCCTGTTCGGCAGCGGCCTGGGGGCCCAGCGGGTGAATCCCTCGGCCGATCTGGACGAAGACCTGCTCAAGCTCATCGCCCAGCGCACCGGTGGGCGCTACTTCCGCGCCCGCAGCAGCGAACAGCTGCATGAGATTTACCAGGAGCTGGACAAGCTGGAACCCCTCAAACAAGCAGGCAGCCGGGTGCGGCCCACCACCGAATGGTTCCACTGGCCACTCGGGCTCGGCCTGCTGCTCAGCCTGCTGGCCTGTGCCGCCGCGCTGTTCCCGCGCCAACCGAGGGCGAGCGCATGAGCGCCTTGATCAACGAATTCCACTGGCTGCGGCCCGGCTGGCTGCTGGCCCTGCTGCCGGCCCTCCTGCTCGCCTGGCGCTGGCACCTGCGCCGGGCGCGCTCCGGCCGCTGGCAGCAGGTGATTGACCCGCAATTGCTGCCGCACCTGCTGCGGCAACAGCCCCAGGCGCGCAATCACTGGGCGCTGTTGCTGGGCATGGCCTGGCTGCTGGCCATTCTCGCCCTGGCGGGCCCCAGTTGGCGGCAGAGCGCCACCCAGGCCAACCAGCGCAGCGATGCCCTGTTCATCCTCTACGACCTGACGCTCTCCACCTACGCCACCGACCTCAAGCCCAGCCGCTACCAGCGTGCACAGCAGAAAATCCAGGACATCCTCAGCGCGCGCCATGAAGGCCTCACCGCGTTGATTGCCTGGTCTGGCGGGGCTCATGTGGTCACACCGCTAACTGACGACGTGGATACCATCCGCAACCTGCTCCCCGCCCTCGACCCCGCCACCATGCCCGCCGTCGGCAGCCGCCCAGAGCAGGCCATCGCCCTGGCCCTGCGCATGGCCAAGCAGGCCGGCATCAAACGCCCCACCCTGCTGTTGTTTGCAGACGGCATGAGCCTCGACGAACAGGAGGCCATAGAACATGCCCTACAGGGTAGCGACGCCCGCCTCGCCATTCTCGGTATAGCTACCGAGACAGGCGCCCCGATTCCCCTGCCCAACGGAGAATTCATCAAGGATCCCCAGCAGGGGGTTGTCACCGTGCGGCTGGATCGCCCCCTGTTACAGCAACTGGCCCAGCGCGTGGGCGGGCGCTACAGCGACATCCAGCTCGACAACCGCGACCTCGACTTCCTACTGGCCCCCACGCAAAACCCTGCCCTGGACGCGCCCCTGCAGGAGAGCGGCCGCAAGCTGCAGCAATGGCAGGATGAGGGCTACTGGCTGCTGCTGTTGCTGGTGCCGATCTGCGCCCTGGCCTTCAGGCGCGGCGCCCTGCTCGGCCTGTGCGCGCTGTTCCTGCAGCCCGAACCCAGCCACGCCTTCGGCTGGCAGGATCTGTGGCAGACCCCCGACCAGCAGGCCGCCAAGGCCTTTGAACAACAGCAATACCAGCAGGCTGCCAAGCAGTTCACCCAGCCCCTGTGGCAGGGCGCCGCCGAATACCGGCAACAGGCCTATGAGCAGGCCGCCCAGGCCTTTGGCCGCGACACCAGCGCCGAGAGCGACTACAACCGCGGCGTGGCCCTGGCCCGTTCAGGAAAACTGGACGAGGCCGAACAGGCCTTCCAGCAGGCGCTGCAGAAAAACCCAAAGCTCAGCGACGCCCAGCACAACCTGGACGTGATCAAAAAAGCCAAACAGCAACAGCAACAGCAACAGCAACAGCAACAGCAACAGCAACAGCAACAGCA